>CAZGUX010000276.1:0-95219 GCA_964529305.1 uncultured Solibacteraceae bacterium | reverse complement strand
CTCGGCACAGCGCGAGGAGTTTTGGCCGAATCGGTAGCCTTCATTGGTCGGGGCGGGGCGATTTGAACGCCCGACCCCCTGCGCCCAAGGCAGGTGCGCTACCAGGCTGCGCTACGCCCCGACACTGTACTTCCTTGATTCTAAAATACTTTTCATCTATCTGCAACCGGCAACACATCTGCCACGCCTCACAGCACTGCAGACCATTCATATCATGTGGTTATCTGCAGCGGCAGGCTGGAGATCCCGACTGCCTCAACGCGCTTGAAAGGGCGGCAATCTTCCCGATATCGATTGAGCTAAGCTAGTCGCCGGCCTTGGCCACGGGTAGGGGCTCTTCCTGTTTGCGGACGCTCCGGCCGGTCAGCCAGCCGAGGTCCATCGGGTACACGTCGGGATCGAAGATCACGAAGTAGAAGTGCCACACCACGATGGCCGCGGTCGCCAGGACGGCTTCGTAGAAGTGAACTGCCGTGGCAACGTCGAGAGCCCACTTGGGCAGAACCCGCAGAAAGTAGTTGTTGGCCCACAGCATCAGGCCGCTGCCTGCCATCACGATCGCGCCCCAGACGACGGCCCAGTATTCTGCTTTCTCCACGTAGCTGTGCGCCGACCGCGTAGCCGGTTTCACCGTGAGTCCGAGGTTGAAAGCAAAGCATCGCCACGCTTCCCGGATGTCGTTGCGCCGCGGCAGCATGTGCTTCCAGTGATCCCGCAGGGACTTGCTGACGATGAGCGAAATCAGATGGGTGATCGAGACGATGGTGAAGATTACCGCGGCGATGCGGTGGATCACGCTGCGTACGGAAAGGGTGTGTTCCCACGTCAGCAGCGGTCTTGCCCACCATTGATCGGGATACTTGAGCGCGAAGCCGGTCCAGACCAGAGCGAAGAACGACAGGACCAGCAGCGCGTGCTGGAATCGCTCGAACGGCAGCATGCGAACGCTTCCAGCCAGAGCCACCACCGGCGCCGAGATGCGGCGAATCCGCATACGCCAGACCTTCTGCACCCAATCACCGGCGTTGTGCAGGAACATGAGCCCGAGAACCAGGGGGATCAGAACGTAGTAGGTATTCCGGACCAGGGCCACGTACTCAGACTCGCCTTTGCCCTCCCAATTGTGGATAGGGCCCAAGGCGAACCGCTGGCCCGCTCCGGGATGACACTTGCCGCATGTGGCGGCGAGCTTGGACGTGTGCGTGGTCGAGCGCGGATCGCTGGACGCCAGAATGTGATGGAATCCATGACAACTCGCGCAGTTCGCCACTGTTTGGGAACCGGATTTCGAGGCCAGCCCGTGGAAGGATGCGTCGAAGCTGAGCAGACGGTCGGAAGGTAGCCCGAACTTGCGCGCCAACCGCACGTCGCCATGGCAACTGGCGCAGGTCTCGCGGATCTGGAGCGCATTCACGGGCGAGGCCGCGGCCGTGTGCGGAAGAATCGAATGTACCCCGTGGCAGTCCGTGCAGACAGGGGCTTCGCCGATTCCGTCCGCGACCGCCTTTCCGTGAACACTGTCTTTGAATTGCTTGGCTTGTTCTTCGTGACACATGCCGCAGGTATCGGGCATCTGCACCCGGAAATCCTGGGCCTTGGTCCTGGCGACTTCGTGGGCGCCGCCGTGGCAGGTGGAGCATTCCGGCGCGCCCTGATTGCCGGACGCCCGTTCCTTGCCATGGACCCCTCTTTGGTCCTGGCGTGCGATGTCTTCATGGCACGAGGCGCACGCCGGCTTGGGGGCATTCTTCGGATGAGGGTACTTTTCGTGGTTGTCGTGGCAGGTCGCGCACCCCAGTGGCTGGTGGACGCCCTTGATCTTCTGATCGTGGCAGGACCCGCACGACTCTGCCGGCTCCTGCTGGGCGGATGCCCCACCGGCCACCAGAGCCAGTAACAGCACCCGCGCCAGATTTGCGAACTGGAGAGACATGGCCCGCTACTGGATCATCCGGGCCTGGTCATTCCATACGTTCCAGATGTACATCCCCGCTAAAGCTACGCCCAGGAGCGCCGCGACGACCGTCAGGAGCTTGCCCCATTTGTCGATCATTTCCAACTGCCGGGCCAAGCTTGCCTGCTGGACCACCGTACCATCTCCCGATCCGAGGTGCAAAGTGTCATCCTCCTTGGACGAGAGGGTCTTGCGATAAATGGCCAAAGCGACGACGAGAACAGCCAGCACCCCCCAGAGCGTCAGATACATCGTGAAGTTCTGCATAAGGTTTACTCTCCGCGATCCAAATCCCTGCAAGCCGCTCTCCACGGTCTGAAACATCCACTTTCCCTGCACTCCCTGCCCGACCGGGTTCCCACTTGAGGGAATTCGCGCACGACGCATCACCCCTGTTTGGGCCATTTCGCCCGCAGAATCGGGTAACTGGGACCACCATAAGCGGTTGCGCACAAACAAGACAGCGCAGAAAATGCACTTGTGGCTTCGGCCGGCGGGTCTAAGGGGACTAATGACGAGGACAGGGTAGAGCGGGAAGGTGTGGAACGCGCAACGCTGCGGAGAGGACTGCCAGCATCGCGGTTTCGGGTGAATCGGACTCGAAGACCACCGAGATGATCCCGGCTTCCCAAGCCTCGGTAAGTTCCGCGGAGTGGTTGTGGCAAACCAGGACCACCCGCTCCGGGTTGTGGATTGCATGTCCGATCCGGTCCAGCGCGGGCTCATCCACCAGAACGATGCCGTCCAGCGAAAGATCCGGACGATCGACGCGAACAACCATCCACTCACCGTTGCGCTCCAACTCGCGTTGCAGGGCCGTGGCGAAGGGACTATCGGAAACAGCCATCTGTACTAACTGCATACGGCAAGGATCCCGTTTGGCCTTACTCCGTCTCCGGCCTGAAGCCAGGACGGCCTTCGAGTGGTTTGCTGTGCGGTGGGAGGATTCCAGCCTCATGGCAGACTCCAAACCCGGAGAAGCCGGCGAACATCAACCGGATCGACCCGGGATTTCTCGTGCCGCGAAAGACGTTCATCGCCTCTCCTACGAGCAAATCATTTGCAATTCAGACGCCAACTTCGTTTTCGCGGGTAGATCAAAAGCAAAGGAGTATAATCCAGGGAGGAGAATGGCAATGACGTGTCGCCTCGCTGTTTGGGCCCTTCTGGGTGGGTGTCTGTGCGCATTCGCGGGCGAGAAGCCCATCCCGTCCGGTCAAGTCGAGAACAAGCACGTAGCGATTCGCGCCACCGTCTACACGGACAAGGAAGCGATCAAGCAGTTACTGGGCTCGGATCTAGGCGGGTTCTACGTGGTCGTACAGGCTGAGATCACCCCGAGAGAAACGCTGAAGATCTTTCGCGATGACTTCATGCTTCGCAGCGATCGCGACGGGGAAAAGGCGAAGCCGTACACCGCCAGCGAGATGCTTGGCAGCAGTGTGATGGTTGTGTCTCAAACCTATGGTGGCGGAGGCGGTGGTGTGATGAATAACCCCACACCGGGCGGTGGCGTGTGGGGGCCGCCGATCTTCCTGCCTGGCGCTGGTAGTTCCATCGGCAACGGCTCCAGCGAGGTGTCGAATGATACCACAATTAAGGAAGACGCCGGGAAAAAGAAAGACCCGATGCTAGCCATCCTCGAATCCAAGATCATGCCGGAAAAAGAAACCGAGCAGCCCATTTCCGGCCTGTTGTATTTTCCGATGGATCCGAAGCAAAAGCCGAAGCAATTAGAGCTCTATTACACGACCCCTTCGGGGCGGATCTCCCTTCGCTTCAAGCAATAGGCTCTTAGGGCCTGCCACTACGCACTGCGTCCACCGCGCCCCGGAGCGCGTCGCGATATACCGCAAAGTCTGAACTCCAGGAAATGACATTGAAGCCGAGATCCATCCACGCGCGCGCCTGAGCCGGGTTACCCGGTTGGATTCCGGCGAGCCTTCCGTGGCGCGCGGCGGCCTGGACGACCGAGGTCAACGCCGCATGAAAACCGGGGTGGTCAAATTGCGCAGGAATCCCCATCGATTGGGTCAGATCAAAGTGTCCCACCCATAAGACATCCACCCCGGGAGTGGCCGCGATGGCATCAAGGTTCGCCAACCCGACGGTCGATTCAATCTGGCAGATGACGGTCGTATTGGAGTTGGAGTGCGCGAAGTAATCCACGGGGTTGGGTGGAACATAGTCATTGTGCGCAGTCCCCAAACCGAGGCCGCGATTCCCCATCGGCTTGAATTTCACCGAGTTGACAATTTCTCTCGCCTCTTCGGCGGTTTCCACGTTCGCCACCATGACCCCGAGCGCTCCGGCATCCATCGTGCGAGCCAAAAAGTGATACAGCCTCTGCGGTACACGGACGAACGGCGCGATGGATGTCGCTTTGAACCAGGCAATGAGATCGGCGACGTCATCGGCATCGAAGCCGGAGTGCTCCATGTCGATCAGGACGAAATCGATGCCGGCCGCGTCGAGGATCTTGGCCATGCCTCGCGTGCCGAACTCCATGATCATGTGGCCGACCGGAATGCGGCCTTCGCGAACCACTTGCTGAAATCGATTAGGTTTCATTCACGACTCCCGTGCGCGGCGAAACCGCGCGAGTTTTTCCTGAAAACGAGGGCGCGCCAGCACCTCGCGATTGACGATCGCCGCCGGTGTCTCGCCGCGAAAGATGGCCAGAATGTTTTCGCAGGCCTCGATCGTATTGTCCCGGGCGAGTTCGTGGGTCCAGGCCAGCGCGTGCGGCGCCAGGACCACATTGTCGAGTTGCAGCAGCGGATCGTCCGGCGAGGGCGGCTCGATGGTGAACACGTCGAGGCCGGCTCCCGCGATGCGCCGTTCGCGAAGTGCCTCCACCAATGCGTCCTGCTGCACGATGGGCCCACGCGCCGTGTTGATGAAGAAAGCCGTCGGCTTCATCAGGGCGAAGTCCCTCGCGCCGACCATCCCACGCGTCTCGGCGGTCAGCGGCGTGTTGACCGCGACGAAATCACTCTCACGAAACACCGTGTCTCTGTTGACCAATTCCACACCCAGCGCTGCAGCTACGTCCGGGGAAACAAACGGGTCGAAAGCCAGCAGCCGACCGAAGCCGAGGGGACGGGCGATGCGGAACATCTCGCGCGCGATGTTGCCGCATCCCATAGATCCCAGCACTTTCCCGGGCAGATCACTGCCAAGGCGGCTGACCTTGTCGCGCCACCGCCCCGTGCGGACCAGATGGTCCTGTTCGCGCAGGTTCTTTGCCAGAGCGAAGATCAAGGTGATGATCGCTTCAGCGACCGGGCGGCGGACCCCGTTCGGCGTGATGGCCAGGGCGATGTCCGCCTCGGTCATCGCGGCCACATCAATCATGTCGTAGCCCACGCCCCAGCGGGCAATCACCGCCAGGCGGCCGACGTCACGGACGCTGTCGCGGGTGAACCGGATCGCCATGGCCAGGATGGCGTCGCATTCGTTGACCGCCGCGGACGCCGCCACCTTGCCGGGTTGGTCCGGCATGGGCGCATACGCGAGTCCGGCGACACCTCCGAACAGGCGTTCGACCTCCTCTTCGAAGTGGCCTTTGGCGTCGACGTAGAAGTCAGGGGTGATGCCTACATGAAACATAGATCTGCTCACAGTGGCTGCGCGGATCCCAGATAGATCGCGTTCAGCAGAAATTTGAACGTTCCCAGCGTTTGACCGCGGAATTGCGGCCGGAACCCGAAGACGACCACTCGGCCCTTTCCGTGGCGCGCCTCGACCAGGGCCGCCTTGGCCGCAAGGTTCTTCTCACCGGACAGCCACCCGCTTGCCAGCAGGTCCTTCTTCGGGTAGGTTGCCACTGCGCGCGTCAACCGGTCCCCGTGGTTATGACCTTCCGCCAACGTGATGTCGTAGCCCGCCGCGCTGGTGGTGAACGCCGTAGCTTCCGCCGGCACGCCGAACGCCAGCGGACTGGTCCCGTCGACCGTCAACCGCAAAACAGAGCCGGGCGCAAAGGCTCCTTTCGCGGCGTTCCTCAGCGACAACGGGAAATGCTGGATGGGCACTTCGGCCGACTGGTCGAGGGCGATCAGCGTCCCGCCCTCGCGGACGAACTGTTCGAGTTCATTCAGCCCCTTCAGGCCGATTCCGCCGGCGTATTCGGGACGCTGCGTCGAGGTTACGGTGCCTTGATTGCGGTCCTGAATCGTCTCGCCTTCCCGGGCGCCGTGCAGGATGCCATTCGGGGTCTGCGAGGGGAGGATGATCGTGTCGAATCGATCGCGAAGACGCCCTTTGTGGAAATCGTCGTTGTGAAGAAGGGTATGCCCGATCTGGAAGCGATCCAACACGAAATGGGTCCAGCCGGCATCCATGTTGGCGACCCACGATTCATAGAGGCCGACTTTCGGGGTTCGCAGTTCGTACAGCAGCCGGGTGGGCTTCTCGCGTTTCAGGTGAACGGTGACGCCGAACTGGTTGGCCATGTTCACCGCGCGCCCCTCGTTCTCAACGTAGGGCGATTCGATGACGATCGTACGGTCGGCGGCCCAGCGCACCGGCTCATGCCGGCCCAGGAAAAAATTCGTGGCGAGATAGGCGTTGGTTTCCCGGTGGTCGAGCGTGACCACCGGGCCGTGCCCGTGCACGATCCCGGCCGTTGGGAAGGTGGATGCCGTCTGGAGCACGGCGTCAAAGCGGGTATCAATCCGGTCGACCCGTACGCCCATCAACATGGGGAGGGTCCAGCCGGCGACATCGTACGGACGCTTGGTGGGGCCGCTTTGACCGGCTTTCAACTCGGGGTACTTATGAGGCTCCATCAGGTCGACCAGATACGCCCGAAAGGGCTGACCGCCCAGGAGCACGTAAGAACCCTCAGGGTACGTCCTGCCCTCCGCACGGAACTCCGTCTGTGCCCGCTTTACCTCGATCCCGGAGAAGGCCAGGCGTTCCAGCATGTCCGCGGCGGCGGACCGGTCCCATTGCTCCCGCGAGACGACATACGCGTACGGCTTCGGCGATGCGGCGGCCGCGGCGGCCAGGCGGTAGGTCTTCAGAAGAAAATCGCGGCGCTCGTTGGCGGCCGTCGCGAGGATCGCGAAATCCGCGGTGAGCATGTAATCAATCGCGTCGCGGAGCGACCACCGGCCGCCCATCCACGGGCGTTGATAGAAGATGGAAGGCTCGCGGCTCGGAATCCCGTTCGTGAACAGCGCCTCGAATTTGGCGGAGTCGTACTCGCGCGGCTCGGCGTACTGGTTGCCGGCAGTCTCGGTGAGGATCCCGTGCATGTTGTGAAACGCCGGCGTGGAGCGCAAGCCCCCGTTCCACCAGCCGTCGAAGCCGTGATACGAGAGCACGCCCGGCTTGTTCTCCATCGCGAACCGCTCTTTCATCGCGCTGCCGATGCGATGAATGCCCTCCATCACCGCGGCCGGGATGTTGGGATTCAGCGGCTCGGCGTAGGGCGGCACGAAGATGCGGGCGGGAAAAGGAGGCTGCTGGTGCTGGTTGTAGACGATGTGGGGAAACCACTCCTGGAACAGAAGGCGCGTGACGTTGCGCGTCTCCACCAGGTTGAGCATGAACCAGTCGCGATTGTTGTCGTGGCCGGAGTACTTCTGATAAAGGCGCGGCAGCGGAGCCATCTCGTACGGGGTGCCGCGATTCCGACGGTACCAATGGACCACCATGTCCAGGCCGTCGGGGTTGATCACCGGAACCTGCATCAGGATGACATTGCGGCGGATGTTACGGGTCTCCTCGTCCTCACTCGAGATCATGCGATAGGCGAGTTCCGGAGCGTGCTGGACGGGTGCGACCTCGGAGGCATGCAGGCCGGAATCGATCCACACGATCGCGCGGCCTTCCTCGGCCAGCAGCCCAGCCTCCTCCATCGTGACCCGGCCTAACGCCAGCCGGCGGTTGATCTCGCGAAAGCGATCCAGCTTCTTCAGGTTCTCTTCGTCGGAGATGAACGCCACGTAGGTCGACCGGCCCTCGGCACTCTTCCCGAAATCCACCAGCCGGATGCGGCGCGAGGCGGACGCCAGCCGCTGGAAGTACCCCGTGATTTCCTTGTAATCCGCCAGTTGGTAGTCCGCGCCGGGCCGGAACCCGAGATGCTCCCCGGGCGAGGGAACCGCGGCATGGGTCAGGCTGGCAAGACCGGCAACCAACAGCAGCAGGCGGGACATGGCGAGGTGGCCTATTGTAACGAAATCGGCCTGGTACCCGCTCTCCTGAGCGTGATCCGGTTTGACGTGGCTCTCAATGCGGAAGCAAATGAACCAATGACAGGCGCCGGAAGGAAAGCAGCAAGCGATCCCATCGGATGCGACATTTGAACATCCCGCCAAGGCGCCACGGTGGTCTCGATGTCACGCGAATCCTCGCGCTTCCCTCACCAGGTTTCCACACGAAGACCTTCGAAGTTCTTGAAGTCGCGTGGATTAGCGGTGACCAGCACGAGTTGATGAACATACGCGACGGCTGCAATCTGCCCATCCACGAAAGGGGCTGGCCGGCCAATGGATTCCAGGCGCGCTCGCTCGCGTCCGTGCCAGGCCGCCGCTGCCTCGTCGTACGGGAGGATCGGGAATGAAGCCTGTAGCACTTCACCCAAATAGCTTTCGATCCTCGACCTTCGCCGGCCTCGCGCAAGGCGGCGGCACCCGTACGTCAGTTCCTGCCAGACCGGAGACGCGATTGCGCATTCAGCCCAGGCCGCTTCGAGCCGGCTCATCCATCCCGGGTCCGGTCTCTCCCACAACGGGACTGACACGACGCTGGTGTCCAGCAGATACGTGCTCATAACGCGACATCGCGGCCGATCGACCGGTCACGAAGAGAACGCGCAAATTTCTTGTCGACGCCCGCCCCCTTCGCTGGAAACTTTTCTACGAATCGCTTGTAGGCTGCGGGGAAGTCGCGATTGCCGCCCCGGAGCCGGTCTCGTTCCCGGATGGAGAGGATCACGGCGACAGGTTGGCCGCGGCGGGTCAGTTCTACTTCGCGCCCCGCCGCCGCCAGGTCGACAATTGCCGGAAGCTGTGCTCTTGCCTGTGCGATCGAATAGCGACACGCCATGACCAAAAGTGTACATCAACATGTACATCGACAATACGGGGGTCCTTCGGCCCAAGTTCGCCACGGCACCGGAGGACGAAGGAACGCTTCGAGACCTCGACGACTCCCCCTACAATGAAACAGTGCCGCCGAAATTCAAGATCGGGCTGATCCAGATGGCGTGTTCTCTGGATCCCGAAGAAAACCTCGACAGAACCGCTCGCCGGGTTCGCGAAGCCGCACAACGGGGCGCCCAGATCGTCTGCACCCAGGAATTGTTTCGCTCGCAGTATTTCTGCCGCGAGGAAGATCAGCGGTTGTTCGACCTGGCCGAGACCATTCCGGGGCCGTCCACAGAGGTCCTAGCGCCGATCGCGAAGGAAGCTCGCGTGGTGATTGTCGCGTCGCTGTTCGAGCGCCGCGCCGCCGGTGTTTATCACAACACCGCGGTTGTGATCGACGCCGACGGAACCATTGCTGGGCTGTACCGGAAGATGCATATCCCGCACGATCCGCTGTTCTACGAGAAGTACTATTTCACGCCCGGCGATACCGGCTTCCGGAACTTCGATACCGCGTACGGCCGCGTGGGCACGCTAGTGTGTTGGGATCAGTGGTACCCGGAGGCGGCGCGCCTGTCGGCGCTCCAGGGAGCGCAGATTCTGTTCTATCCCACGGCGATCGCATGGCACCCGTCCGAAAAGGCGCAGTACGGGGCCGCGCAGCACGACGCATGGCGGACCATTCAGCGCTCGCACGCCATCGCCAACGGCGTGTACGTGGCGGCGGTGAACCGGATCGGCTTCGAGGGCCCGCCGGAGCGCGGCCTGGAGTTCTGGGGCGCATCGTTCGTCTGCGATCCGTTTGGCCAGGTTCTGGCGGAGGCCTCGCACGATCGCGAAGAGATCCTGGTGGTGGAGTGCGATCCGGCCCGGACCGAGGAGGTCCGCCGGAATTGGCCTTTCCTGCGCGACCGGCGGATCGATGCCTACGGACCGATCACCTCGAGGTTCATCGATTGATGGAGACGCCCCGGTCGCTGGGCTTCCGCATGCCGGCCGAGTGGGAGCCTCACGAGGCCACGTGGATCGCCTGGCCTCACAACCGCGGCGATTGGCCCGGGAAGTTCGAGCCGATTCCCTGGGTGTACGCGGAGATCGTTCGCAAGCTCGCGCTGGTGGAGAAGGTGCGCATCCTGGTGGGCGATGGCGACGCTGAGCAAAGCGTCCGCCGCTGCCTTCGCAAGGCCGACGCCACCATGGACGCGGTGGAGTTCTTTCACTGCCCCACCGATCGCGTCTGGACCCGTGACTACGGTCCGATTTTCGTCAAGAGCCGCGCCGGACTCGCCATCACGAACTGGATCTTCAATGCCTGGGCCAAGTACGGCGACTGGCAGCGGGACAATGCGGTTCCCGCCACCCTGGCCGAACGGCTGACGATGCGGCAGTGGGAGCCTGGCTTTGTTCTCGAGGGCGGCAGCATCGACGTCAACGGCAGGGGGCTCCTGATCACCACGGAAGAGTGTCTGCTCAGCGACGTGCAGGCGCGTAACCCGGGCCGCACACGACGGGAACTCGAGAAGGCTTTTCGAGAGTACCTCGGGGTTCGAAAGGTGATCTGGCTGGGACGCGGAATCGCCGGCGACGACACGCATGGCCACATCGACGATCTGGCGCGATTCGCAGGACCCGAGACGATTGTCCTGGTAACCGAAGCGGACCGGGGCGACGAGAACTACGAGCCCTTGCGGGAAAACTGGGAGCGTCTTCGGGGAGGGCCCTGGAAGGTGGTGAAGCTGCCGATGCCCTCGCCAGTGGTGTTTCGTGGCCGTCGCCTTCCGGCCAGCTATGCGAACTTCTACATCGCCAACCGGATGGTGCTGGTCCCGACGTTTAACGATCCAAACGATCGCGTGGCGCTGAACACGCTGGCGCGAGTGTTCCCCGACCACGAGATCGTCGGGATTCACGCGGTCGATCTGGTTTGGGGACTCGGGACGCTGCACTGCATGACCCAGCAGCAGCCGCTTTGAGACGCCGAACGGGAAATTGGTAGGTTATCCGTTTCCGGTGGGAGGACGCCCCAGCCGGTTGCGTAACTGTTCGACATCTCGGGCATCCTGGGGTCGACCAGTAGCCAGCTTATTGCGAATCAGCGAATCTGAGCCAATGTACCAGGCAGGGACGCCACCGAACTCCCCAGCCTGACGGTGGGCCCAGGCCTCCTCGAAGCTCACACCGGCGATGGACGTCACCAAGTCGATGCGGTTGGGTCGAACGCCGAGTTGTAGAATCCGATCGGGGACGGTAAGGTCGGCAGGTTCGACTTGCAAGGAGCCAAAGCCGAACCTTGCCAGCGCCTCCACCACCCGCTCCGCATTATCGAGAGTCGGCCGGACGAAGAGGTCGAGATCGCCCGTCAGCCGCGGATATCCGTGAAACGCGACCGCGCACCCACCGATGATCAGGTAGTCCGCTTGTGTCGAGTTTAACGACTCGACAAACGCGATCCAATCGCTCGTGTACGGCGTCGCCATAGAATTGCTCGCGCAGTTGCATGACCATCAACAGCCGCTGCTGCGGAGTCAACCGCATGTCGGCTTCCTCATCGGCGGCATCGGCGTCGGCGAAACTCGAGAATCTTCGGATCACCGGGTCCATAGTCTAATTCTACCGTGCAGGACTTGGCTTTCCCCCAGCCAATCGGACAAAGTTCGGTTCTTGCGTACCCCATTTTCCTTGAACTCGCTTGCCGCAAACACTCCTTGTGGCTGCAGCCGCTACCAGTAGAACGACCCAGGCGGAGAATCATCGACTCGTTCCGATCGCCAGCAGATGGCGCTCGGTGCGGAAATACCAGAAGCCGTCGACCAAGGCGGGCGTCGCCAGGGTCCGTTCGCCGAGTTTGTTCACGTGCAGGAGACGGAACTCCGGGCCGGCGGCCACAACGAACGTGTCGCCCTGGTCGTTGGTGATGTAAATCTTCCCGTTCACCGCCAGGGGCGAAGCCGAGAAGCCCTCGCGCGCGGCTTCTCCTAGCCGGCCCTGCCACATCAGCTTACCCGTCGGGGCGTCGTAGCAGGTCGCAATCGAGGTCATGTCGTTGACCAGGTAGAGGTACCTGCCATGAACCAGGGGCGAGGGCACAAACGGCGATCCGCGCGACGTCTGCCAGGCCACATGTGACGCGCTGACGTCGCCTGTGCCGCCGGGACGAATGGCGAGCGTCGGACCAGCGCGTCCGGAGGGGCAGAACACCAAACCATGGCCCACCGCGGGCGTGGGAATCACTTCGAAGGTATTGCCGGCAACCCGCCACAGTTCGCGGCCGGTAGCGGGATCATACGCGCGAACGCGGTCCTGACTGCTGGTGATGATCTCGTCCCGGTTCCCGGCGCGGATGGCGATCGGCGTTCCCCAGCCGACGTTCTCCTCGCGAGGAGTCCGCCACAGGGGCTCACCGCGAACCCGATCGAAGGCGGCAATGAAGGAGCCTTCTTTCTGATCCTGGTAGAGGATGATCCGGTCCTTGTACAGCAGCGGTGAGCCGGCGCTACCGTGATAGAGCGTGATAGGGCCCAGGGTGCGGTGCCAGGCACGCTTCCCGTCGAGATCGACCGCCAGCAGACCCGCGTTGCCAAAGTAGGCATACACTCGTTCTCCGTCCGTCACGGGCGTCGACGAAGCGTACGTGTTCTTCCAATAGAGCTTCTCCGCGGAGGCTTCCGGGACCGGCGATTCCCAGAGCAGCTTACCGTCCGACCGCCGGTAGCAGAGGATGGCCCGCCGTCCGCCTTCGAAGCCCGTGGTGAGGAACAGCCGGTCGCGAAAGGCGATGGGGGACGAGTTTCCGCGGCCCGGGACTTCCACCTTCCAGACGACGTTGGTATCGCCGGACCAGACCTCGGCGTAGCTCGTACCGGCGACCACTCCCTGGCCGGATGGGCCTCGCCACCGCGTCCAGAAACGCGCGGCTTCGCCCTCCGCTTCGATCATGCGGACATCGGGCGTTGTGACCGCCGCAGCCAGCAGCAGGAACGCCGCGGTCATGACTGAGGTCCTTTCGACGTGAACACGACGTTCTGGAGAGCTTCGCCGCGGGCCAGGCGGTCGACGTTGGCGCCGATATCGGCAAAGCGTTGCGAGAAGCAGCGATCCGTCCAGCCGGAGCTGTGAGGCGTCATGATAACGTTGTCGAGTTCGTGAAACGGGAAATTACACGGCAGCGGGTTGGGCTCGGCGGATTTGGGATAGCGATACCAGACGTCGAGCGCGGCGCCCCGAATTCTGCGTTCGCTCAGAGCCTGGTAGAGGGCTTCTTCGTTGACCACTTCCGCGCGAGCCACATTCACAAGGCAGGCCGTGGGCTTCATCAGACGCAGTTCGGCCTCTCCAATCATGCCGCGGGTAGCGTCGGTCAGCGGGCAGGCAAGCGCGACATGGTCGGATGACCGAAGCAGGTCTTCCAGATCGGAGCGGGAATGATTACTCCGCAACGCTCGCACCGTCACTCCAAAGGTCTCAGCAAGCCGAGCGGTCTCTTGCCCAATGTGGCCGAAGCCCACCAGGCCGAGCGTGAGTCCGCGAAGCTCGCGAGTGAGCGGCGGTCCCGTCACGCAGCTTCCGGTCCAGTCGCGCTGGCGGAAGCGGCGGTCCTGCGCGATCAGATCGCGCTCGAACGCGAGCATCGTGAGCAGGATGTATTCGGCGATGGCGTGCTCGTGGTGATAGGTGTTGGACACCTGAACGCCGGCAGGAAGGGCCCACGTGGCAATCGCGTCGGTGCCTGCTCCGGTAGAGTGAACCAACCGAAGCCGCGGTGCCTTGGCCACGGTGCCCGGGGTCACGGGGTACCCGACCAGGACTTCGACGTCCTCGAGATTGCAGGGAAACTCCCGGAGTTCGCAGGGGGCCTGGATGAACCCAGAGAGCAACTCTTTTCCCAGCTTGGCGATGTTGCCGATGAGGGCGATTCGCAGCGTCACCCAGACATTGTATGACCGGACACCGCGGGCGCGCCGTCGAGGGGCGTCACCGGGTCGAGAACCATCCAACAGAGGGCGCCGCACGCGTAGACCGCCGCGGAGGCATAAAACGTCAGCGTCCAATTGTGGTTCGAGGCCGTCAGCAGGAGGCCGATCACCGTCGGGGCAGCCGCCCCGCCGAGGTGTCCCATCATGTTCATGGCCGCGGATAGTGTGCCCACAGCCCGGCCTCCGAGATCCATCGCCGTCGTCCAGGAGGTGGGCCCGCTGAGTTCGGCCAACGCCGAAGAGAGGCCGAGGACGACCACCGCGGCCACCGGGTCTTCGATGCGAGTGAACAGCAACAGGAGCGTTGCCGCGCCGCCATACGCGACATACGCCAGCCTCTTGCGGGCGCTCGCCGTTGTGGACGTCCAGCGCTCGGCCCGGCCGAGCATCCAGCCGCACACCAGGCTTCCGATTCCGCTCAGGAACATGGGGAGGCCCGCCAGCAACGCCACCGCGCTGAGGTCCAGTCCGCGGGCCTGCTGGAGGTACGTAGGCAGCCACGTGATGTAGAAATAGAATCCGTAGAAGTGACAGAACCACTGGAGGCACAGCGCCCACGCGCTACGGGATCGCAGCAGCGCCCTCCACCGGACCGGCTCGTGGCCGTGATGCGGCGGCGGCCCGAGCAGGCGCCGCTCTTCCGCGTTGACGCCGGGGTGCCGATGCGGGTCGTCCCGGAACCACCACGCAAACGCGACGGCCCAGACCACGCCGGCCAGCCCGAAGACGAGAAATGTCTGACGCCACGACATCTGCCGATAGAGCGCTACCACCAGCAGGGGCGTCACGGCCGCGCCCCACCGGGAACCGGCCGCCTTCAGTCCTTCCGCCATGCCCCGCTCCCGAGGAGGGAGCCAGCGGGCAAAGACCTTCGCCAGTCCCGGATAACATCCCGATTCGCCCGCGCCGAACAGCAGGCGGATGGCGAGCAATGACGGGAAGTTCCAGGCCCAACCGGTCGCCATGGTGAAGAACGACCACCACAACACCACACGGGTCAGGACCTTACGCGGACCAATCCGGTCAATCAGCCAGCCGCTGGGAATTTCGAATGCGGCGTAGGTCAGGCCGAACGCCGAGAAGACGAATCCCATCTGAAGCGGCGACAGGTTCAACTCGCGCATGATGGCGGGCGCGGCCTGACC
This sequence comes from uncultured Solibacteraceae bacterium, assembly GCA_964529305.1. Classification (GTDB taxonomy): domain Bacteria; phylum Acidobacteriota; class Terriglobia; order Bryobacterales; family Bryobacteraceae; genus CAZGUX01. The sequence continues at coordinate 80,044 of CAZGUX010000276.1, read as the reverse complement.
AATCGCGACGCGGTCGATGTAGGCGATCACCGCCAACAGGACAGCGAAGACGACCACGCCATATCGCGCGCGGGTCGCCGGTATTGCGGCCGGGGGCGCGAACTGAGCCGGAGCGGACAGGGCGTCGAACCTCGGTCGAGTGTAACACTGCCGTTTCCGGAGGATGCCGGAAAGCTAGCGCCTCGCCAGCCACCGCGCGCACATCATTCCGGCGGAGAATCCCAGGAACCCCACGGCGAGCCACTTTCGAGTCTCGTCAATGGGGACGAACCGCGTGCTCGTTTCCGTCACCTCAATCACGCCCAGCGGGACCGAGTACACGCCACCGCCTCCGCCCATCCCTTCACCTTGATGGCTCCCGCCGTCCGCGCCGCTCCCTCCTCCCCCACCGAATCCGTAAGCGACGCGGGCCACCGGGATCACGGTTTTCCCCTGGGTCTCCACAGGTTCGCCAAACACCGACTTGACCGAGGCGCTGGTTTCAAGCGGCGCTGCCAGTGACTTCCAGATGTCCTGCATTTGACGTTCTCCCCCTTTCCATTGTGAACTTGTTCTGACCCGACTGTGTCACGGCTCCTGCTGTTCTTTGTCCTGATCACGCTGTTCTATGCGCCCCTGGCCTCTCCAGACGCCACGATTCATTGGGACGCGGGCGGGTACTTTGAGCCCTATCAGAAGCACTTATCGGACTCGCTGCGTGCGGGCAGACTCCCGTTCTGGACGTCATCGATCTTCTCGGGGTTTCCGTTCCTGGCGGACATGCAGGTAGCGGCCTGGTATCCACCGCACTGGCCGTTCTACCTCACCGGCATCGGCCCAAAGACCCTGTTCGCCGAACTGTGGCTGCATGCTCTGCTGGCGGCGTACGGCGCTTTCCTCTTGGCGCGTCATCTTACAGGCGACGCAACCGCGGCAACGTATGCAGGCTTGTTCTACTCGTTGAGCGGATTCTTCGCCGCCCATTCGCAGCACGTCGGGTTGTTTGTCGCGGCCAGTTGGCTTCCCCTCCTCGCCTACCTGCTGCTGACAGCTGAAACACGGCGCCAGCAGGCCTGGCTCGCTCTTGCCGGAGGCTGCTTTTGCCTCTCCGGGCACTTTCAGACGGTGCTTTACGGATTTGCCGCCCTGGGGCTCGTCGTTCTGTGGCGTAGGGAGCGACTTCGGCAGTTCGTGCTGTTGGTGGCCGCTTCGGGCGCCCTCAGCGCTATTCAAGTCCTGCCCTCCGCGGAACTGGTCCAGCAGTCGTTGCGTGCCCGCTATCACGCGGTCGAACAGCCCGGCGGCGCGATCGCGATGCGGAGCCTTGCCACGTTGGTCTACCCGAACGCCGTGGGCACGTTTCACAAGCCCTATCCAGGGCCGCCCGACATCTCCCAGCAATATGTCTATTCGGGGCTGTTGTTGCTGCCGCTGGCGATCGCCGGCCTGCTGACCGGCCGCGTACGCGCGATGTCTCTGCTGTTGATCGTGCCCGCCCTGGTGTACGCGCTCGGCCCGCAGACTCCCGTGTTCCCTCTGATTGCGCGTCTGCCTGGTTTCGCGAGCGTTCGCGCTCCCGCCCACGCGATGTTCGTGGTCATCCTCGGCTTGTCGCTGGCTGCGTCCGCGGGGGCGCTACGCCTTCCGCGGGCGCCGTGGCTGCACGCGATTCTGATTGCTTTGACCTTTGCCGACCTGTTCTTCTTCAACATGGTCCGTTCGCCCCTGGTGCACGAACGCGGCCGGTACGAAGCCCTGTTCGCGTTTCCGCGGCGCTGGTTCCAAGAACAGGTGGGCCCTCAGAAGCCGCTAGAACGGTTTGCCGCGCCTGGGCGTTGGGAGTATCTGTACCCGTCGCAGGTCCCATTCGGTTTGGGCGTCGAGTCCACGTTTGGTGACAACCCGCTCCTGCTCGGCCGCTACTACGAGTACCTCGCTGCCATGCACGGAAATCCCCGGCTCATGTCGACCCTCGGCGTCTCGCGGTATTGGGACCGTTCCGGGTGGGTCGTCCGGGACCATGCGCCGGCTCTTCCTCGCTTTCACGCGCCGGACCTCGTCCTTCCCGCCGCGACCCCAGAGGACTCCCGCAGCGCACTCGCCGCGCTCGACCCGCTGCGGGAGGCCGTCGCGGAAGGGATTGCCACACCGTTCCGCAACCCGCCCGCCGCCGTCAGGCTTGTTCGCGCCGCGGAATCGGCCTACGAACTGCGCACGGAGTCGGAAGGCGAAGTGATCCTGCGAATCGCGATTCCCCACTACCCGGGTTGGATCGCCAAGGTCGACGGCGAGGCGGCCCTTCCGTTTCCCATGGACCACGCTCTCATGGGATTGCGGATCCCCAAGGGCAGTCATACGGTATCCCTGACATACCGCTCTACCTACTTCGCCATGGGCGCAGGGGTCAGCGCTCTCGCGCTCGCCATCTGCCTGTTTTGCCTTGCGGCCAAGCCCAGACTCAGGCCTTCTTCAGCATCGGACGCAGCGCGAGATTGACCACGATCATGACAAGGGAGGCTGCGGGCAGAACCAGCAGCGCCGTCTTCAACTGAGTGTCGTCCGTCCCCGCGATCGATCCGATGATCTTCGAACTGACCGCGAGTCCGATCCAACCACAGGTAATCACGATGCCCATCGCCGTGGCGGTCATCTTGGGAAAGGCGTCGCCGACCATGGCGAGGGTGGTGGGGAAGACCGGGGCCATCGCGATGCCGGCCAGGAACACGACCGCCCCGGCCATCGTGGCGTCGCTGGTCTGCAGCATCGCGTAGGTCGTGAGCAGCATCAGCACGGAGGCGACCAGGGTTACGGTAGGAGCGGCGACCTTGATGAGAATCCGCGAAACCACCACGCGCCCAATCAGCAGGCCGAGCGCGAAACCCAGAGACAGAATGTTCAGCGCCCGGTCCTTGTCCATTCCCTGGGCGATCAGATGCTTGGCCAGCCAGTTCCACACACCGACCTCGCAGGTCACGTAGAGGAACAGGAACAGGGACAGCAGGTAAAGCGGCGGGCGGCCGAGCAGGGCGCCGGCTTCCGCCGAGTTGAACCCGCGCTCGCCCGAAGGCGGCGGCATCTTCGTGATTGCGTGCAGACCCAGCGTCAACGCGGTCAGGGTTGCCGTGAAGTAGCACAAGGCAATCGCGCCAGAGAAGACATTGGCGGCCAGGAAGGGTGTCAACAAACCGCCCAGGCCAAAGAACAGATTCAGGAGGTTGAGGACAGTAGCCCGCTTCTCTTCGCCGATGTCGCTGACCAGCGCGTTGGCCGCCGTCACGATGATGCCCCCGCCCAGACCGAGAACCGCCATCCAGACAATGATCATGTCGTAGCCGGTCGCGTTAGGCAGCATGAATAGGGAAGCGGCAATCAGCGCCAGGCCCATCAGGAGTCCGGTCTTCTTCCCTTTGGTATCGATCAATGGGCCGACCGAAACCGACGCAATGATCAAGCCGAGGGCCTGTGCGAAGGCGATCGTGCCGTTCTGCTCGGCGGTGAGCGAGAATCGCTTGGACAACTCCGGCAGCAGAGTCCCCAGCATGGCGGCGATCATGCCGTAGACGAGAATGGCGAAAATGGCGGCCAGGATCAGGCGGCCCCGCGAGATGGTGGAGTCTGGCATATGGGAAAACAAATGCTACCAGATTTGGATTTCCGAGGTTAGCGGCCAGGTCTCCCGGGCGTGCGGACGCCGTCAAGTCCACAGGCCCTTCCAGATCCTTCCTCCGGCCGCCCAGGCAGGAGCCCTTCCCTTCGCGCGGCACGCGGACGTATGCTAAACGGCAGTGATCACGGATTTGGCGGAGGTCCGGCGGCTGGGCGAAAGCAAGACAGCCGAGAACCAGGAATTCCGCCGATATCTATCGGCTCATCACCGTCCAATCGAACCGTTCCACATCCTGGCACAGGAGATTCAGGAGCACATCGACTGCAAATCCTGTGCAAATTGCTGCCGCAATTCCGTGGTGCCCGTGAGCCGTCCGGAGATTGACGCCATCGCGCGCCGGTTGGACCTGACTCCCCGCGAAGTGATTCAGCAATACACGCTTCCCGATCCGGACGCGCCGGCGACTCTGATTCTCAGGAGTTCAAAGGAGGGCTGCGTCTTTCTCGAAGGGAATCTCTGCGCGATCTACGAAGCCCGCCCCAAACCCTGCCGCGATTTCCCGCACGTGGCCCCCGGTACTCACTCGCTCGGAGGCCGGGTTTCGTCGTTGTGCCGATGGGCCTCGCTGTGCCCGATTGTCTACAATGCCTTGGAGGCCTACAAGCATCTGGTCGGGTACCATCCCCCGCCTGGCAGGGAGCCCGGCGCTTCACGTCCGTAGACAGCTGTCGATTTGTTTACGCGGGCTCTGCGAAAGTTGACGTACAATCAGCCAATGCGGCGCGCGTTCGCGATCCTGCTGCTGGCGGTCCTCGGCTTCCCGCTGATCTCGCCGGCTCTGATCGCGAAGTCCAAGAATACGCTTCCCGAGTGCTGCAAGCGGGATGGCGCTCACCACTGCTCGTCGATGGGCACGTTCGACGACATGGAGCGGCCTTCCGGAGCGGTGATGGAAGAGGCGCGCGCCAAGTGTCCCCAGTTCCCCAAAGGCGGAGCGGCCCCGGCGGCCGGCACGCTGTGTGATCTGAGCCCGTCAGGATTCTACTTTGCGCCCCTCGCCAGTCATCCTGCCGCCACGGAACAGACCGAAGCCCGGTACCGAATTTCCTTCAGCCGCGCGGGGCAAAAGCGCGGTCCTCCTGCTCTCTCTGTCTGACATTGATCCACAGCCGCGGGGCGGAGTCCAGCGAGTACGGCTGGGTTCCGGCGCGCGGTAGAAGGTTAAACCGAGGAGCGGCGTAAAGCCGCGTGTCCGAATTCAAGAGAGGTTTCATGTTTCGAACTGCGATGCTTTCACTGGTCGCGCTTGCAGGCGGCGTGTGGGCGCAGGAGACCTTGCACCACGCGAGCGTAAGCGGACGAGTGCTGGATGCCAGTAACTCGGTGGTCCAAGGGGCGATTGTCGCCGCCCGCAATGTCGATACGAACTTCACGGCTTCGGGGATGACGGACCGGGACGGCCGCTTCCGTTTCGCCTACCTCAAGGTCGGCTCCTACGAGATCACGGTCCGGCAACCTGGCTTCGCCGCGGCGGTACGGCGCTTGAGCGTCAATGTGGGGGGCGCCTACGATCTGGTGTTTTCGCTATCGGTGAAGACGGAGGAGACAAGCGTCAACGTGGCCGGCGATGCCGCGGTGCTGGAAGCGGCGCGCAGCCAGATTGCCGGGACGGTGTCGCAACCGGAGATTCAAAACCTCCCGATGAACGGCCGGAACTTCCTTGACCTGGCTCTGCTGGTGCCCGGAGTTTCTCCCACCAACACCGGCAGTAACCAGCTGTTTGCCGAGACCTCGGCCGTGCCGGGCCAGGGCATCTCGGTGGGGAGCCAACGCAACTTCTCGAACAACTTCATCGTCGACGGACTCTCCGCCAATGACGATGCGGCCGGATTGAGCGGCGTGTTCTATGGCCTGGACACGGTTCATGAGTTCCAGGTGGTTACTTCCGGAGGCCAGGCTGAGTTGGGCCGCGCCCTGAGCGGATACATCAACGTCGTGACGAAGAGCGGCACCAACGATCTGCACGGCGATTTGTACGGCTATTTCCGGAACCAGCGGTTCAATGCGGCGAACCCGCTTTCCAACAACAAGCTTCCGTCGACCCAGGCGCAATACGGCGCCAGCGCCGGCGGGCCGCTGGTTCGGGACCGGACGTTCTTCTTCGGGAACTTCGAGCAGAGGCAGCTCAATCAGAGCGGGTTGATCACGATCTCCCCGGCAAATGTAGCGGCGATCAACTCGCGGCTGGACGCCGCCGGCTACCAGGGCGCGCGGATCTCGACCGGGATCTACCCGAATCCGGTTCACATGAGCAACGTGCTGGCGAAGATCGACCATCAGTTCACCTCCCGGGACCAGTTCACGATCCGCTACAGCCTGTACGACGTGAACAGCTCGAACTCACGAGGCGCCGGCGCCCTGAGCGCGGCCACTGCCTCGTCGGGGCTCGACAACGCGGACCACACCATTGCCGTCAGCAACATCCTGGCCCTTTCGCCGAGGACGGTGAACGAAACCCGGGGACAGTTCACGCGCGGCGACCTGCTGGCGCTGCCGAGCGATCCGGTGGGACCGTCGGTCAGCGTCTCGGGCGTCGCCTCGTTCGGCCGCCTGTCCACCTCCCCGGCGGGCCGGCTGAACAACCTGTACGAGGTGGTGAACAACCTCTCCCACCAGGCGGGCGCGCACGCGGTGCGAGCGGGCGTCAACTTCCTTTTCAACGATTGCACCATCACATTCCCGCGGCAGGTTCGAGGCAGCTACGCATTCTCGTCGCTGGCCAACTTCCTTTCCGGCGCCTATAACAACGCCGGTTATACCCAGACATTCGGCAACAGCATCGTTCCCCAGACGAACCCGAACGTCGGGTTCTATCTGCAGGACGAATGGAAGGTCACGCCAACGTTGACGCTGAACGGGGGCCTGCGCTACGACCTGCAGTTTCTGGACACGATCGCCACCGATCGGAACAACGTCTCGCCGCGGGCAGGATTCGCGTGGTCACCCTTCGCCTCGCGGCGGACCGTACTTCGGGGCGGTTTTGGGCTTTTCTACGACCGGGTTCCGCTGCGGGCGCTCGCCAACGCTCTGCTGTCGAGCAACAACACGACGACGATCACTTCAACCAGTCAGGTGAGCGTCAGCCTGTCGCCGGCGCAGACCGGCGCGCCCACGTTCCCGAATCTTCTGACGGCACTGCCCTCCACCGGCCTCGCCAACTTCACGACGATGGATCCGCGGATGCAGAACGCCTATTCCCAGCAGGGGAACTTCGAAATCGAGCAGCAGGTGGGCGCGCGCAGCGCGTTCAGCGCGGGCTACCAGCGATTGCGGGGACTGCGGCTGATCGTGGCGATCAACCAGAACGTGCCGGCATGCGTCGCGGCGGGCGGCAACAACGGGTGCCGCCCCAACCCCAACTACGCGAACAACAGCCAGTATTCCTCATCGGCCGACTCGCACTACGACGCGCTGCACCTGTCGTTTCTTCAGCGGCCCTCGCGATGGGGAAGCTACCGGATCTCGTACGCGTACAGCAAGAGCAACAACAATGTGGGTGAGTTCTTCTTCAGCTCGCCGATCGACCCGACCAACCTGTGGCGCGATTACGGCCGCTCGGACGATGACCAGCGTCACCGGGTGGTCTTCAACGGCGCCATCCAGACGCCCTCCGGACGGGCGAACAACGCCTGGCAGCACCTCACTCACGGATTTCAGTTGAGTGGTATGCTCCAGTTTTACTCGACCTTGCCGCAGAACATCACAACCGGAGCCACCACGATTCAGGGCACGACGGGCCGGCCCCTGGTGAACGGGGAGTACCTGCAACGGAACGCCGGCGCGGGCTCGGATTTCTTCAGCGTGAGCATGCGCGTCAGCCGGAAGTTTACCATCACCGAAGGGGTTCGCCTCGAGGCGATGGCCGAAGCGTTCAACGCTCTCAACCATCGGAACAACCTGACCCGGAACGGCGTGTTCGGCACGGGCGCCTATCCGACCAACCCGTCCGCCAGCTTCGGCCAGATCACGGCCGTGAACGATCCGCGGTCGCTGCAGTTGGCGCTGCGGGTGAGTTTCTAGAAGGAGAACCATGTTGCTATCCGCTGTCCTGCTGATGGCCGCGAGCATCTCGCCCACAGCCGATGTTCCCTATCGCCAGCCGCAACTCGCCTCGGGCCACGGCCTGGTGGCGATGACGTTCGGAGGAGGATCGTCGGTCTACTTCGCGTCGTCGACGGATGAGGGCCGCACGTTTTCGGCCCCGGTGAAGGTGGGCGAAGAGGGCGCGCTGGCGCTGGGGAGACATCGCGGGCCGAGGGTTGCGGTCCTGAAAGACGCGATCGTGATCAGCGCAATCGGGGCAGTGCGGAAAGCCGCAGGCCCACACGCGCACGGGCTGCCGGAGAACGGGAACCTGGTCACGTGGCGCTCGACCGACCGAGGCAAAACGTGGAAGCGGGCCGCGGTGATCAACGATGTTCCCGGAGCCGCGCGCGAAGGGCTGCACGCAATGGCGGCGGGGCGCGACAGTTCGCTGTTCGCGGTGTGGCTGGATCTTCGGGTGAAGGGAATGCGCCTGTTCGGGTCGCGATCGGCGGACGGCGGGCTGACGTGGTCGCGAAACGTCGAGGTCTACGCCTCGCCGGCGGGGACGATCTGCCAGTGCTGCCATCCGGGGCTGACGATCGACGAGTCGGGGCGGATCTGGGTGATGTGGCGGAACGTGATGGAGGGTTCGCGGGATCTCTACATCGCGAGTTCGACCGACGGCGTTCACTTCAGCCCGGCCGCGAAGCAGGGCGCCGGCACGTGGAAGCTGAACGCGTGCCCGATGGATGGTGGCGGGTTCGCGGTCACGGGCGGGCAGGCGGTTTCGGCCTGGCGCCGTGAAGGAGAGATCTACCTGGCCGAGCCGGGCAAGCCCGAGAAGCGGGTAGGCGCCGGAAAGGACGTAGCACTCGCCCGTGGGAAACAGGGTACGTACCTCGCCTGGACGAGGCAGGGCTCCCTGGAGCTGCTGAGCCCGACGAGCGCGGGGCCGGCGGTGCTGGCGCCCGAAGGCGGGTTCGTCAGCCTGGTGGCGCTCGAGGATGGATCCGTTCTGGCGGCGTGGGAAGCCCGCCAGTCGATCGAAACCAAACGGCTGCACTGACCCCGATTTCCGCACCGGCAAACGGAAGCGCCGGCACCCAAATTGCGCCATACTGTCCCCAGGCGCCTGAGGGAAGGGTGTCATCGATGGAGCGCGCATGAAGATCGTGAAACCGGGTGTGCAGCGGCTGTTCGAGAACGACCAGGAGACCGCCGCCACCGTCTCCCGAATGCTGGCGGATCTGGAGAAGAACGGCATGGACGCCGTGCGGCGGTACAGCCGGCAGTTCGACGACTGGGATCCCGCCGGGTTCCGGCTTTCGGCGGCGGAGATCGAGCGCGCAATCTCGCAGGTGTCCGAGCAGGGGATCCGCGACACCGACTACTGCCAGGGCAACGTGCGCCGCTTCGCGCATGCTCAGCTCACCACTCTGTTGCCGCTCGAAGTCGAAATCCGTCCAGGCGTGATCCTCGGCCACCGGCACATCCCGGTGAATGGTGTCGGAAGCTATATCCCTGGAGGCCGGTATCCGATGTTCGGCTCGGCGCAGATGAGCATCATCCCGGCCAAGGTAGCGGGCGTGAAGCACGTGGTGGCGTGCACGCCTCCGGTGAAAGGTCAGGGCTACTATCCGGCCACTATCAACGCGATCAGCAAGGCGGGAGCTGACGCCATCTTTGTGCTGGGAGGCGTCCCGGCGCTGGCGCTGATGGCCTTCGGCCTCGACGGCGTGGAACCGGTGGACGTACTGTGCGGCGCCGGCAACCGCTTTGTGGCGGAGGCCAAGCGGCAGTTGTTCGGGCGGTGCGGCATCGATCTGCTCGCCGGGCCGACCGAGATTCTGATCATCGCCGACGACCGCGCGGATCCCGCCCTGGTGGCGTGCGACCTGCTCGGGCAGGCGGAGCACGACCCGAACAGCGGAGTGTGCCTGATCTGCCTGAGCGAGGACTTCGCACAGCGCACTATCGCCGAGGTGGAGAAGCAACTGAGCGTGCTGCCAACCCGGGATGTGGCCAGCCTGTCGTGGCGCGACCACGGTATCGTCTATGTCGCGGACGACGAAGAAGAGGCGGCCCGATTGAGCGATCGCTACGCGCCGGAACATCTCGAGTTGCACGTTGGCAACATCGATTTCTTCTTTGGACGGCTCACCAACTACGGATCTCTTTTCATCGGCGAGGAGACCACGGTGGCCTACGGCGACAAGACGATCGGGACGAACCACATCCTGCCGACCAGCAGGGCCGCGCGCTACACCGGGGGCGTATGGGTGGGCAAGTTCCTGAAGACCTGTACCTACCAGCGCATGACCGCCGAGGCGAGCGTCGAGACGGCGGAGGTGACCGAACGCCAGTGCATCCTCGAGAACATGCTCGCGCACGCGATCACGGCGCGGGTGCGGATCGAACGGTATGCGACCGAACGTGAGTAGCCGATGACCCTGAGAACCCACATTACCGCGACCATTGCTGTGACCTTGCTGGCCGCGGGCGGCTTGCGCGCGCAAAGCGAGTGGACGGTCCCGGAAGTCTTCAAGACGCTTCCGAGTTACGTGCGCATGCCGGTCTTCCCGCCGTTGAAGGACGAGGCCGGATTGCCGAGGGTTCTGCTGATCGGCGACTCGATCTCGATGTACTACACCCCGCAGGTCCGGCTGCAACTGGCCGGAAAGGCCAACGTGTACCGCATCCCGGACAACGGGAAGACGACGCGGTACGGCCTGGAAAACATGAAGTACTGGCTGGGCGACGGCAACTGGAAGGTCATCCACTTCAACTTCGGCCTGCACGATCTGGCAGGAGCCGAGAAGCGGCAGGTCCCGATCGAAGAGTACGAGCGCAACCTGCGGGAGTTGGTGAAGATTCTGTCGGGTACCGGCGCCAAACTGATCTGGGCGTCGACGACGCCCGTTCCCGAAGGAAGCCGCAACCGGAAGGAAGCGGACGCCCTCGCGTATAACGCAGCCGCCCAAAAAGTGATGGCCGAGAATCACGTCGCGGTGAACGACCTTCACCGGTTCATCGAGACCCGGCCGAAGAGGGAGAACCTGGCGCTGCCGGCCGATGTTCATTACCGGGCGGAGGGGTCGGTGGAGTTGGGCATCGAGGTGGCGCGGCACATCCTGGAGGCGTTGAGCCGTTGAGGCGGGTGTCTTAATTGGATAAAATCTAATTTTAGATTTAGAATAAAGTCAAGGCAAGCGCCCGATCTTTGCCTCCGAGTAAAGCTTGCAAAACGAAGCCAATCTTTCGGAGAAGTGGTTGATTCCATTGGATGATATTGGTTTCGATTGGGTTCGGTTGGCTTGGCGGGCCGCCGGGGTCGAGGACCGAGTTCGTGTTTCGCTGCAAAACGAACCCAATTTTTCCGGCGAAGTGATTGATTTCATTGGATGACGTTGGGTTCGCTATTGGCTTTGATCGGCTTCGGCCGAGGGCGGGACGATCCAGCGGACCGATTTGGGCACTGGGTCTCATGGCGCCCCAAGTCTACCGCGCCGTCAAGCATCAAGCGAACTCAGAACCGTAAGAGAAAAAACGACCCGGTACAGTGAACGAAAGCCCTCCTGGCGGAGCGTCCTCAGGCGGCATCGCGGACTTCGACGGTCATCTGCTTGCCGAGGACCGCAAGAGCGGCTTGGATCTTCTCGGCCTTGGTGGCATGTTCGGGATCGAGCATGCGGCGAATCACCCGCTCGTGGAGTCCCAGGCGGCGGGCCAACTCGGAGTTGCTGACGCGCTGGTCGCGCATGGCGAGGTACAGCGCGAGTTTCGGCGCCAGCCACAACGGCACGGGCACAAGGCGCTGACCCCGCTTTGCGGATGACGGCGTTGGGATCTCCTCACGGCGGGACAAGCGGATAGAGAGATCGGAGCCGAGAGCATCCATGGCTTCTTCGAGGGCTTCGCGGTCGTCCTTGCCGTCTGTGGCGACACGAGCGAGATCGACAAACTCGACCAGGACTCGGCCATCGCTGCCGGCCGTGAATTTCGCGGGATAGCTAAACAGAGACATTCATCCACCTCCTACAGGTCACGGGGATTGATCTTCAGGTCCGCGCACATTCTGGCCAGCAGGTCGCGGCCTATCTCCTTCTTCCGGTCCTTGAGGGTGGTGAATTCGTCGCCGAAGTACAGTCGGCCGTGGCTCCCTTTTCCCTTGTCGGCCACAAACTGGCAGGTGATCTTCCGATGCCGTGCCAACCGTCGGACTCTCCGCTCGAATTCCGCGCCCCTCAGGCCTCCAGTTTCGGACAGTTCTGTCCGAGTGTCAATGGCCCGTTCCCCGGCCTCGCCGCCAAAAGTCCTCGGACGCACAAACGGATGTTCACATCGGGGGACTTACGGCTCGACACGAACCGCCACGGACTCGATGATGAGGCCGCCATCGGGAGCCTGGGCCAAAGAGTGCAGGCGAAGATAGCACGCTCCATCAATGGCACGATTACGGCGCGCGACCAGGGCCGCTTCCTTTCCGTCGACACGGACCACGGCCCACCCTTTCGGTCCGTCCCAATCAATGTCGAGTGTGTGCCACGCCTCTTTGCTCATGTCGCGGCCGTTGGCGACCTGGCCCGGCCCGGTAATGCGGACGTCGAACAATGCGCCGCGCTCGCCGGCGGTGTCGGTGGGATCGAAGAAGCGGTCCGCGAGGGCAAAGCTCGCGCCCTGGAAGGTACGGCTCAGCTTGACCCGGGCCGTGAGCTTTCCACGGCGGCCATAGGGAAAACTCCAAACGGCTCCGTCGGCGGGTTCCCCCTGGGGGCGCCGGAGATGGAGCGCCCAGGCGCCCGCGCGATCGGGATGAGCCACACGCCGTGCGCCTTCGACGCGGCTGCGCCAATAGCGTTCCGCCGGTCCGATGTGTTTGAACACGCTCCACGCGTCGAGGGCGGAAGCAAAGTCGTCCCGCGCCGTGGACTCGAGAAGCCATTCCGGGTCGATTTCCAGGACCTTGGTGCGGCCCTCGCCGTGGCCGGTGATCAGCAGGATACGGTTATCGGCGGTGCCGACGGCATCGGGATAGGCCGTGCCCCGATCGCCGGTTTTGGGCGGCGGCTCATTGCGCCTGGGGTCGCGATAGACCTCGCGATAGCCGCGCCAGGTGAGGCCCTCGTCCGCCGAGATGGCCGCGGACAGCGTGTCACGCGTGGTGTAGACGCCCGAGCCGTCGACATCGGGAGCATTCTGGGTGTTGTTCCAAAACACCACCAGGCGGCCATCGCGAAGACGCACGAAGGCCGCGGGCGAGTCCGATGAAGGGAATGGGGAGGGGCGCGGCGCCGTCCATTCGGCTCCGTCGCGCGAGAAGGACTCCCACAGCCTTCCGGTCTGGGTGCGGATCAACATCCAGACCCAGCCGTCCTTCAGTTCGATGGCGACCGGTTCCACCGCGCCGTGGCGGCTGCCGCGATAGGTCTGGTCGAGCGGGGTGGTGAGACGCGAGGGCGAGATCTTCCAGGTGTCGCCTCCATCGTCGGAGTACCCGGCGGTGACGATGGCGTCGCCGGTCGGATGATTGTCTCGATTCGGTTCGTGGAAGTGAAAGGGGAACAGCAGGCGGCCGCTCGACAACTCGAGCGCGTTGCGCATGTCGCCGACGTACCCTTCCCACAGGAGTTTGGGCGCGGTCCACCTCCCGCGGCCTTCGCGCGAGCCGAGATACCAGACGTCCAGGAAGCGGTTGATTCCGATGCGCGGACCCCACTCGCGCACTCGCATCAGGAAGAAGTGCAACTCGCCGCGGCGGTCGAGCAGGGGCCGCAGCGTGTTCCAGTTGCCCGGCTTCCACAAGGGCACCAGCCCGCCGGGAAGTTCGACTACGGTTTTCGGCTCGGCCCATGTGCGGCCCTTGTCCACGGACTTGCGAGACGCGATCTCGCGCGTGGATGCTCCATCGCGCAGGAAGAAGAGTTCGACCGAGCCATCGGGCAGGGCCACGACACCGGCGCGGTGCAACGCTTCCGAACTGGGGGCATTGGATACGACCACCGGGCCAACGGCAGCTGACAGGCAAAGGGGAAGAAACACTCCAACCGCGAATCTCATAATGCGCCCCCAGGATATAACGCGCGCGATAGAATAGCGGACGAGTGCGATCCAGACCCGGCCTTGTCCTGACCCTCCTGGTCCTGTCCGTTTTCATCAACTACGTCGATCGCGGCAGCCTGAGCGTCGCCGCGCCCGTGCTGTCGAGGGAACTCGACCTGAGCCCGTCCCGCCTGGGATTGCTGTTTTCGGCGTTCTTCTGGACGTATGCCGCATTCCAGATTGTGGCCGGGTGGATGGTGGATCGGTATTCGGTGAAGTGGGTGTACGGGTGCGGATTCCTGATGTGGTCGCTGGCGACGGCGGCCACGGGATGGGTCCACACCTTCGCCGCGCTTTTTGTGTGCCGGTTGTTTCTGGGGATCGGAGAGAGCGCAGCGTATCCGGCCTGCTCGCGGATTCTGGCGCGCCATGTTCCGGAAGAGCGGCGGGGGATGGCGAATGCGTGGATCGACATGGGGTCGAAGGCCGGCCCCGCGCTCAGCACGCTGGCCGGAGGCCTGATCGTGGAGCAGTGGGGATGGCGCTACCTGTTCTGGGGCGCCGGCTTGATCAGCCTGCTGTGGCTGCCGGCGTGGATCGCCTCGTTTGAAGAAGACAAGCCGGCGGACCGGCAGGAGACCGGGGAGCGCAGCCCGGGCTTTCTCGAGATCCTGGCCCGGCGGGAGGCGTGGGGCACGTCGCTCGGCATGTTCTCGCTCGGCTATGTGTGGTACTTTCTGCTGTCGTGGCTGCCGACGTACCTGGTGAAGGACCGCGGATACGATTTGCGGTCGATGGCGTTCTTCGGCGCGCTGCCGCTGGCGGGGATGGGGGTCGCGACGGTGGTGTTCGCGTGGGGGTCCGACCGGCTGATCCGCGGAGGCGTGTCGCCGACCCGTGTCCGCCGGGGATGCCTGATGGCCGGCCTGGTGCTGACGGGAATCCTGCTGGTGGCCGCGGCCGCGGCGGCCGACCGGTGGATTTCGCTGGCACTGCTGATCGCCGCCCACCTGGCGCTGGGGCTATACACGGCCAACTGTTGGGCGATGACGCAAACGCTGGCCGGCCCCGCCGCGGCGGGACGGTGGTCGGGAATTCAGAATGCCGTCGGGAACCTCGGAGGCGTGGTTTCGCCGCTGGTGACGGGCTTCGCGGTGGAGAGGAGCGGAACGTTCTTCTCCGCCTTTGTGGCAGCGGCCGTTATTGGCGCCGCCGGCGCGCTGGCGTACCTGGCCTTTGTTCCGCGCGTGGAACCCGTCGACTGGCGTCCAGTCAAATCCATGGAGGAAATTGCTCGTGTCGAACTACATTGACGCTCATGTGCACGTGTGGACGCCGGACCGGAAGTACCGCCGGGTTCCGGGAGAGCAGAACTACCCGCCGGTCAGCTTTACGCCGGAGGAGTTGTTCGCGCACTCCAAGCCGTGCGGCGTAAACCGGATCGTGCTCATCCAGATGAGCTTTTACGGAACCGACAACACGTATATGCTGGATGCGATTCGCAACCATGCGGGAGTGTTCTCGGGCGTGGGCATCGTGGATGCCGAGGCTCCGGACGTGGTGGCGAAGATGCGGGACCTGAAGAAGCACGGCGTTCGCGGCTTCCGCATCCAGCCGGGCAAGTCGCCGCAAACCTGGCTCGATACGGCGGGTATGGAGCGCATGTGGACGTGCGGGGCGGAAGAGGGGCTGGCCATGTGTCCCTTGCTGAACCCGGACGCGCTGCCCGCGGTGGGAAGAATGTGCGCGAAGCATCCCGATACGCCGGTGGTGATCGATCACATCGCCCGGATCGGCGCGACGGGGACGATCGTGGACGCCGACGTGAAGGCGCTGACCGCACTCGCCAGCCATAAGGGGGTGCACGTGAAGGTGTCGGCGTTTTATGCGCTGGGAGCGAAGAAGGAGCCGTATCACGACCTGGCGCCGCTCATCCGTCAGGTGTACGACGCGTACGGGGCGCGGCGGCTGATGTGGGCGTCTGACTGTCCGTTCCAGGTACAGGGCCAGTACACGTACCGCGCGTCCGTGGATCTGGTTCGCGAGGGATTGCCGTTCCTGACCAAGGACGATCGCGAGTGGATCCTGACGAAGACGGCGGAACGAGTGTTTTTCTAGATCACCCTTCGGAGTCGGTGTTGTTGTTGGGGATCTGCTTTCTTTTTTTGTCACCTTTGACGATCAAGATTGGCGAAGAACGCGTTCAGCTCGCTCTCATTCCTCGCCACCAAATCGATCTCATCGCCTTGGGGCGAAAACATCCAGTAGTAGGTATAATACGATCCCGACAAAGTAACGCGGCGTTGCTGAACGACAAGGTTTCCGAGATACCTGCCTGCGTACACAACCCAGTATCGCAGTGCCGTCGTCACGACCGAAGTCATGCCCGAGCTCACCTCGTGCCTGAGCAGCATCTGAGTAGTTGCTGCGAAGTCAGCCAAGAAATACGCCTGGTTACCGTCAGGTGAGTATGACGGAGACGCGAAGGCACACATCTGGCGGCCCTCATGCTTGAAATGCCCGGAAAAGAGAGGCTTACCAGGCGGTGCTCCAGTCGTGCTTGCCTCCCAAATCGATGTGCAGTTCACACCCGACAGCTTTCTCACAAATACGACTTTAGACCCGTCAGCACTGAGGCTTGGAGCATCATCCACGCCCAGCTTGCTCACGGTCACTACCTGTCGACTGCGGCCGCCGCAAACGATGTCACCTTGGATTGCCCGACATCGCACGTCGCCAGAGCCTAGCAAGCACATGCTGAGTCCGAGCACAACAGCACGCATCCACCTCATCATACCCACGGTGTGGGCCAGCGTTTTCAGGCTATCAACAAGGGCGATGGCGTATTCATCCCGACCACGACGTCGGGACCAGGATCCTTCAGTGTGCTGCCAGCAACCTTCCCCTCGACGGGCGCCACCGCTCGCTGACGCTCGCGGGCTCGGCTACAACGGGTTGTGCGGTCAATAGCTACGTAAAAAATAGCGAGATCGCTGCCGACTACCGTTCGATTGTCAGGCCGGCCAGGTAGATGGCCGTGATCGCCTTGCCCGAGGCGTCCTTCTCGTGGGTGGAGTAGTAGGAAAGCAGCCCTTTGGAAGGGCTCACTTCGAGAAAGCCCGGGTACGAGTTGTCGCCTGCGCTGAGAAGTTCGGCAAACTCGTGAAGCCGGTTGTCCGCCAGCCAGTAGAGCGTCGTGCGCGGCTGACCGGAGATTTGCTTGCGGCCGCCCACGAGATAGCGACTGCCCCAGCGGGCGACCAGCGGGCCTCCGATGTGGCGGTCGAGGTCGGTTCGGGTCCATTGCCGGTAGGGTGGACGCGACCGGCAAACCTGTGCGGGACGCCCGCCGCCCGAGCGGGCAACGGCCAGAATCGAGCCGTCTTTCTCAAACAGGAACGCCGTCTCGTTACCATAGTGCTCCTGGAAAAAGCCGGCCGTTCGCCAGACGAGGCCGTCTTCGCTTTCGAGCAGGGCGGACTCGGTCAGGGGGTCGCTTTCCTCCCGCGAGGTGTTTTCGGGGAACTCACGCTTGCGGCGCCCGCACAGGTACGCCTTGCCGCCATGGGCGGCCGCGCGCCAGATGTAATGCCCGTAGGTCCCTTCGAGCATGTGCGGCCCTTGCCACGCGCGACCGTCGGTAGTGAAGGCGGCGTAACCGAGGTGCTGGTTCATTTCGCGGCGTTCGGGCGCCGCCGGGCCGCAGTACCAGGCGCCGGTGTACACGAACAACTTCTCCTGAAAGACCAGGAAATGCGGGTCGCGGACATCACGTTTCGGCACACTGAAGCGATGCACGGGTTCCCACGTCTGGCCGTCCTCGCTGGACAGGACGATGATCGAGGAGGTCGGAAACACCATGTGCCCGTCGGGGCAACTGCGAAAGGTCAGGTAGAACCGCCCCCGGAAGCGCACCAGATCGGTGAAGGCGTTGTGCTCCCCGTTATGAAACGCTCGTCGCAATCCTTCGACACGGACTTTGGGGAGAGGTGCGGTGGCGGCGTTCAAGGCCTTGGAAACGAGAAAGGGAGCGCCTGCAAGCGCGGCGAGCGTCCGACGCCGATCGGGAGAGTTCACGGAGGTAGTGTACCTCGGCGGCCCGGTTGCGGTGCGGACAAGCCTGGACTCCGGCCCTGCGCGGCCCCGAACGTCTGCGAGGGGGTTCTTGTGGCAATGGACGATTGCTCTGTCGACTGGCCTGCCTTGTTACGGGACGCCCCAGGGACCCCTCACTGAGGACGTGTGAGGAAATTGCCCGCTCCCTTCCGGTCGCGGCTCTGACCAAACCCATGTTTCGCCTCAGGGGGTTCGCGGCGGAAACGGTTCGCCGGTTCGGGTGTTAGCATGGTGGGTATCTTCCGAAGTCTGTGATCACCATGCAGTCCCGACGCAAGTTTATCGGCGGTGTGGCCTCCGGCATTGCCGGAACCCTGGCCTCGCCCAATGTTTTGGGGGCCAACGAGCGAATCCGCCTGGGCATTATCGGCGCCGGCGACCGCGGCATGGCCCTCGTCCGAGAGGCCATCAGTTGCCCGAACACGGAGTTCGCCGCGTTCGCCGATATCTATACGCGACGCCTGGAGGAAGCCAAGAAGGTTGTCCCGGACGCGAAGACTTACCTCGACTACCGCTACCTGCTGGAGGACCCGTCGATCGATGCGGTCCTGATCGCGACGCCCCAACATCTCCACTGCGAGCATTTCGTCGCATCGCTCGATGCGGGGAAGCACGTCTACCAGGAAAAGACCATGGCCTTCACGGTGGATCACGCCCGGCGGATGCGGGCGGCCTACCAGAAGACCGGCGGCAAGCGATCGGTGCAGATCGGCCATCAGGCGTGTTCGTCGGGCCTGATGACGGACGCGCGGCGATTTGCCACCAGCGACAACCTGGGGAAGGTGGAAGCCATCGTCGCCAACATGTACCGGAACACGCCTCACGGAAAACCCCAGTGGACACGGCAGTTGTTTCCCGACATGACGTCCGAGAACATCCTGTGGAAGGCGTTTCTGGGCGAGGCGCCGGCGAGGGAGTTCGACGCGAACCGGTACGCCAACTGGCGCTTTTTCTGGGACTATTCGGGCGGCAACGTGTACGAAAACATGTGCCACCAGTTATGTTTTTGGACCAAGGCGCTGGACCTCGGCATTCCCGCGCGGGTCAACATGGTGGGCGGGGTGTACGTCTGGAAAGACGGCCGGGAAGTGCCGGACACCATGACGGTGACGCTGGAGTATCCGGCGGAAATGCTGTTCACGTGGAATTCGGGTTTCGGCAACAACCACCTGGGAGTTACCGAGGATGTCCTGGGTTCCGACGGCACGATTTCCAAGGGCCAGCAGATTCGATATTTTCCGCAGAAAGTGAACCGGCCGCAGGCGAACGAGATGATGGGGGTCGAGCGCACGCCGCCGGCCGCACACATGCAGAACTTCCTCGACTGCGCGCGGTCGGGGAAAGAGCCGAATTGTCCGTTCGATCTGGGCTTCCGGGTGTCGGTGGCGTGCCGGATGGCAGTGGAAAGCTACCGGCAGGGGCGGGCGGTCCAGTGGGACGCGGGTCGGGAAGAAATCGTTTGACCCGTCCGACCACGCAAGAGGATTGGCTCGGGTGGCTGGCCTCGAGTGAACCGCGGGCGCTGGCCTGGGCGGCCACGGCGATCGAGGATCGCCAGGAGGGGGCGCTTGCCGCGCTCGAGCGTCTGCCGTCGGGCCAGGGGATCGTCGTCGGAGTAACCGGTCCTCCCGGGGCCGGGAAGAGCACGCTTGTCAACCTGCTCGCCAAGGCCTATCGCCGCGAGGGGAAGACGGTGGCCATTCTGGCGGTGGACCCCTCGAGCGAACTCACCGGCGGAGCGATTCTGGGCGATCGCATCCGGATGCAGGATCTCAGCGGCGATCGGGGCGCGTTCATCCGCTCGATGGCCTCGCGAGGCGCGCACGGCGGATTGGCCGAGGCGGCCCGGGACGTGGTGCGCCTGTTTCTCGGCTGCGGCAAGGACGTGGTTCTGGTGGAGACCGTCGGCGTGGGCCAGTCGGAGATCGACATCTCGCGCCTGGCGGACGTGACCCTGGTGCTGCTGGTGCCGGGGATGGGCGACGACGTTCAGGCGCTGAAGGCCGGCATCCTGGAGATCGCCGACGTCTTTGTGATCAACAAGGCGGACCGGCCGGGCGCGCAACAACTGGAGAACGAACTGCGGAACGCGCAAAGCCTCGGCGACGGCGGCCACATCGCGATTGTCAAAACCATCGCGGCGGAGGGCATCGGGGTCACCGAACTGGTCTCGGCCATCGAAGCGGCGACGGCTTCCGCGCGGCAAACCGTGCCCGGGAGTTAGTCCAAGGGGATCGCCGCGGCCACGAACTCGACATAAGGAGCAACACGTTTGAAAGCGAAGATCGGAATCATCGGAGGCAGCGGCCTGTACTCGATGCCAGGGTTTGAGGCAGCCGAAGAGGTGGCCCTGGAAACGCCCTGGGGAGCGCCATCGGACCTCTACCGGGTGGGCACTCTGGCCGGCAAGCCGGTCGCGTTTCTGGCCCGCCACGGCCAGGGGCATCGCATCTCCCCTTCGGAGCTGAACTTCCGGGCCAACATCTACGGGATGAAAGTGCTGGGCGTCGAGCGGATCCTCTCCCTGAGCGCCGTGGGGTCTCTCAAGGAAGAGCATCATCCGCTGGAGTTTGTCATTCCGGACCAGTTCTTCGATCGCACGCGCGGACGCGCGTCGACGTTCTTTGGCGATGGCCTGGTGGCTCACGTCAGCTTTGCCGACCCGGTCTGCCCGCAGCTTTCCGGCCTGGTTCATGAGTGCTGCGGGACGGTGGGCGTGACGGGCAAGAAAGGCGGCACGTACCTGTGCATGGAGGGGCCGGCTTTCTCGACGAAGGCGGAGTCGAACGTGTACCGGTCGTGGGGCATGGACGTGATCGGCATGACCAACCTGCAGGAAGCCAAACTGGCCCGCGAGGCGGAGATCTGTTACGTCACCGTGGCCATGGTGACCGATTACGACTGCTGGCACGACGAGCATGATGCCGTCACCGTGGCCGACATTATCGCCAACCTGACGAAGAACGCCGAGCACGCAGCCAAACTGGTGGCTGAGGCTGTCGCGCGCATGCCTGAAACGCGGGATTGCAAGTGCGGGTCGGCGCTGGCGCATGCCCTCATCACAGACCGGAAAACCGTGCCTGAATCCATACTTCGGAAACTGGAACCGATTGTTGGCAAATACCTCTTGTAGCGAACTGGCGGAGCGTGCGCTCGCGGCGCTGAGCCGCGGGCAGGATCCGCTGGAGAGCGATCTGGTGGTGTTGGCCGGAGAACCCTGCTCGCGAGAATTCTTCCGCGTCATCGTGGAAGGGCTTGCGGACCAGTTCGAGCCGAGGCATGCGGAGAGCTACGCCCGTGTGATGGCGCGGGTTCTGGCGCACGCGGATTCGTCGATGGAGGCTCTGCAATTGGTGGAGCGGCACGGGCGGCTCCGGGAACCGCGCGAGTATCGCGGGCCGGACCCGGCGTGCGCCGTCGTGCTATCGCGCGTCACCCTGGGCGCCGACGTCGCGATCACGAGCCGCGTGCTGGACGCCGCCAAACGGAGATTCCCCGACGCTCGCGTGCTGCTGGCGGGGAGCCGCAAAGCCTGGGAACTGTTTGAAGGCGATCCGCGGGTGGGGCACCTCCCGGTCACCTATCCCCGGGCGGGCTCGCTCGGTGAGCGGCTGGCGCCGTGGCGGGAACTACAGTCGAAGTTGCCAGCGGGAGCGTTGGTGATGGACCCGGATTCGCGGATCACCCAACTCGGCATGCTGCCCGTTGGCGATGAGGAACGGTACCTGTTTTTCGACAGCCGGTCGTTCGGGGGCGATGGCAGTGAGACTCTGGGCGCTTTGACGGAGCGCTGGTGCCGGCTGGTATTGGGAGTGGACGGGAAGGCGTATCTGCGGCCCGCTCCCGCGATGGGGCGTGGCCGACGGGCCCGGCCTCAATGCACCATCAGCCTGGGGGTCGGCGAGAACCGGAACAAACGCGTCGGCGGGACCTTTGAAGAAGACCTGCTGCGCGAAGTGCTGGCTCGCGGCTTCGATGTGACCATCGACAAGGGCGCGGGCGGCGAAGAGGCCGAGCGGGTGGAGCGGGCCATCGCCGCGGCGGCAATACCGGATCGGATCGCGGTGTTCGATGGCGCATTTGCTCCCTTTGCCGCCGCGATCATGGAGAGCGACCTCTACGTGGGGTACGATTCGGCCGGTCAACACGTCGCCGCCGCGGCGGGCGTTCCGCTGGTCAGCGTGTTCGCGGGTTACCCCTGCGAGCGCATGTTCCAGCGCTGGCGCCCTAGCGGGCACGGAAGAATTGAAGTGGTCAAGGTGGAGCGCGATCACGCTCCCGCGGTTCTGGAGGCGACCCGAAGCGCTCTGGATCGGCTCGCGTTATGATGAGTCTCTTGCCATGCGAATCCTCCCTGTCCTTGTCCTGTTCGCGGGCCTGCTCAGCGCCCAATCCAATACCCTGACCCCCCAGGAAGCCGCCGAAGGCTGGGTACAACTGTTCGACGGCCAGACCTTGTTCGGCTGGACGCAGGAGGGCGGGGCCAAATGGCGCGCCGCGGGCGGATCGCTGATTCCGGAAGGCGATGCGGGCTGGCTGCGCTCCAACAGCGCCTTCGCCGACTACGTCCTGAAGCTGGAATTCCGTACGCCGGCCGACGGCAACAGCGGAGTGTTCCTCCGCTCGGCCAAGGAGGGCCAGCCGCACGTCACCGGCTACGAGTTGCAGATCTTCGACAGCCAGCCGGCGGGCTTCAACACCGGTTCGCTCGTGAATCACATGAAGGCCAAAAAGGCCCTGAAGCTCAAGAACAACGAGTGGATGTCGTACGAGATCGAGGTGCAGGGCAACCATTTTCTGGTGAAGCTGGACGGACAGCGGGTGTTGTACGGACGCGACGATAAAAGCAAGATCGGGCACATCGGGCTGCAGTACAACAAGGACAAAGCGATCGAGTTCCGGAACATCAAGCTGAAACCTCTGGGGCTGCAGGCGCTGTTCAACGGCAAGAGCCTGAAGGGCTGGGCGGAGGTGGACGCGCCGAAGCCGAAGGAAAAGCCGGTCTGGACCGCCGGCAACGGGGTGATCCACGTGGAGAAGGGTCCGGGCCAGTTGGAGTCGGAGAAGGCGTTCCAGGACTTCGTCCTTCAACTCGACATCAAGACAAACCCCAAGGACGCGAATCACCACCCGAACAGCGGCGTGTTCTTCCGCGCCGCGGCCAAGACCTTCTGGAGCGGGTACGAGGCCCAGATCCGCAACGAGTTCAAGAACAACGACCGGCTGCAGCCGCACGACTTCGGAACCGGCGGGCTGTATCACTACCAGCCGGCGCGGCGCGTCGTGCCGAACGACGGCGAATTCTTCAAGATGACCGTGATCGCCCGGGGACGGCACCTGGCGACATGGGTAAACGGCTATCCCACGGCGGACTGGGACGATGCTCGCGCGGAAGGCTCGAATGCGCGCAAGGAGGCGGTGATCACGCCAGGCGTGTTCAGCCTGCAGGCCCACGATCCGACCACGAACCTGGACTTCAAGAACATCGTCGCGGTCGAGTTGCCGCGATGAAGATCGAGCGCGTCGAGGCGCTGGCCATCTCGATCCCGCTGAAGGCGGCGGTGTCGGACGCCGTGCGGCGGATCACGCACCGCGACCACCTGATTGTCCGGGTGTACGCCGAAGGGCTTTGCGGTGAAGGCGTCGCGCTGGGATACGACGGCAGCCTGGCGATGGTCTCGCTGATCGACCAGATCTACCGCCCCATGCTGGAAGGGGCCAATGCGCTCGAGACGGAACATTTGTGGGCGGAAATGTACCGGCAGTCGATTCAGGCGGGCCGGCGCGGCGCAGCGTTGCGGACGATCAGCGCGATCGATATCGCGCTGTGGGACCTGAAGGGTAAGGCGGCCCGGATGCCGGTGATGCACCTGCTGGGCGTCCACTCGACGCGCCTGCGCTGCTACGCCACGGGCGGCTACTATCGCGAAGGCCAGACGCTGGACGAACTGGTGGCCGAGTACGTGAAGTACGCGGAAGCCGGGTTCACGGCGGTCAAGTTGAAGGTGGGGAAACTGGACGCGCGGGAGGACTCGACGCGCCTGGCCGCGGTTCGCAAGGCGCTGGGCGACGGGGTGGAGATTCTGCTCGACGCCAACGGCGGGTGGGCCGATTCGAACACCGCGATCTCCGCGCTCAAACGCCTGGAAGAGTACCGGCCCTACTGGATCGAGGAGCCGGTGAGGGCCGACAACGTGGCCGCGATGGCGCGCATCGCCGATGCGCTCGATTGGCCGGTCGCGACGGGCGAACTGGAAGCCACGCGGTGGGCGTTCGCCGATCTGCTGGAGCGGAAGGCGGCCGATATCCTGCAGCCGGATGTCACGGTCGTGGGCGGGGTGGGCGAATGGCTAAAGGTCGCCCACATGGCCGCCTCCTTCGACGTGCCGATCGCGCCGCACTATCACTGGGACTACCACGTCCAGTTGCAGGCCTCGATTCCCAACGGGTTGTTCCTCGAATACTTCATCCGCGGTTCGGACGTGAAGGTGTTCGACGACCTGCTGGCCAATCCCATCGCGCCGGTCGACGGGTATCTTTCTCCGCGCACGGATCCGGGTTTCGGAATCGTGCTTCGTCCTGAGAGAATCGAACAATACCGCATCGCATAAACGCGGCCTCACGGAGTGTACATCGATGAACAGAATCATGGGCTACGCCCTTTGGGCGTTGATCGCTGTCGCGGGCGCGGGCGCGCTCGCCGGAATCGCGTTGAACCGCGGGGAGCCGGTGAACAGCATGTGGCTGGTGGTGGCCTCAAGTTGCCTGTACCTGGTCGGCTACCGGTTCTACGCGAAGTTCATCGCCACCAAGGTGATGATGCTGAACGGCGACCGGGCCACTCCGGCGGAACGGCTCCGCAACGGCCACGACTTCGAGCCGACCAACAAGTGGATCGTGTTCGGACACCACTTCGCCGCCATTGCCGGGCCGGGGCCGCTGGTGGGGCCGACGCTGGCCGCGCAGTTCGGCTATTTGCCGGGAACCCTGTGGATCATCGTCGGGGCCGTGCTGGGCGGAGCGGTGCAGGACTTCGTGATCCTGTTCGCCTCCATGCGGCGGGACGGCAAATCCCTGGGACAGATGGCGAGGGAAGAGATCGGCAAGGTGGGAGGGTTCACGGCTCTGATCACGGTCCTGTTGATCATGATCATCCTGCTCGCGGTGGTGGCGCTGGTGGTGGTGAATGCCTTGAAAGGCAGCCCGTGGGGGACGTTCACCATCGCGGCGACCATGCCCATCGCGGTGTTCATGGGGCTGTACCTGCGTTATTGGCGGCCGGGCAAGGTACTGGAAGTTTCAGTGATCGGCTTCGTGCTGGTGATGGCGTCGATCTTTGCCGGTGAATGGATCTCCAAGTCGGCGGATTGGGCGCCGCTGTTCAACCTGTCGGCGATCACGCTGGCCTTCGCCATCATCATCTACGGGTTCCTGGCGAGCGCCTTGCCGGTGTGGCTGCTGCTGGCGCCGCGCGACTACCTGAGCACCTTCGTCAAACTGGGCGTGGTCCTCCTGCTCGGACTGGGCATCCTGTTCGTGCGCCCGCAAATGCAACTGCCGGCCTTCACCCGCTTTGTCGATGGCACGGGACCGATCTTCGCGGGCACCATCTTCCCGTTCTGCTTCATCACCATCGCGTGCGGAGCCATCAGCGGATTCCATTCGTTGATCTCTTCCGGCACCACACCGAAGATGATTGCCAAGGAACCGCATGCCTGGCCGGTTGGGTACGGGTCGATGCTGCTCGAGAGTTTCGTCGCCATCATGGCGATGATCGCCGCCTGCGTGCTGCAACCGGGCGTCTATTTTGCGGTGAACTCGCCGGCCGGGATTGTCGGCGCGACTCCCGAAGCGGCAGTGGCCACGATTTCCTCCTGGGGATATCCGGTCGAGGCCGGAACGATGGAGACGCTGGCGAAGCAGGTGGGCGAAGAGTCGCTGTTCTATCGCACGGGAGGAGCGCCTTCGCTGGCTCTGGGCATGGCGCATATCTTTGCCAGCGGGGGAGGCGGAGAGGCCATCCTTGGCTTCTGGTATCACTTCGCGATCATGTTCGAGGCGTTGTTTATCCTGACGATCATCGATGCCGGAACGAGAGTTGGCCGGTTCATGCTTCAGGACCTGCTCGGCCATGTCTGGGAACCCCTCGGGCGGACCAGTTGGATGCCGGGCGTGATCCTGTCGAGCGCCGCGGTGGTCGTGGCCTGGGGATATTTCCTGTATCAGGGTGTTCGGGATCCCCTCGGCGGGATCAACTCCCTGTGGCCCTTGTTCGGAATCGCGAATCAACTGCTGGCCACCATCGCGCTCTGCGTGGCCACGACCATTCTGATCAAGATGCACCGCGCGCGCTACATGTGGATCACCTGCGTGCCGATGGTCTGGCTGGTGACGGTGACGTTCACCGCGTCGTGGCAGAAGATCTTCTCTCCATTGCCGAGGGTGGGATTCCTGGCCCAAGCGCAAGTGCTGGACGAGGCGCTCAAGGCGGGCAAAGTGGCCGCGGCGAAGGTCGCGGAGACGGAGGCCATCATCTTCAACGCAAGGCTAGACGCCGCGGTGTGTCTCGTTTTCCTGGTGCTGGTGGCGACGATCCTGGTGGATTCGCTCCGGCAGTGGATCGGCATCCTGCGCGGGACGCGCGAAGGGGTGGTGCGGGAGGCGCCTTTCGTGTTGTCGCGACTGCGCCCGGAGGAGGTGTGACCATGTGGCTCCGCAAGCTGAAGCAGATCGTGTGGGGACTACTGAAGGAATTGTCCGACGAAGGGGCCTACGAGAGGCACCTGCTGCAGCGCGGCTGCGCGCCATCCGCCGAGGAATGGAGGAGGTTTAGCGAATGCCGCATGCGGCGCAAATACCAACAGGCGAAATGCTGCTGAGCGTTGGGGGCGGCGCGGGAGACGGGCTGAAAAGAGAAAACCCCTTCGGGCACGGCCCGAAGGGGTTTTGATTCTTCGCTCGTCGAGAGGCTTAGGCCGTCTTCCGGCGGCGATAGGCCGCGAAGCCAATCAGGCCGGCCCCAAACAGAGCCCAGGTCGCCGGTTCCGGAACCGAGTCGAAGGAGCCGGTGAGTTCGGCGCGGAAGCCACCGACGGTGACGTTGTCGTTCACCAGGAACACCAACCGGTTGTCCCCCGCGACGAACGGGTTCGGCCCGCCGAAGCTGGCCAGGTTGATCGTAAACAGCGGACCAAACGAACTGAAGCCTGCCTGATTCAGGCCCGGCACCGTGACGCCATTCACGCTAACCTGGGTCACGGCGTCGTCCGAAGCGATCCGGCCCTGGATAGCGATCGTCCCTGCCACAAAATCGGAGGGCAGGGTGAAGTGCGTCTCGATCAAAACCTCGACGGGGAACCCGCCGCCGAAGCCCGTCGGCTGCGCGAAGGGATTCACCCAGATCCAACGGGAGCCCGTCTGGGCGATGTCATTACCGGTGTTCGGGAGCCAACCGGAACTCGTCACGACTGAATCGACCACGATGGACGCCGAGCAGGAAGCCGTATTAGGCGGGCAATTGGTCGGGATGGCACCCGGAGGATTCGGACTGAGGATCTGGGTAATAATCCAATCCGGATCCACATCGCCGCCGGCCGTGGCGCTGAACACGCCGTTCAAGCCGGTATTCTGAAATGGAATCGGGATCGCCATCAAACCCGACGCAAACGTCGTAGCGATCACAAGAACCAGAATCCATCGAGACTGCAAAGTCGTCCGCAACATTCATTCCTCCATCACCGAGAGGCAGCTACACCTCTGTACGAGCGTATCAGCGGCGTGCGTGCATGTCAATCCTTTCGTGGGGCCGATTTAGTTCCTCAGAGAAAGCTCTTAGCTCTTTTGTTTCAACCGTTTACTGAGGAGACTCAGGCGGTCTAGGACCCCTCTAAGGCGTACCCCCCCTAATGTGACGGGTGCACTCCCTATAAGAGGGGTATCGACCAGCAGGTCGGGCCGAATCCGGTACTCGTCTTTGCCAAACGTGTGCAACCACGACGTCAACGCGGCGCAATCGCTCCCGGGAACCACCGGAAAAGCCTTCTGGAGATCCTGACGCCGCTGGTAGATCGTCCAGGCGAGTCTCGTCGTCCCGTCTTCGCACTGGGCGGAAGTCCAGAACCGGACAAACCGCTCCTCGCCCTCCGCCGAGAAGGGATTGACGATCGTTCCGAACTCCTCATCGACCCGGGTGATGCTCCTGCCGACATCGGTGATCGGCCGGCCGCTGTCAAAGGTCCCAAACGAGTAGGGCCACTTCGAGACAACCGGCCAACCGGCGGAGCGGAGGAGGTCCCGGTAGGCGGCCATCAGTTCGGCGGCGCCTCCGGACTGGCCTGTTTGCATTTCGGGTGCATGGGTCGAGACCGTCTCCGGGTGATCCGGCTGGAAACCGCTGAAATGGAAGAACCGCAGGGGAACCTGAGCCGCCAGGTAGGAACTCCCCAGCCGTTCGATGGGCCGGTGCGGGAGATTCCAGTACGCCGCGTTGCAACCGGGGTCGTGGATGACCGCCACGGGGGAAAAAACCGTCGCGGCGAGGTCCATCCAGCGCTGGTCCACGAACACGCTTGGATCGGGATCGGCATAGCAGGAGTCGAGAACTCGCTCTGCCCACCAGCGGAGCAAGGCCTCGGCCCGTTCTCCGGAGCGGAGTCCCAGAAATCCCAGGTTGTACACCCCGGACCGGAGAACATGCAATTCCGTCTCGGGACGGGCCGGGAGGGTCAGATGCGGCGTCATGGCCCAATCGCACGATTCGAGCGCCCGAAAGACCGGATCCAGGGGTTGAAACAGGACTATGTCCGGGTCCAGGTAGATCACCCGGTCGACGCCAGCCTGCCGGACCAGGCGTGACAGGAACAGGGGCTTCATCGCCGTCGCGGCCTCGAGGAGGGTGTATTGAAAGAAGAAGCGACGCCGGTTGACGATGGGCAGTTCGTCCGAGGCAATGATTTCGAAGGACTCACCCGCCGGATCGAAATGGCCGTCCGGCCGATCGACCAGCAGGGCCACGCGCCGCGCCTCGGGGTGGTACCGCGCCACCGATTCCATCAGGGTGCGGGCATGGGCGAGGTAGTTCTTGGCGAAGATAGTGGCGAAGATCGTCACGCGCTGCCTCCTCCTCCCCGAGCATGCGCAGAAGCCACCCCCAAGCTGCTACACTTAGGCTATCCCAAACAGCAACGGCATGGCGGCATGAAATTCGGAGTCATTGTCTTTCCAGGCAGTAATTGCGATCACGACGCCTGGTACGCGGTCACCCATAATGTGGGACACCAGGCCGAGTTCATCTGGCACGATGAGGCTCGGGTCGGCGACGTGGACGCGGTGATTCTCCCGGGCGGATTCTCATACGGGGACTATCTCCGGTGCGGGGCCATCGCAAAGTTCTCGCGGGTGATGAACGCCGTGCGGGAGTTTTCGCGGGAGGGCGGGCCCGTGGCGGGCTTCTGCAACGGCTTCCAGATCCTGACCGAGTGCGGCCTGCTGCCGGGCGCGCTGGTGCGGAATCAGAGGCTGAAGTTCATCTGCGGCCCGGTGCGCCTGCGGTGCGAGACCGCGGGCAGCGGCTTCACGTCCCGCTACGCAAAGGGCGACGTTCTCGAGATTCCGATCGCTCACGGCGAAGGCTGCTATGTCGCCGAACCCCGGGTACTGGACGAACTCGAAGCCGAAGACCGGATCGCCTTCCGCTATGTTGGGAACCCCAACGGGTCGATGCGGGATATCGCTGGAATCTTGAGCCGCGAGCGCAACGTGCTCGGCATGATGCCTCATCCGGAGCGGGCCTCGGACCCGCTGATGGGTTCGACCGATGGACTCGGGTTGTTTCAGTCCATGGTCGAGTCGTTCGCCCGGATCAATCAATGAGCGCAGCCACCTCGATCACCCCCGAGCTGATCGCCCAGCACCAGCTCACCGAATCCGAGTATCAGAAGATCGCCGGAATCCTGGGACGCGAGCCCACGCTCACGGAACTGGGCATCTTCAGCGTGATGTGGAGCGAGCACTGCTCGTACAAGAGTTCCCGCCTTCACCTGAAGAAGCTGCCCACGCGCAGCAGCCTGGTCCTGCAGGGGCCGGGCGAGAATGCCGGGATCATCGACATCGGGGGCGGTTATGCCATCGCGTTCAAGATCGAATCGCACAACCACCCCAGCTTCATCGAGCCGTTCCAGGGCGCGGCGACCGGCGTGGGCGGCATTCTGCGCGACATCTTCACAATGGGCGCGCGGCCCGTGGCGGTGCTGAACTCGCTGCGCTTCGGCGCGCTCGACGATCCGGTGAACGGCAAGCGGAACCGGCGGATTGTGGAGGGCGTCGTCTCCGGAATCGCGCACTACGGCAACTGCTTCGGAGTCCCGACGGTGGGCGGCGAGTGTCTGTTCGAAGCCGGCTATAGCGGCAACCCGCTGGTGAACGTGTTTGCCCTGGGGGTGTTCCGCACCGACGAGATCTTCTACGCCAAAGCGTCCGGCGTGGGGAACCCGGTGATCTACGTGGGAGCAAAGACGGGCCGGGACGGAATCCACGGGGCGTCGATGGCGTCGGCCGAATTCACCGAGGAGTCCAAACAGAAACGCCCGAATGTCCAGGTAGGCGATCCGTTCATGGAGAAGCTACTGCTGGAAGCCTGCCTGGAGGCGATGCGGACCGGCGCCATCGTGGGCATCCAGGACATGGGCGCGGCCGGTCTGACCTGTTCCACCTGCGAGATGGGGTCCCGGGGCGGCACGGGCATCGAGATCGATCTTCAATTCGTGCCCCAGCGCGAGACCGGCATGACCCCTTACGAGATCATGCTCTCCGAATCGCAGGAGCGGATGCTGCTGGTGGCCGAGGGCGGCCGCGAACACGAGGTCTTCCAGGTTTTCCGCAAGTGGGGCCTGGATGCGGTGACCATCGGACACGTGACCGGCGACGGCCTGCTGCGCGTTAAAGATCACGGCGCCGTGGTGGCGGAAATTCCGAATCGTCCTCTGGCCGACGAAGCGCCCCTCTACGAGCGGCCGCACACCAAACCCTTCCGGCGCGCACCGATGGAAGGGCCGCCGTTCACCAGCACGGACCTGGCCGCCGACCTCGACACCATTCTCCGCTCGGCCGATGTCTGCTCCAAGCAGTGGATCTGGCAGCAATACGACTACATGGTGCGGACGAACACGGTGGTGGGGCCCGGCGGCGATGCCGCCCTGATTCGCATCAAGGAGACCGGCTCCTCGGTGGCGATGGCCCTGGATGGCAACGGCCGCTATTGTTACCTCGACCCGCGTGAAGGGACAAAGCTGAATGTCGCCGAGTGCTGCCGGAATCTCTCGGCGGTGGGCGCGCTTCCCGTGGCCGCGACCAACAACCTCAACTTCGGAAATCCGGAGAGGCCGGAGATCATGTCGCAACTGGTGGAGTCGATCGAAGGGATGGCCGAAGCGTGCGCCTTCTTCGAGACTCCTATCACGGGGGGCAACGTCAGCCTGTATAACGAGACCCTGGGAGAAGGCGTGTTCCCCACGCCGGTTCTGGGAATCGTGGGATTGCTGCCGACGGGAACGCCGGTGACGGTCGACTTCAAACAGCCCGGCCGTACCGTGGTCCTGCTCGGAGGGTTGCGCGATTGCGATCTGACGCGTTTCGGCGGCACCCAATACGCCAAGGCCGTGTTGAAGACGCTATGGGGCCTGCCTCCGGCGCTGGACATGGAGTACGAGAAGCGCGTCCAGGAGGCGACCCGGGAAATCGTGCGGGCGGGCCTGGCCGAATCGGCGCATGATCTGAGCGACGGCGGGTTGGCAGTTGCCCTGGCCGAGTGCGCGTTCGGCAAAGCGGAGATGGGCGCGGCGATCGATCTCGATTCGGATCTGCGGCCCGAGTTCCTGCTGTTTCACGAAGCGCCCTCGCGCGTTCTGGTTTCCACCGCGGCGCCGGAGCGGGTGGTGGAGGCGGCGCGCCGGCACGGGATCGACGCGGCGACACTGGGCCGCACGCAACCGGGCCGTCTGGTGATCCGCAATCGCGGGCGGATACTGGTAGATGTGGACGCGATTCGTCTGAAAGAAGGATGGAAGGGCAGCCTGGAAGCGATGTTGCATCCGGAGCAGACACATCCGTAAAGGGGGGCCTATGTTTGACAAGTTCCACGACGAATGTGGCGTGTTCGCGATCTTCGGACATCCGGAGGCGTCCAAGCTGAGCTATCTGGGGTTGTACGCGCTCCAGCACCGGGGACAGGAGAGCGCCGGCATTGCAGCCAGCACGGGTCAGGAGATTCGCTGCCACAAGTCGATGGGGCTGGTCAACGAAATCTTCACCCCAGCCGTCCTGGAAGGATTGGAAGGGGATATCGCCATTGGCCATACCCGCTACTCCACCGCGGGCGATACGGTCCTGTTGAACGCCCAGCCGTTTTCCGTGTCCTGCAACAAGGGGCAAGTCGCGGTCGCCCACAACGGCAACATCACCAACGCCACCGAGTTGCGCGAAGAACTGGAATCGGACGGCTCGATCTTCCAGGCGTCGAGCGACACGGAAGTGATTCTGCACATGGTCGCGCGGTCGCGCGAACGGACGCTCAACGGCGCCCTCCGCGAGGCGCTGATTCAGCTCGAAGGCGCCTATTCGCTGGTGTTCCTGGCCAAGGATCGGATCATTGTCGCGCGCGATCCCAACGGATTCCGACCGTTGGCGATGGGGCAGATGGAACTCTCGGGCGGACGGCACTGCTATGTGTTCGCTTCGGAGACATGCGCGTTCGACCTGATTGGCGCGGTGTACCTGAACGATGTCGAGCCGGGAGAGATGGTGACGGTGGGTCCGGAAGGCGTCACGCGCCAGCAGTTCACGCCGGCGCTGGATCGCGCACATTGCGTGTTCGAACACGTCTACTTCGCGCGGCCGGACTCGCTGGTCTTCGGCCGGCCGGTGCAGGAGTCGAGAGAAATGCTGGGCCGGTTGCTCGCACGCGAAGCCCCCGCGGATGCCGACCTGGTGGTTCCCGTTCCCGACTCCGGCGTATCGGCGGCGATTGGCTATGCGGCCGAGTCCGGACTGCCGTACCGTCAGGCTCTGATCCGCAATCACTATGTCGGAAGGACGTTCATCGAGCCGTCGCAGGCGATCCGCGATTTCGGCGTGAAGCTCAAGCTGAATCCCATCCGGCATCTGCTCGAGGGCAAGAGCGTGGTGTTGGTGGACGATTCCATCGTGCGCGGCACCACCAGCCGGAAGATCGTACGCATGGTGCGGCAAGCGGGCGCGCGAGAAATCCATTTGCGCATCTCCTGCCCGCCGACGATCTCACCCTGTTTTTACGGGGTCGATACGCCGATTCGCAGCGAACTGATCGCCGCCAATCACTCGATTGAAGAGATCCGCCGGTTCGTGGAGGCCGATACCTTATCGTATTTGTCGATGGGCGCCTTGCGCAGCGCCGTCGGCGATCTCGATCAGGAGTTCTGCTACGCCTGTTACAGCGGCAATTACCCTACCCATCTGGTGAACCTGGAAGAGTTGATGGCGGCAAAGAAGCGCCGGCCGTAGAGTCCGTTACGCCGCCTCCGCGCTTCCGCCGCCTTCGCCTCCCGAGGGGAGTATAGTAACGAGAGCATGAACCGCCGATCGTTTCTCGCGGCTACAGGCGGGGTAGCGCTTGCCGCCTCCCGACGCACCCAGATTGCCGCCATCATTACCGTCTATTTCCGCAACTCCCACGCCGACGTCTTCATTGGCAACATCCTGCGCGGATACCACTGGGAAGGCAAACACCACGACTCCGAACTCGAGATCGCGGCCGCTTATCTCGAACAGACGCCATCGACCGACGTTGGGCTCGCCGAACTTGCCAAATACCACATTCCCCGGAAACCCACGGTTCGCGAGGCCATCGTGCCCGGCGTGCGAGGGGTCGCCCTCATCGGCGAACACGGCGATTACCCGATGAACGCCAAAGGACAGAAGCTGTATCCCCGCTACGAGTTGATGGAGCAGATCGTACGCACCTTCCGGGAGACCGGACACGTCGCGCCGGTCTTTGTCGACAAGCACTTCTCGACCGAGTGGAAAAAGGCCAAACAGATGTTCGACTGGTCGCGCGAGTTGCGCTTTCCCCTCATCGCAGGGACCTCCATTACCCTCACGTGGCGCCGCCCCGCGCTGGAACTGGATCTGGAGGCGCCGGTCAAGCGCGCTGTCGGCTACTGGTACGGCGGCAAGGAAGCCTACGGCTACCACGGCATCGAAATGTTCCAAAGCATGGTGGAGCGGCGCAAGGGCGGAGAGACCGGGATCGCCTGGGTACAGTGTCTGGACGGCCCTGAAGTCTGGAAATGGACGGCGGCGAACCCGTGGGCCATGAACCTGCTGGAAGAAGCGATGCGCAATGACGACTCGCTGACACCGCTGCCCCTCGAAAAGGTCAAGGACCCCATCCTTTTTCTGCTTGGCTACCGAAGCGGATTGCTGGGAGTGCTGTATCTGCTGAACGGAAAGACCCAGCAGGCCGGGTTCGCCGCCGAGATCGAGGGCAAGGCCGACCCTGTTTCCTGCAGTTTCCTGACGCAGTGGGGCCGGCCCTGGAGCCACGGCCACGGCCTGACCTACTGGATGGAACAGACCTTCGTGCAAAACAAGGAATTCTATCCGCCGGAGAGGACGCTGCTGGCGACGGGCGCGATCGAGGCGATCATGGATTCGACGGTCCAACACGGGCACAAGGTCCAGACGCCGCATCTGGATGTGCGGTACCGGGCGCAGCGGGAGTCGCTGTTCATGCGCGGTCCCCTGCCGCCGTACGATCGCATCCGCCGCTAGTCTAGCGGGCGCGGGCTGAGGGATTTGAGCGGCCCTTCGCGTTTGTAGGAGTAGAGTCGCGGACCGGCCCGGACAAGTTAGCAGCCAAGGAGGAACATGGTCTTCACATACCTCTACCTGATGCGGGTACCGGTGTTGTGCGGGATTCTGCTGGCTGCCTTTCCCTTTCTGGCCTTGAAGAGCGGCGCCAGCGGACTGCTGATGGGGATGTACGATCTCCCCTTCTGGCGCGCGGGGCTGGTGGCGATGTTGACGGTCGTCGCGGCGGCCTCGGTTGCTATCACCATGGACCTGGTTCTGAAAGGCGCGCGCGCCCGCTTCGATGCGCCCGCGCTGCCCGCCTGGTTCAGCGGAATACGGGCGATCGGCGGACATGAGTTCGACAACGGCACCCTGGTGGTTGTGGTCTTCGCCGTGCTGTGCGTGCTGGCGAATCTCGCCGGGTTCATCGCGGCCCTACGGGTCACCGAGCACGGGGAAGCCATTTGGGCGGTGCTGCTCTCCGCGCTCATTACGTCCGCGGTGTGCCTGACGCTGGTGGTGTGGTGGTGGCAATCGCCGAGCCATCCCCGCATTGACCGCTTCGTGATCCAGATCGTCTACTGGACGCGGCAGGGCTACATCGACCGGCGGAATCCGTACCTGTTGAGGGGGCACTCGGGCGCGCTGCTGGCCACGGCCGCGACGTTCATCCTGTATGGCATATTGGGCATCGCGAAGTATCTGAGCATGGTGGATTTTATTCGGGTGGGGTCCGACAACAACCCCATCGTGCCGACGCTCGGCTGCGTTACCTTGCTGATCAACCTCATCTGCTGGAGCTTTTCCGGACTGGCGTTTTTCGGCGACCGTTTTCGTTTTCCGCTGCTGATTGTGGCGGCCGCGATCGTCGGGTACAGCGGGACCTGGGTCGAGTCGAGACATACCTATCGGGTCTCGAAGATCGCACACGAGCCGGAGTTGCTGTTGCCGGCCGATGTCGTGCGATCGCATCCGGAGCGCCCCGTGATTCTGGTCGCCACGGCGGGCGGCGGCATTCAGGCCACCGCCTGGACCGGGTATGTCCTGGGCGGCTTGTTGCGGCACCTGGAAACGACGCTCGGCCTCGGACGGCAGTTCTCCGAGTCGATTCGCGTGATCAGTGCCGTCTCGGGGGGCAGCGTGGGGGCGATGTACTTCGTGCGGGCCTATCAAAACGGGTATGTCGCGCCGAGCCTGATCGAGGCGGAAGTTCTGGCCGCATCGACGCATTCCACCCTGGATGAGATCGCCTGGGGATTAGCCTATCCGGACCTGATCCGGCTGCTGTTTCCAGGGCTGCCTTGGTCGGACCGGGGGTGGGCGGCCGAGTACGGCTGGCGGCGCGCGGTGGGAGGCGTCGATCTGAACGAGCCCCTGCGTTCGTGGCGACCGGAGGTCAAGGCCGGGGATCGGCCCGCCGTATTCTTCAACGCCACCCTGGTGGGTTCCGGCGCCCGGCTGTTACTGGGAACGGCGGACTTCGCACTCGATACACCGGGCCGGCGCACCTTTTACCGCTTGTACGCGGAACGCGGATACGACTTGCCGATCGTGACGGCGGCGCGGCTGTCCGCGACCTTTCCCTATGTCTCCCCGGCTGCCCAGGCCGAGCCGCCCCCCGGCGATCCGGCATTGCCGCGCCGGCTGCAGTATCACGCCGTGGATGGCGGCTACTACGATCTCTACGGAATGGCGACGTTGACCGACTGGATGGAAGAGGCGCTGCCCGGCCTGGAAGGCCGGCGCGTGATGTTGATCCAGATCCGCGGTCCCCTGCCGGGGGAAGCGGCCGGCGAGGGCGGGCGCGGCTTTTTCTTTCAGGCCGCGGCGCCGCTTTCCACCCTGCTGCACATGCGCGGCGTCTCGCAGATCGACCACAACAACAACCGTCTGCGGACTTTGCTCCAGGTGGCGCGAGCCCGTGGCGTGCATGTGGCCGAGCCGGTTGTGTTCGAGTGGCCGGAGGACCCCGAGAATCCGACTCCGCTGAGCTGGCACCTGACCAGCCGGGAGACGCGGCGGATCAGGGACGGGTTTGCCAACGGTTACAAAGGGGAGAAGGCGGCAGTGGCCGCTTTCCTGGAGGAAGGCCAACCATGAGGCGATGGCTCACGCTGGCGACGCTGTTCACCGCGCTGTTCGGAATCGCGACCGGCGTGGTCGCGCCGGTCCAGAAGGACAACCTGCCATCGAACCTGGACAGCCCGGTGCTGGCGGCGGAACTCGTGCGCGATGCGCATGACATTCATGCGATCTACGGAGCGGGCTTTCCCAGCGGCCTCGACCGTCCGGGGAACAATGCGCAGAAGGAGTTTGCCGGAAGCCTGAGCAGACACGCGCTCGTGGATCTGGGCTTTATCCTCAGCTACGGCATCATGTACCTGCTAACCGGCCTCGCGCTGCGAAGCAGGCTGGGGCTGTTGGGATGGATCGTGGCCGGCTTGACCCTGGTGGCGGTGACGGGTGACCTGTTCGAGAACTGGGCTCTCTGGAGAACGGCGCACGGCACGGTCAGCGACGCAATTGCCTGGGAGACGCGCATCCCCTCCTGGATCAAGTGGGCGGCGCTGAGCACGGCGTGGATCGGGGTGAGTGAGTTGTTCTGGCCGCGACGGCTGCGGGACGGGTGGCAACTCACGCGAGGCTCCGCGGCCCTGCTCTACGCCGCGGCGGGATGCATCGGGAGTTGGGCGGTTGTGTTCCAGGCGCCGGACAAGATCGAGCGGGCGCTGTCCCTGGTCGCGATGGCGACTCTGGTTCAACTGAGCCTGCTGCTCTTCGACGAGGAGTTCGGCCGCCGGATCAGCTAAGGGCAACGTTGGAGGACGGCAGGAACTCACAGGACCTGGGATCGCTACTCGGTCAAAATCGAGTGGCGGCGGCTGCGGAAAAGACGCAGAATAAGATCATGCCTCGGATGGCCCTACGCTTGTTGATCGCCGGAGCGGTCACCGGCATGGCCATCGCTCTCTGGTGGTCGAGCCTTCACCGGGACCGGGCACAGACCCGCGCCGAAATTGACCTTTGGCCGGTTCAATTCAGCAGCCGCACGCGAGACCTGGCTCCTGGCCGGTTTCTGGTGGCCCGGCGCGACCTGCCGGATCCGAATTTCGACGAGGCCGTCATTCTCCTGGTGCACTTCGACCGGGAGGGAGCGATGGGGCTCGTGATCAATCGCCGCACCCGCATCCCCATGTCCCGCGTATTCGAGGAACTCGAGAAGGCTAGCGGACGCACTGAGCCGGTCTTCCTGGGAGGGCCCGTGCAACGGACCGGTGTGCTCGCATTGCTCAAGGCCAAGGCGAAACCAGAAGAAGCCCAAACGGTATTTGGCGACGTGCACTTGATCACGACGCGGACGCTGCTCGAGAAGTCACTGACGGCGGGAACCGGCGCCAGCGAGTTCCGAGTCTACCTGGGACATTCGGGATGGGGGCCTGGACAACTGGAGCACGAGGTCGAGACCGGCACCTGGCACATCTTCAAAGGTGACACCAACAGCGTGTTCCACCCCGATCCGGATGCCGTCTGGGGAAGGTTCATCGAGCGCACCGAACTGCAGATCGCGCGGCTGCGCCGGCTTCCGCGAGATCCGGCGCTCTGAGGTTACTTCTTCCTCAGATAGATCTTGCCGTTGAAGGTCTTGAAGCGTAGTTCGGGGCCGCCGCCGTTGATCACTCCGCTCAGCGCCGATTCCAATCGCGCCTTGTATTTGCCGCCCTCGCCGCGCTTGTCCTCCGCCACGGGTTCGGATCCCTTCTTCAAGGTAATGTCAAAGTCGGAGTAGACTTCCCCTTGTCCGGTCGTGATCAGGAGATTCGCCTTCAAGTCAGCGGGGAAGGTGACATCGATGGCCCCGTTCAGAGAGCTGAATGACATCGGTTTGCCGGCAGGGACGCGGACGAAGACGGCTTTCAGGTTTCCGTTGACCGTGTGAGCGACCACCGGACCCAGAACATCGGTCACCTGGACGGTTCCGTTGACTGCCTGGGCCTGGATCTCGCCGCCGACGCCTTCGACCTGAAGCCGCCCATTCATGGTTCGCAGGTCTAGCGACGTCGCCGTGGGAACTTGAATCCTCAGGCTGGAGCCACGGCCAATCATGTCAGGAGAGACCGTGATGATGTTGTTCTGCTCTTCGACCGTCAGGCCGGCTCCGCCCGAGAACACCAGGGGCGGCGGGGGCGGTGACGGTGGCTCGCGCTCCGCGGATCGGCGGTTCGAGCGGCCGGGCGGATCCCGACGCTCCCCGGGGGCCGTCTCGATGATGACCTCCTTGCCTTCATATGCCGTGACGACGATCTCGCCATTCAGCATGTGGCATTTGATGGCGCCCGGCC
The DNA here is from genome assembly GCA_964529305.1 of uncultured Solibacteraceae bacterium. Taxonomy (GTDB): domain Bacteria; phylum Acidobacteriota; class Terriglobia; order Bryobacterales; family Bryobacteraceae; genus CAZGUX01. The sequence continues at coordinate 41,053 of CAZGUX010000276.1, read as the reverse complement.
GCGATGGATCCGAAAACTTGACCATCAACCGGCCGGATCCCGCAGTCTGTGCCGGGAGGAGGCCGCAGGCCACAGCAGCCAACCATGTCAGAACTCTCGCTCGACGCATGTTCATGTCCCTTCTAAAGCCTTCCGCCCGATTCCAACTGAGCGGCCACCGTGGCGGCCCGCTGCCTGACGAGTTCGTGTGCGCCGGGATCGCGCTCGACGCGCCGGATCACTTCGAGGGCCGTCGGGCCGGGCCGATCGCCGAGTGAATCCAGCAGCGAAATCTGAACCAGCGGCGACTGAGGCCGCGACAGGGCCTCGACGATCCCTTTGTTCACCGCAGGCTCGGCACGGTACCGTTTCAGCGCATCGATGGCCGCAAGACGGACATCGACGCTCGGATCCAAATTCAGTGTCCGCAACAGCGCCCGCAGCACTTCCGAGTCAGGCCGTTCGAGCGTCGAGCAGTAGCTGACACCGCGCAGGCGCTCGCTCGCCGAAGTCTGCTGGAGCAGCGACAACGCGACCATTTCCCGCAGGCCACGCATCTCCGTCCGCAAGGTCGCGATCTCCCCACTGCCGCGCTGGTGGGAAGGCATCCAGCCGGCGAACCAACCCACGGCTGCACACAGTAACGCCACCGCCACCTGGAAGGCGGGCCGCACGGGCCACCAACTCTCCCAGCGCCACCACCCGCGTCGCGAGGCGGCCTCGTGTTCGTCCAGCATCTGGTGAAAACGAACCCGGATGGCCGCGGGCGGAGTCTCTTCGGGCCATCCGTCCAGGCCCCGCCACACCTCGACTTCCGTACGGCACGGCCCACAGCCGTCAAGATGCGCTTCCATTTCCCGGCGCCCATCCTCGTTCAGGCTCCCGGAAAGGTAGTCCATCATCCGCATCTGGGCTTGCTCGCAGTTCATCATGCTTCACCCCGGTCAACTGTTCGTAAAGGGCCCGTAGTTCCTTGAGCGCGCGGTGCGCCCGTACCTTGATCGTGTTCACCTCGCAGCCTTGGAGGCCGGCGATCTCGTCGTACTTCATCCCTTGAAAGCGATGAAGAACCAGGACTTCGCGCTTGGCCGCCGGCAGCCGCAACAGGGCCTCCCGCAGGAAGCCGATCTGCTGTCGCCGCTCCAGCGACAGGCCTTCGGCCGACGCGGCCTCCCACTCGTCCGCGATCGGAACTTCGCGCTTCCGCTTGCGCCACTCGTCGTGATGCGCGTTCCGGGCGATCCGGTACATCCAGGCGGTGAACATCGCGCCGGTCTGGTAGGTGTCCCGGTAGCGAAGAATCCGCCAAAAGACTTCCTGCACAAGGTCTTCGGAGCGGGCGCGGTCGCCCGTCATCCGGACATAGAACCGGTAGAGGGCGGCATGATGACGGTCGAAGAGAATGGAGAGCTTTCGCGCATCTCCCGCGCGAACGGCCTCCATCACCGCTTCATCCGTCCAGTCGCTCACAGTGCCTTCACATGGTATCTACTGAGGGCGGGAGGAAAGGTTACGGCGTTCAGCGTGAAGCAAGGGTCCGCGGGTTTCGCTGCAGCCTAGCGGAATCAGGGCAGCGCCAGGAGAATCAGGGCCAGCGTCCCGGTGGCGATTCCCAAATAGCCGGCCCAGTGGACCCGCTCGCGGAAGACGGCCACACCGACTGCCAGGACAAACAGCAAGCCTCCGCCAGTGGCGACGGGGAACACGACAAACCCGGGTAGACCGTGGGTCAGCGCTAAGGCCATACCAAGCTGGCCGAACAGCGAACAGCCGGCCATCGCTCCGCCCAGCAGCCATTCCCGAGGCTCCATGCCGCTTCGCAGACGGAGAAAGGGAACAGCGGCGACCAGTGCTCCGGCAACGTACCAGAGGCTCAAGTACTGCTGCTCCCGCACGTGACCCAGACCGGCGCCGGCGAGAACGCGCAGTCCAAACGCGCCCAGGCCGTTGGTCAGGAACGCGACCAGCATGTAGCGGACATACAGGGTCAAGCGCTTTCTCCCGCCGCGGCTTCTTCTTTCCGCCGGTCGATCCACAGCAGAATCAAGGCCAGCAGGGCGAGCGCCAGGCTGGCGGCGCGCCGAGGACTGACGGTCTCGCTGTAGATCAGGACTGACAGGATCGTGGGCACGATGGTGGAGAGGTTGACGATCAGCCAACTCGTGGAAATGCGGCCGTGGCGTACTCCGTGCTGGAAGTGCAGAATCGCCACCGAGGCGCACAAGCCACACGCGCTGGCCACCCACCACGCCTGGGGCGGGACTCGCGTCCACGCCTCGGCGCCGAGTTTGAAGGTGGTCACGGTTGTGAGCACCAGGCCGGCCGCCAGGAACAACACCGCGTTGATGGCCTGGGGCCGGCAGCGGCGGTGGTCCGCCACTTTATGAAGCACTCCGAGGCAGCCAAGGCTGACCACAGCCAGGACAAGATACACGTGACCCATCGCGGTCAGCGCTCAGCCTTGAGCAGTTCCGGGGCTGCGAACTCGACGTCCACGGCTGAAACATCCAGGGCGCGGGCCGGATTCACAACGGTCATCTGGTGGATCTGCTCCTCGGTGATTCCGATGCCGCGCAGGATTGGGAGGAAGACACGGGGAACATGCGCATATCCTTTGCCTCCATAGGCGCGGAGGTGGGATTTTTGGCAGACGTCTCCCCCCAGCATGATCTGGTCGAGGTAGCCTTCCTCGATCAGGCGGCGCACGTTCTCGGCCCTGACCTCGTCGGGAGGATAGCCGTCGCCGCAGTAGCCGATGTTGTCGATGCTGAGATAGACACCCTCGCGCGCAATGGCCAGGAACCGGTCCGGGCTGATGCGGTCGCCGAGATGGCTGACCGCGATGCGATCGGGCTCGACGCCCTCTTCCTTCAGAAGCGCGATCTGCTCCAGGGCAAGCTCGCCGAAGTGAGTGGTATGGGTCACGATGAGGACGCCCGTCTGGCGCTGCGCCCGCGCGCTGGCGCGGAAGACCCTCTCCTGCGCCGGTGTGATGAAGCGGCGCTCCGTGCCGATCTCGCCAATGACGCCGGCTTTGATGTCGGTTCCCTCGAGCCCTTCGGTGAGTTCGGCGACGATCTTCGCGGCCAGGGCATTGGTTTCGGTCTCCTGCACGAAGGACGGATAGACGTCCTCGCGGTACCACGCGGCGCCCATCACGACGTGGACGCCGGTGGCCTCCGAGATCCGTTTCAAAGCCACGGGATTGCGGTTCAAGCCCCCGCTGGTGACGTCGATCAGGGACCGTCCGCCGGCAGCGGCATAGTCTGACAATTCCTTGATCGCCAGGTCGACGTCATCGAGGATGCAATCGTAGGAACGGACCATCTTCCAGAGGTCGCAGAGCAGATGCTCGTGCGAGAGCGTGTAGCCGAGTTCCGAGGCGTCCACCGGCCCTCGTACGGTCATCACGGACATACAATCTCCTACCGGAACCGAGGAAGCCCAAACACGGCCGCTCGCTCCCGTTGTTGAGTTTTGGTTCTTGACAGAGAATACCCGTTTTGATATTCGTATGCAATATTATCATACAATTTGCCCGCGCCAGGGAGAACGCCGGGCGTTACCACCGGGAAAGAAACATGCACAGAAGAACATTTGTCGGGGGCTCGCTTGCGGGCGGCCTGGGTCTGGCCGTACCTGTTGGTGGGGCCGCGGACGCGGCGTCCGGTTCGGCAGCGACGAGTCGAGTGATCCCCCTGCCTCATTCAATATCGGTTGGACCGCGATCGTTGCGATTGAACGCGGGCGGAGGCCCGAGCATCGTCCTCCCCGTGAATCCGTCCGCGAAGCTCACGCTCGCCGCGGACCTCCTGGAGGCGGAAATCGGACGGCTTGCCGGTTCTGCCCAGGTGTCCGCGCAGCGGGTTCCGGCGGGCGCCACGGTCGGGAAGAGTCGCGTGGCGATCCACCTGGTCGATTCCCAAAAAGGGAGGGAACTCGGCGAAGCAATTGCCTCCCGTTTGGATGATGAGGACCGAAAGGTCCTCGCTGATTCGTCCGCCGCCGGCCAGGCGTATGTGATTCTCATTCTTCCTGATCGCAATGAAGCCTGGCTGGTGGGGTCCGGCGCGCAAGGCGTACTCTACGCGGCGGCCTCGCTGGCGCAGTGGATGGACCTCCACGACGGCCCGAGCCTGAGGGAAGCGCACATTCGCGACTATCCGGATTTCCGCTTTCGCGCCGCGTCCGACTGGCTGTTGCAGGCCGAGGCGAACCGGTGGGCCTACGACTGGGGCGATGGGCGGAGAGCGTACATTCAGCGGGTCAAACGAAAGCTCGATTTCTGCCTCCGGTACAAGATCAACACGGTGGTCTTCGATGGCTTCGGTTGGAAGAGTGAGAAAGCGCCCGGCTACTCGAAGATGATGCGGGAGTTGAATGCGTATGCCCGCGAGCGGGGCATCAAACTCATGTTCGGAGGCTATGGCTCCAACTACCAGGCGGCGCTGGTTCGCCCGGAACATAACATCGGGACGATCTGGCACAACCGCGAAAGCTACCCGCACGGCGCGGTGTACTCGTGCTTCGGCGAGGCGAATCCGACGTATCGCGAGGGAAGCCCGACTGGCGGGCTGCTGGGGACGTGTCGCGGCAACGAAGAGTTGAACCGGCTGAAGGCTGAAGAGATGCGGCAGTTCGTGAGTTCGGTGGAGCCGGGGGCGGTTTATATCCACCATGAAGACGTAGGCAACATCGTCCGGAGGGGGGAAACCGGCGACGACAACAATCGTCTGGCGGACTGGCGGACTCGATGCCCCCGGTGCAAGGCCAGGTGGCCGAATGATGACTTCCTCGCGAAGGACGGCGGTAGTGGCGCGATGGCTCACGGCTACCGGAATCTGATGAAGGCCGTGTTTAGCGTCAGGAACCCCGACACCGGGTACGATGCGCGCCGGGACTGTACCGTGATTCTTGTCTCGCCGGGGTACTCTCCCAGCGCGACAGACAAGGCGTCCTGGGAGGCCCACCTGAGTTTCTGGGCGAATGTGGTTTCCCTGCTGCCGGACGAGGGGAATGTCGAGATCTGTTTTCGTGAGGTAATGCCTCAACAGGGGTCGGGCAAGCGATGGCTGGATGCCTTCCATGAACGCCTGGCGGCCGAAGGGCGGTCCTTTCCCACATTCCTGTTCTTCGTTGGGGGAGCCGACCACTACAGCGCGAGATCCTTCAACTACCCCTACTCGCCAGTGGCCGCCATGAATGGCCTGTTCACCGGCGCGGAGACGATCTACAACTTCTGCGGTTCGGTCTTTCAGGAGCCCCTCCAGATTCTAAACAGCGAATTCGCCTGGAACTCGAAGGCTCCGGGACACCGCATACCGGCGACTTATGAATCCGGTCAGGCGGCCCGTCGAGCCATGATGACCAATCTCGATGTTCCTCAGGGAGGACTGCTGTCCGAAGCGTGCCTCCAACTATACGGAAAACGGGCGGGAGAGACGATGCTGCGCTATATGACGTTCTTCCAGCCGCAGCCACGCGCCCCCGACGGATCGCTGATGGTCCCGGTGGCGCCCGAACGCCTGTACGCGACGCCCATTCTCTGGCGAATTCTGGAGCTGGATCGCGATTCCGGTTCGACGCCGCCCGATTCCGACTCGCAACGGTGGATCGGGAAACTGCGCCTCTCTCCGGCGGATTGGCAGGAGCGCTGGTCTCATCTGTGGCGGAGCTATGCCGAGGTCAATTCGGAAGCCGGCGCCATCGTCAACGCCGCGCTTCGCAGTCCGGACCTCCGCAAGGACTCCCTCGAAGATGTCGCTTACCTGAAGAAGTGCCTGGATGTCGCACACCGGTTTGCGGGGCTGCTGGCCGCGTATCATCGCCTGCTGGCGCATCGCGCCGCCGTTGACACTCCTCAGACACAATCGCAAGTCGACGAGGTCCGAGGCATGGTGAAGGGTCTTTCCGATTTCCTCGATCTGCACTTCCGTTTCGACACGGTGGACCCTCTCGGCGGCGATCAGGCGAGTTGGCTGGAGACGCTGGATTACCTGCGCAATCGCCTGGCGGAGTTCACTTGATTTCGCCTCGAACACGACTGGCCCCGTCAATACCAGGGTCCAGTGGAACCGGAAAGCCCGATTTCCGGGGCAGGCACGCTTCTGAATGGTTTTCTTCCTTGACAGAAGATACCTGTCCTGGTGTATGTTTGCAATATCATCATACAAATCACGCGCAAGGGATCGCGACGGGAGGTCAGCCATGCAGTGCCGAACCTTTAGCTTTAGCCGGGTACTTACCCTCACATTCGCGCTGGCGGGAAACGCCGCGCTGGCGCAGACGACGGCGTCGATTGTCGGAATCGTGAGCGACACGACAGGCGCCGTGGTACCCGCGTGTGCCGTCAAGGTCATCAGCGACCAAACGGGCCAGGAACGAGAGACTCGCACCGACGACGCCGGGGCCTACCTGGTGTCGTTGCTGCCGCCCGGGACCTACACAGTCGAGGCCGAAGCGAACGGCTTCAAGAAATCGGTACGGAAGGGCGTCGCGCTTTCAGTGCAGGAGAACGCCCGGGTGGATTTCAGTTTGGGAGTCGGGGCGGTGAGCGAGGTCGTGACCGTGGAAGGAAGCGCGCCAGCGATCGACACGCGGCAGGCCTCCATCGGAGCGCTGATGGAAGGAAAGCGGTTGGTAGAGTTGCCGCTCAGCGGCCGGAGTCCCGCCTCGCTGCTGGTGCTGATTCCGACGGTGACGGAAGTGAGCGCGGGTGCGCGTCCGACGAGCTATTCAGTGAATGTCAACGTCGCCGGAGGGCGGCGGAGCGGGAACAACTTCCTGCTGGATAACGCGCGTTATAACTCGATTCAGTACGGTGAAGGCAATCCGCTACCTCCGCCGGACTTTCTCTCCGAGTTCAAGGTGACCACCAATGCCTATGACGCCGAGAAGGGACTCGCGTCGTCGGCAACCATTCAGGTGGTGACCCGCTCGGGCACCAACAGCTATCACGGCAGCCTGTTCGAGTTTCATCGCAACAACAACCTGACGGCGCGGAACTTCTTCGCCCCGACGACACCCTTTCTGATACAGAACCAGTTTGGCGCAACCGGCGGCGGCCCGATTCGCAAGAACAAGACGTTCGTCTTCGCCGGCTGGCAGGGCACGCGGATCCGGGAAACACAGCTAAACAACGACGCAATTCCCCCAACCGACGCCGAGCGCAACGGGGACTTCAGCAACTCCCGAGGCGGGGCGCCGACCGACCCCACGACCGGGCAGCCGTTCGCGGGAGGGCAGATCCCACGCACCCGGTTCGACACAGCCGCCGTCAATATCATGTCCAAGATCCCCGCCGCCAACCTCGCCGACGGGCGGTTCCAGATTCTCCGCCCGCGCGCCGAGGACGGCAACCAGTTCATCGGCCGCCTTGACCATTCGCTGCGGAATAACAACCAGGTGAGCGCGCGCTACTGGAGGAGTTACGGCAACCTGGCGTCGCCGAACGGCAACATGCCGTACGGCAACGGGCTGTACACGCTGCATTTCCAGAACTTCAACGTGAGCGATACGCATACGTTCAGCCCGTCGCTGATCAACGTGTTTTCCATGGCGTGGAACCGGAAGTTCGAGACGAGCGCCAACGAGAACACGCCGTTCAATACACCGCGAGAAGCCGGGGTCAACCTGCCGGATCCCCTGGCGCCAAACTACCCTCCATCGGTGAGCACGACCGGCCGTTTCTCGCTGTCGCCGCGCATCGCCGGCGTCCCGCTACGGCTCGACAACACGTGGGATTTCCTCGACACGCTGACCTGGATCCGCGGGCGCAGCACCTGGAAGTTCGGAGGCGGATACCAGCCGATCCGGTTCGGTCCCGGCTACGCCGCGTTTGACAACGGCCGCTTTACATTCAACGGCCAGTATTCGCGAAACGCGCTGGCCGACATGCTGATCGGCAGGCCGAGCTTTCTTCAGATGCTGGTGGAGCGCGAGAACCACCGCACCTATGTCCTGAGTTTCTTCGCCCAGAACGACTATCGCGTCAGCCGGCGGGTGACGCTGAATCTCGGCGTGCGCTATCACTACGAGGAGCCCACCTATCAGGCCGACGGCTACTCGGCGAACTTCATCCCCGGGTTCCGGTCCAGCCGATTTCCGACGGCGCCGTTGGGCATGGCCTATTTTGGCGATCCGGGAATCCCGCGCGGCATCTTCAACAAGGACACCAACAACTTCTCGCCGCGAGTGGGCATTGCCTGGGACGTCTTCGGCAACGGCTCTACCAGCGTTCGGATGGGCTACGGCATCTTCCATCAACCCTACGGCAACGGACAATCTCAGTTCATCAGTCTGAACCAACCCTTCCTGCCGATTTTCAACCTGGACACGGTGCCCTCCTTCTCCGATCCCTTCCAGGGCCGGCAACTTGGGTTCGGCCTGGTACAGGGCGACCCGTTAGCCCAGTTCAACCCGCAAACCGGGCAGGCGGTGTTCCTGCCGCCGGTGACCGGTTGGTCGGCCAACCCGAACTTCCCCAACCCGTACGTGCAACAGTACAGCTTCTCCGTCCAGCAGAAGCTGCCGCAGAACATGGCGCTCGAAGTCGCCTACATCGGCAACGTCGGGCGGAAGCTCGTGAGCTTCTACCAGTTCAACCCGGCGGACATCACGCCCGGGATTACGCCAACCTTGGCCAACGTCGAACAACGCCGGCGCTATAACCCCGGGCAAGTGGGCTCGATGCTGCGCATCGACAACCGGTCCAACAGTTCGTTCAACGGCCTGGCGTTCGTGGTGAGAAAGCGATTCTCGAATTCCTATCTTCTGGATGTGAACTACACCTGGATGAGGTCGATTGACGAAGTGTCGATCCCGAACGGCGGCCAGTATCAGGATATTGACAACCTGAGGAGCAATCGCAGCCTTTCCGACTTCCACCGGGAGCACGTCTTCTCGGCGTCCTGGGTTTGGGAGCTGCCGAAGCTGGCGACTGCGACTCCCGCGGTCCGGCATGTGATTGGCGGATGGCAACTCTCGGGTTTGGTCCGCATGGCGACGGGTCTGCCGATCAACCCGCTGACCGGGCGCGACAACTCGCTTCGGGCGATCGGCTCTGACCGTCCGAATGTGAACGGCAGCCCCGTTTTGTCCTCCGATCGGCCGCGCCAGGACCTGCTTCTCAAGTACTTCGAGACGTCGGTGTTCAGCGCCAACGCTACCGGTCAATTTGGGAACGCGGGGCGAAATTCGATGATCGGTCCCGGCCTGGCGAATGTCGACACGGGCATGTTCAAGGTGATCGCAATGCCGTGGGAAGGCCATCAACTCCAGTTCCGCAGCGAGTTCTTCAACCTTTTCAACCGGCCGAACTTCGCCAACCCGAACGCCACGTTCACCTCGCCGCTCTTCGGGCGTATCCTGTCGGCCGACTCGGCACGCCAGGTGCAACTTGCGCTGAAGTATCAGTTCTGATGGGCACCTCGGCCTCCATCGAACTGTTCGCGTATCCCTGGGACATCGCCGATCGCGGGGTGGGCGCATTCGTGGACGAGTGCGCGGGCCTGGGCGTGAATCGGGTACACGTCACCACGCTTTACCACAGCGGCAAGTTCCTGCTGCCGCGGAGGAGCCGGCAGCGGGTCTACTTTCCGGAGTCGGGCCATCTGCTGATCCCGCTTCCCGACAACGCGTTTGCCGGCCCGATCCGGCCGAGCGTCTCGGCTATTGCGTCTTCCGGATGGCTCGAGGAACTCGCCCGGGCTTCGAGCGATCGCCGCATCGATCTGGCCGCATGGACCGTCTTCCATCACGGCTCGACGCTCGCCGCCGGACATCCGGAACTGACCCTCCGGAACCTGTTCGGCGATCCTTACCCGTTCGCTGTCTGTCCCAGCCACGAGGCCGTGGCCGATTATTCGGTCGCACTGGCAAAAGCCATCTGGGGGACGGGCGTGTTTCACTCGCTCGATCTCGAGACGATCGGGTACCTCGGCTACGCGCACGGACACCATCACGAGGTCACCGCCATTCCGGCGGGCCCGCTCGAGAACTTCCTGTTGTCTCTGTGTTTCTGCCCGGCGTGCAAAGAGAACGGCGAGCGCGATGGAATTCCCATGGAGAAGTTACGGGGCGAGTTGGAGCGTGTCCTGATGTCCAAACTCCGCGCGGATGACGCCGCCGGCGGTCCTCCGGACAACATGGAACAGGTCGCGACGCTGGTTGCGTTGAACCCGGAATTGCAGCAACTGATCCGGATGAGGTCCAGGACGGTATCGGAACTCGTGCGCCGGATTCGCGGCGAGGTCCAGGGCGGGGAACTGGCCGTGTTCACATCGAGCTTTGTCGGGTCGCCGTCGAACATCTGGATGGAGGGTGTCTCGCTTCCGGAGCTGCGGCAGGTGGCGGACGCGTTTCATTTGTTGGCCTACACTCCGGACACCGATGCCGTCAATGGCGATCTGGTATTCTGCCTTGCCCAGGTCCACGATGCCGCGAGGCTCAACCTGACCTTGAACCTCGGGCTGCCCATCACGCCGGATCTGGGGCACGCGATGGCCAAGGTCGAGTTTGCGTGGAACCAGGGAGTGCGGCGGTTTGCGTTCTTTAACTACGGATTCTTGGGAGAGGGCCGGCTGAAATGGATTCGAGAGATCGCCAGGGCGTTGGAGGTAAGAGGAGCCGCTTGACCGGGAACTGGGTACTCCTGTTGGCCGTGGCGGGCATGTTATCGGCGGAGCCCGTGGTGTTGCCGACGCCGCAGTTCCTCGAGCCGCTGAACCACTCCGTCGGCTTACCCGCCAGGCTGGTGGCCCGCCAGGGTTCGCCGAAGATGCGGCTGGCCGAGGAGATGCTGCGCTCATCGCTCCCGGGTTCCGGCAGCGCGGAATCCGGGACAACGATTACGCTTTGGGATTACTCGGCGGATTCGCGGCCCGGCGTCGAGCTGAATTTTCTGGACCGGCAAGTCCTCACCGACCCCGCTCGCCGCGGCCAGTCGTACGTCATCAAGACGCCCGACGCCCAATCTGTCTGGATCATCGGAGGCGGCGACCAGGGAGTTCTGTACGGCGCGGCGACGTTGGCCCAGTGGGTGGACGGCGGCAAGCGCATTCCCGGAATCTATGTCCGCGATTATCCGGACTTCGAGTTCCGGGCAGCGTCGGACTGGCTGTTGCACGTCGAGGTGAACCGATGGGCATTGGACCGGGGCCAGGGTCTGGACGCATACCGAGCGCTGGTCAAGCGGAAACTCGAGCGCGCCGCCCGGTTCAAGATCAATATGGCGTTGATCGACGGCTTCGGATGGTCTCTCGACCAGCGCCTGCCGGGCTACTCCGAGCTGATGCGAGACCTGAACCGGTTCGCGCGCGAGCGCGGCATCCGTCTGATGTACGGCGGGTACGGCGCGGCCTACGATTCAGCCCAGAGCGCGGGAGACTATCAGGGCAGCGTCTTCCTCAACCGCGAGTCCTATCCGGACGGGCACACCTACCAGTGCCTGGCGTTTCCGCCGAAGAAGAGGGGGCTGGATCCGCGCACGATGGGCGGCTGCCGCGGCAACGACGACCTGAACCGTCTGAAGGCGGAAGACCTGGCGCGCTTCGCGGATGCCGTGGAACCCGGCGCCGTCTATATCCACCACGAAGACTGCTGCGTGTTCGAGGATTTTCAGAAAGCGTGGCTCGGACGGTGCGAACGATGCCGCCGGCGATGGCCGAACGATTCGCTGCTGGCAGAGGACGGAGGCGCGGGCGGCCTGGCCCACGGATACAGCGCGTTGATTGAAGGGATCAATCACGTCGCGCACCAGGGCTTCGCCGCCGCTCGAGATACGGAGATCGTCCTCGTGTCGCCGGTCTACATGCCGATGACGTCCCGCTCCGACGATTGGGGACAAGTGTTGCAGTTGTGGCGGACGATCGCGCGGATGCTGCCCAAAGCAGCGAATGTTCAGATCGCCTTCCGCGAAATCCTGCCGCAAGCCGGAGGCGGCCGCCGCTGGATCGAACTGTTCACCGATGCGATGAAGCGGGAGGGGCTGCCGTTTCGCGCGTTCCTGTTTCAGGTGGGCGGCGCGGAGAACTTCCTGACCGACTACCCGACCACGGGCGCCCCCGCGATGGACGCTCACTTCCTGGGCGCGAGGAGCATCTACAACGCCCTTGGCGACCCGTACCATGAGCCGATGGAGATCCTGGCCGCCGAATACGGTTGGAACACGCGCTCCACGGGATTCTTCCGCAACCCGGTTAAGGAATCAGACATGGATGAGATAGTGCCCTGGGTGTATCAGCCTGGACAACCGGCGGAGATCTACGGCCCGGGGAAGCTGTTCGATCGGATCTGCACCCGCCTCTACGGCGCGGCGGCGGGAGCAGAGATGGCGGCTTACTATCGCCGCACCGAGTATCTCCCGGAGACGCCCAAGACCCCATCCGGAGAACAACACCCCTACTATCGCGGCCGGCGCGGCGTGTATCTGCCGAGGACGTGGGATCGGGTCCATGCGATTCCGTCGTACTGGAATCACTACTATTTGGATTCGAGAACCTGGTCGCCAAAAATCACCGATGAGGGCTACCTGGGGGGCTTGAAGTCGTTGGGCATCGACACCCGCGAAGCGCACCGGCGGTTGGAGCGGCGCTGGAAGCTGGCGGCCGAATTGAACGCGTGGGGCCGCGAACGGGTGAGCAAGGCGTTGGTGGCGGGTCCACCGGCCGACGTCCGCGACGACCTCGAGTTCCTGATCAAGCTGTTTGACGCGCACGCTCCGATGATCGAGGCGCTGCGTGCGTTACATAAGGCGGCCGCGAATCCGGCATCGCCGGAGGTGCGCGGCCTCCTCGACCGGGCGGACCTCTACGCGCGCGATACCGCTCAGCGCGCGGCCGCGGCGTTCCCTCACCCGGTGGATCCGGCGGTGGGAGAGGTCCGGACCCTTCGCGAGTACCCTCAGAAGTTGCTGGCGGCCATCGCCGAGTGGAGACGCCGATGAATCGGGCGATTTGCGTCATCGCATTTTTCGGAGTGTTGGGCTACGCGCGGGTTCTGCCGACGCCGCAAAGAATGGAGGCCGGCGCGGCTCCCGTCACGATCTCGCGCGGCGCCCCGCTGGAGGTCGTCACCGCCGCCGACCCGGGGCGCACGGTGGAGATCGCGGTGGAATTGATCCGGCGCGAACTCGCCGGTGTTACGGTCCGGCGCGTAACCCGCCGGACACCGGGTGTTCCGGCAGTCGAATTGGTGGATACCTCGGAGCCGGGCGCGCCTCGAGGGCTCTCCACGGAGGTCGAGGCCGGAAAGCACTTCGGCCAGAGTTACGCGCTCGAGACCTTGAAAGAGAACACGGTGCGGATTGCCGGCAGCGGACCCGCGGGGGTGCTGTACGGCGCCGCGACGCTGGTGCAACTCGCGGAGTCCTCGACGTCCGGCTGGACCATTCCCTCGGCGAAGATCGTCGACTACCCCAGCTTCCGGTACCGCGCCGCGGCCGACTGGCTGCTGCGGGCCGAACTGAATCGCTGGGCGTACGACTGGGGCGACGGCTCGCGGGCCTATGCGGAGCGCATCAGGCGAAAGCTCGATTTCTGCGTGCGCTTCAAGATCAACATGGTGTTCTTCGACGGATTCGGCTGGTCGGCGGAGAAGCGGCCCGGCTACGCTGCGATGATGCGCGAACTGAACGCCTATGCCCGGGACCGCGGAATCCGCTTGATGTACGGCGGCTTCGGCGCCAATTTCGATCCGCGAAAAGTGGAGGCCGAATTCCACATCGGCGCGATTCACCGGAACCGGCGCAGTTACCCCGACGGGCCGGTCTATTCCTGTTTTGGCGAGGCACGGACGGCCGAGCAGCCGACGTTCGGGACCTGCCGCTCCAACGACGCGCTGCAGCGCGAGATCGCGCGGGAGTTCGAAGAGTTCGTCCGCTCTGTGGAACCGGGGGCGCTCTACATCCACCACGAGGACACAGGCCACTACGAAACCACACAGCATCGATGGGCCGCGCGTTGTGACGATTGCCGGCGGAGGTGGCCGAATGCGGATTTCGCCGCCGCTGACGGTGGCGCCGGAGCCATGGCGCACGGCTACGCCAACATCCTCGCGGCGGTCCGGCGGATCCGAAATACCGATACCGGCTATGACGCACGAACTGATTGCACGGTGGCATTTATCTCCCCGCCCTATGGCGTCGATTCCGGCCGCTCCGGACTGGGAGACGAGAAGGTGGATCCGGACCTGAACTGGAACAAGACCCTCGAGTTCTGGGAGAACGTTGTTTCACGGATGCCGGCAGATCCACATTTGGAGGTCGGCTTCCGCGAGATCTTTGCCAACCGCCAGGGCGAGCAGTGGATGGACGCGTATCGCCGCCGGATGCTGGCTCGCAATCTCAATCCGAATGTCTTTCTGTTCTTCCTGGGCGGCGCGGATCAGTATTCGCCGGGTTCTTTCAACTATCCGTTCACGGGAAACTCCGTGATGAACGGCCTGTTCGACGGGGCGGAAGCGATCTACAACTTCAACGGCGGGCTGCACCAGGAGCCCCAGCAGGTGATCAACGCGGAATACAGTTGGAACAGCCGCGCTCCCGGCCGCACGGTTCCGGCGACGTTCGACGAAGGTCTGCGGCGGTGGCAGGGATTGATGATGAACGAAGAGATGCCGGAGGCGGTGTTCGGGTCGAAGGGCGTGTTCCCGGAGGCCTGCCGGCGGATCTACGGCGCAGCGGCCGGGGAGTTGGCGGCCCGATTCTACTCGTTCACGGAAAGCCGAATAGTCCCCTCGGGCCGGCTTCCGGCGTTCTACCCGTCGAAAGTCTACCCCCTGGCGGTGCTGTGGCGTTTCCTTCAACTGGATTCCGCGTATTGGGAACGGGAACCGGGGGGGGTCGAGCAGGCGTCGCTGCGGGCACTGAATCAGAGCCGGGGCGACCTGCAGCGGGGGCTGGCGGAGTACTGGAGACAACAGGCCGCCGTGAACCGCAAGGCGCGTCCCCTCGCGGCGGCCCTGCTGGCCTCGCCAGGACTTCGCTCCGACGCCCGGCGGGACGTCGAGCACCTGCTCCGCACCGTCGACGCCGGCACGCGGATCTCGACACTGCTGGCGGCGTATCATGAATTTCTTGGATCGGCCTCTCTCGCCGTGCCCGCCGCTTTGCGGAGCGAGTTGCGGAGCACTCAACAGTGGCTTCGCAGCCAGCCTGGCGATTTCACGGATCCCAAGGGAGGCGACATCGCGAGTTGGCACGAATGTCTGGATGCTCTTAGAAATCGTCTTGCCGGTACGCGGTGAAAAAACATGAATCGCTTTCTTGTTCTAACCGTTCTCTGCGCCAATGTGGCCTCCGCCGCGATTCGCATTCTGCCCTCGCCTCAGTATGCCGAGGAGGTCGCACACAAGATCCGTCTCACGGGCCCCGTCCGCGTCGCCGTGGGTCCGAATCCTGCCGCAGCGGATTCCAAGATCCATTACGCGGCCGAAATGATCCGAAACGGTTTGAAAAACTCGGCTCGGATCGTCATGTCGGGTAACGCGGCGGTTCAAATTGTTTTGTGGGACTATAGCCGAAGTCCGAAGCCTTCGGTGGTCTTGAATTTCCTGGATGAAGACACGCTGACGAACGCTGGAAATTACGGCCAGGGGTACGTGCTGAAGTCTCCCGATGAATCGACAGTTTGGATTGTAGGCGCTTCGCCACAGGGCGTGATTTGGGGTGCTGCCTCCCTGATTCAGTTGTTAGGACGCGACTCCGAGGGCGGCTTTCTCCAGGGCGCATATCTTCGCGACCATCCGAACTTCGAGTTCCGGGCCGCCTCGGACTGGCTGCTCAACATCGAGATCAACGGCTGGGATCTCGATCGCGGCAAAGGAGTGGACGATTTCGCGCGACTGGTGGAAGCCCGGATCGATCGCGCGCTACGGTTCAAGATCAACATGGCATTGATGGACGGTTTCGGGTTCGGCGTGTCGAAACGTCCCCCGTTCTACCGGGGCCTGATGCTGCGGTTGAACCGCTATGCCCGCGCGCGCGGGTTCTCGCTGTACTTCGGAGGCTACGGCGCCAGCTACGGCATGGCCTACGAGCCGGTGGTGATGTACGAAAGGGGGGTGGCGTTCAAAGGAGAGGTCCATCGGAACCGGCGTTCGTATCCGGACGGCGAGGTCTACCGCTGCATGGGCTTTCCCAAGGCGAGGAAAGGGTACGAGCCGGCGGAGTTGGGGAGTTGCCGCTCGAACGATCAACTGAACGCGCGGAAGGCCGCCGAGTTGACCGAATTCGTGTCGGCGGTGGAACCGGGGGCGCTCTACATTCACCACGAGGATTTCGGAGGATTCGAAGGTACGGAACAGGCATGGCGCCAGCGCTGCGAACAGTGCCGGCGCCGTTGGCCGAACGATGCGCTGCTCGCCCGCGACGGCGGTGCCGGCGGTTTGGGACACGGCTACTCCGCGTTGGTCGAGGCCGTGAATCGCGTGAAGAACCCGCAGAGCGGCTACGACGCTTCCCGCGACTGCCAGATCATCCTGGTGTCGCCGGTGTACATCCCCGACAAACCGCAATCGGAGGACTGGGCGGAAGCCCTCGAGCTCTGGCGCAACATCGGCCTGGAGATTCCGAAAGCGCCGAACGTGCAAACCTGCTTCCGCGAGGTCTACCCGCTGCGGCACGGCGGCGAGCGGTTCACCGAGCGATTCGCCTCCGCGATGGAAGCTGCCGGTTCTCCCCTGCGGGTCTTCATGTTCTTCGCAGGGGGCGCCGACCGCTTTGTCACGGATTATCCGCTGTCGGGCGCGCCGGCGATGAATGCCCTTTTCCTGGGCTCGCGGGGAATGTACAACGCCAGCGGCGATTTCTATCAGGAACCGATGGAACTGATCAACGCGGAGTTCTCGTGGAATGCCCATGCGAAAGGCTCTCGCGTGCCGCGGACCTTCGACGAGTCACAGCAATCGATGCGGCAATACATGTACGAAGACGGCCGCCCGGTGGAGATCTTCGGGCAAGGGGCGCTGTACGACCTGGCCTGCCGGCGAATCTACGGTGACCGGGCGGCGCCCATGATGGCGAAATACTACCGGCTGTCGGCGGTGTTGCCGGAAACGCCCGCGCCCCCGCCATCGCCCTCCACTGGGCGGCCGGTAACGTATCTCCCGCTCACCTGGGACCGCGCGTATGCCGCCCCCTCCCACTGGCGCAGGCTGATTCAGGACTCGATGACCTGGGGCGCCGCGATTGACGATGAAGTGTACAGCGCAGCCATGAAGAGGATGGGGATCGACCGGAAGGAACTGCATCGCCGCATGGCGCGGCGCTGGCAGTTGATGTCAGGCCTGAATCGCGAGGCGCTCGGTCTGCTGGACGGCGCCCTCCAGGCTGGGCCGAAACCGGAGTCGCTCGAAGACCTGCGCTTCCTGAAGACACTGGTCAGTATCTATCAGCCCTTGATCGATGCGCTGGCCGGCTTTCACGGCGCGTGGAACGCCAGGCTGTCAGGTTCCGCGCCGCCACGTCTCGACTCCGTTTTGCAATTGGCTTCGCAAGCCCGGCAGATGGCGGACAAGGAGTTCCCCCAGCCCATCGATCCGGTGGGAGGGGAGATCGGGGCCCTGCGCCGGCTGTCGCGGCAACTGGAGCAGTCGATCGAAGCCCGGCGTAAGGAGTGGATCGCGCGGTGAGGCGGTTTCGCGCCGGCATCGTCGGATACGGCTACACGGGCCGCCTGCATCATATTGCCTACGAGCACGCGGGCGCCGAGGTGACCGCGGTGGCGGATCCGAACCCGCGCGTGGAGGTTCCTCCTGGCGTCGAGCGCTTCGCCTCGGCGGAAGATCTATTCGCCTCGGAGGTGGATGGGGTCAGCCTGTGCGTCCCGAACGCGCTGCACTGCGATCTCACCATCGCCGCGCTGGCGGCGGGCAAGCACGTTCTGCTCGAGAAGCCGATTGCCGTCGATCCGGAGCAGGCGCATCGGATGATCGCAGAGGCGGATCGCTGCCGGCGCACCCTGTTTGTCGGGATGACGCATCGCTTTTATCCCGAGTTGATCGCGGCGCGAGCGGCCGTCGCCAGCGGGGAGATCGGCGAGGTCGTCTCTCTCACCGACTGCATTTACGAGCACTTCGGTTTTCTCGATTCGCCTCGCTGGTATCTGGACCGCGCGATGGCGGGAGGCGGCACGGTGCTTTCCTCCGGCATTCATCTGGTGGACCGGGTGCTCTGGTTCGCGGGCGATCGGGTGACGGCGGTGTCGGGGAGCGCGTCGAATCCGTTCTTCGGCCAGGATGTAGAAGACTGCGCACAGATGTCGCTTCGCTTTGCGTCGGGCGTCTCCGCTCAGATCGCCTTCGGATTGTTGCGCGAGCCTGCGCCGCTCACCTGCCGGCTAACCGTGATCGGAACCAGGGGCATGATTGTCGTGGACACGTGGAAGGGCTGGCAGATCCACTCGGCGAAGCGCAGTGAAGTCCATGAGATCTACGGCGAGGAAACCCATCAACACAAGGTCCTGGTGGGGATGCAACGGGAGGTCGAGGAGTTCCTGGAGGCGATCGAGGAGGGACGGCCGCCATCGCCGCCTGCGTCCGAAAGCCTCCGCGCACTTGAGGTGGTGGATGCGTTTTACCGCGCGGCGGAAAACGGGCGAGTCGAAAGTCCCGTTTCTACGGGACAAAATATCCGTTGATGTCGAGAATGACATCGGCGTCATTCGTCACAAAGACGTTGATCGCGCCGTTCGTCCCGGAAGGGACAAGGGCGGCGTTGGCCACCACCCGGCCCTCGAACGAATTCAGGGTCGAGACCAGGGGCCGGGCGACCCCAGCCGGCCAGATGGTCAGATATGCCAGCGGACCGCCCGGAACCACCGTCACATTCAGGGAGTAGGCTCGGGCGCTGGAAGGGATGCCGCAGGCGCCGGAGGGGATGGGGAACTCCCGCGTCTGGCCGCCCTGCATTCTGGGCGGCCCGAAAGCTCCTACTTTCCCTTCCGCAACGCGCGTGTCGGCGACGCGGCAGGGGGTGACGGCTACGAAACGAAGGGGTGGGCTCGTGCCGGGCGGACCCTCTACCGTGAGGGCGATGCGGCCCAGACTGCCCGGCGGCAAGAACGCTGGCGGCGGATTCAGGATGACTTCGGTCGCGCCTGGCGCGATCGCCGACAGAAAGAAGTCGACCGTGGTGGTCGTGGGCCCGATCTCAACTGCGGTGTCCCGCAGCCTGATCTTGGTGGGGTCTGCCACGGAGGCACTGAGTTGTAGAGGCCCTAAGCCTGGCCGGGCCACGGTGCTGGTCCCGAGGAAACCATCGATCCCTGGCGGCGCGATGGTCGTGAGTAAAGCCGTCAGCCGGTGATCCTGCTGTTGCGGGGAGAGTGTAACGCGGTCAGGGCCCAGCCAGCGCCAGGTAGACGGCAGGATGCGAACGTAGAAACGATCATCTTCAAAGCCGGGAGCCCTTGCCAGGACCCACACGAATCCTGGCGTGCCCAAAGCCTGCAAGTAGATTCCCGGGGTTGGGGACGCCGCGAAGTTTAGCGTCATCTCCGCACTTCCGAGCCGGTCGAGACTGGAGGAGAGGACCAGTTTGTCGGGTTGCGTGCTCGTCAAGGTCCAAACTCCAATTCGCGGAGCCGACCGGAGGCTGGCGGGCGCCTGGAGGTTCGTACCGAGCGTGACAGGGAAAAGCCCGAATTGGCCGGGCAGGACTCTCACAAGCAGCCTGTTGTGTACGCGCGCGGGAAGGAGTCCGGCGGGTTGGCTGATCGTGAAAGTAGCAATGCCGGGCCGAAGCGCCGAGACTGTCACACCAGCCTGGGCCGTCGAATGGGAGGCGATGGCGGGGTCGTCGAGGGTCAGTTGGATTGCCGGCGCCGCTACACCGCGACGCCAACGTTGGGCCGGCCCGGGAAGGAGCGTGGCCGGGTCAATCGGATGGTACGAAAGACTGACCGTGGTGGACGTTCCCACCCGAGCGGTCAGTTCCCCTTGCCCAAACAAGACGCCTGCGGGAGAGAGGCGGACGGGGATCAATACGGCATCCTGACCGTCGGTCTCCAAACGTAGAGAGACATCGCCCGCCGACGCCAGTCCGTGCGCGACGAAGGTGAGGGTGTTCGGGAAAGATCCGAAAGTGTCGATCGAAGCCTGGACCGGAGTCGCGGATGTGGCGGAGAGGAGCATTCGGGACGGATCGGTGCTGCTGATACGAATGTTCCGCGGGATCGAAGGAATGGGCCATGGAGAGGGAAAGGAAAAAGTTCCTTCGAGGTTCTGGCCAAGGATCAAGAGAGGTGGTGTCCACTGGTGGTCGCGAACTCGAATCTCCATCACTCTTTGACCTGGAACCAAGCCCGCTCCTGACGCCGAAGCGATCTCCACCGCAGCCAGACCGGATTTGAGGCCCGTCACCGTCACGCCTTTCGGGCTGCCGAGGTCATCGAAGACGATGTTCTGGTAGCGAAGGCGGAGAATGCTCGGATCGGACACGCGCAGGGTTACGGAAATAGGCGGGCCGGGCCGCAAGTCGCCAATGGGCGGCGTGACATCGCCGCTATTCGGATCGCGGTGAGCTAGTTCAATGGTGCCCGTTGAGACCTCCGAACCCAGGTGAATATTGCACACCACGCCAGGCCTTAGGACCGCGACTGCCGGCAGGATCCGAACAGGAAAGTCGAATCGGGCCTGTCCTACAACCGAAGAGCCGATGGTGGCCTCTCCAGCGTTCGCTACGCCATGGAGATAGGCGCGCCCTTGGCTTTGTCCGGCCGGAATCGCGACTGATAGGTCGCCGGAAACAGGATCGATGGGGCTTGCGCTCAGACCTACGACCGAGGGATCAGACGAGGTCAGACGCACGGTCCGGGTCACAGCAGAGGCCGAAGTGAGTTGGATCGCAACCTGGATGACCCGCCGGGCCCCCAGCGTGGGCGGAATTGAAACAGGCGCGCGCGATCGAATCTCGCCGCTCCATTCAGTCGGCGCGACCTCAGTATTGGGAACACTGACCCGGACGCGCGCCAGCCCAGGTTGTCTGGCCCGCACATAAATGGGGGGACGATTCGTATCGTCATAGAAGACGTTGATGACCGACGCCATGGACTCACCGTATTGGTCCGTAAAGGCGAGGACCTCGGGGGTGAGGCTTTCCAATCGATAGACTAGTGGCGATGACCTCTCGCCAAACTGGTAGGCGCGCAGATTGGCGCCATTCTCTACTCCGTTGATAACGAACACCAAAGAGGGTGTGGCCCAGATAAAGCCTTCCTCTTGAAGGCTCACCGAGGGAGGCTCGTTTACGTTGAAAACGCGGAGACGCGCTTCTAAGGCGCCGATGCGAACGCGATAGAACTGCGGGGGTAACCCCGGCATATCCAGGCGGATGCGGGTTTCGCCACGATCCGCGATAGCGTACACCCAGAGCGGTGTGTGTTGGGCGGCGGGAGCGTCCACGGTCAAGCGGGCCGAGCCGGAAGCGGTGTTCGCCAGGGTCGACACCTGCACTAGGGAAGGGTCTTCCACGGTGAACGTGGCCGTGGTGCCCAGTTCCGGATCGATGGGAGGCGACAAGTACAATGGAGCGAAAATGCCGCGCGCCAGGAGGACGTCACCAGTGTACGGGACGCGAGACAGCAAGACCGAAGCCTGAAAGTAGTCGAATCCCCCATGGCTGCCAGGCAACGGTGCCGCGTCCACCACAGCTGTGGCAGGCCACGAGGTCGAATCGGTCACACCGATCAGACTGAGCAAGGGGAAGGAAATCGACGGCCGTTCGGGATTCAATGACGCGCAATAGAAACAGACGCTGGTGATGCCGTCACTGCGATCGCCGCCAAAATAACTGGCCAGCGCCACATCCCCGGACGAGCGCAACTGTACGAGCAGGCCGTCGGTGGCGCCACCGCCATACCGGCTTTGAAACGCGTCCATGAGTGGGAGGTCGGTCGAGTTCGTCACTCCCGCAAGCGTCACCAGGTCGCCGTACCAACTGCTGGACAGCAGCCGTTCATCGCCGGAGCCGCCAAAGTAGGCGCGTCTTTTAAAGGCCGATGAGGCTGGATCGAACCACAACGCCATCAAATCGATGCCGCCAGCGTAGGTTCTGATCGCGGCACCGCCATCCGGCAAGTCCGGCGATGTCGTTTCTCCAGTAAGAACCCAGTTCTGGTCGGCTAAGGCGAGACTGGGGCTCAGCAGCGAAACGAAACGGTCGCGCCCCAGCCCGCCATAGGTTCGGGAGAACCGAGGCAACATTGGATTGGGGTAACGCATTGGAAGCCCGACCCAGAACGCATCGGATGGACCGCGAAGCGTTCCTGGCGGTGAGTCGATGAGGGGAAAGTCACCCGACTCCGTTTCTCCGAGAACGTGAAGGACCCCGGTTACACCACCCCCGGTCAGTTGGACTCCCTTCAGAAAGTCATTACCAGAGCCCCCCAGCAGAGTCATCGAACCAGGCTGAAACGTGTTGTCACTGTTGAGGGAGATCCGATCGACCCAAACGAACACGTCCATCTGCCCGAATGGCCGCGACTCCGAGGCCCTCATGCCGGGCAAATCCGTAGAGTTCGTTTCTCCGGCGACGATGATCAAAGGCGATTCAGAACGGACAATCTTGATTCGGTCGACGCCGCTGCCTCCGAAGTAGGTCAGAAACAATTGTTGATTCTGGTTCGGGACAATTGGTACCAGGAGAAGAAACCCATCGCTCTCACCACCGCCGTACTCGGACTGGATCAATCCTCGTCCGCTGGTTACTGGAAGATCTCGGGACGTTGTCTCGCCGGCCACCAGAACTCCCGCGTCGGAGAAGGTCACGCCTAAGGCCCGGTCGTCGCCGGAACCTCCGAGCAGTAACGTTTTGGTTCCATTGACATTCTTGAATTGCACGAAGACGTCCCGACCGCGGGGCACCCCTGGCTCCGCCCCCGGGAAGTCGGGCGAGCTGGTTGCGCCTGCGATGGCCGTAGAGGTGCTACCCGCCATCTGTGCGGCTGTCACCTCGTCATCCCCAGTTCCGCCAAACACGTCAACCGACGAGATTTCAGGGTCGATGGTCAGTACTCGCCGCCGGTCGTAGGACCCGACCACGAACCCGATCTCGCGATCGCCGTGTTTGCGGAAGTGAGCCTCCACCGGCGTCCGCTCGCTGTCGTTCTCCGTGTACGCAACCGGGGCCCGCTGGCGGAGGTGCGATCCGTCGACTTCCACATCCAGCGAACCGTCCTGCAGAATCGCCAGCCGGGTTCCAACTCGAAAGCGCAATCGAATCACATTCGGATTCGCGCCCGGCTGGATGATGTAGTCGTATTCCAGCGGCGTCAGCGCCAACCCTTGCTCGCGCGCCGGGTGATAGGAAACATCGATACCGGGATAGATCTGGCGTCTCACCAGACGCTCGTAGGTCGGTGCATCCTGGACCCAGCGGGAGCGATCGCGCCCGCGCAGATAGCTCTTCCGTTCCGAGGTCTCGTTGTGCGGTTCGAAAACCGCGTCGCGCCGGCCGCCGGAATGGTCCAGCCAAAGACAGCCGAAGCCCCCTTGCCGTCGCGCTGGATCACCGTCTCGCGGTCCGTGAAGAACACGCTGGTGTCGCGGCCGTGAACCAGGTATCGGACCGTCGCCGCCGTCTGTCCACGGTTGGGCTCGAAGTGGAAAGCAGCGGCTGGCAGTAACCCGGCAAGCTGCATCGCCACCAGGAAGAGGCCCGCTCGCGTCATCCAAGAACGGAAATCTGCTGCCATTGGCGTGCCACGAATTGCGTGACCGACCGGTGTCGCTCTGATCATTCGATTAGGGCGTACCCAGCCATACTCTACCGGTTCGAGGAGGCGGGGGCAATGGCTCGCGGCGGCGAACTTGACACTTGGCTCGAACGGTTCTTATCGTGAAAGGCATGGAAGTGCGCTTCACCCCCGATCTGGAGGAAAAGCTGAACGAATTGGCCGCAAGGACAGGCCGTGCGCCGGATGACCTGGTTCAGGACGTCGTGGCTGGGTATGTCCATGATTTGACCCGATTGCGGGGTATGCTGGAAGATCGTTACGACGACCTCAAAAGCGGTAGGCTTGATCCGATCGACGGCGAGGACGCGTTCGCTCGCTTACAGGAGAAAAGTAGGGCCCGGCGCGCCAGGGACGATGCGTGAGCGGCTACCGGCTTCACCCGGAAGCCCTCGCGGACCTGAATGAGATCTGGGAGTTCATCGCCGATGACAAACATCGACGCGGCCGACAGGTAACTACGTGACAGGGTTGGCGGGAGGAATGTCTATGCGCGTGCGATTCCTAAGTGTGTTGTTTGCGGGACTTGTCTCGGGACCGATTCTGTTCTCGGCCGATGTTGCGACCGGGAAATGGGTAAGGAATATAGCAAAGTCGAAACCCGCCAACCCGAATCAGGCTGGGGTCGTTACGATCACGATGCAAGGTGATCAGGAGACCTCCGAAACTCGCATCATTGGACCAGATGGAAAGGAGACACGCACTACGGCGACTTTCATCCGGGATGGCCGGGAGCATCCATACACGGGCGGAGGGGGCGCGGCGAATTCGTATGATTCCTACGTGGCGCGCCAGGTGTCGAGCCACGAATCGTTGACCGAGTTCAAGAAGGCAGGGAAGGTGGTTCGAACCGCTCGCACTTTTTACTCTAAGGAAGGGAAGACGAGGACAGTAGTAGCGACAGGCGTCGATGCGTAGGGCAAGGAATATGAAATCCTCATGGTCTTTGACCGGCATTAGTTTCCGGACCTTGGGCGGTGACGTCATCGACGACCGTTCTGCAACGTGGTACCTTTGCCAGGGCAGCCGCAGCGTGGGTTCGTTGGCGGAGCGCTTGACATGAAGTACGATCTGGCCGTCGGCGCCAGGAGCCAACTTCACGCGAACGGCAGAATCGTTGACAGGCAAGGACCGGCCGTTGCTCGAGGTGGAGACGATTTGGTGTTCGGTGAATGCTCCGGATTGGAGATAGAGGGTTCGCGGTTCGGACGGATTGGTATTGACGAGACCAACCGTGGTCGACTTGGCATCAAACTTCTCGACCAACGCGGCCACATCCCGCGGCAGACCGGGGCGCTGGCGGCGGGGTCGAAGTAACGGACGCGCGCGTGGAAAGTCTAGATTGTCGCATTACTGAGGTTTTTGACGCTGTCCGGGCCCTGGTAGCGCTCCCTCTTCAAGGTCACCGGCGGCCGACTTGACATCCGCTCCCTTGCGGTTTATTCGGGTGCATGATTTTTCTGATCGCATATGCGCCGGAGGAAAAGCCCTTGTGGGTGGTTGCGGTTGTGCATGGCCGCCGCAGTCCGCGCGTGATGGCTGCCATCCTGAGGGGTAGAGACCAATGAGAACCAGCAGCGGGACGTGTAAGCAATGAGCTTTGACTTGTGGATCCGGAACGGACACGTCGTCGATCCGTCGCAGAATTGGGATGGGCCGGCTGAGATCGGTATTCGCGGCGGACGCATCGCCGCGTTTGGAGACAGGTTGGACGGCGAGGGCAGCGCCCAGGTCTACGATGCGGCGGGCTGTTACGTCAGCCCTGGCCTCATCGACCTGCACGGCCACTGGTACGAGGGATCGCTGTTCGGCATCAACGCCGAATTGGGGTTGAACAGCGGCGTCACCACCCCCGTGGATGCCGGAACCACTGGCTTCGCCAATTTCCCCGAGTTCCGGCGCACCGTGATCGACCGCTGCGAAGCGAACCTGTTGGCGTTCGTCCACCTCGCCTGTTTCGGGCTGCCGACGGCGGCGGTCGGCGAACTGTTCGACCTCCGGTTCGCGCGCCCGATCGAAACCGCGGAAATGGTTCAGGGGAACCGCGACCGGGCCGTCGGCGTCAAGGTCCGGATCGGCGACATCCTCGGCGAGAACGGATACAAGGCGTTTGACATGGCGCTGGCGGCGGCAGTCGAGGCGCAGGCGCCCCTCATGGTGCATGTCGGCCGTGGCGCCGATGAGGCCTATATTCTGGAACGCCTGCGGCCGGGCGACATCCTGACGCACTGTTTTCACGGAAGGGACAACCGCATGGTGGATAGCCGCGGGTGGATTCCGCAAGTCCACGAGGCCCGCGCGCGCGGCGTCGTGTTCGACATCGGCCACGGCTGCGGAAGCTTTTCCTGGGACACCGCGCAGCGCGGCTTCGAACACCACTTCTATCCCGACACCCTCAGTACCGACCTGCACCGCTACAACGTCGGAGAGCCGTTCTGGCTCACGCTCCCGGACGTGATGGCGCGATTCCTGTGCCTGGGAATGAGTCTCGGCGACGCGATTGCCAAGACCACGGTGACGCCCGCCCGCGTGCTGGGCCGGGAAACGGAACTCGGCACGCTGCGCCCGGGCGCGGCCGGCGACGTGTTCGTCTTCCGCACGATCGACGGCGAGTTCCCCATGATCGACACCCACCTGCGGACCCGCGTGGGCAAGCAGCGCATCGAACCTGTAATCACGGTGAGGGCGGGCACAGTGTATCCGGCCGGCAGCGTCCAACGTCCCGTCCGCCCGCTCTACGAGTGGGATCGGGCTGTGTTTGACATGGTTGGCTACCCTTTCGACAAGGTGCGGACGCCCGGCCGGGAATAGTAGGAAGTGATTATTGTGCCCCTTCCCACGGCCTCACTACACTGATCTGATGGCGTGTTTCGCGATCCCTCCGCACTTTCGGCTCAGCGCCGGAGCCGCGTCCCTGATCCTCTTGTTTTCGTTCGCCCGGCCGGCCGCCGGCCAGGGTTGAGTGGCCGCTCGTGGAAGCGCGCCCGTGCTTGGCGCGCTATGCAATGCTCCTCATCCGAAGAGCAAGAGTACTGAAGAGGAAGACCAGGTCGGCCCCAAGGTGTCCGATGAACAGCGGATTACCAGCCGCGAAGTCCGGAAGCCGCAGTTGTGGGCGATCAGTGTCGGTTACCGGTTCCAGCCTTCCTCGCGCCACTTTGTCGGCACGGTCGAGCAGAAGCAGCGCGAAGTACTGGGGAACCAGATTCAGAATACGTACCATTTGATGGACATCGCGATCGAACGGCAGGTGACCCGGCGGGTCGCGGCCACCGCCAGCCTTCCTCTGGTTTTCGCTTACCGCAATCAACTCTACAATCCGAGGGGCGAGTATCAGGTGAACGGAATCGGCGACATGACCCTCGGCGGGCGCGTCTGGCTGTTCAAGCCTCCGACCGAGAGCGGCGGCAACGTCGTTGTGGGCGCCAGCATCAAGTTCCCTACGGGCGACTATCGTGCCACCGGTCTCGCGCGGGACGCCCAGGGAAACGCGATCACGGCAACGGCGGATCAATCCATTCAGGCGGGCGACGGAGGCACCGGTTTCGCGCTGGACCTGCAGGCGTACCGGCCGTTTGTCCTCCGGACGATGCTCTATTTCTCCAGCAGCTATCTGTTTAACCCGAAGGACACGAACGGGGTCCGGACCTTCCGTGCCCGCAGGGGCGAGGAAGTGATGTCCGTTTCCGACCAGTATCTGGTTCGTGGAGGCATTGCTCGCGCGGTTCCGAAGATTTCGGGTCTGGTCGTGACATTCGGCGGACGTTGGGAAGGCGTGCCGGTGCGCGACCTAATTGGCAAAAGCAATGGATTCCGGCGTCCGGGCTACGCGATCTCGGGTGACCCGGGGTTCCTGTACGCGCGCTGGGGGTACGTGTTCTCCTGCAGCGTTCCGTGGGCCATCGAGCGCAACCGCCGGCGGAGCGTCACCGATATCGCGAACCGGTTCCACGGCGATGCCGCGTTTGCCGACTACGCCCTCACTCTTGGGATTTCGAAGAGGTTCTGAGCCGTTACGATGATGATCCAAAAGGGGACTTGGGCTCGATCGATCGTTTGGCTGTTGGCGCTCAGCACCCTCGGACTTACAACCGCCTCGGCGGCCATTCGGCTCAAAAAGGAACCGGAGCGCAAACGCGCGCCGGAGTTCGAGCTCAAGGATCGCGAAGGAAAGACCGTCCGGCTCTCTGACTACAAAGGTAAGGTCGTCCTCATCGACTTTTGGGCCACGTGGTGCGGTCCCTGCAAGGCGGAAATCCCGTGGCTCAACGAAATGTCGAAGAAGTACGCGGCCGATGGCCTGGTCGTGCTCGGGATATCGATGGATAGTGAGGGATGGGAAGTCGTCAAGCCCTTCATGGAGAAGATGTCGATCACCTATCCGATCCTGATGGGCACCAAGCGCGCCGCCTACCTCTACGGCGACGTCGAGGCTCTGCCGGTGGCGTTCTTTGTGGATCGCGAGCAGCGGGTGGCGGCGATCCATTCCGGAGCGGCGAGCCGCAAGCAGTTCGAGCAGGCCGTGTTGGCGCTTCTCGGCACCTCAAAATGAGACCGGGCGACTGTGGAGCCGGGGCAGCACGATGGCTCCGAACCGTGGGCGTCAGCCCACGGGTTGCATTGGCCTTGGGGCGGTGGGGAGTTGCTGTTCGATGCGGTCCGCGGCAACCGAAACCCGCGGGTTTACACCCGCGGTTCGAAGCCAAGCATAGCCCTTACTGAACTCCAGCCGGCTCTATCCGCGAGGCCGTTCGCTACCGATACTTTTCAGCCAGATACCTTCTGTGTGCGGCCTCTGCGCGTGCGGAGGCTAGGGGCTTCGAAATTTTCTCTCAACGAATCGGCCACCCGAACAGTTCTTACTATTAGAGTGAGCACGCGGGAGCTGACCCTGGACACGATCCCGATCGACGCCGCAGCGACAACCCGGAAGCTCGATCGATTCGAGGCGGTGGTCGTCGCGAACGAACGCCGTTTGCTGGCTCTTTCCTATCGGCTGCTGGACTCCACCGATGCGGCGCGGGATGCCGTCCAGGACGTGTTTCTCAAGTTATTCCGGCACTGGAATCGAGTCGAAGCCGACCCGGCAGGCTGGCTCTATCGCGTGACCGTCAATGTCTGTTTCGATCAGAGGAAGCGGACCCGGCCCTGGGTGGAACTCGGGGCGATCGCGGCGAGTACGAACCTCGAAGCCGGAGCCGCTATCGAGGAGCAACGGCGGATGCTGCTCGAGGAGTTGCAACGCCTGCCGGAGCGCGAGCGCACGGCAGTGGTGCTGCGCGAGATCGAGGGGCTCAGCACGGCCGAGGTTGCCGTGCTGATGGGGTCGGAAGAGGTCACGGTGCGGTCGCAGATTTCCTCGGCCCGGGCCAGGCTGAAGGCGGCGATCAGCTCCCGCCTGGAAAGGAGAAAGCGATGACGGATCGCGAACTCGACGCTCTATTTGCAGGCTTACGCCGGGATGCCCCGGAGATGGCGTCCGTGCGCGACGAAGTGATGGAGCGCGCGGCGGCGGGGCCGTCAAGGCGCTGGCCAATCGCGATCACGGCGGCGATCGCCGCGTCGGCCGCGGCGTGGTTCCTGCTCGTCCCGTCCGAGCCGGAACTTCTGGTCCTCGCGAAGCCGGTCACCCTGATCGAGCAGCCGGCGCTCGAGCGGGCGCCACTTGTCCGTGCTCGAGCGAAACCGCCCCGTCCGCCGAAGCGCGAACCGGAGACCCTGTTCATCGAGCGCGACGGGCAAACTGAAGTTCACATGGCCACTGCCGATCCGGATGTCAAGATCATCTGGCTTGCTCAGGGAGACGGCAATTAGAGGAACGAATATGAGTCTGAGAAAACAACTCGCGATGATGGTGATCGGAGCCGGTGTGCTGACGGCCCAAAAAGAACCGCCGAAGCAGTGCGAGCCGCCGCCCGGGTCGGTTCGGAAGATCCTACAGGTGCAGAACCGGCGAGCCGGCGGCGTCGCCCAACTGGCGAAGGGGCTCGGCCTATGTGTCGCGCATGACGGCTCCCGTCTGGTTGCGGTCAGCGGACCTGCCGCCGGCGTCCAGGCGCTTGAAGAATCGCTCAAGAGAACGGACGCCAGTCCCAAAGAGCGCGAAGTGGAATTCATCGGGTATATCTTGCTCGCCTCCAATGAAAGCTCCGGCACGGAACCGGTGCCAGCCACTCTCGACGCGGTCGTCCAGCAGCTTCGATCGGTGTTCCCGTATAAGTCGTACGGCCTTCTGGACACCCTGATGGCCCGCCAGAGTGGGGACTCCTACAGGCAGGTGGAGATCCGGTCCAACCTTCCCATGCTGAGGGCCGCCACTGAGGGCAATCCCAGAGGAACAACCGGCGAGACGAACTTCCAGCCTATGCCGAAGGCCCTCACGGAGCGTAATCCGAGAGGAGCAAGCTGCGAGATGCGCTTCCAGATCGGGCCGGTGCCAAACGAAGCCGGGGGCCGGATACCCTTTGAACAGTTGCACCTGGTCATCAACGAAAGCGATGGCAACGCCGTGGTCATCACCACGTCGTTCTCGATCCGGGACGGGCAGAAGGTGGTCATCGGCAAAGCGAACAGCGCCAGGCCCAATCAGACCTTCTTCCTGGTCGCCAGTGCGCGGCTGGTTGACTGAGGACCGGACAGCACCACACGCACATCGGGCAACCACGATACGCTGAGAGAAACCTGCCGATGGCCCAACACCAACTCTCCGATGCCGAAAGCGCCGAGGTCGCGCGCCGATGGGGTGAACTTACCTCCGCCTCGGACGCATTCTCCTCCGAGGTCTACTGGCTGGCGGTCCCCGAGGTTTACCGCCGCCACCAGTTCCGCATGACCGGTAGCCGGGACGGCAACTGGGTGGAGTTTGTCGTTCGCGAATACCTGCCGCATCCCCTGCCCGTCGAGCGCATCCTCAGTCTGGGCTGCGGCGACGGAAGCCTCGAACGGGCACTCGCGGCCCTGGGAACGTTTCGGCAATGCGATGCCTGGGACCTCTCTCCGGGAGCGATCAACCAGGGCCGCGAGCGAGGCGAGGAAGGCCGGCTTCCAGCATATTGACTACAAGGTGGCCGACTTGAATCACCTCCAGTTGCCGGCCGCCACGTATGATGCGGTCTGGTTCAACGGGTCGCTACATCACGTCAGCGCGCGCGGCGGATCCTTCCGAGGCCATCCGCTCGGCCGAGATCATGCAGGCCGTCCGGGAACGCTTCGAGCTGGTTCTCGACCGGCAGGCGGGAGGCACGATCCTGCAATTCCTGTTGAGCGGGATCGCGGGAAACTTTCGCGCAAGCGACAAAGGCGCCATGCGTGTTCTAAGAATGCTGTTTGCAATCGAAGACGCGCTCGTCGATTCCGGAGACCTCCAAAGCGACTTCGTGCTGGTCGTGGCTAGACCCAATCCTGTTCACTCAGGAAACTGCGGCTGACGCTCCGAACCGCGCGCGTGAAACCCGCGCGGTTCTTTCGAAGCCGCGACCGTCAGGGAGCGGTGGCTTCTGGGTCCAAACCGGAGACATGGGTAACAGATCTGTCTCCGGACATGGGTGACCGTTGATTGGGGTTGAAGCGTTCTGCAACCAGCCGAAGAAACTGCCTTGTACCGCCACGGATTCCCGAGACCAGTGGGTGAGTTCACCCTCGGGTGGGGCGGGGAAACGGGGTAGATGTGGCGTTTACTGCTGGGCTGTGCCCTCCAATGAGGCACGCAGCGACGGCTCGGACTTCACAGCACGGCAGGCGATTCTGGCCCTCCACTTGCTAGCAGCAGGATGAGCCAGTGTCCCTCTCAGTGACAACCCCATCCCGTGAGCGAGTCCTGACCAGCCTCGCGCACCGCTCCCCCGACCGCGTTCCCGTCGACTTCGGCAGCACGGCGGTCACCGGCATTCACGTCAGTTGCGTGGCCGACTTGAGGGAGCAGTACGGCCTGGAACGGCGTCCGGTGAAGGTGCATGAGCCTTATCAGATGCTGGGCTTGATCGAGTCTGACCTGATGGATGCCCTCGGTTTGGACGTCCAGGGCGTCTTCCCGCGCAAGACGATGTTCGGCTTTCCGAATGAGCGTTGGAAAGAGTGGCGGTTCAATGGCCTTGACGTGCTCGTCCCAGGGGAGTTCAATACGACTCAGGACGAGAACGGCGATACCCTGATCTACCCGGAAGGCGACCTCGCCGCTCCTCCCAGTGGACGTATGCCGAAAGACGGCTACTTCTTCGATGCGATCGTCCGGCAGGAACCGATCGACGAAGCAAGGCTGAATCCGGAAGACAACCTGGAAGAGTTCACTCCGATCAGCCGCGAAGACCTGGATCACCTGAAGCGGACAGCGCGGGAGGCCCGGTCGGGCGGCCGATTCGTCCTCGCCAATTTCGGCGGGACGGCCTTCGGCGACATCGCCCTGGTGCCGGCGCCTTTTCTGAAATACCCCAAAGGCATCCGCGACATTGCCGAGTGGTACATGTCGACGCACTCGCGCCGCGACTACGTTCACCGGATTTTCGAACGTCAGGCCGAGATCGCCCTCGCCAATCTCGCGGCCATCCACGCGGAGCTGGGCAGCTACGTCGATGGTGTCTTTCTGTGCGGAACGGACTTTGGCACGCAGACCTCGAGTTTCTGCTCGGTGGGCACCTTCCGCGAACTCTATTTTCCGTATTACCGCCGGCTGAACGACTGGATTCACCGCAACACCGCATGGAAGACCTTCAAGCATTCCTGCGGTTCGGTGGAGCGGTTTCTCGATTCCTTCATCGACTGCGGCTTTGACATCCTGAATCCGGTGCAATGCTCGGCGGCGGGCATGGACCCCGGACACCTGAAATCGGTCTACGGCGGCCGGCTGACGTTTTGGGGCGGTGGCGTCGACACGCAGAAAACCCTGCCCTTCGGAACCCCCGATGACGTGCGGACCGAAGTTCTCCGGCGCTGCGAGACCTTCTCGCTTTCCGGCGGGTTCGTCTTCAATTCCATCCACAACATCCAGGCGCGGACACCGGCGGGGAATATCCTCGCGATGCTCCACGCAGTGTGCGAATTCAACGGAACCTAAGTGAGGCAAACATGGCGGACTTACAAAGGCTGTACGATGCGGTGCTGAGCGGCGACAACAAAACCTCGATCGCCGTCACGAAGGAAGCCCTGGCGGAGAATGCCGATCCGCTGGAGATGATTCAGAAGTACATGATTCCGGCCATGGCCGAAGTGGGCCGCCGGTTCGAGTGCGAGGACTACTTCGTGCCGGAGTTGTTGCTGTCAGCCCGCGCGATGAAGGGTGCGCTGGAACTGCTGCGCCCTCTGCTGGCGGAGCGCGGGAACGAACCGGCCGGCCGTGTCGTGATCGGCACCGTGAAGGGCGACCTCCACGACATCGGCAAGAACCTGGTGTCGTCGCTGCTCGAGGGCGGCGGATTCGAAGTGTACGACCTGGGCGCCGACGTCACGCCCGAGCGTTTCGTGCAGGCGGTCCGGGAAAAACGGGCCAACATCGTCTGCCTTTCAGCGTTGCTGACGGTGACCATGCCTTCGATGCGGAATACGATCGAGGCGTTGAAAGAGGCGGGGTTGCGGGACCAGGTGAAAGTACTGATCGGCGGGGCTCCCGTCACCCCGCAGTTCGCGCGCGAGATCGGCGCGGATGGGTACGGGGAGAACGCGAGCGTCGCGGTGAACCTGGCACGATCGATGGCCGCTCCCGCCAGCGTGGCTTGAGGCGCCGATGCGCCTCAAGCTGATTGGCTGCGAGGTCCTGATCCGGGAGTTGTCCTTTGTCGTCTCGCGCTCGCCGAACCTGGTGGACGTCGAGTTTCTCTCCAAAGGGCTCCACGATCTGGCGGGGGCAGCCATGCGCGACCGCCTTCAGGAGGTGATCGACGCCGTCGATCCAGCGCGCTACGACGCCATTGTGTTGGGCTACGCTCTTTGCGGCAACGGGACCCTGGGGCTGACTGCCCGCCAGATCCCGCTGGTTCTGCCGCGCGCTCATGATTGCATCGCGATGCTGCTGGGCAGCCGCAAACGGTATCTGGAGTATTTCGAGTCGCACAGCGGCGTCTACTTCCGCTCGATGGGCTGGCTGGAGCGCGGCAGGAACCTTGACCAGACCATGCTCGAGAAAACGCGCAGGAAGACCGGTTCCGGCTACACGCTCGACGAACTCATCCAGAAGTACGGCGAGGACAACGGGCGCTATCTCTACGAGGAGTTGAACGCCTACAAGAGCGCCTACGAGCGCCTGACGTTCATCGAGAGCGGACTGGAACCCAATGACCGGTTCGAGCGCGAGGCTCGCCAGGAAGCGGAGGAGAAAGGCTGGCAATTCAGCAAGCTCATGGGAGACTTCCAGATGCTGGAGCGCCTGTTGGACGGAAACTGGAACCCCGATGAGTTCCTGGTGGTCGCGCCCGGCCAGCGCATCGCCGCGTCCTATGACGACCAGATCATCCAGATTGAGGGGGTTCAGTGATGAACGGCCGCGAACGCGTCCTGGCGATGTTGGAAGGAACACCGGCCGGCCGGCTTCCCTTGATGCCGATCACGATGATGTTCGGCGCGTCGCGGCTGGGAGTTCCGTATCGCGAGTACGCCGCTTGCCACCGGACGCTGGCGGACGTCCAGTTGCGGACGGCCGAAGCCTTCGGCTTCGATCATGTTTCGGTGATCTCCGACCCCGCCCGCGAGGCCTCGGACCTGGGGGCGAAGGTGGAGTGGTTCGACAACCAGCCTCCCGCGATCGTGGAAAGCGAGGCGCTGCTCGGAGAGAAGGCCGCGCTGGTCCGCCTTGCCTTTCCCGACCCCTCGCTCGGCCGAATGGGCGACCGTGTTTCGGGGGTTCGCCTGCTGAAAGAGAAGTCCGCGGGCCAGTTGCTGGTGGAGGGCTGGGTGGAAGGGCCCTGCGCCATGGCGGCGGATCTGCGCGGTCTCAACACCCTGATGCTCGATCTGTACGATGACCCGCCGTTTGTCCGTGACCTGTTCGACTTCGCGGTCGAGATGGAGTTGCGGTTCGCGCGGGCGCAGATCGAGGCCGGCGCGGACATCATCGGCGTCGGCGATGCGGCGGCTTCCCTGATCGGGCCCCGATTCTACAGGGAATTCGTGCTTCCCTACGAGCACAGGCTCGTCGATGGGATTCATGCGATGGGAGGCCGCGTTCGCCTCCACATCTGCGGCAACACGCGAAAGCTGACCGGCGGAATGGGCTCGTTGAAGGCCGAGATCGTGGACCTCGACTTTCTCACGCCGCTCGGCGAAGCGCGGCCGGCCATGGCCGCGTCTCAGGTGTTGTTGGGCAACATCGACCCCGTCCGGGTTCTGCGGGACGGAACACCCGCCTCGGTGGAACAGGCGCTCGACGAATGCCACCGCCAGGCAGGCTCGCGCTGGATTGTCGCGGCGGGCTGCGAGGTGCCCCCCGGGACGCCGGACGCGAATGTCCAGGCCATGGCAAGCTACGCCTCTTCCCACACTGCCTGACATGCCGATCCTCCGCCTGGTCCCTCTCGGAACCGAAATCACCGTCGCCCACGGGGCCACGCTCACCGATGTTCTGTTTCCTCTAGGGGTCGAATTCCCGTGCGGCGGCGAGGGCACGTGCGGAGGGTGCCGGGTGCGGGTCCTGGCGGGTTCGCTCGCCGTCACGCCCGAGATGGAAGGCGTGCTGCGCGAAGCCGAGTTGCGGAACGGCTGGCGACTCGCCTGCCGCGCGACGGTCGAATCGGACGTTACGCTCGAGGTGGATCAGTGGAACGCGCCCATCCTGGGCGACGACACCGTCTGCGCGGTGGAACCTCGCGCTGGCCGCGCCCTGGCCGTCGACATCGGCACCACCACGCTGGCAGCCCAACTGCTGGATCTGGAAACCGGCGCCATCCTCGGAGTTCGAACCGCGCTCAATCCACAGGCCGTGCTGGGCTCGGACGTCATGACCCGCGTCGAGGCGGCCGTGATCAAGCCAGGCGCGGCTCAGAGGCTGGCCACCCTGATCCGCGACGCCATCGAGGGCACGGCCAGGGAACTGGGGCCGGCCGGCGAGATCTGGTTGAGCGGGAACACAGTGATGCATCACCTGTTCTGCGGCCTGGATCTCGAGCCGCTCTCGCACGCTCCGTTCGAGACGCCGGCCCTGGGACCGCGAAGCGTCCACGCCTCCGAACTCGGCTGGACGTTGGATGCGAACGTCGTGTTCCTGGGCTGCCTGGGCAGCTTTGTCGGTAGCGACATCCTGGCCGGGATCGTTGCGTCGGGGATCGCGGAGAGACAGGCCCTGACCGCCCTGCTCGATCTCGGCACCAACGGCGAGATCGTCGTCGGCAACCGGGAGCGCCTGCTGTGCGCGTCTACCGCGGCAGGCCCCGCGTTCGAGGCAGGCCGGATCGCCATGGGGATGCGTGCCGCCGAAGGGGCCATCGCGCGCGTCACGCATCGCGGCGGCGTGCTCGAGTGCCGCGTCCTTGGCGGGGGAGCCCCGCGCGGCATCTGCGGCAGCGGCCTGGTCTCCGCCGTCGCCTGCGGGCTGAACCTCGGAATCCTGTCTTCCGCCGGACGCCTGCTCAACGGCACTCGCGAGTGGCCGCTCGCCGACCCGGTGCGGCTGACCCAGGCCGACATCCGGCAACTGCAGCTTGCCAAGGGCGCCATCGCGGCGGGACTGCGATTGCTCTGCCGGCGCTGGGGAGCGGCTCCCCAGGACCTCGAAGCCGTGTACCTGGCCGGCGCCTTCGGCAACTACGTGGAGGTTCCCGATGCACGGCGCATCGGCCTGGTCGAGGCGGAAGCCTCGCGCGTCCATCCGGTGGGCAATTCGGCCCTGCGAGGCACCAAGCTGATCGCCTTGAATCCCTCAAGGCGGGAGCGATGGCTAGAGGGAATTCCGTCGATCACCACCCACCTTCCCCTGCACGCCGACCCGGACTTTCAAGACACGTTTGTCGACTGCATGAGCTTTCCGGACGGGCCGGAGCCTACCAGCCCGTAGGTTTGCCGGCGGTCTGCTCGTCCAGCCACTTCTGCAGCGGCGCAAAGTATTCGAGCAAAGCCGCGGCGTCGATCTGCCGTTTGCCCGTCAACGCCTCCAGCGCGTCCGGCCAGGGCTTGCTGAGTCCCATGGCCAACATGTCATCCAACGCCTTGCCCGCAGCCTTGCTGTCGTATATCGAACAGCGGTGGAGAGGGCCGGTGCAGCCGGCTTTCTGCGCCAGGGCCTTGTGAAACTGGAACTGGAGAATGTGGGCCAGGAAATAGCGCGTGTACGGCACGTTCGCCGGAACATGGTATTTCGCGCCCGGATCGAAATCGGTCTCCGACCGCTCGACGGGCGGAACCAACCCCTGATACGTCTTTACCAGGTCCCACCACGCCTGGTTGTACTTCTCTGCGGGGACCTGGCCCGAGAAAACCTGCCAGCGCCACTGGTCGATCAGGAGGCCGAAGGGAAGAAACGAGACTTTTTCCAGCGCGCGGCGCAGCAGCAGGCCGGTGTCCTTGGCGGGGTCGGTGGGCTTTGCCAGAAAGCCCAGCTTGACCAGGTATTCGGGGGTGATGGACAGCGCAATCGTATCGCCCACGGCTTCGTGGAACCCGTCGTTGGCGCTGTCGCGGAACAGGAACGGCTGCTTGTTGTACGCCCGCTGATAGATGTTGTGGCCAAGCTCATGGTGAACGACGGCAAACTCTTCACCCGTGATGTCGATGCACATTTTGATGCGCAGGTCGTTGACGTTGTCGACGTCCCATGCGCTGGCATGGCAGACGACTTCACGGTCCTGCGGGCGGCGAAAGAGCGACCGCTCCCAAAAGGTGTTCGGCAGGGGCTCGAATCCCAGTGAGGTGAAGAAGGCTTCCCCGTAGCGCACCATCTGCTTCTCGCCGGTCTTGCGGGACTTCAGAATCTGCGTCAGGTCGAAGCCGGGATCGGCATTCTTCGGGGCCAGCAGTTCGTAGATGTTGTCCCAGGATTGCGCCCAGGGATTGCCCAGCAGGTGCGCGGGAATCGGGCCGCCGGCCGGTACGGTGTCCCCGTATTTCTCTCTGAGCTTCATGCGCGTGTACGCGTGAAGGGACGTGTAGAGGGGCTTGACCTGGGTCCACAACCGGTCGACTTCCTTGGCGAAGTCGTCGGGAGGCATGTCGTACTTGGCGCGCCACATCGCGCCGGTGTCGGCAAATCCCAACTCCTTCGCGCCCTTGTTCGAGAGTTCGACAAATCGCCGGTAGTCGCCGCGGATCGGCGGGGAAATCGTCCTCCACCCTTTCCACACGTCGAGCAGTTGTTTGGGATCGCGGCTGTTGGAATGGATGCGGGTGATTTGCTCCAGGTCCAGGCACTTGGAGGGTTCGGTCGCTCCGTCGGGGCAGTATTTGCCCTTGCTATAAACCCCCTCCATCCGGGTGACCAACTGGGTGAGTTCCTCGCTCTCCTTCGGATCGGCGAGAGCAGGCAGCGTCAGGCTGATCTTGAGCAGATTCAGCTTGCGCGAAACGTCGGCCGGCAGGGCGAGACCGTCGAACTGTTTGGCGGCTTTCGCGTATTCGGCCGCGGCCGTAATGAAGCGCTCGTTGGCTTTCGCCGCGATCGATTCGGTGTCGGGCGTAATGTAGGTCGCCTGGATCCAACTGGCGCGGCTGTTTTCATTCGCCAGGTCGAGCAGCCGGGTTTCGGCCTTGTCGACAAAGGTCTTTGCGTCGTTAGGGGTAGGTTTTGAAGTTCCGCAGGAAAGCATCAGCACGCCCGCCGCGACAGGCAGCAGGGCGCGAAGGGGAAGGCCGGTGAATTTCATAGATTACTGTGCGATCGACCGCGCGGCCGCGACGCTGGTTCCGATGATCTCGCCCGAGACAATCAACTCCACGCGGCGATTGCGCTGGCGGCCCTGGGCCGAGTCGTTGGAAGCGATCGGAAGGGTCATGCCCATGCCGACCGAGGCGATGCTGGCGTCGGGAATACCCTGTTCGATCAGGTAAGCGCGCACGATCTCCGCGCGCTTTTCCGATAGCTTCTGATTCATTTCCTCGCCGCCGACGTTGTCGGTGTGCCCCTCGGACGAAAGCCGCAGGCCGGGATACGCCAGGCAAAGACCGGCGAGACGGGCGAGTTTCTCCCTCGCGGCCGGCTTGAGCGTGGCCTTGCCCGTATCGAACAGAATGTCGCCCATGTTGACGATCAGGCCGCGCTCGGTGTCCCGGGTCTCCAGAACCGAATTGAACTGCTGGAGAAGCCGCGCGCGCAACGCCTGCTTTTCCGCTTCCGCCTGCTGGCGGGCCTTCTCCGCCTCGGCGGCGGCCTTGCGCGCCTGTTCTTCCATGATTCGGGCGTTGGCCGCGGCCGTTTCGGCCTCCGCCTTCTTGGTAGCGGCGCGGGAGGCCTCCAATTCCGCTTCGAGCTTCTTGCGCTCGGCCTCCAGCCTCTGGCGGTCGGCCTCCGCGCGAGCCGCCTCGGCCCGGACGCGATCCTCCTCGGCCTTCGTGCGCCGTTGGGCCTCGGCCTGGCGTTCGGCCTCGGCCTGCTCGCGGCGCCGCTGTTCTTCTTCGGCTTGCGCCTTCGCCCGGCGAGTCCGTTCTTCCGCGGCCTGACGCTCGGCTTCCAGCCGCTCTTCTTCCGCCCGGCGAACCGAGAGCGCTCTCGCGTCTTCCGCCGTCTGCACGGCCTCGCGCGCGATCATGATCGAAGGCTTGGTCTGCTTGCGCGAGAAATACGAGTCAGCCTGCTTCAAACTGTCTTCGGCCTTCTTCAACGTATCGGCCGCGTATTTGGCGGCGCCCACCGATTTGGCGATCTGGATCGCGTTGCGCGCCTCAAACAGCTCCACGGGGATTTTCGGATCCGGCGTCAGCGATAGCGGATTCGACAGCTTTTCGTATTGCCCGCGCTGGAGCAGTTCATACTTCGCGTCGATTTCCTGAATCTTCCCCGCGGTGTCCTTTCGGACTTCGTTTTCCAACACGACCAGGTCGCTCGGCATGGTCACGGCGAAGTATGGCTCGGCGGTCACGATCATTCCGAACACCTGCAGTTCCGAGGTGACGGCAAGCTTGCTCTTGTTCCCGTTCAGCAAGACCTCACCCAGGTTGACGGGCCGCCCTTCCGGCGTAATCGCCCACAGGACGTACGTCAGGTATTCGGCGCCGAACTTGGTAGCCCGCTCCAGGTCGCGGAAATTGACGTCGATCTCGATGCGGCCCTGTTTGCTTTCCACCGTCGCCTCGCCGCGAGCCTGAGGCATCAGGGCGGTGCCGCGGAAATCGACCTTGGTCGATCCGCTGCGGTGGCGGTAGTTGATGGCTTTTGCCGTCCGCGCTACGGAGGTGGCCTTGAAGGTTGCGACCGGTTCCAGTTGCCCTGATTTCGGCGGCGCCGGATTCTGGGCAAAGAGCAGCGCGATCGGAAACAGAGCGACACAGATGGCTTTCATCATTCGAGGCTCCGAGGTGAAGTCGGTAAGCGTATCTCTAATAGAATAGCGTGGTACCCGCCCAGCCGATTCCGATAGTTGGACCCACTGCTGCCGGAGTTCCCGATGGCCTGGACCGCTGGCTGGGGGGCTGACGCCCCCGATGCGCCGATGCTGGGCATCCACGCGCGCTCTCCGTCTTCCACGGGCCGATTGCCCAGGGGGTCTCCCTTGGCGTTGACGCGCGTTCGTGGTATAAACGCTCGAACCCTCAGCCGTGAAGCGGGTTTTTCGAGTTGTTCGTTACGCAAAGGAGAAGGCAAACATGTTCGGTGAGTTCAAGGAGTTCATCAAGCGGGGTAACGTCATGGATCTCGCCGTTGGTGTCATTATTGGCGGCGCATTCGGCAAGATCGTTTCGTCTCTGACGGACGATTTGATCATGCCGGTGCTCAGCATCTTTACCGGGAAGATCGACTTCACGAATCTCTTTGTGGCGCTGGATGGGAAAGCCTACGCCACGCTGGCCGATGCCAAGAAAGCGGGGGCGGCGACGCTGGCGTACGGCAACTTCGTTAATTCCGTGGTCAACTTCCTCATCGTGGCGTTTGCGATATTCATTCTGGTGAAGCAGTTGAACCGGCTGATGCCTCCGCCTCCGCCACCGCCACCTTCCGGCCCCACGCCGACGGAACAATATCTGGCGCAGATTCGCGACCTCCTCGCCAAGAAGGCCTGAAACCAGAGCCGCGAGTGCAAATGCGCTCGCGGCTTTCGTTTGCGTACCCGCTACGCCAGCACCTCGGTCACCGTCCCGGCGCCCACTGTCCGGCCGCCTTCGCGGATCGCGAACCGCAGCCCTTTGTCCATCGCAACCGGCGTGATCAACTCCACCGTCAGGTTCACGTTGTCCCCGGGCATCACCATCTCCGTCCCTTCCGGCATCTCCGCCACTCCCGT
>CAZGUX010000275.1:0-16117 GCA_964529305.1 uncultured Solibacteraceae bacterium | reverse complement strand
TCCTGGGCCGCACCGGGCGCCCCTTCTGGCAGGACGAACGCTACGATCATCTGGTCCGGAACGATCAGGAATTCCGCCGGATCGAGCGCTATCTTGTGCGGAACCCCGTCACGGCGGGTCTGGCCCGAACCCCGGAGGCATTCCGCTGGTCGAGTGCATTCACCACAGGGGCGGGCTGAAGCCCGCCGCAGCCTGAAGGCCGCCCCACACAGGGAAACCCTTTGCAGGTTTTCAACGGATCTGTTTGCGCGGTGGCCCTGTACCGGGTGTCGGGTTCCGCTCCTACGCCGCCTTCTCCTGATCCTCCAATCGCTCCAGCACCTCCACGAACCTCCGGTACGCCGACGGATCTTCCGACATCAGCAAGATCATCTTCGCTCGCGCTTCCTGATACTCCGCCGTCTGCTTCCACTTGCGGATCCGCGGCATCGTCTCTTCCAACTTCCTCCCCTGGTCGATCAGGTGGCTCCGGAACGGCGAGCCCTTCAGCCGCGCTTCCGGCTTCTTCTGCTCTCGCAACTCCGCGTCCAGCGCGACTGTCCAAGTTCCGCAGCACGTGCCACTCCTCCATCAGCCAACTCATCCGTTGGCTGCTCTGTTCCTTCAGGACCGACGCCATCTCTCCGGCAAGGTGATTCTTCCTGTGCCGCTCGACCGCCCCAACCCCGTGAGCCGCTCCGCGATCCTCGGCACCGACTCGCCCCGGAGCACCGCCCGCTCGATCCGTTCCCTCGCTTCGTGCCGGCACACCGCTGCACGGCTTGATTCGTTTGATTGCCTTCTGCATTTCTCTCTCTCCAAATAGGAATGGCGGGCTTCCCTCGCCCGCCAACGTCTTCTTCTGTCTCCGACCGGCGCTCCCAAACGTCAGCCATGATGTGTGATCATGCTCGAGCCCACGGCGTCAGAACGTGTAAGAAAGTGGGGCTGCCCGCTCCCTTCCGAGCCGGTGGCCGGTTGTCGCCGATTTCCGCCACGTTCTCAACGTAGGGGTCGCATACATGCGACCCGCAGGCCGAAGGCCGGTTTTGTCGGGCCACCCTTCAGCCACCCTGCAGCCTGCCTCTCCGGGGCTTCGCCCCGGTTGGGGGAACTAAAGTTCCCCTGCACGCTGGAAGCGTGCGCCACCATTAGAATGTCCAAACTCCAGATCCTGGGATTCGCCCCGGCCGGGCCGCATGTATGCGGCCCCTACAAATTCACCCACCACCGTCGTTGCCCCTTGCCGTCCACCGGCTTGTCTACGCCCGCCCGGCGAGATCACCCTGATCTTTGCTCCTTCCCTCCGCCAATCGGCCGAACGCCTCCGCAAAATGGTCCGCTTTGTCGTCACTCTCGGATTTACCCGCGGAGATGGCCACAGCGAACGGTCGCTGATGTCCATCCACGGCTCCCGCATCGTCGCCCTCGACCACGCCCTCGCCGACGATTCCGACCCGGTGTAATTTCCCATGAACCCTCCACGCTTCTTTGCCGGCCTCGACACATCGGGCAAACAACAAGACCACTCCGCGCTCGCGGTCCTCGAACTCCGCACCCGGCAGGGCGGCTTCGACCGTATCTATTGGGTCCCGATCGTCGAATGGGATCTCCGGGTTCGCCGCCTCACGCACTTTCCTCTCGGCACCTCATACCCCGACCTCATCGTTGCCGTCGAACGCGAGATGCGGACTCCCGGATTCGGCATCGAAAGGGGATCGCTCCGAAACGCGAACGGAAAGCGGACCACGCCGGGCGACGAACCAGGTCTCCCGGCGCCACCGAGGGCGGGAACAAACCTTGAACAAAAATCGTCTCAAAAGAATGAACGGAATTCTGTGTGCATCCGTCTATCCATTGTTAGGCCGCCAGCGTGCTCGTGTGAATTGAGAATATCCCCGGACCATCCACGCGGGAGTCCGCGATAGCGGCTGAAAACGAGGAGAAACCTACCATGCGCGCGCCTGCTACCTTCCTGGTGTGGCTGGCCGCGGCGTTGTCTGCCGGTCACAGTGTGCTGCCCGGCAACGATCTCCCCCCACAATCCGATCGCGACCCTATGAAAGGACCGGTCCGGTCCGATACCAAACCGTTGATCCGCGCGACCGGGGTCGTGCAAGCTGCCCGAGCCTTCACCGTTCAGGTTCCCCAGATTCAAGGGCAGGGTGGACGACTCACGCTGGTCCGCCTGGTGCCGAGCGGGGCACTGGTAAAGGAGGGCGACCTCTTGGCTGAGTTCGACACCACCCAGCAAGTCGATGCCGCGCGCGAACTCGAGGCCAAGGTCGAAGACCTGGGACACCAGATCGAGCAAAAGAAGGCGGAGAACCGGGCCGGAGCCGCGAAGCGCCGGGCCGAATTGCGGGAAGCCGAAGCGGAACTGGCCCGGGCGCAGATCCAAATGGGAAAAGGTCCGCTGTTGCCGGAGATCAAGCGACTGCAGGCGGAAGTGAGCGCAGGCATCGCACGGCAGCGGATCGAGAGCCTCCAGAAATCTCACCAGGCCCGGGCTCGTGCGGAAGCTGGAGCCCTGCGCGTGCTGGAACTGCAGACCGGGCGCCAGAAGGT
Organism: uncultured Solibacteraceae bacterium; assembly: GCA_964529305.1. GTDB lineage: Bacteria > Acidobacteriota > Terriglobia > Bryobacterales > Bryobacteraceae > CAZGUX01. Next base: position 13,570 of record CAZGUX010000275.1, on the reverse strand, counting down.
CGGGCTCCAGCGGGCGCAGTCGAACCTGGAGCGGTTGCGGGTGCGAGCGCCGATCGCCGGAATGGTGGCCCTGCAAAACACGTGGCGTAGCGGCTCGGTCGGTCCCGCCCAGGAAGGCGATCAACTCTATACGGGACAGGCGCTTCTGCGGATTTTCGACCCCGGCTCGTTGGTGGTGGAAGCCCAGGTGAATCAGGCGGATGGCTCCCGGCTGAAGCCGGCCGCCAAGGCGAGAGTCCGGTTGGACGCATACCCTGAAGTGGAATATCCGGCTATTCTCGAGTTCGCGAGCCCCGTGGCGGTCGCGACGTTTGATAGCCCCATCCGCTTCTTCCCCGCGCGGTTTCGGCTAATCACCAAACCGGTGGCGTTCGGCGGACACGAGACCCGCGGAGACGCCCGGGTACTGCCCGACCTCTCGGCAGCGGTGGAGATTGAGGCGGTCCATCCATGAAACGCTGGTTGCGTGCCATGACCTGGATCCTGAGCACCATCACCCTGCTGGGCGTGGTGGCGTGGGGTGTCCAGAAATTCAGGACAGTGGAGGCGGCGTCGACGCTTCCTACGGCTCCGGTACGGCAAGGGGAGTTTCTCGAAATCGTCACCTGCCGGGGTGAGTTGTATTCCTTGCGTTCGGTGCAGGTGAACTCGCCCGTGAATGTGCCCGACCTGCGGATTGTGTGGCTGGCTCCGGCGGCTTCGAAAGTGAAGGCCGGCGATGTCGTGATCCGGTTCGACCCCAGTTCGGCGCGCCAGCAACTGGCCGAGAAAGAGGCGGCGCTGCGCCAGGCGGAAGCAACGCTGGAACAGGCTCTGGCCGAAGCGCGAATTACCACCGAGCAGGATAAACGCGACTTGGTCTGGTCGCGTCATCAGGTAGAGCTAGCCCGGCTGGAGGTGTCGAAGGCTGAAATTCTCTCGCGCCTTGAAGGGGAAGTCGCGAAGGTCAACCTGGGGCTTGCGGAAGACAAGTTCACGGTGCAGGAAGCGACCGCCGAATTGCACGCCGCATCCGACCAGGCGAAGGTGGCTTCGCTCCGCCGAGTCCGCGACAAGGCGGCCAATGAGGTCGCGATTACCAAAGAGCGGCTGACCAAGATGGAAGTCAAAGTCCCCAGGGAGGGGATGATCATCTTCCTTCCCAACTATTCCCAGGGCTGGATGAACGCCAAGCCCTTCGCCGCCGGCGACCGGGCCTGGCCGGGCAGCGCCATCGCCGAGGTTCCCGACCTGGACTCCCTCGAGATGAAGGGCAAGCTCGAAGAGACCGACCGGGGGCGCATCGTCAGCGGCGACGAGGTCCGGGTGCATGTTGACTCGCTCCCGGAAAAACCCCTGAAGGCCCGGCTGCGCATGATCTCGCCCTTGACGGAACAGAATTTCGAGTGGCCGCCCACCCGCAATTTTCGAGCCCACGCCCAATTGGTGGAGACGGACGGGCGGCTCCGGCCGGGAATGAATGGCCGGATGGACATCATTGTCGGCCGTCAGAAGGGAGCGCTCAGCATTCCTTCCCGGGCGGTCTTTTCACGAAACGGAAAACCGATCGTCTACCTGACCCATGGCGGCAGGTTTCAAGCGGTCGAGATCGAAGTGGTGACACGCAACCCGGACGAAGTGGCGATCAAAGGCTTGCGGCCAGGGCAACAGGTCGCGCTTCTCGAGCCGGAAGCCAAGGAGTTGACTCCGTGAAAGGCAAGTCGATTGTCGTCGTGCCGGCATTGGTCCTGCTGGCGGCCCTGCTCGGATGGGCGGGCGCCAATCTGTTCAAGGCCACCGCTTCGAAGGACTCGATTCCGATCGCCCATGTGCAACGGGGCGACGTCGAATTCACGGTCAGCGCCAAAGGCGAGATGCAGGGCGGCAACTCGCAGATGCTGACGGCGCCGATGGTCGGCGGCGGGGAACTGATTATCACCAGGTTGCGCCAACCCGGTGAACTGGTTCAAAAGGGCGAAGCCGTGGTGGAGTTCGACACCACCGAGCAGGTCTACAAACTGCGGGAGGCGGAGGCCGACCTGGCCGAAGCGGAGCAGAAGGTGCAGCAGGCGAAGGCCGAGAGCGAGGCCCGCCAGGAGGAGGACCGGTTCGCCCTCCTCAAGGCCAAGGCCGACTTGACCCTGGCCGAACTGGAAGCCCGCCGCAATCCCCTCCTGGCGGCGATCACGGCACGCCAAAACGAGTTAGCCGTGGAGGCCGCCCGCACACAACAGGTGCAGCTCGAGAAAGATCTCAAAGCCAAAAAGGACTCCCTGGACGCTTCCATTCGGATTCAGGAAGCGGCTCTCAACAAGGCCAAAGTGCTCGCGGCCGTCGCTCAGAAGAACATCGACTCGATGACCCTGAAGGCCGCTTCCGGCGGATATGTCTCCGTCCAGCAGAATGTCTCCGGCAATTTCTTCATGATGCAATTGCCGCTCTACCAACTAGGAGACATTGTCCGCCCCGGCATGGCCGTGGCGCAAATCCCCGATCTCGACAACTGGGAAGTGCTGGCCCGCATCGGTGAACTCGATCGCGGCCACCTGGCGGAAGGACAGACGGCCGAGGTCAAAGTCGTTAGCCTGCCAGGGAAGGCCTATCAAGCCCGGGTGAAGAACCTGGGAGGCACGTATGGGCCTCCCTGGAACCGGAGGTTCGAGTGCAAACTCGGGCTGCAAAACCCGACCTCCGATCTTCGTCCGGGAATGACGGTCAGCCTGATCGTGAAGACCGGAGTCCTCAACAACGTTCTTTGGGTGCCGGCACAGGCGCTTTTTGAAAGCGACAGCCGGACGTTCGTCTACGTCCGGCACGGGACCGGGTTTTCCCCTCTCGACGTCAAGCTGGTTCGCCGGGGCGAGTCCAAGGTGGTGGTTACCGGTGTCGGCGAGGGTCTGGAAGTAGCCCTCGCGGCTCCTGACCAGCAAAAACAGGAACAAAAGCCCGCCGGTGGGCAGGGGATTCCCGGGAAGGGCTGATGCGCTACGTCCACCTCATCGTCGAGATCTTCCGTGATTTGGGCGTAGCCGTGGAGAGCATGCGCGCCCAGAAGATCCGCACCGTGCTCACGGCGTTGGGCATTGTGTTCGGTGTCGGATCCGTGATCGGCATGCTGGCCATCGCGGCCGGGGCTCGCGAGGAGTCGCTGCGCTTCATCGAGCAATTGGGCGTCCGGAACGTGCTGGTCGAGTCGCGCGCGGCCACGAGCCAGGAGGAGTTGCAGCAGCGCCGGCGGGCATCGCCCGGGCTGACCGAGCGGGACATCCGGATTCTGGAGGCCAACGTCGATGCCGTGGAAGCTCTCTCGCCCCGCAAGCGTCTGCATCCGGCGCGAGTCCTGCCGAAGCCCGCCCAGCAAATCCCGGGGTTGTACGGAGTGCGGCCGTCGTATGCCGTGATCCATAATCTCCATGCGGCCGAGGGACGCTTCTTCGATGAGACGGCCAACGAGTCGAGCGCCGCCGTCTGCGTGCTGGGCTCCAAGGCCAAGGTGAATCTGCTGGGCTTTGGCCCGGCCTTGGGCCGCTTCGTCAAAGTCAACGATACGTGGCTTCAGGTGGTAGGCGTGCTGAAGGATCAATTCGCGGCCACCAGCCGCTCCGCCGGGGGCCGGATGCAAGACCTCGACAACGTGATCTATATCCCGCTCACCACGTTTCAATACCGGTTCTGGGACTCGAGCAGTTTCCTGAAGGACGACCTCGACGGCGTCGATCTCCGGCTGAAGGGCAGCGCCGACTCCATCCAGGTAGCGCAAGTGGTCACGGCGATTCTCAACCAGACCCACCGCAACACCGAGGATTTCACCGTGACCATCCCGGCCGCCCTGCTGGCCCAGCAGAAGCAGACGCAGACCATCTTCACTTATGTGATGGTCGCGATCGCCGCGATTTCCCTGCTGGTCGGCGGCATCGGCATCATGAACATCGTGCTCGCCACCGTGATGGAACGTACCAAGGAGATCGGCATCCGGCGCGCGACCGGCGCCCGGCGCCGCGACATCGTTCGCCAGTTTCTGGCGGAGAGCGTGGTGATCTCGGTGGGCGGCGGACTGGTCGGAATCGCGTTCGGCTACGGGCTGTCGTGGTTGATCGCGCGGACCGCCGACTGGAAGACGATCGTGACCATCCCCTCGGTGGCGATCGCGTTTGGGGTGTCGATGATGGTGGGCGTGGTGTTCGGGCTCTACCCGGCGGTGAAGGCGTCTCGCATCGACCCGATCGAGGCCCTGCGCTACGAGTGACTACCGCACCAGGGACTCAGCCGCCCCCAGTGGATGGTACGCCAGGTCAATCCACCCGTTGCCCGCCTTGCTCTGGACAAACGACAACTTCTCGACCGCGAACCCGCGGTCGAACCGGAACTCGTTCCAACGCCGCGCGGCTAGTTCGGCTACTTCCCGCACGCTCCCGGCAGGCAGTTCCTGCGCCAGCGTGATGTGGGGGTGGTAGGGAAAAGGTTCCTGAAACTCCAGATGCTTCGTGTTCAACCGGCGGTGGAGATCCCGAAGTTCGCGCGTGCCGGCCCGGAGTTCGAGATAGACAACATCGGTTACCGGAAAGATCGCGACATCTCCGCACAGAACCTCGAAGGGCTCGGCTTCCAGGGCGGTCGCCCCCACCTGCTCGCTGGCCGCCTCGGGCTCCGAGAACAGAGGCCGGGGAGGCAGGATGGTGACGTGCGCTCTGGGCTGGCACCCCGGGACCAGTTCCCGCCGGAGGTTATCGAGGAATCGCCCCAACGGGTCGGGGATGTACGCGACCAGGGCGAAACAGTTCAGCCGGGCTTCGCCGTCCGGCACACAATCCATGCTGAATATCCTAACAGCTACCAGCCGGAGTGGACCCCGCGCTACTGCCTGGATTGGATACAGCCGGTTTAGGGTGGTGGGTACTGGCCGGCAGAAGTACCCGAAAACACGCGCCCGATTCAGACGGCAGCAGTTCGACCGCGCCCCCGTGCGCGGCCAGGATTCTTTGTGCCAGCGACAGGCCCAGACCTTGACGGCCCCGGGTCGAGACGCCTGGCGTGAACAGCCGGCTCTGGATCGCTGGGTCCACGCCGGGTCCGGTGTCTTGAATCTCAACACTCCAGCCCGACCCGGTCTGATTGATCCGAAGGGTCAGGGTGCCCCGATTCGCCATCGCCTCGACTGCGTTTTCGATCAGATAGAGAAAGGCCTGCCGCATCGGCGCGGGCCGGCACTCGATCTCCGGATCGCACGAATAGAATTTCTCGACGGCGATCAAACCCTGTACGTCGTCGTCGAGAAGTAGCAGGACCCCATCGAGCAACGCCGCGAGGCGCACCGTCCCCTTTTCATCATCCGGACGGGTAAAGGCTCGCACTTCGTCCAGGATCGCGCTTACCCTTAGCGCGGTGGCGGAGAGGGTGCGGCTGTTCTCTTCCGCCAGATCGAGCGCGCGGTGGAATGGTTTGTTGGCGCGCAATTCCTCCATGGCGGCCATACTGGCCAAAGCGCTCTTGAGCCGGAGGGCGCAGCGGAGGGTCACTTCGGCCAGGCGAGCAATGGAACCCAACGGGGCACGGGCCTGCCGGAGAACCGAGTCGACGTGCGCCGCGACGGTCGCCAAGCCGTGCTGGCGCTGAAGTCGATCCTCTTCGAGTTGCTCGAGAGCCCGGGCGAGATCGGTCAAACATTCCAATTCTATCGCGGAGCGGACCCCCGAACCGCGACAAAGCCCTCACGCGGGCCGCCCGAAACACGATAAGGAGAGTGGAGGTTCCCGGCGATGTCCGAGTTCGAGGTCCTGCTCGCCGTGTCGACGATCCTGTGGCTGTTTCGCGCCAGGCCAAGGCTGCTCCGCGCCGTGGCCTGGACTGCCCCCACGTGTTTCGTACTACAACCCCTGCTGCGCGACCGGACGCTGGTGGAGGCGACCATCCTCGTGTCCACGGCGCTCCTGGCGTTCGACGGGCTCTTCGAGAAAGGAGAAAATCCACTCCTGGCGTTCAAAGCCAGATTGTTCTGACTCCTGCTGCGCCCGTGGGATACTGACCATATCCCGAAGTTTTTGAGGAGGGTGGCATGCAGGCGGAACTCGAAGCCTCTTTGCCGGCAACTCCCGCGCCTGTGGGTGCCGGCGATCGCATCGCCGCGATCGACGTGCTGCGGGGGTTTGCGCTGCTCGGCATCCTGTTGATGAACATCGTGCCGTTCGGTCTCTACGGCGGCGCCTACGATAACCCGACCGTGGCCGGCGGCGCCGGCGGCCCCAACCTCGCGGTGTGGGCCGTACTGCATGTCCTGGCCGAAGGCAAGATGCGCTGCCTGTTCTCGCTGGTCTTCGGCGCGAGCGTCATCCTGCTTACCTCGCGCCTCGACCGCCGCGGCGACGGCGCCGACATCTACTATCGCCGCACCCTGTGGCTCCTATTGTTCGGCATCCTGCACGCCTACCTGCTGTGGCTGGGCGATATTCTTTACCCTTATGCCCTGTGCGGCTTGATCCTCTATCCCTTTCGCCAGTTACCGCCTCGCCGCCTGCTGATGATTGGCTGCACCATCCTCGTGATCAGCGCGGTCTCCTACATCGGGCTGGGCTTCAAGACGGGGGAAATGATCGAGAAGGGCCACGCCGCCGACAAAGTTGCCGTATCCGGCCAGAAGCTCTCCGACGAGCAGGACGAGGCCCGGAAGGAATACGAGCAATGGCGTAAATTCAACCAGCCCACGGCCGCGGAATTGGAGAAGGATGCCAAGGCGTGGCGCGGCGATCCGTTGACGGTCATCAAGACCCGCGCCAAGTTTGTGGGCTTCTTCCACTTCAAGCCCTACTACCATCCGATGAACTGGGACATCTGGAGCATGATGTTCATCGGAATGGGCCTGATGAAGCTGGGTGTCCTGAGCGCGGAACGGTCGCTGCGCTTCTACGGGCTGATGGCTTTGATCGGGTACGGCATCGGCATTCCGGTGAACACGTACACCGCCTGGGTCATCATTCGCGCCAATTTCGACCCAGCCATTCACGCCTTCGCCAACGCCACCTACGATGCCGGGCGGCTTTCCATCGCTCTCGGCCACCTGGGGTTGCTCATGCTGTTCTGTAAGCTGGGCTGGATGCTGTGGCTGACCAGCCGGCTGGGGGCCATCGGCCAGATGGCCTTCTCGAGCTACATCACCCACTCGGTGATCTGTTCGATCCTCTTCACAGGATATGGCTTCAAGTTGTACGGACGGCTCCAGCGCTACGAGTTGTACTACGTGGTCGCGGCGATCTGGGTGATGCAACTGATCGTCAGCCCGATCTGGCTGAGCCGCTACCGGTTCGGTCCCCTGGAGTGGGCCTGGCGCTCGCTGACGTACTGGCAGCGCCAGCCGATGCGGCTTGCCCCGGCGGGGAGGCCTGGGGAAGCGGCGCAGGAATCAACCGCTTTCAAGGGATGAATCGAATGACCTTCGGAACTACCATGGGCGACGCAAGCGGCGTCGGCCCGGAAATCCTGCTCAACGCCTGGAGGAAGGGCGAGCTGCGGCATCCGGTGGTCGTGTTCGGCGATCTCGCCATCCTCGACCACTGCAATCACCTCTTGAAATACGAAGTGCCGCTGCGGGCCGCCCGCGATTGCGCCGACCTCCAGGACGAGTTCCTCAATGTCCGCGACCTCGGGGTGCTCGACGTTGGCAGCCTCCGAATTGGCGAGGTCAACGCCGCCTCTGGCGCCGCCGCCCGCGAGTACGTGGTGGCCGCGACCAGGGCCGCCGTGGCCGGAGAGATCGCGGCGATGGTCACCCTGCCCATGAACAAGGAAGCGACCCAGCTCTCCGACCCGGCGTTTGTCGGCCATACCGAGTTGATTGGGGCCTTGTGCGGAGCTTCCGATGTCACCATCATGCTCGCGTCCGAACAGCTCATCGTCACCCACGTCTCGACCCACGTCTCCCTGCGCGAGGCCATCGAGCGATGCAAGCGCGACCGGGTGGCCCGGATCATCGAGTTGACCTGCGATGCGGTTTGCCGGCTGAAAGAGAATCCCCGCGTGGCGGTGGCCGGCCTCAACCCCCACGCCGGCGAGAACGGATTGTTCGGCCGCGAGGAAATTGACGAGATTCGTCCCGCCGTGGAATGGGCGCAATCCCAGGGGATGCCCGTCGACGGGCCCTTTCCGCCCGACACCTTGTTCTATCTGGCCGTGCGGCGGAACAAGTTCGACGCGATCGTCTGTATGTATCACGACCAGGGTCACGTCCCCCTCAAGCTTCTGGACTTTGAGGCGGGGGTCAACGTGGCGTTGGGCCTGCCGATCATCCGCACCTCGGTGGATCACGGAACGGCGTTTGACATCGCCTGGAAGGGCGTTGCGTCCACCAAGAGCCTGGTCAGCGCTGTCGAGTTTGCGGCCCGGTTGGCGCAAGGGCCTGCCCGGGCCTGAATTGAGGTCAGCAGTTCACGTGGCGCCGGTTTCCGACGTTTCCGACCGGCGAAGATCGACGTTGTGCCCTTGGGCACTTCGTTGAAGAAACGGCAACCCCCTCCCTTAGAAGGTGTAGGAAAATCAAAAACAGCCTTTTCCACAGCTTTTCCTCGCTTGGAGACGCTGCCAGACGCCCTACAACACGTTCTGCGGTGGCGACGAGGCATTCCGCATCCCCCCACACATTCACAAAATTGGAAAATCGATTTTCATACACGTTCTTACGGTCGGGGCTGCGAGACATCGCCGGGCTTCGCCCGGTGGGCCGGCCAGGGGGCCGACCCGCAGTCCAGGGGGACCGCCCAGGGGACAGCCCCACGGAGAGTGTTTGCGGACGATTTTCTTACACCGCTTGCAGGTGCAGCACGCTTTCAAAGTGCATGGTGAGGTTCCTGCGAAAATTTGAGGAAGAAGGTGTCGATCCCGGGCCCCTTCACTCGACGCGTTCATAGAGCCAGGATCGGTCGAACCACCGGCAGCCGCTGGCTCTCAACCAAACTTTGAGGAGACAACGATCATGCGAGTCATGGTAGTGGTGAAGGCGAGCAAGGATCCCGAAGCCGGTGTGATGCCGAGCGAGCAGTTGCTGACCGAGATGGGAAAGTTCAACGAGAACTCGTAAAAGCCGGCGTGATGCTCGCAGGCGCAGGTGAAGGACTCCACCCCACGTCGAAGGCCAAGCGCATCAAGTTTTCGGGCGAGAGCCGGACCGTGGTCGATGGTCCGTTTGCGGAAACGAAGGAACTGATTGCCGGCTATTGGCTCTGGCAGGTACGGTCCATGGACGAGGCGGTCGAATGGGCTAAGCGCTGCCCGAACCCTCACCCTGGCGAATCCGAACTCGAGATCCGCCCGGTGTTTGAAGCGGAAGATTTCGGCGCCGAGTTCACGCCCGAGTTACGGGAACAGGAAGAACGCATTCGCGCCGAAGCTGCGAAACTCAGGCCAGCGTAGCTGGCAGCGAACAGCGATCACGATCAACGGTCGGCCTGGCCAACGGCTGTGCCGGACTGAGAGTCTTGCGCCCCGGAGACGGAGGCGGTCGCAGGCCAGCATTCAGAAAGCTGAAAGCAGAAAGGTGGCTTGCTGATTGCTGATCGCTGTGCACTGACCGCTGACAGCCGAAAGCTACTCCATATAGGGCATCAACGGAGTCTTGCCGAGCAGACGCGAATAGACCGTCAGCGCTCCCCGATGATGCGCGGTGTGCTCGATCATAGCCCCGAGGATAACGCCTACCGGCTCGCCGCCCATCACCGGGCCCGGCGGCAAGGGCTGAGCGAGTTCCGCTTCACTCTTCGAAGAGAAGAATCCACGCGCCGTCTCAAAGGACTTCGCGAGCCGCTCCCGCGCCTCGGTCAACGAAGTCGAGGCCTGGAGTTCGGCGATGTGCTGGTCGAAATTCAGATCGAAGCCCTCCGGCCTGGATGCGCCTTCGATGAACCACTCAATCGTCTGCGCGACGTGCGCCACCTGCTGCGAAGCGGTCCACGTCCCTTCGCTGGGGCGGAACCCGGAGTCCTGCTCGGTCAAACAACGGCTGGAGCGTTCGAAGAATTCCTGGCTGCTGTTGAGGCTGTTGATCATTTGCTGGGAAGTCATGCACCACACTTTACCAGAAGGCGAACAAAAAGGGAATACCATTGGGGGACAGTGCGAATTTAGCAATTGTAGCCGAACCGGTCTTTTATAGTGAAGTAGATGCCTGGGGTACTAGTCCTCTTTGTTTTCCTGCTCTTACAAGCGACACCGCCCGGTGCGCTGGCGGCTGACAGCGATTTCGTTGGCAGTGCCGTCTGCCGGGCGTGCCATCCCGATGTCTGGTTGAACTTCTACAAGAACCCGCATTATAAGAGCATCGCCGCCGGAGACCTGCCCAACGACAAAACCGGCTGCGAAGGATGTCATGGTCCCGGCAAGGCGCATGTTGACGCCAAGGGCGGCAAGACGACCATTCCGTTTGCCTTTTCCGTGATGTCCCCCGCCAAAGCCCTGGACCGCTGCCTGGACTGCCATTCCAAGGACCTGTCGCGGGCTAATATCAAGCGTTCTTCTCATACGCTGGCCGACGTCGTCTGTTCCAACTGCCATTCGATTCACAAGTCGGGCTCGCCCCGATTCCTGCTGGCCAAAGCCCAACAGCGCGACCTCTGCTATCAGTGCCACGGGAACGTCCGGGCACAGTTCTCCATGCCGTTCAAACACCGGGTGAATGAGGGTTTCATGCAGTGTTCCGACTGTCACAATCCGCACGGCACGTTCGCCCCCACCTGGCGGATGAGCCAGCGGCCCCGGATGGTCGATCACGCTGTAGGCAATGAAATTCCCTGTGTCAAGTGCCACGCCGACAAACGCGGGCCGTTTACGTTTGAGCATCCTCCGGTCCGGGTGGAAGGGTGCGAGAGCTGCCATAACCCTCACGGCTCGATGAACGCGCGTCTGCTCAAGCGCCCGGTGACGTTTACTTTGTGTCTGGAGTGCCATAACGGCGCGGGCGCTTTCGGCAAACAAGGGGACGGCATTCAACTGCAGTCGGCCTCGCACAACATGACCGACCCGCGCTTCCGCAACTGCACCACCTGTCACCTGCGGATCCACGGCTCGAATGCCGATCCCCGATTCCTGCGGTGAGGAGACACGCCATGAGATACGCACTCCCTACGTTCCTCATTTTCTCCGGCGCGATCTTTGCCCAGCAGACCGTTGCGCCCACCAACGAACCCGTCGGCCGGATCCGCGGAGAGGACTACCACGGATACAACGTGGTCCAATCGTTTGAAACCGGCATTCGCTTCTCCTCCATCAACGGAAATCGCGGCAAGTACCGCAGTGACGTCAATTTCGGGAACGGCCTTCGCTTGCTCGGCGGGACGTTGACGGTGAACTCGAAACAAGGCAAGGGCCGGTACTTCGACGAGATCATCATTTCCACGCAAGGTCTGGGCAACGATCCGTACCAATCGTCCACCCTGCGCGTTCAGAAGAACCGGCTGTACCGCTACGACCTGTTGTGGCGGCTGAACGACTATTACAATCCCGCCCTGCCCCTCTCCGGCGGGCTGCACGCGATGAATACCGAACGGCGCGTGCAGGATCACGACCTGGTCCTGATGCCGCAGGGCCGCCTTCAACTCAAGGCCGGCTACTCCCGGGTGACCCAGGACGGGCCGGCGCTATCGACGCTCAATCTCGATGGCACCCGCGGCGACGATTTCCCGCTGTTCTCGGACATACGCCGGCTTCGGAGCGAATTCCGGCTGGGCGGCGATGTGGATCTATTCGGGGTCAAGCTGAGCCTTCTGCGATCGTGGGAGACGTTCCGTGAGGACACGAGGCGATTCCGTACGACCAGCGACGTGGGCTACAACCCCGACGATCGCATCGTGCTCGACAGCTACCGCCAGGATGAGCCGTATCACGGCTCGACGCCCCTCTGGCGCGGCAACCTGCGGTTCGAGAAGCCGCTGGTCGCGATCAACGCCCGCGCGACCTACTCCGGCGGCCAGCGCAATTTTCTCTACGACGAATTCGCCTCCGGCATCAGCCGAGTGGGCTTCAACCGCCAGACCCTCGTGTTCGGCAACGCCCGGCGCCCGGTCACCACCGGCGATTTCAACGTCACCCTGTTCCCGAGGACCCGCGTCACGCTGGTGAATCACACCGCGGTTCATTCCACCCGCATTGACGGCGACTCCTTCTATCGCCAGCTTGACAGCGGCACCCTGGCCGACGAACTGATTTACTTCCGCTACCTGGGCATTCGGACGGTTTCCAATTCCACGGACGTGAACGTGCAAGCGGCGAAGGCCGTCAGCCTGTTTGGCGGATACCGTTGGTCGAACCGGCGTTTCCGCTCCGTCGACGGCTTCGCCTTTCCGGGCACCACGCCGGACCGCGCGGCGAACGAACAGGAGAACACGCTGCACTCGGGTGTGGCCGGTGTGCGGTGGCGTCCCGTAAAACCTCTGACCGTGGTCCTCGACGGGGAAGTGGCGCGCGCCGATCGGCCCTTCACGCCCATCAGCGAGCGCAATCTGCACGCCCTGGGCGCGCGCGTTCAGTACAAGCAGAAGTCGCTGCTGCTCTCGGCGGCGTACAAGCAGAACTACAACGTCAATTCCGCCAATCTGTCGTTTCACAGCTCGCGGTCCCGCAACTATTTCTTCGATGCCTCGTGGGCCCCGCGCGATTGGTTTGCGTTCGATACTTCGTACGCCAAGATGCATCTGGACACCCTTACCGGGCTGGCCTTCTTCATTTCCAACCAACTCGCCGACGGACAGCAGTCGCTCTACCTCAGCAACATCCATACCGCGAATCTCGGGGTGCGCATCGCGATCCGGAAGCGGGTGGATCTCTATGCCGGATACTCCATCAGCGAGGACACTGGCGACGGCCGCGCATCGGCAGGGGCGCCCGCCGGGGCCTCCGCCGCGCTCGCGCTCCTGTACCCTGTGCAGACGTTCCCTTTACGCTTCCAGTCGCCCCAGGCCCGCGTCTCGTTCAGACTGCACACCAAACTGCGGTGGAACGCCGGCTGGCAGCTCTATAAGTACAATGAGCGCTTCAAACTAACAGCTATCCCGCAAGACTATCGCGCGCATACCGGGTATACTAGCCTGACGTGGTCCTTCTAGCGACAATCCGCAGGGGTCGTCTTGGAGGACGAGTCTGCCCTCCGCCAGCGATGACCCCGTATGATTCCTGAACTGCCCTGGACGTCAATCTACACCGTCACGATCTTCGCGCTGACGCTGTGGTTCATGCGCAGGAGATTCACCCAGTCGACGGATTGGAACTTTCCGCTGATGTATTATCTGCTGCTCGTTCTGTATGCGCGCGGGATGGAGGGACTGTTTGTCAACGAAGTCATTTTCGCCGCGGCCATCGGGGCGATGTTTATCCGCTTTGAGTTTCTCGGCAAGATCCCGCTTCGAGTGATCCGTACGTATGAGTTTCTCGTGCTCGTGTACGTGGTCGTGAAGTGCTTCGGCGTCCTGTTCTGAGCTTGATCGGGTCGAGTGCCGGGGATTGCGCCCCGGCACCCTCCCACACCACCGGACGTGCGGTTTTCCGCATCCGGCGGTTGGAACCCGCGCGTTAACAACCCGCTAGATCCGATGGCATAAGAAAGCCATAACGCCGGAGC
>CAZGUX010000274.1:0-2201 GCA_964529305.1 uncultured Solibacteraceae bacterium | reverse complement strand
TAAGATGACGCGACCTGCCGCGAAGACGGATGACTCGAGGGGTGTGTCGGTATTCTGGGTTTCCATGGGTTCACTTGACTCGCGGGACGAGCCGCGCGGGGGCGGAAATGATGGGAGCCAGCCGCATAGGCGTCCACGGGGAAGTCCTCCTTGGTCTAGCTTCGCACAGCGTTGAAGGCGCCTCGACACGCTGCCCTCCGCCGGCCACGGGTGTTATATTCGTAATCAACTTGCGCGGCTGGCGCGACCGCCAGTCCCGCTGGTTCCCCGAGGGCTGAAGGAGCGGCGTGTCGACCGAGCGGACACTACACATCACCAGCGGCGAAAGCGTCAAGATCCACGAGGCCGGGTTGCCGGGCGAGGTCATCTATTGGATCGACGCCCTGCATGAAGGACCGGTCCCCTCGGCCTTGAATCTCGACGAGATGAGCCGCGTGCGGGCCGATTTCATCGTGTCCATGGGGTGGGGCCCCAAAGACGAAGTGGAAGAGACCTTCCATGGACGCGACGAAATGCTGGCCCGGTTCCGGGAGTTTGAGGAAGTGGTGCTGTGGTTCGAGCACGATCTGTACGACCAGCTCCAGATGATTCAGATTCTCGACTGGCTTTGCGTGCACAAGCGGGATGGAGTCCGGATCAGCCTCATCACGATCGGGAAGTTCCCCGGCATCGGCAGATTTAAAGGCCTGGGTCAGCTGAGCCTGGAGCAGTTATCCTCGTTGTTCGAACAGCGGCAGGAGGCGACGCCGGCCGATTTCAAGCTGGCGTGCGAGGCCTGGGCGGCCTTTTGTTCGCCGGACCCGACCGAACTCGAATGGGTTCTCAGCGCCCACAGCACGGGACTGCCGTTGCTGAAGGGCGCCCTGTCGAGGCACCTGGAGCAGTTCCCCTCGCTGAAGAACGGTCTGGCGCGGACCGAGAGGCAGATCCTGGAAGTCACCATTGCGGGTGTTCAGCGGTACGAAGACTTGTTCCTGGCGGAGCAGGACCGGGAAGAGCGTGTGTTCATGGGAGATGTGGTGTTTTGGCACTACGTGGATCGCCTGCGGAACGCTCGCGCCCCTCTGATTGAAGTGCGCAACGACGCGGTTCGCGTCACCGCGGCTGGACACCGCGTGTTGATCGGCAACGAAGACCAGATCGCGATCAACGGGATCGACCGGTGGGCGGGCGGCGTGCGGCTGACGCCGGACTCCCTGATCTGGCGGTGGGACGAACGGAACCGCCGTCTGGTTCGTAGCGAGGCCGCGGCCCCTCCCGCCTGAAGCGCGGTGCTAACCCGCTGAAACTTCGGATCGCTGCCGGCACTTCCGAAGACTCGGCCGGACGAACCCGCAGGCCCGTGGGGACTCCCTTGAGGAATATGGCCACCTCCTCCCTACGGTCGGGCTGCGAAGCGCTCTTGATTCGTTTTGGTGGAACTCCGAGGGCGGTTGACAGTTCTCGCGAGTCACGCTACTATAACAAAGTTTGGCGAGATTCGCTTTCTGTTTCCGTTGACCCCCGTCGTGTGTGCGATGGGCCGAGCGGAAGCCGGCCCCGAGGCTGGCAGCGGGTAGTGGGACCGCTGGGGCAAGGGCCGTTCCGAAGCATTAACCCCTCGCAATCGAAGCTGTGCGGTCGCCGTAGAAGTCGTACGGCGTGCCGGAGAAAGCTTCGCTTCTGATTTGCCGCCAGTCGGGTATGGCTCGAGCGAGCCGAGAACCAGCGGCGCGTATTGAATGGTTCGAGACTCTTTGCCGGCGCGTGCTGCGTCCGGCGCTTGTACTGAAGACGCCCAAGAGGAATGATTCGTGCCAACGTTTAACCAACTCGTGCGCAAGGGCCGCAGGCCGCCCAAGTGGAAGACGTCGAGTCCGGCCCTGCAGTCGTGCCCGCAGAGGCGCGGGGTCTGCACTCGTGTGTATACCTCGACGCCGAAGAAGCCGAACTCTGCCCTGCGGAAGGTGGCGCGCGTTCGTCTGACCAACGGGATCGAAGTAACGACCTATATCCCGGGTGTCGGGCACAACCTGCAGGAGCACTCGATTGTGCTTGTGCGTGGCGGCCGCGTTAAGGACCTTCCTGGTGTTCGCTACCACTTAGTGCGCGGTGCGCTCGATGCCGTCGGCGTGGCTGATCGTAAGCAGAGCCGGTCGAAGTACGGCGCCAAGCGTCCGAAGTAAATTCTGGATTAACGAGAGAGAGTATCTGACATGCCA
>CAZGUX010000273.1:0-23839 GCA_964529305.1 uncultured Solibacteraceae bacterium | reverse complement strand
TTTCTGGCCCATGACCAACTCCACTTGGGCCATCAGTCCGCGGGCGTTGGCGGGATTCAGGTCGTAGCAGCGGCGGTAGTCTTCTTCGGCGTCCTTGTAGTTCTTCTCGATGGATGCCAGGACCCCCATTTGGAAAAGCGCGTCCTTGTTGTTGGGCGAAGCCTTCAGGACGATATCGAGTTCCTGGCGGGCGAGAGGGTGGTTGCCCAGACCCAGGTTGGCGGCCGTGCGAATCAGCCGGGCGGGAATGTTCGCGGGCGCGATCTGGAGGGTCTCCTCGGTGCTCTTGAGCGCTTTGGAGTACTCGCGCCGGGACAACTCGATCTGCGAGACAGCCAGGCGGGCGGGCAGATAGGTGGGGCGCAGCCGGATGGCTTCGGCGAACTGAACCCTTCCATTTTCCACATCACGCTTCTGGAGGAGGGCGCGGCCAAGATTGTAGTGAGCCACAAAATTGTCCGGCGCGCGGACGATGACGGCGCGCAACTGGCTGATCGCCGAATCGATCTCACCTTTGTCCAGGAGCAGCATGCCGTGAAGGGCCATCGCATCGGCATCCTTGGGATTGGCCTCCCGAATCTGATCGTTGACCTTGCGGGCTTCCTCGCGCCGGCCCTGGGCCATGTGCACCTCGATGATGCGCTTCTGGTACCGGGATTTGTCGCCCACGCCGGCCTTGATGCCTTCCTCGTACTGGCGAACGGCTTCGGCCCCATCGCCCAGGCGGAAGTAGAAATCGCCGACGTTCTCGTACGCCTGCGAGTACTCCTTGGAATGCTGCTTGAGTTGCTCGAGAACTTTGACCACCTGATCGCGCTTGCCCAGGTCGTAGTAGTGCTGCGCCAGGTTGATGAGCAGGCGATACTCTTTGGGATTCTCACGAATCTCCGCGCTCAGCAGGGCTTCGGCGTCGTCCGGCCGGTTCAAGTAAAGGCGGAGGAGAAGGTACAGCTCCTGGTAGGCCGGAAGGTAGTTCTTGTGCGTGGCGATCAGGGAGCGGTACATCTTCTCGGCTTCCGGGTGACGGCCTTGCGTCACCAGCGCCTTGCAAAGGTAGGGAACCGTGTCCACCTGGTTGGGCTTGATGCGGTTGGCCTTCTCGAGTTCAACCAGGGCAAGCGGAACTTCCTTTTCGATGGTCGATTGGACTCCCCGCTTGAGCGCATCGACCGCGAGCGCCAGATGATACCGTCCCTTGAGGCGGTGGCCGTCGTAGGATTCGGGGTCCCGGAGCAGAAGCGTATAGGTGCGCTCGACGTCGTCAACCAGGGCCTTATCGAGCTTCGCCACCTCAAAGTAGCCGATATAAATTTCAGCCAGTTTCACCTGGCATTCGGTCTTTTCGGGCCGCCCTTCCGAGAACAACTGCTCGGCGCGGCGCAAGGCGGGAACGGCGGATGCGGGGAGTGCCGTGCCGCCCGCCTGCTTGATTTCCGCTTTGGCCAGGCGGTAGTAGGCGTCCGCATACCTCCCGTCGGTCTGAATGGCTTTGCGGTACATGATCATCGCTTCACGTACCTTGCCCTTTTCGAAATACCGGTTGCCGCTTTCGAGATAGCGCACCTTGACCACGTTGGGATCGCGGCCGCAGGAGGCCAGAGCGAACAGCACGGTGAGGATCAAAAAGAACCGGATTTTCATATCGGATCGCTCCACTTGGCTACGTCTCTCACAGTTCATCACAAAAGCGCGGTTTCCGGCAATCGCTTCAGCCTTCGGGCGGGGCTCGTCTAGGGCGAATTCGGGACCTATAATGGTGCTTCCATGGCGAACCTGCTGAGTTTGGTCCTGTTCCTCCCGGTGGCCGGCCTGGTCCCTTTGTTTCTGATCCCGTCATCGAACCGCAATGCGATTCGCCTGACGGCGATCGGCGCCGCCCTGGCCAGCTTCATTGCCTCCCTTGCGCTGTGGATCGGGTTCGATTCCGGCCAGGATTTCCAGTTCGTCGAAAAGGCAACGTGGATCCCGTCGATCGGAGCTTCCTATCATCTGGCGATCGACGGAATCAGCCTGCTTCTGGTGGTGATGACCACACTCGTCGGGGTGCTGGCCATCCTGTCGAGCTGGAAAGCGATTGACCATCGCGAGAAGGAGTATTACGCATTCTTTCTTCTGCAGCAGACGGGAATGCTGGGCGTGTTCATGTCCATGGACGCCCTTTTGTTTTTCATGTTCTGGGAAGTGACGCTGATTCCCATGTATTTCATCATCGCGATCTGGGGAGGGCCCCGGCGGTCGTACGCGGCGATGAAGTTCGTGATCTACACGCTGCTGGGATCGGTGTTGATGTTCCTGGCGATTCTGACCCTGTACGCGCAGCACCGGGAGCAGTTCCAAACGGCAAGCTTTGCGCTGACCGATTTGATGAAGGTCAGGCTGCCGGGGGCCATGGGGTGGTGGGTGTTCTGGGGACTCTTCCTGGGGTTCGCGGTCAAGGTGCCGATGTGGCCGTTCCATACCTGGCTGCCCGACGCGCACGTGGAAGCGCCGACCGCGGGTTCGGTGGTGCTGGCAAGCGTGCTCCTGAAAATGGGGACCTACGGCTTCCTCCGGTTTTCGTTGCCCATGGTGCCGGATGCGGCGAAGGACCCGAAAGTGGTGAGCATTGTCGCGCTCCTGTCGATCATCGCGATCGTCTACGGCGCGCTGGTCTCGCTGATGCAAAAGGACTGGAAGAAACTGGTGGCCTATTCGTCCGTAAGCCACCTGGGCTTTTGCACGTTGGGCATTTTCGCGCTGAACCCGGCCGGGATCGCGGGCAGCGTGCTGCAGCAGGTGAATCACGGCATCTCGACCGGCATGCTCTTCCTGATCGTCGGCGTGGTCTACGAGCGGCGGCATACCCGTGAGATTGCGCAGTACGGAGGATTGCTGAAGGTGATGCCGGTGTTCACCATGGTGTTTCTGATCGCCGCGCTGAGCTCGATGGGGATGCCTCCCCTCAACGGATTCATCGGAGAAATCACGATCCTGCAGGGGGCCTATCAGATGTCGTTCTGGTGGGCGTTCTGGTGCGCGGTGGGCATCGCGCTCGGGGCCGCGTATCTCCTGTGGCTATTCCAGCGGACGATGCTGGGAGGCCTGGTTGAGGTCAACGCCGGGCTGAAGGATCTGTCGGCGCGGGAAGTGCTGGTGTTCGCGCCGCTGCTGGCGTGGGCGTTGGCGATCGGCGTCTACCCCAAACCGTATTTCGATATCATGGCCCGGCCCGTCGCCCGGATTGTCGAACAAGTGCGTCCGGGGTATCACGCCGAGCGAAAACTGCCGAATCCCGCGGAGCCGGAATCGGCTCCCAGGGCCGCGCTGAGATGAGCCGCGGGAAGCGTCTGATAGGATAAAAGGATTCAAGGGCAGATTCTTGGTCACCACGATTCCCGACATCCTGAGCCGCATTGTCGTCCGTAAGCGGGAGGAGTTGAGCGAGGCGCGGCGGGAGGGCGTGGAAGCGCGGGCGGAAGCCTCCGTCGCGGACCGGCGCGACTTCCGCAAGGCCCTGGCGGAGCGCACACCGGCCGTCATCGCCGAGATCAAGAAAGCTTCTCCGAGCAAGGGCCTTCTGATGGAGGCTTTCGACCCCGCGCGAATCGCCGGCGGTTATCAGGAGGGAGGCGCCTCCGCCCTTTCGGTGCTCACGGACGAGCGGTTCTTTCAAGGCTCGCTCGGCCACCTTCAGGCAGCGCGGAACGCGGTGACGCTGCCGGTCTTGCGCAAGGACTTCACGATCGATCCGTATCACGTGTACGAAGCGGCGGCCGCGGGCGCGGACGCGATCTTGCTGATTGCGGCGATTCTGAGCGGACCGCAGATTCGGGAGTGTCGCGAGCTGGCCTCCCGCTTCCGGATGGCGTCCTTAGTGGAGGTTCACGACGAGGCTGAATTGCAGGTGGCGCTGGATGCGGGGGCGGACCTGATCGGAGTCAACAACCGCGATCTGCGGACGTTCGAGGTCGCGATTGAGACCTCCCTGCGGCTGGCGGAGCGGATGCCCGCGAACGTCCTGAAGGTAAGCGAAAGCGGAATTCACTCGCGCGCGGACGTGGAACGTTTGGCGGCGGCGGGGTTTCAGGGCTTTCTGGTGGGCGAGCACCTGATGAAATCGAGCGATCCGGCCGGGGCGCTGCGCGGTCTGGCGGCTCCTTTATGATGGTCAAAGTGTGCGGTGTGACCAGCCTGAAAGACGGGCTTGCGGCGGCCACCTACGGCGCTACGGCGGTAGGATTCAACTTTTATCCGAGGAGCCCGCGGGCGGTGCCCCCCGAAGCCGCAAGCGCGATTGGCCGCAGATTGCCCGAAGAGGTTCTGCGCGTCGGCGTGTTCGTCAATGAGCCGAAGGAGCGTGTGGCCGAGATCGCGGAAATCGCCGGACTGCACGTGGTGCAGCTTCACGGCGAGGAAACCACGGAGGATTTTCCGGCGGGCCTGCGGGTTTGGAAAGCGATTCGCGTGACGGAGGAGTTCACGCCCGCGGTGCTGGATCAATGGCCGGAGGCCGAGGCGTTCCTGCTCGATACTCCCTCGGAGCAACTCCGGGGAGGCACGGGAGAGACTTTCGACTGGCGCCGCGCGGCGGGTCTCCCGCGGCGCGTGATCGTGGCCGGCGGATTGGACGCATCGAACGTGGCCGAAGCGATCCGCATCGTCCGGCCGTGGGGAGTGGATGTGTGCTCGCGGATCGAGAGCCGGCCGGGCGTGAAGGATCTGCAAAAGATGGCCGCTTTTCTGGCGGCGGTGAAAACCTCATGATTGTTTCCGAACCTGATGCCGGGGGGCACTTCGGCTCCTTCGGGGGCCGCTACGTTCCGGAGGTGTTGATGGCGCCGCTCGAGGAACTCGAGCACGCCTACGGTGAAGCACGCACGGACGCGGCCTTTCAAAAGGAACTGGCGGAGTTGCTCAACACGTACGCCGGGCGTCCGACCGCTTTGTATTTCGCGCGGAGGCTGACCCAGTACTGTGGAGGCGCGCGAATCTACCTGAAGCGCGAAGACCTGCTGCACACCGGCGCGCACAAGATCAACAACGCGCTGGGCCAGGCTCTGCTGGCGCGGCGGATGGGCAAGTCCCGCGTCATCGCCGAGACCGGCGCCGGCCAGCACGGCGTGGCGACGGCCACCGTGTGCGCCCTATTGGGATTCGACTGCACGGTGTACATGGGCGAGGAAGACATGCGCCGCCAGCGGCTGAATGTCTTCCGCATGCGGCTGCTGGGAGCGAAAGTCGAGCCGGTTCGCACGGGCAGCCGGACGTTGAAGGACGCCATCAGCGAAGCCATGCGCGACTGGGTGACCAATGTCGCGACCACTTACTATCTGCTCGGTTCCGCCCTGGGCTCGCACCCGTATCCGCTGATGGTCCGCGACTTTCATCGGGTCATCGGGCTGGAAGCGCGGCGGCAAATCCTGGAAGCGGAGGGCCGGCTTCCGGATCGGGTTCTGGCCTGCGTGGGCGGAGGAAGCAACGCGATCGGGATCTTTCACCCATTCGTGGCCGATGAAGGCGTCCAACTCGTGGGCGTCGAAGCGGGAGGACGAGGCGCGACCCTGGGCGATCACGCGGCGCGGTTCAGCGGCGGGTGTCCGGGCGTACTGCACGGCTGCTACAGCTACCTGTTGCAGGATGACGACGGGCAGATCGCGCTGACGCATTCGATTTCGGCGGGTCTGGACTACGCCTCCGTGGGGCCGGAACATGCGCGGCTGGGGGAACTCGGGCGGGCCCGATACGTGTCGGCGACCGACCGGGAAGCGTTGGATGCCGCGCAATTGCTCTCGCGGCTGGAGGGCATCATTCCCGCGTTGGAATCGGCTCACGCGGTGGCGCAGGCGGCCAAAGACGCGCCGTCGGCCGCGGGTGAGGTGTTCGTGGTGAACCTGTCCGGGAGAGGCGACAAGGACATCGATATCTATCGCGAGAACCTTCCGGCTCTCGAGGAGTGAGAGCAGGCCAGTGACCCCTCCGCGAATCGTGATCGCCGCCAGGCCGGACGTGCTCACCCGGTGGGCCGGTGAGGATCTGGTATGGTGCGATCACGAATCGGTGGACGAAGCTCTGGCCGGCAGCGGGGCCTCCGGCCTGCTGGTAGTGGAGGAAGAATTCCGCGATGACCTCCCCGGCGATCTGGAGCGGTGGCGGGCCGCGCGGCCGGAATTGCAGGCGGTGTTTCTGTTTCGCACTGCGCCTCCAACGCGCGGTCTGACCCGGCTGATGCGCGGGGGCGCCTTCGACATTGTCGAGGCTCCGGACGGCGTTGGATGGGAGCAGGCGGCGCGCCAGGCGCTGGATGCGCTTCGCCAGCAGATCGGACGGGTCCAATCGGAGCGGGCCGACTTGAAGCAGGCTCGCGAGAGCGTGGGAGAGGCCGGCATGATCGGCGACAGCGCGGCGGCGCAGGATCTGTTTGTCCAGATCCATCACGCCGCCAAGCTACAATGCGCCGTGCACATCACCGGGGAGCCCGGCTCCGGGAAGAGGCTGGCGGTGTACGCGATTCACCAGCTCAGCTCGAGAAACGGACGGCCGATCGTGACCGTGGAGTGCGGATCGCTGCCGCCTCAGTTGCTGGATGCCCTGCTGTTCGGCGCCTCCCGCGGCAGGGGCGCCATCGTCCGCGCCGCTCACCGGGGCACTCTGTTTCTGCGGGAAATCAGCGAGACTCCGTACGGTGTGCAGCAGGACCTGGCACGGCTGCTGGACGTGCCGGGAGAGGCCGAGATTGACCTGCGCGTGCTATCGTCGGCCAGCCGACGGATCGATCAACTGGTGCAGTGGAAGCGCTTTCGCGAGGACCTCTGCTACCGGCTGAACGTCCTGACCATTGAGGTTCCGCCGCTTCGGAGGCGTCGCGAGGATATTCCGGCGCTGGCGCGGTTTTTCCTGATGCGGCAGAATCCCGTCCGGCGCGAGTTGTCGTTTTCGAGCGAAGCCCTGGCCGCGTTGTCGAACTACCAATGGCCGGGCAACATCCGCCAGCTCCGGGATGCGATCGAGCATGCCGCGCTGCATTGTCCACAGGATGTGATCGGCCCGGAACATTTCCCGGTTTGGGTGGAGGGGCAACCGGCCACGCCGCCCTCGTCCGAGGCGTTCGTGTCGAGCGAGCTGAACCTGGAGAAGCTGGAGCACCAGGCCATTCTTCGCGCACTGCAAGTTACGGGCTTCGACAAAGCGAAAACGGCGAAGCTGCTCGGCATCGGCAAGACCACGATGTATCGCAAACTCAAGGCAATGAGCGCCCGGCTGCGCCAATGAGCCGGACGAGCGAATGATATTCTGAAAGAATCCGAGGTTCTTCATGCCCAGCTCGCAGCACACGACGCGGAGCGGTATCTCCGTCATCCGCACCGTCAGCAAAGTCCCTTTCAAGAGGGGACTGAAGCGGCTGCTGTGGGATCTCGATTCCTACCGCGGCATTTACTTATCGTCGGGATATGAGTATCCGGGCCGGTATTCGCGATGGGACATTGCCTCGGTGCGGCCGCCCCTGGAAGTGGTGGCGTGGGACCGCGTGATGGAGTTTCGCCCCCTCAACGTGCGCGGCGAGATCGTGAACCGCCTTCTGGCGCCGGTGCTGGAGGCCCACCCCCATTGGGAATCGTTCGAGGCTCGGGGCGCGACGCTGCGCGGCGTCCTGAAACCCTTGCCGAAGTTGTTCCCGGAAGAAGAGCGGAGCAAACAGCCGTCGGCGTTCTCGATTCTGCGCGCGCTGACGGAGGAGTTCCGGCCAGTGGACGACGCCCGGCTGGCGCTGGTGGGCACCTTCGGCTATGACCTCCTGTTCCAGTTCGAACCCATCGCGAAACACCTCCCGCGCGAGGGGCATCGGGACCTGCACCTGTTTCTGTGCGACGACATCTATTTCATGGACCGCAAGAAGGAACAGATCGAACGATATCAGTATGACTTCGAGCGGGACGGCCTGTCGACGCTGGCGCTCGAGCGCGGCGGCGAACCCATCCCCAAGCCCGCCGTGTCGACGGATCCCGAGGGGCTGGTCGTCAGCGACCACACGCCCGAAGCGTACATGGGCAAAGTGGAGCGAGTCCGGGAAGGGATGCGCCGGGGCGATTACTACGAGGTCGTCCTGAGGCAGACGTTTCGGGCTTCCTATTCGGGGAAGACTTCGACCCTGTTCGAGCGCATGCAACAGAGGAGCCCCAGCCCCTACGAGTTTCTGTTGCAGTTTGGCGAAGAGCAATTGGTGGGCGCGTCGCCGGAGATGTTCGTGCGCATTGAAGGCAGACGAGTGGAGACGTGCCCGATTTCGGGAACCGCGCGCCGGACCGGCGATCCGATGAGGGATGCGGACAATATCCGCGATCTGCTGGCGTCCGCCAAGGAAGAGTCCGAGCTGACGATGTGCACCGATGTCGATCGCAACGACAAGTCGAGAGTCTGCGAGCCGGGGTCGGTACAGGTCATTGGGCGCAGGCTGATCGAATCCTACGCCGGTGTGTTCCACACGGTAGACCACGTGGAAGGCTATCTGGCCGGAGGTTTTGATTCGCTGGATGCGTTCCTCAGCCACATGTGGGCGGTGACAGTGATCGGCGCGCCGAAGAAAGCGGCGGCGCAGGAAATCGAGAATCTGGAGAACGACGCTCGCGGCTGGTACGGCGGAGCCGTCGGCATGCTTTCGTTGAACGGCGACATCAACACGGGCATTCTGATCCGCACGACGTACCTGCGGAACGGCATCGCGTCGTACCCGGTAGGGGCCACCCTGCTCTACGATTCCATCCCCGCGATGGAAGAGCAGGAAACGCGGCTGAAAGCCACCGGCTTCTTCGAGATACTGGGGTCGAAAACCAAAGCGGAAGCGAAGACCGCCTCCAGGAGTGCCCGCACAGGCGAGGGCATGAAACTGCTTCTCGTGGACAACGACGATTGCTTCATCCACACCCTGGCAAACTACGCGAGGCAAGCGGGCGCCGAAGTGGTGACATACCGATGGGGCTTTCCCTTCGAATTGGTTGAACAGATCGCGCCCGACCTGATTTTGATCTCGCCGGGCCCCGGCCGGCCAAGCGACTATGGTGTGCCGAATCTGGTTCGCCGGGCGGCAGAGCAGGGAATCCCGGTGTTTGGGGTGTGCCTCGGCCTACAAGGAATGGTGGAGGCGTTTGGCGGCGAACTCGGCGTGTTGGACTATCCGATGCACGGGAAACCCTCGATCATCAGCCACGACGGGAAGGGCGTGTTCGAAGGTCTCCCGGAGTCCTTGACCGTGGGCCGCTATCACTCTCTGTTCGCGATGCGGCCGAAGCTGCCGGCTTGCCTGGAAGTGACGGCGGAATCCGACGATGGCGTGGTTATGGGCGTAAGGCATCGGGAACTGCCAATGGAGGCAGTCCAGTTTCATCCGGAGTCCATCCTCAGCGCCAAGGAGAACGGCGGGTTGCGGATGATCGAGAACCTGATGCGCCTGTGCCGTGGGGCCCGGTCCGAGGCCCCCGCGAGTTGACGGCTCGACCTAATCTCTTGCTGCCGCTTGCCTTTCACTCTCCGATGCGAGTAACTTCTATTAAAGAATCGTCAAGGATGCCCTGGCGGTCACATTTGGGGAGTGAACGCGTATGGTGGCTCAAGTCGAGCAACGTCCTGATCTGTCGCGCCTGCTGGCCCTAGGCACAATCAGCCTAGTAGTTCTGATACTTGCCGCCTGCCTGTCCGGCGACCCGGACCTCATTGTGCTACTCTCGGCCGCCCGGCCGATCACCCCGTTCCTCGGCATTGGGGTCCTGGGTTCCGCCATCAGCCTGTTACTCCTGTCCGTACCTCGATGCCGCGCGTGGTCGGCAGCTCCGGCGATGCTGACTCTGGGAGCCGGGGTGTTGGCGTCGCTGAGTTGGGCGGCCCGTTGGTGGCCGGCCGTGTTCACCCCTCAGGTCTCCGAGACGATCCAGGCGATCACCGGAGACGTCCGGACAAGGCCGTCGATGCCGGCGGGCGCGTCTCTCGTGCTGTTGGGACTTTCCCTGATCTGGCGAAGCCACGAGGGCGAGATTCGCCAACGCATCGCCGACGCCTTGGCGCTGGGCGCTTTTGGCATCGCCTGGATCAGTGTAATCGGCGGTACGCTGAGCACAGCCGTAGTCTCCTATCTCCCGCGAGCGACCATGAATCTGTTTGCCGGCGGATGCATCGTCGCGGTCGCGGTCGGGTCTCTGGCATTGCGAACAGACCGGGGAATCGCGGCGGTCTTTTGCTCCGAGTACTACGGGGGGAGAATCGTGCGCTTCCTGGTCCCGGTGGCGCTGGTGGTTCCGATTGTGCTGGCCGTGGCGGCCGGCGGCGCGCTTCCTGACGGACACCTGCCGAAGGGGAGAGCGGCTTCGATGTTCGCTTTTTATTGCCTCACGCTCGCAGGTGCCGGCGTGTACATGGGCCACCGGTGCACGATGTACGACCGGCAGGCGCGTTTGGCCGAACGTGAGCGCGAAAAGGTGATCGCGGACCTGCAGCGAAGCCTGCAGGAGGTTCGGGCGCTGGAAAGCGACATCGTCCGGCTGTGCGCGTGGACCCAAACGATCGAGGATGAGGGGCGGTGGATCTCGTTCGAAGAATTCCTGCGCGATCGGCTGCACGTTCAAGTGGAGCCGGCGATCTCGCCGGCGGGCATCAAGCTTCTCAAGGAAAAACAGGTTTCCGCCGCGAAGGCGGTGTCCAACGGGCAGAGATAAAACTAGCGGGCTTCCATGGCCGCGACGATGGCCCTGAGCCGTTTCACGAAGGGCTCGGAGTCGTCGCTGCCTGCGAGGGATTTGATGGATTCCAGCCTCTGCTGCTCGATTCTGAACTGGCCCTGAGGGTCCCTGCCCGAAGCGATGCGGCCTACCGCCCGCGCAAACACGACATTCAGAAGGGATGACGCGTCCGCCGGACCTGCATTGGCGGCGAACAGCATCGAGGCCATTGCGATCAAGGCCGTGCGCTTGAGCCAGGTGGGATCGAGGCGATCGGCGGTATCCAGGTGAGTGTGTACCACGTGGAGCGAGGGAACCGCGAAGCTGATGGCCGGTATGCCGACAGTCTTCGCCTCGAAGGCGATGTGGTCGCTCAACGGTGCATAGGGCCAGTACACGGCGCGAAAGGACTGAAGACTGCCGCCGGGGGCGACCAGCAACGAGGAGGGCGCCTTCTCGGCGGGCGCATAACGCGCCGACACATCTTCGACCAGATCGTGGATGAGATCGTCGGCCCAGGAAGGAAGCCAATCGGGCCCATAGATCACGACAAAATTGTTTTCGGCCATGCGGTCGCCGCCGGCCTGATCGACATTCACCGCCAGGAGAATTTCCTTCTTCTGCTCGGGATAACGGTCGAAGAAGCGGTTGACCGATGCGATCTCTTTGGTCCACCACACGCGAATTGCGCGCTTGGGCCTGGGGACGCGGCCGCTCGAGATGAGAGCCTGGAGAGCCCGCACGCACTCGAGCAGAACGGCGCTTCCCGACGCGTTGTCATTGGCGCTGGGCTTGGGATGGTCGAGGTGGGCGACCAGGACAATGTCCTGACCTTTGATCTCGCCGGGGAGTTCGCCCATCACCTGGCCAAGGTAGGCCGGCCGCGAGACGGTGGTCTTCAGCCGCATGTGTAGTCTCACCGTCTTGCCGTCGCGGAGCCAGCCCGAGAACCGATCCGCGGTCAGTGGGCTAACGGCCATGGCGAAGGAACCTTCCGGGGCTCGCAGCCAGGAAATCGCATCGCGCGGCACGGGCCTGCCAAAAAACAGGCGAGATTCCGCGCACAGCAAGGCCACGGCCCCCCGCTTCTCAGCCTCCTTCCAAACATTCGCCGGAGGAACCGTACGGGTCAGCACGATCTTGCCGTTGAGATCGAGAGGGCGGTAATCCTCGATGCTTTGGCCGTTGCCTGCGTCCACGAGCGTGGCGGTGACGTCTCCTTCCCGGCTCCGGGTCATGGCCGCGAGGGGCGTGTCGGGAATAGAGACGATATGAACAGGCTCCGGCTCGATGACGTCCAGTTCCCCTTCCACGGGGTCCCATTCCTCACCGCTGGTCTCGAACTTTTCCAGGCGAACGTTCTTCAACCCGGACTCGGCGGCTTTCTGTTGAACGTAGCGGGCGGCGTCAAGGAATCCCTGGGAGGAGGGTAGCCGATGGTGAGCCGCGAGTTCGCGGGAGTGTTCCAGAATGTTGGGCGTGGAAATCTCGTCCAGAATGGCGCGTAGGAGGGAGTCCGGCACCACCTGACCCGGCGCCGCGGCGGCGAAGGCGGCCAGAATAATAAGGAAGACTTTCCTCATGGTTTGGCGCCCGCCGCCGCGGTTCGGGAGATGGCTTTCACCAGCTTGCGATACGGTAACGATTCCACGTTGTCGAAGGCAAACCACTCTCCGTCACGCCAGCTCGAGTGAACCCACCTCGAGAGGATGGCGAGGTGATCCTGCCGCTCGCGAGGGGAGAACGGCGGAACCGCCACGTTCCTTACCCATTCTCTCAGGCGCTGGTCCATCGAGACCGCATGGTCGCCGGGAGCGGCCACCGTGAAGCGCTCGACGGGCGCCCAGACTCCACGGCAAACCAAGCGGAGGTCGACGCAGCCCTCCTCGCGCGAAGCCGTCACCGCGACTCCGTACAGGCCATCGATGTCGGCGGCGAGGACTCCCCGGAACGCGAGGATTGCCTGGATGTGTTCAAGCCTCTTGTGCTGGCGGGCGGCCTGTTCAAAGTCGAGGTCACCGCTGAAGCGGTCGCGCGCGGCCGCGACCGAGTCCACCAGTGAGCGGCCGCCCGTCTCGAAGAAGTGCACCAGGCGGTCGGCTTCATGCCGGTATTCGTCGACGCCGACGACTTCCTGGCAGGGCCGCAGGCATTTGTTCATCTCTCCATAAATGCAACCCGGATGGATTGGGGAAGGGGCAAGATCCTCCTGGCAGCGCCGCAACTGGAAGAGATCCTGAACCTCCGTCTCAAATCGTTCGGCCGCGGCCCGGGACGGAAACGGACCGAACCATCGGCCGTTGCCGCGCGAGATATGGGTGGTGACCAGCGTACGGGGAAACGGGTTGTCGAGAATCACCTTCACGTAGGCAGGCATGCGAAGGCGGGCGACGTCGCGGTAGGAATCAGGGAACAAACGGGACGCGACGAAGTAATGCCGCAACATCGACTCCAGCGAAGAGCCGGTGATCCAGCATTCCACCCGCGTCACGGCGCCCCGGATATTGGCAAGGCGTGAAGCGCGGGGACCCAGCAGGCGGAGCAGCCTGCGCCGCAACTGTGCCGTCCTGGCAAGATGCGGTTCTCCTTCCGGAGGCCAGAGCGCGAACACGGCGGGGCGGTCGGGAAGCGCGCTCAACGTGGTTTCAAGGTGCGCGCCGTCCCGGCAATCGACCACGAACGAAGGCGCGGACTCTTCGACCGCGGCGGTCATTGGAACAATCCGCGGTGCGCCTCCGGCGTCAAGGGCGGCACGGTCGAGAGCATCAGGTTTTCGTTGACGTGCGCGGCCTGGCTCATGCCGACCAGCGCGACGTCGACGCCGGGGGTGGATCGCGTGAACTGGATCGCGCGCTGTGCGTCGGTTTCCAGAGGTCCGAGTTGGCCGCGCAGTTCTTCCGGAAGATCCGTGGCCAGCTTGGCCTGCAGCAGGGAGGCGCTGGCGATCACGTGGACGCCCGCTTTGGCGGCAGCCTCCAGGATGGAAAGTTCTTCCCCCAACCAGGGCTGGTTGGAACGCCCGAAGGCCTCGGTCATGGCCAGATTCAAGGGCAGTTGGAGAAAGCGGAAATGGTGGTCCTCGCCACCCACTTCGCGGGCCAGCCGAATCATGCGTTCGAACCCCAGCCAGTCCGACGCATTGGTTTTTGCCCGGAATCCGCTCCAGGTCGCCGTACCGTACCAGCGGATCTTGCCCTCGGCGGCCGCCTGCTCGCAACGGGCGAACGCCTGGCGGATTCTCTTCTCGAACTCTGGCCGGTCGACGTACCCTAGCTGGGTTTCCGGATTGTGCAGGTAGAACACGTCGATCGTCTCCAATCCCAGGTTCTGAAGGCTACGGTCAATCTGGTCGGTGAGGAAGTCCGGCGCGATGGCGTGCATCTGGCCGGCGATTTCCTCGGGACGCAGGGTTGCCGGATTGAGAGCCCCAGGGGTCAGAAAGCCGGCCTTGGTGCACACCACGATCTGCTCTCTCTCGAAGCCACCGGAGTGGAACAGATAGTCGAGTGCTACTCGAATGGAGCGCTCGGACCGTTGGTGGCGGTAGTTGATCGCCGCATCCAGGAAATTGATTCCACCGCAGACAGCGGCAACAATTGCCTGAGCATAGGCATCGTCGGTCGCCTGATCGAGCCCTCCGAGGTAGGTGCCCAGCCCGAGGCTCGAGACCTTCAGTCCGCGGACCGTGCGATAGAATGCCTGGCCCGCCTGCTCCGGAAAGCGGGCAACGTAGGCTTCGGTCCCGGTCTGAGTGGCGAATCTCGAGGTCATTCCTCCATCCTAAGACGGAGGCAGCCGGCGTAGTGAGTCCATTGGGTTCGCAGATCCGCCAAATCCCGTCTGCTCGATGCCTCGCCTGACTCCTGCGGGTCTCCGCACCGGAAATCCCGGTCGCCTTCTTATGGATTCCATGATGCCGGCAACAACCCCAGTGCCAAGGTGGCCGAGCAGCAGGCAGGAATTGAGTTTGTCAGCGCGTTCGATCTGCTTTGAGGGGCTGTGCCTCGCCGTCGGTAGGTCGACTTTCCTTACGGATGCATGAGAGCCGGCCGGCTCCTGAGGTATCGTCGTGAATCCGAAGCCCGCTTGGTTTTGAATCCCCAAGGGATCCGAAGCCGGCAACGGCTCTCTGCGAGTGGCGCCTCAGTGGCGCCACTAGCAGCACGATTACGGCACTTTCTGACGCAGGTTACCTCTGCGACGGTTGTGGGATCTTTATCCTCTTCCCATCGGTTGTGCCGTTGTTCGTAAGAACAGGAGTTCCGTCGGGCCGGACCACCTTCGTGGTGAACGTACTTGTGTAATGATCGCGGCCATCAAGAGTCACGAACTCTGTGACGCTACCGATGCTGTCGAGAACTTGAAACTTCGCGTTTTGGCTTGGGTCCAACTGGAAGTACTTAACGTAGGCTGTGATTTCCCTGGGCCCGGTCCTGACCCAAACTCCATGTCCGGTACTGTTGATCAAGGCTCCGGGTGTAGGGGTGAATGGCGGAAAAGCGTATGCGTCCACCACGCCGCCACCCTCGTCGTAGGTCCGTAAAATCCGAAACGGACTGCCAGGAATGGTAATGTCCCAACTGCCCACGATAGCATTGCTGTTGCGGCCCCTACTGTCGCGAAGGTCTTCCTCGCCGCGCAGGCTCGACCAGAAACCGACCGCAACGAAAAGGCCAAGAATGCCTAACAAGCTGAAGCTCAACGCAGTTTTCTTCATTGTGTTTCTCTCCTTTGAATGTGTTAGATCTTCCTTTGATCGCGGCGGAACGGACAACCACGCGTAACGTCCTGATTAGAGCGCAGGATCGTTTATCGTTACCCGTTCAGCCGCAGGTTCAAATGCCCTCGGAAAGAGAGGCCAGGGAGAACAATTCCTACGCCGAGGTTGGACGCGGCGGGCGGGCGTCGCCATCCGGGTCCCCCTCGGCGCTGCTTACCCTAGTTGGGTACGTTTGGCTTGATTCGATGGATCGTGAAGTGATACGTCCCCAGGCAACCGAGGTTATTCTGGCATCCCGTAGGCAAGGGGCTGAGGAAGTTAAGCACTGGAAGGTGGCTGCCCTCGAACGGCCCGGCCGCGGAGGCCGGCTGAACGTTTACCAGACCATTTGAGCCCACGATCGGGAAGAAGTGCGGTTGGATGTAACCAAACATCTCGTCCGGATTGGACTTGTCGAAGTACGTAACGAATCGCGGACGGGCCACGCCGACGAACTGGCGCTTTACATCAAGCCCCGAGATCTGATCCGCGCTCCCCTGGAGCCAAACGAACGACGCCTGGTAGCGTACGCGACCGGGGAGTTGAATGGGATCGTCAGGATCCGCGGCCCACTGGCCTTGTGCCGTCGTATGAAACACCGGGATGGATCCCGCATCGTTGACAACCACGTTTCCGTCCGCAAGGATGGACGGCATCATCGGTACCTCTGGAGGCAGCGTGCCAGGGATGGAGGTGCAAGCGCCGCAAATCGTCTTGCAAAGGTCGACGTGAGAAGCGTCGGTCGCCGGGTCGGCGGGGCACGGACGCGCGATGCCCCACCAGGCGCCAACCGCGCTAGGAGCGGTCGGAGCAGGAGGGCGCCATCGTGCTTCGTTGTCGCCGCGGTCTGCGTGGACCGTCACCTGCGGGCTGTTCACCTGATTGAACATCACTAAACCAGCCACCGAACCCAGCAGGGCGGTGGCAAAGACGGACAGCAAAAGGGATCGTTTCATTACTCTTGGCCTCCAGTAAAGGATCTTAAGTATTTCGTCGTGGGCAAGTCAACACAAAGTTTGGCTCTGAGCAGGAATTCGAAAAAGCATCCGGTGTGCGAGCTTCGACAGTTCGGAAGCCCTGGGCAGTAACGGCTTTGCGGGTTTCTCGGGCCGGTTACCACGACAATGAAGGCAGGACGGTGACGGTGAAGTATCCCGGCACCGGGGGCGAAAGCTCGGCCCCTGTGCGTAAATCCCTAATTGAAATTGGGCAATCGTTTCTGGTAACGTCAACAAGGTGCATTTCCGGAGGAGCGGGTTTGAGGACATGCGGCATCGGCTGACACATCCGCGCGGAGCATTGGCAGTCAGGCCGCTGGCGGGCTCTCCCAAGGGCACCTACGTCCTGTTCCAGAGTCAACACAAACCGGCCTGAAAGGCCTCTACCCCGACGCGAAGGGCGCCAAACACACGGTTCGAAACACGACAAGGAGAAAGCAGATGACAAAAAGACGAAACCTATTGGCCGGCATGCTTGGGGCGGCCGGGCTGAGCCAGGCGGGAACGGTCAAGTCAGCCGCGGCAGGAGACGAGTCGGAGGCGCGTGGAGGTTCGGGCCTGCCGATCCTGTTTACGCACCGGGACACAGTGGTCGACTTCAATCCGGTGACGGGAATCGGAACCCACGTCGGTACGGTGGAGGGCCGGATCAAGGGTGTAGCGCTGACGAACTTCCAGTTCATCCCGACTTCAGCGACTGAGATCAAGTTCGATAACCGGTGCCTGATCACGGATATGGACGGCGATCAATTGTTGTTCCGCGTCGTCGGCACCGGAAAGTTCATCGTGCCGCCGCTGGGCGATTCCAGCCCGCTCGGGGCCCTGATGGGATTGGGCGGGCCGCTGACGGCCACCTACGAATGCACCAACGCGTCGGGCAAATATGTCTACCTGATCGGCCGCAAGTTCGGCGCCCGCGAGCTGGCGGCAAACCCCGCCAGGCCGCTTCCGGGTCAGGTGTACGTGGAAGTCTACGCCGATCGCTTTGAGTAGGCGCATCCCCGCGAGAACATGGCTGCCAAGACAAAAAGCATCAGGCAGAAGCAACTGATTTCCGCCGCTCCTGAAGCGGTTTACGATTGTTTTGTAAACGCCAGGAAACACACCGAATTTACCGGCGCCAAGGCGACAGGTCTGGGTCGGGCCGGATGCAAATTCACCGCGTGGGACGGTTATATTGCCGGAAAGCATCTGGAACTCGATCGTCCCAACCGCATCGTGCAGGAATGGAGTACTTCGGGATGGCCGGAGGGAGCACCGCCATCCCGCCTGGAGTTCACGTTCAAAGCCAAGAAGGACGGAACCGAAGTCACCTTGGTTCAGTCCAACATTCCGGCCGAACAGGCGGCATCCTACGACAAGGGCTGGGTCGACTACTACTGGACGCCGCTCAAAGCGTACTTCAGCAAGTGAGGCAGAGAAGTCATGACTGAAAAAGAACACTTTCTCGGCAACCACGCGAGGGAATCGCAGACAACGTTGAACCTGTTGAAAGCGTACCCAAGCGACAAACTGGATTTCAGACCGCACCCCAAGGGCCGTTCGGCGCGAGAACTGGCCTTTGTCCTGGCGAACCAGGAATTGTTCTACAAGCAGGCGGCGGAAGGGGCGATTGACCCGAGCCTCTTCGGCAATCAGCCGCCACAGACGCTGGACGGTATCGTGGAAGTATTCGAACGCAATTCGAAGGCGGTCGCCGATACGATTCAAGCGTTAACCGTCGATGAGCACAACAAACCGGTCAATTTTTTTGGCCACGACATGCGGCGCATGGACGCCATCTGGGCGAACATGTTTGACCTGGTTCACCACCGTGGACAGTTCTCCGTGTATGTCCGGATGTCGGACGCGGCGGTTCCCTCCATTTACGGGCCGACCGCCGACACGGCAAGCTCCGCTACGTCCGGAAGCTAGTCACTCTGGTCCTCCGTTCTCGAAAGAATCGCAAAGCATTCGAATGGGCCCGGTTTCTGGCCCATTCGTTTTTTGAGGGCCTTGCTGGAGAAGCTCGCCGGCGGAAGGCTACATCCAGTAAAGCATCCAATACACGACCACACCGGTGATGCTGACATAGAGCCAGATCGGCAGCGTCCAGCGCGCGATGCGGCGGTGCTTGTCGAAGCGGGCCTTGAGGGCCCGGTTGAGCGTGATTAGCGCCAGCGGCGGTACCATCGCGGCCAGCACCGTGTGGGTTGCCAGAATCGTCAAGTACACCGTCCGGATAGGGCCGGTCTTTTGAAAGCGCACCGAGCCCACCTGCGCGTGATAGACCAGATAGCAGGCGAGGAACAGCGCGGAAGTGATCAGAGCGGCCAGCATTACGGTACGGTGCTGTTCCCGGCGCCCCTGGCGAATGAGAACATAGCCAGTGACTAGTAGCGCCGCTGCCAATGCGTTGAGACTCGCATTGACCGCCGGCAAATCGGTGACTGCGATCAAGACGCCTCCCTCATGAGGTAGTGGATGTCGTCGAGCAACCGCTGCAGAGGCGCATCCTCCTGAGTGCCGTAGTAGCCTCGAATCCGGCCCCTGCGATCGACGAGGACGAACCGGGTCGAGTGATCCATCCGGCCGTCGACGTTACCGAGCTTGAAGACTTCGCGGCTCAGACGATGTAACTCGGGCAGATCGCCTGTCAGGAAGCGCCACCGGGATGGGTCCGCTCGATACTGTTTGGCGTAGGCCGCCAGCACTTCAGGAGAATCGCGCGCCGGATCGACGGTGAACGAGACCAACTGGACGGCTGGTGCTTGCTCCTCCAGGCGCTTCATCAGGGACGTCATCCGGGGACACGGGCCCTGGCAGTTGGTGAAGATGAAATCCGCCACCCAGATCTTGCCCCGCAGCGCGGTTGACTCGAACGGCAGGCCGGATTCGGCGGTCAAGCGGAAGTCCCCGGTGTCGCCCAGGACCGGGAGTGGCTCTCGCCGGGTGCACGAAGAACAGAGCGCGGCGAATACCGCGGATGCCATGACGAAAGCCCGTACTCGCGGCACACCCGGAACGCTAGAAACCTGGCCGGTCAAATACCATCAGACCATAGATCAGCGGCAGGTAGACTACGGACGTCAACAGCACGCGCCTCGCTCGAAAAATCGAACGATCGAGGGCGGCGCGGACACCCGCGTAGAGGAAAATGATGCCCAAAAGGAAAGCTCCCGCGAGGTACACCTGTCCGGTCATGCCAAGCAGGCTGGGCGCCAGGCTGACGGGAATCAACGCCAGGGAGTATAGAACCATCTGGCGCGCCGTGGCTTCCCCGCTGGGCTGTACGACCGGCAGCATCAGGATGCCGGCTCGAGCGTAGTCTTCCCGGTACATCCACGCGATCGCCAGGAAGTGCGGGAACTGCCAGAGGAACAGAATCGCAAACAGGATCCAGGCTTCCGCGGTCAGCTCGCCGCGAGCGGCGGCATACCCGATCATCGGGGGCATGGCGCCCGGCAGTGCGCCGATGACCGTGGACAGATGGGTTCTTTGTTTGAGGGGAGTGTAGATCCCCAGGTACATCACTTCAGTCAGCAGGCACAGCAGACCGCTCAGCCAGTTGACTCCAACCGTCAATACGGCGAACCCGGCCGCCGAAAGGGCGATGCCGAACCAGAAAGCAGCCGTGACCCCGACGCGGCCCGCGGGAATCGGACGCTGCGCCGTTCGCCGCATCTTCAGATCGGCATCGCGTTCGTACCACTGATTGAGCGCCGCGGTCCCCGAGGCGACCAGGCCGGTGCCCAAAAGGGTCCAGAGCAGAGGCATCCACCAAACGCCGCCCGTTACGTGTCCGAACAAATAGCCGATTCCGGTGCTCATGAGGATGAGCCAGGTAATCCGGGGCTTGGTCAGCTCGAGGTAGTCCTTCATGATGCAACCGGTACGCCCGAAACGGCTTCCACTTCCTCCGTTCCGCGAACGTAACGGAACACTTGAATCGTCGTCAGAATGCTGATAGCCAGGGTCATGGCGCCCACCGCCACATGCAGCACCGTGAACACCACCATGACGGGCATCGGCTGCGGCGCGTCCGCCGTCGCCAGGCGGCTGATGTACGCGGCAATCCCGAGGAACACCTGCGCGAACGTAATGCTCAGCAGGGCCAGCGCAGGCTGCCGGAGCTGGTCGTGCCCGGCGTGCCGGATCAACAAACGAACAATTAGCCAGAGTACCATGCCCGTGGCAACCACCGCACCGCAGACATGCGGAATCACTCCCAGCCACTGGTGCCGCGCGGCGGCGCCCAGGGCCAACTGGCAAAACAGGGCGATCGACGTTGCCGTGGAAATCCAGCGCAGGTTCACACCCGGGCCCTGGTCCTCGACGAGCCGGCCGCCGCGGCGCCACATCGGCGAGGTAAACAGCGCGAGGGCGCAGGTCGTCGAAAAGAACAACTGCGCCAGGCAGGCGTGGCCGACACTGACGGGCTTCGGCAGCATATAGAGGACGGTGAGTCCGCCCAGGGTGCCTTGGGCGATGACCATCGCCAGGGCCGTCAGGCCTAGCTTGCGCATCCAGGGCCGCGGGTCGGACCTCCACAACCAGACCGCGAGAACAATGGTGAGAAAGCCGATAGTGGTGGCCACCATCCGGTGGCCGTGCTCCCAGAAGACGCCGCCCTCCATCTCCGGCATGAGTTTGCCGTACGACAGCGGCCAGTCGGGAACCGACAGCCCGGCATCATGACTGGTTACCAGTGCGCCGGCGACCACCAGGAACAGAGTGCACGCCGCGAGGAACAAACAGAAGCGATGCAACGCGCGGGATCCCATATCAGCCCTGCTTGAAAGTGAAGTCGGCGGTCTTGGTTTCCTTGGCGCCGACGCTCACCTTCATCTCCTGCGTTCCGAACCGCTCGTGCCAGGCTTCGACCGTATATTCGCCGGGCGGCAGGCCTTTCAGGGTGAACGTCCCGTCGGCGCCGGTGACGGCGAAGAACGGGTGGTCCACCACGCCCACCCAAACCCGCATCCACGGGTGGACATTGCACTTGATCGGCACCATCACTTCCTGCTTGTCGAAGCGTTTGATCTTCTTGTCGCCCATGGGCGGCTGGGATTCGTTCCACTCGCGGTTGGAGCGGGGCATGGGGTGGATGTTGTGGTTGGTCGGATCGCTGTTGAGGAACTCAACGTCCTGGCCGGCGCGGACCCCCACCACGTGCGGCTGATAGACGCAGCCGCGCTGATCGATCTGGACGGCGCCCGAGGGCATGGGCCATCTGGCGTTGGGCAAGCCGGCCTTGACCCACACAAACGCGTTCTTCAGAGTGCCGTTGTCATTGACGATCGCGTCTTCCGACTTGACCGGTTCCTTGTGCTGCTCGGCGCACTTGGGGGTCGAGTCCATGCTGATGGTCCTGACCTCCAGCGCGGCGCCGTTGAAGAGGATCTTTCCAGTAATGGCGCCGCCGTTTGCCTCATCCACCGAGGCGGTGGCGACGGGAGGCGCTGCCGCCTCTTCTTTAGGAGCTTCGGTTTTGCCGCCGCACCCCGCAAACAGAAGTGCCAGCAGCGTGAGCGTAGGAATCACAAGATATCGCATGAGCCGGTGTGACCTTGAAGAAGGATTGCTGAACGGAATTCCTTATTTTCTCACACTGCACCACGGCCGGGTGGGACCGCGCGCCCGGTCCTGCTATGTTCGAAAGGACCATGAAGATCACCTCTGTTGCCGTTCACTGCGCCCCCATGGCGTTTTCGTGGCTGACCGACAGTCTCATCGCCAACCCGATGTCCGGCTACGCCCGGTTCCGCGAGAAACGCTCGAGTTGGTTCGGCGAAATGTCGGCGGCGGTGGTGGAGATCGGTACGGACTCGGGGCTCTCCGGCCTCGGCTACATCGGCGGGGGCCGCGGGACGGCCGCCCGCGAGGTGATCGAGCGCCACCTGGTCTCGATCCTGCGCGATCGCGATCCGTTCGACGTGGAGGCGCTTTGGGAGCAAATGCATCGCGCCACGGTCATGTACGCCGGCGGACTGGCGGCGGAAGCCATCAGCGGGGTCGACATCGCGCTCTGGGACCTGCTGGGCAAGGCGTTGGGCCAACCGGTGTATCGCCTCATCGGCGGCAAGACCAAGGACCGCATTCCCGCCTATGTCACCGGCAACCTGACAGACCGGCACCTGGCGGAAGGATTTCGCAGCGTCAAGATCGCGCTGCCATTCGCCCCCGATGCGGGCAAGGACGGGTTGCGGAGGAACGTCGAACTGCTGGAAGCCACCCGGCGCAAGATCGGCGACGGCGGCGACCTGATGGTCGACTGCTATATGGCGCTCACGGTTCCGTACGCGATCCAGTTCGCCCGAGAGGCGCGGAACTGCGGCGTGCTCTGGATCGAGGAGCCGTTCTCGCCGAAAGACATCGATGCGTTTCTGCGCCTGAAGGACGCAGTGCCCGAGATCCTCTACACCTCCGGCGAACACGAGTACACGCGCTGGGGCTTTAAGGATCTGATCGAGCGGCGCGCCGTGGACATTCTCCAGCCGGACATTTACCGGGCGGGAGGCATCTCCGAACTCCGGAAGATCGCGGCCTGGGCCAGCGTGCATCATCTGCCCGTGATCCCGCACGGCATCGGCGCGCCCACGTATCACTTCGTGATGGCCACCAACAACTCGCCGCGCGCGGAGTTTGTGGATGTGTTCGCGCAGGGCGGGGAACTCCTGTTGGAGGGTGAGCCGCAGCCGGCGGGCGGCTGGATCGACCTGCCCGATGCACCGGGCTTCGGCTATCGTTTGAATCCTCGCGCCCTCGCGGGCGAGGTGCCGGTTGCGCCGATCTGGTAAGCAGAGCAGGCCGGTTTTCTTTTCCTTTCCATATTTTGGTCAATCCATCCGCTGGGGTGGCGCAAACTTCAGTTTGCAGGGGAACTTCAGTTCCCCACTGGACCTTCGACATTCCCCTCCCGTGGGGCGGACTTTCAGTCCGCGGCGCGCTTTAGCGCGCCTCTCGGGTCTGGCCCTTTCTGGTGATCTCCGACTGGCGCCACTGGCCGAAGCCCACGCAAGAAAGCCTACCGCGCGCTCGGAGCCGTTCTTCGACCCGCAACGCCGGCGGCAGAGCCCCAAGACGAGTCTCGACGCTCCTGGAGTTTGGACATTTGCCAATGTAGGGGTCGCATACATGCGACCCACCGGCCGAAGGCCGGCTCTGCGCCACATATAAGACCCGAATGTCCTTAATTAACTAGCGCCTACCGGTCTTCGGCAGGCATTCTAGGCTCCACATTCAGGTCCGCTGCCACTCGCCCCCCTCCACGCAAATCATGCGCTCCACGCCCCCCATTCACAACCATTCCAATTTTCTTTTCTCCACCAATTCACTCATTTACGGCTTTCCCGATTTTCGTCCCCACGGGCCGTCTGCTATTCTGACAGAGAGTCTCCCGCCGGCTCCCGGCGCCACCG
>CAZGUX010000272.1:0-50931 GCA_964529305.1 uncultured Solibacteraceae bacterium | reverse complement strand
CGGCACGGGCCCGACGACGTATTCGCCGGACGCTCCGATGTCGCGCGGCCAGATGGCGACGTTCATCGTCCGCGGCTTCCACTTCTAATCACTGAAGTTGCAACCTGCCCGGCGCCCCTTCACCCGAAGGGGCGCCGTTTTCTTTGGGGGGACGATAACAGGCTCGGATAAATGCAACGAAATGGTTGCATTTTGGTTCTGTGTGCTGTATGATGCAACCAAAAGATTGCATATGACATTCACCGACATCGGCAAGATCGAAAAGAGGATTCTGCTGCGGTCTTCGCGCAATCGGGTGTGGCGCGCGTTGACCGATCTCAGCGAGTTCTGCTCCTGGTTCGGTGTTGAAGCCGCGGGTGCGTTCGCTCCGGGTGCGCGGATTCGCATGACAT
This sequence comes from uncultured Solibacteraceae bacterium, assembly GCA_964529305.1. GTDB lineage: Bacteria > Acidobacteriota > Terriglobia > Bryobacterales > Bryobacteraceae > CAZGUX01. Next base: position 50,539 of record CAZGUX010000272.1, on the reverse strand, counting down.
GCACCATGGAAGACTGCAAGGGTCTGATGTTCGACGTCATCGTGGAAGAAATGGAGCCTGAGCGGCGGTTTTCGTGGAGGTGGCACCCGGGCTCGGAGCAGCCAGCCCCCGATTCGCGGGAGCCCATGACGCTCGTGGTCTTCGAACTGGAAGAAACGGACGGCGGTACGCTGCTGACGGTGGTGGAGACGGGCTTTGACCGCCTCTCCGCGGAGCGCCGGACGAAGGCCTACCGGGAGAATGAGGGCGGCTGGGAGTATCAAATGGGAGCCCTGGACCGGTATGTTCGACAGATGGAATAGCCTGGAAACGAAGAAACCGGCCCTGGTGTTTGGCGCACTGGGCGATGCCACGCGATTGTGGCTTGTGGGGCGGCTCAGCAACGGCGAGGCGGTGTCGATCACGCGCCTGGCATCGGGCTCGCGAGTGACCCGTCAGGCCGTAACGAAGCACTTGCACGTGCTGGCAAAGGCAGGTTTGGTTCGAGGGCGCCCGCACGGGCGCGAGCAGCTCTGGGCTTTGAATCCCGCCTCATTGCTGGAGGCTCAGCGTTGCCTGGATCTCATTTCACGGCAATGGGACGAGGCGCTTGCCCGGTTGCGGGTAGCGGTCGAGAAGGAAGAGTGATTTGGCCTGTGCGGCCATCGCAGAGCCCTAATCCCGGGCGGGCAGCGCTACCGGCAGTTCCCGGTCGCGATTCAGCCTGAGGGTGAAGTCGCGGTCGACGCGATCGAGCGACACCTGGTTGTGAGCGCCGCGCGGCGTCACGTAGTGCAGGGTCTCGCCCTCCAGCCAGAAAGTGAAGGCCGCGTAGATCGTCTGGTCCTTCAGCGCGATAAGGAAGGGGCTTTGCTCCGGTTCGCGGGATTCCTCCCGGGACGATCGCGCTTTCGACGGCACTTCGTAAATCCGAACGCCATCGTCGCTGTCGTACTCCTTGACCACCGGCCGGGCCACCTCCGGAGTGAAATGCTGATTGATAATCACCTGTGGCTGCTGCTGTGCGGGAACGGCAGGCTGCTGGACGACCAAAACGTTCGGCTGCTCCTGCGGGTAATACGCGGGGTAGGCCCACGGCACAACCACGACCTGACGCCCCGCCTGACCGCCATAACCAGGGGCGCCGGTATAACCGGGGTAGCCGCTCACAGTGGCTCCCAACCGGCTGGCAAAGCCGCCGTTCGAATAGACTCCAGGAGCGGTGACTGGGGCGTGGCGACCGGGCGGGCCGCCGGTTCCCGGGAACACGACGTTGCCGAAACCATGGCGAGACGCTCCGGCGCCGTGGCGTTGCGCCAACAAGCTCGCCGAAACCATTACCAGCAAAATCGCCAACCGCACAGGCCACCTCCCGGTAGATAGTGTAGCAAGGACAAGACGCGCGCGGCCGGCGGCAGGTTTCGCGGCCGTGAACGAGCAAAACGTCCGGAGGACGCCCGTAGGCTGCGCTTGAGAAGCCGGGTCACTTCGCGGCAGGAGGCTTCTTCGCCGGCGTGACCGGCTTGGCCGCCGGAGATGGCGTTGCCGGCTTGGCAGCAGCCGGAGTGCCCGATGCCGGAGCCGACGAACTGACCGCGCTGGGAGAGTTCTTGTTGTAGATGTCGACGACGGCCTGCGTGATGTTGATCGAGTCGGAGGCGAACAGGACCGGGCTTTGCTGGGAGCTGACGTCCAGGATCAGCGAGAAGCCGTTGTCCTTGGCATACTTATCGATGACGGCGAACATGCGCTGGCCCAGTTCCTGCTGGATCTTTTGTTGCTCCTGGTCCAATTCCGCCTGAGCGTCTTCGGTCTCGCGCGTGAGTTGCTTGGTGCGGGCGTCGATCTCGCGCATGAGCTTCTGCTTTTGCTCGTCGCTCATCGTATTGGCGCCGCGGCTCAACTGCGACTTCAACTGCTCGACCTCGCTGTTTCTCTTGTCGATCTCGGCCTTCTTCGGCGCGAACTTCGACTGCAATTCGCCAACTGCTTTCTGCCCGTCACCGGTGCTGACAATCGCGGCGCTGATATTGACAATGCCGACCTTGTTCGGCTGGGCGGCCTGGCCCCACGCGTGAGTTGCCGCAAAGACCCCGGTCGCCGCGATCGCCGCGGCCAAAGTAACCAATCTCATGTGCTTCTACTGGACTCCTTCCCAATATCTTCGCATAGCGCGGCGTTCAGAACGTGCGGCCAATTGTAAACCGGAAGGTCCGGCGTCTTTCGAACCAGGGGTAGGCACGGCCGTAGGATGCGATCGAGTTCAAGAACGTCGCATTGTTCGGAAAGAAAGAACGGTCGGCCACGATCGGCGGCTGCAGAAAGTCCTGAAGGATCATTGGGTTGTAGGCCCAGTACAGGCGGAACGGCGCGTTGACCACCGGCAGCAGCACCTGAAACTCGATGCCCGTCGACGCGCGGACTTTGTCAGTGCCCTTCGCGATATAAGCCCGTCCGTCGAAGCCCGCCTGCGGATACAGGCCGTTCAGTTCGTTGACCCTGTCCTCATTCATCCGTAACTGATCTTTGCGCAAAATCTTATTGGCCCCAATGTCGAAGAACAGCGCCAGATTCACCGGTCCGACAATCGGGATCCGGTACTCGAAGTTGCCCAGCATCTGAGCGTCTCCGCCGGCATAGGTGAACTGATAAATCGGGATCCGTTGCGTGGCGGCAACGAAGCCTTGAACGCCGTTCTGGTCGATGATTTTCTCCGCCCGGGCGGAGCCGTCGTCGTTCAGGATGGCCACCGTCGCCTCGCTGGCGACCCAGGCAATCGGGCTGACGCCCCAGATGTCGAATCCGCGGATATCCTGCTCGCCGCCCATGTAGGTGCGGTTAAACGGTGGCGCCACCTTTCCGCCATACCCAGTGAGAAACGACATCATTCCGTGGGCAGCCAGAACGTGCTTCTTGTTCCATGGAGAAGGCCGGAAGTACTTGGCGTCCGCCACGGGCCGAATCGTGTTGACGTTTCCGCCCAGGAAGCTCCCGGCAAATTCGGTCGACACGAACAGGCTCTTGCCGCCGGTCGGATTGATCGGGTGATTGACGGTGTTGTAGGAATATGAGGGAACCACGCGGCTGGTGCGGATTCCGGTGAGTGAGTTGGGACCACCAATGCCCTGGAAGTTGATGTATTCGAAATACTGCTTTGAAGCCGTGCTCTTGACCGCGATATTCGAATGGTCGTAGCCGTAAGTGACGCCGATGCGGGCGAAACTGCGCCGCAGCGGATAGCTGGCCGAAACCGAGAACCCCTTGCCGTTCTGAATATAGTTCAACAGGTTGTCTTCACCGTACTGCTGAAAGATCGGCAGATAGTTGCGCCCGGTCAAAAGGGAGACTTCGCGACCCTGATCGTAGTTGAAGCGCCGGAGGTAGACGACGAAACCGAGTTGCAGGGGCCGGTCGAGGAAGTAGGGCTCGGTGAACCCCAGGCTGACATCGCGGATGCGGGCGCCCAACTGGGATTCCAGGGACAGCGTCTCGCCCAGACCCAGGAAGTTGTTGGTCGAATAGTTGAATCCGACGAAACTGCCGGCAATTCCGGACACGCCTCCCGTGAGACCGATGGAGTTCTTTCCGCGTTCCTTCACCTTCAGAGTGATATCGACGGTGTTGGACTGCGGATTGCGCTTCAGGTCGGTGGCTTCGTTTTCCTTCAGGACTTCGAAATAGCCCAACTGATTCAGGCGGAGGATGCTCAACTCCCACAGCCTGGTGTTGTACATGTCGCCTTCGTCCAACATCAATTCGCGCCGGATGACTTTATCGCGAGTGGTGGTGTTGCCGGCGAAGTCGATGCGCCGGACGAAGAACTGTTTGCCTTCTTCGGCGGTGAGCGTGAGATCGATCTTCTTGGGATCGGGGAAGTCGAAGGAAGGTTCAATGACCGCGTCGATGTAGCCGAACTCGCCGTACAGCTTGCGCATGTTCTCGAAGCCCTTACGCAGCTTACCGGTGGAGAAAACGTCACCCTCGCCCATCTGGAACAAAGGTCGCATCAGCGATTCCGGCGTGCGGAAGAACTTGATGCCAACAAAATTGATCTTGTTCAGACTGTACTGCTGCCCTTCCTCGATCGGGATCGTGACATCGGCCCGCTTTCCGGGTTTGTTGGTGTAGAACAGAGGGACCTTGAACTTGCCGCCGCCGGTATCGCGAAGGACGACGTCCTGGTCGAGAACCTTCGCCAGGAAGTACCCGCGCTCGCGATAGGCTTCGCGGATGAACTCCTTGTCCATTTCGAGCTTGGTCGAATCGTAGGTCTTCGCAAACAGATTCTCGAACAGAATGGACCGTGGAATGCCGATTGGCCGCAGGGCTTTCATGGACCGGATGGCAGTGCGGTCGTTGAGGACCGTGTTCCCGGTGATGTCGATCTTTCCGACCTTGACCTTGGGGCCCTCCTTCACGTTGAACGTAACCGCGAGGGAGGAAGGGGGGATCTGGCGAATATCGGGTTCCACCTGGGCAAACTGGCGGCCGCGCTCGGAGAGGAATTCCTTCAACACGACTGCCGCCCGCTGCACCTTGTTCGGGTCGTACTGCGATTCCACCGACAGGCCGACCTTGCGCTCCTTGAACTTGTCGAGGATCTCGGACACCGTGACGGACTTGATTCCCTCGTACTTGATGGTGCGGACCACGCGCCGCTCCACCAGGAGGAAGCGAACGATCAACCCGGCCGGCCCCGGTTCAGTTTCGAGAGTGATGTCGTCGAAGCGCCCGGTGTTCCACAACGCCATGAAGTCGCGGCGCAAGGTCTCGCGATCGAAATTGTCGCCCTTTTTGGTGAAGATGAGAGCGCGGAGAGTGTCCTGGGGAACGCGGCGGGCGCCTCGGAACTCGATGGCCTCGATCACGTTGGAGACCGGCTTGGCGGCTTCCGGGGCGGCGGCGGGGGCTTCCAGCTTCGGCGCGCCCGGCTTTGGTTTCGGAGCGGCCGGGGGAGCCGGCGGTTTCGGAGCTTCGGTCTGGGGAACCGTCTCGAACGGATTGGCCTTTTTCGCGGGAGCGGGTTTGGGTTGCGGCGTGGCCTGCTGGGCATCAGCGAGGGGCAACAATCCGCCGATACACACCCACAAAGTCACCAGGCGAAGTCGCCCACACACACTCATCAAAAGACCTTGGCCCTTTCCATTCTGCGTTGTTTGGATGACGACCCTACGCCCTAACGGGTTTCACTGGAGTCCGCATCTACCGGAAGCACGCAATTCTCCATTCTATCCGAAACTAGGGGGTTTGACGAAGGCGCCAGGCCCCGCCCGGTTGACCGGGGGCAACGGCGTGCGGGCTGAACAGTTTAGGGCTGCCGTGACATGGGCGAGGAGGGCGGCCGAGCCTCGCGCGAGCGAAAGGCCTTAGCGGATCTTGTGAAGACGGCCCACAGGTGTGCCGCCCCCTCACTGCCGGTTCAGAGCCTTGATGCGAAACATCGGCTTGTCCTTCTCCGCCGGATCCATGGCGAAGGTTTGGGCGGTTTCGGTCTCCTGGTAGCCTCTCCAGAGCCAAATCATTTCTTCCGCCAGTTCCACATGCCCGCAGTTGCGCGAATGGCCGCCCTCTCCCCAACTGAAGTGAAAGTCGTACTCCTGCATCTTGAGCGAGTTGGCCATGGCCAGGTTCTGGGCTGGCCAGCTTCCGTGATCGTTCTCCAGATCATTGGCGCCATCCTGAAGCCAGACCCGGATATTCCGTTTGGGGCTCTTGCGGATCAGGAACGGAAAGATGTTGCCCCCGTCGAGCGTTCCGGGCTTCCACCAGATGCTGGTGAAACTTCCGATGCGGGAGAGAACCCGGGTGAACGACTCGGGCCTCTGCCAGGCGGCGTTGAAGGCGCAGATGCCTCCCGACGAATCGCCGGCGATCGCGCGGGAATAGCCGTCCTGGCGCAAGCGGTAACGTGTTTCGACGTCCGGCAGGATCTCTTCCAAGAGGAAGCGGGCATACCGGCCGGACACTTCGTCATACTGTTCCGCCCGGATGCGAACTCCGTCGACGAACCCAGGTGAAATGAGAACGTGCACGATGACCGGGATTTTCTTTTCGTGCGTGAGGTTGTCAAACACGATCTGGGCGCGGGAAGGCAGTTCGCGCGGAACCAGGACCTCGCCGTCCTGCCAGACCATCACCGCCGCCGGTTTGAAGGAATCGTATTGGGCCGGCGCGTAGACCCAATAGCTGCACTCCATTCCCGGATAAACGCGGCTGCGATGGGTGAACTTCGCGGAGAGATGGCCCTGCGGAACGCCTGGCTTGCTATAGGAGTACGATCCGAACGCCGGAATGTCCGCCTTGCCTCCGAACGCCTTGCCGTTGATCGTGTAGTGGAACGCGTGCACCACACCCGTTCGCAGTTTGGGAGCGGCAAACCAAAGGTCCGAGGAGGGCACGCGCGTCATGGGCAAGGGGGGTCCCGTGTCGACAACCAGGCGGGGAGCGGCCAGCGATTCGACCGCGAACAGAAAGTCAGGCCCCTGGCTTGCGAACGCAATGCCCTTGGCTAAATCGGCTTCACAGAAGAACTCCCGCAGCGCTGAGGCCAGCTTCGGCGAGGGCGGCTGAGCGAGCCTCCGCACCTGCTGGAGCGACGGTTTCTCCGCGGCCAGGGCGGTCAGGGCCAGGAGCAGGAGCGTCAAAATGGATCGCATCTCACCCTTTATCATAAAGGGGCAAGCCAGAGTGCGCGATCATCCGACGGGCTCGGGTGAGGAGGTAGAAGCGGGTTCGCGACGCACGGGGACGAAGCAACTCCGCGCTAAGATAGGGAGGCGATGAACTATCGCGAGCGAATCGTTCGGGACCCGCGCATTGTCGGAGGCGAACCAGTGCTGAAGGGCACGCGGGTTACCCTGAGGACGGTGCTGGCCAGCTTGGCCGAAGGCGCGACGACCGCCGAGATTCTTGCCGACTTCCCAACGCTGGTGGAGGAAGACGTGCGAGCCGCCATTGCGTTTGCCGCGACTTCGGCCCGAGAGGATATGCCTTTCGCCGAGTTGCCCATCAAACAGTGAACATCAAGCTCGACGAGAATCTGCCGGAGCGGGTGGTGTCCGCACTGCGGGCGCTGGGACATGACGTTGATAACTGTGCCTGCTGAACACCTGGCGGGACGGGACGACAACGAAGTCTGGCAAGCCGCCCAATCGAGCGAACGCTTTCTAATTACCCAAGATCTGGAATTCTCCGACGTGCGGCGGTACATTCCAGGCACTCACGCCGGACTGCTGCTGGTTCGTCTCGGGGCGCCCGGCCGGGATGCCCTTGTCGCGCGGTTGAGCCTGCTGTTCGCGACGGAGTCTGTGGACTCGTGGCGAGGTTGCTTCGTGGTCGCGACCGATCACAAGGTACGAGTGAAGCGACCCAACTGACGAGCTTGAGGTCGCGTCATTTCGCTTCGTGGATCTGGCCCACCGCCCGGCTTCGCGCGATACTCGATGGAAGAAGCGTGCCCTCCTCGTTCCCACCGTTTTCCATCCAACTGGCCGGCGAACGCGTAGCGCTCCTGCCGGAGAGAGCGCTCTATTGGCCCCGCCGTCATGCTCTACTGGTGGCCGACGTTCACCTGGGGAAAGCGGCGACGATGCGCGCGCAAGCGATCGCCATTCCCGGCGGGACCACGCAGCAGAATCTGGAACGCCTGACTCGAGCTGTGGACCTAACGGGGGCGCGGTCCCTGGTGGTGCTCGGCGATCTGCTGCACGCCCGTCAGGGCCGTGCTCCCGCGACGCTTGAAGCGGTCGCCCGCTGGAGGGAGAGACACTCGAACCTTACCATCAAGCTTGTGAGAGGCAATCACGACCGGCGCGCGGGCGACCCGCCGCCTTCATGGAATGTTCAATGCGTGGATGCCCCTCACTCCATGGAGCCATTTGTTTTGGCACACCATCCCGAGGAGTGCGCGGGCGGCTACACCCTGGCGGGCCATCTTCATCCCAGCGTGAGGATCGCGGGACGCGGCGGCGACAGCCTGCGGCTCGCCTGTTTCTGGCTCCGGGAACGCGTAGGAATCCTGCCGGCATTCGGCGAGTTCACGGGCACAGCACGGGTCCGGCCGGCGGCCGGCGAGCGTGTGTACGCGATCGCGGGTCAGGAACTTCTGCTCATTCCCGCACACCCCGGCCAGGAGCCTACGGGCTCAATAGCGTGATAGACCTTCGGTGAGCATCACCGGGACGCCTGCCGGATCGATCAGTTTGAGCAGACTGACGCTCACCCGGTCGAAATAGCGGAACGGCAGATCGAACTTGAACCCCATCTTCTCCAGGACTTTGGCCCTGGCTTCGAGCTTGATGACTTCGAAACCGATGTGGTCGATGGCCGTACCGGCGGGCGCTTGATCTTTCGGGCCCGCTTCGCTAAAAGTCAGGGCCCCGCCGGGGAGTTGAAGCACGCCTCCTGTGGCCGGCTTCGCTTGAACGTTCAGGAGGCGACGATACCACTCGCGGAGCGCTTGCGAGCGGCTGGCCCGAAAGTGGATTCGTGCGAAAATCATCTCCTTGGTCTGGCGGCGATCCTCATATACGTCGACCCGCAAATGCTCCGGAGTGAGGAACGATGCCCGTTTGCCCCGCTCGTATGTGGGAACTGGAGTGCCGGTCGATTTCGCCCGTTGAACCACTGTCTCCAGGTCGTGCGACCGGAACGCCACGTAGGCGACGGCCCCGGAGCCCGGGTGGACGTCGTCTCGCTTGCGAAGCATCACCAGAGAACCGGTGAATCTGACGGCCTCGCCCTTGCCGATTTTGACGAGGTCTCCGCCCATCTGTTGAACCCAGAACTTCTTGGAAATCTCCACATCCCTGACGTTCAGATGAAGGTGGCCCATCGAGACGCCGGCGGCGCCCGGTGCGGCCACTTGGGCCAGGGCGGTCGCCCATGTACAACACGAGAGGGCGATGACCGGGAGGGCGCGATGATAGGATGGTCGACGAAAGCCGATCGCGAGAAAGGAAACGAAATGGATCGACGTACCTTCCTTCAATGTTCCTCCATGGCGCTCAGCGCGCAGTTGCAGGCGGTGGCCGGCATTCCCATGCCGATGACCACGCTGGGAAAGAGTGGACTGCGGGTGTCCCGCATGACCCTGGGCGGCTTCCACATGCGCAAGGGAGGTGAGCAGCAGGGCATCGAGATCATCCACCGGGCCATCGACCTTGGCATCAACTTCCTCGACAGTGCTCATAAATACCATAACGGCGAGAGCGATGTCACATACGGAAAAGCCCTGAAGGGCGGTCTGCGGCAGAAGGTCATCCTGATGACCAAGGCCCAACTGCGCGACAAAGAGAGCGCGACGAAGCAACTCGAGGAGAGTCTGAAGCGGATGCAGACGGACTATCTGGATCTGTGGCAGTGCCACGAGGTGGCCACGCATGCCGAAGTGGACAAGATTCTGGGGCCGAACGGCTCGCTCGAGGCCTTCGTCAAAGCGAAGAAGGAAGGAAAAGTACGGCACATCGGCTTCACGGGCCATCACGACCCAACCGTGCACAAGCGCCTGATGGACTCCTTCGACGGGTGGGAAACGGTGCAGTGCCCGGTAAACCTGATCGATCCCCACTATCTGAGCTTCATCAACTCGGTGCTGCCGCTGTTCCGCAAGAAGGGATTGGGCATCATCGCGATGAAATCGAACGCCATCGGCGAGATCACCAAGGCGAAGATCGCGTCCATCCCCGAGTGCCTGCGCTTCGCGTGGAGCCACGATATCGACACGCTGGTGTCGGGCGTGGAGACGGTGGAACAGCTCGAACAGAACGTGGTGACCCGGAAGACGTTCAAGCCGATGTCAGCCAACGAGAAACAGACGCTGTTGGCCCGGACCAAGGCGGGGCCCTATGGCTCCAAGATCGAGCGGTACAAGAAGCCGGAATCCGGCGCCTGGCATCACCCGCATCACGACGGGGAGTCTGTGTAAGGCGCGGACTGCGGATCGCTCTGGATGACCGTGCTCGACTGCGCGGAGTATCGGTACGCCGGCGGACGGTGGCTGCACCTGGTGGCGGCCGCGGACGCGCTGGTGCGGATCTGGTTCGGGCGGCACGAAGGTTCCCTTTGCCGGCCGCGGCCGGAGAATCCCGTCCTCGGTCAAACCGCGCGCCAACTGGACTCGTACTTTGCGGGCGAGTTGCGCTATTTCGATCTGCCGCTGAGGCCGGAGGGTACGCCGTTCCAGCTTCGCGTGTGGGAAGAGCTGCGCCGGATTCCTTACGGGGAAACCAGGAGCTACCGCGAGGTCGCCCGGGCGATCGGTTCACCCGAGGCCGTACGCGCGGTGGGAGCGGCCAATGGCCAGAATCCGATACCGATTGTCGTCCCCTGCCACCGGGTGATCGGAGCGAACGGCAAGCTGACCGGCTTCGGAGGCGGGCTGGACGTGAAGCGACTGCTGCTCGACCTGGAGGCAGGCAAGCCAGACCTATGGACGACTCGATGAGGCGCCGGCTCGATGAGAGCGGCTATGTGATCCTCGAGAACCTGATGCCTCCGCATTTGCTGGCCGGGCTTCGGCGGCGAGTGGACGAACTGTTCGCGATCGAGGGCGCGGCGGCGGGCTCCGAATTCCGGCAGGAGCCGGGCTCGCGGAGGCTGGCGAATGTCGTGGACAAAGGGCCGATCTTCCTCGACGTGATCCTGCATCCCGTGGTGCTGGAAGGGATGGGTTGGATTCTCGGCCCGCGCTTCAAGTTGAGCAGCCTGAACGTGAGATCGGCGAACCCCCAGAACGGCGTTTCGCAGCCTCTTCACGCCGACGCGGGCGCGATCGCGGACGAACAGGCGTACTGGGTCGCCAATTCCGTCTGGATGCTCGACGATTTCACGGAGAGAAACGGGGCCCTCCGAATCGTCCCCGGCTCGCACCGCTGGCGCAAGTTGCCCCAGCAGGAACTTTCCGACCCCGCGGCGCCCCATCCGGACGAGATTCTCGTCACCGGAAAGGCGGGGACTGTCGTGGTGATGAACGCCCACATGTGGCACGGTGGAACAGCCAACTCGACGAACGCCCCTCGCTGTGCCATTCACGGCTTTTATACGCGGTGGGACAAACCGCAACAGCAGTGGCAGAAGAAACTGCTGCGGACGGAGGTCCAGGCCGCTCTGCCTCCGGAGGCCCGCGGTATTCTCGCGCTTGACGATCCGCTGAACGACGAACTGTGCTCCCGTGAGACCAACATGAGCGGGTTTCTGAGGTAGAATCGGCGCGCGAGTTTGTAGTGGCGATTCGCGCGAGCGTTCAAACGGCTCAGCCAATCTAACGGTCTTCCCGCACTTGCGGAATCGACCGTCCCAGCCCAACCGGCGGGAGGGCATGGGTGTTAGCTCTATCCGGTCGCGGCCCTTGCGCAGGTGTCCATCGAGCTTTACGGCTTCCAAACGGCAACTGGAGCGGGTCTGCCTGTAAAGACGAGCCACTCACGTGAAAACATCGACGACGGCATCCACCCCGACGAGAGTTCTCCGCGTTTGGCCTTGCCCTTGGGCCCAATGCGGCTCGACCCTGCATTGAACACAGGTCTCTTCCATTCGTCGACGACCTTGGCGAGTTCGACGGTCATGTATCCGTGGTCTCCCACGCCCAGACGCCAAGGCTCCCCGGCCAAAAGTATGGCGCGCAGCCACTCCAGTACGAGTGTTTGCGCGTTCTGCAGACAGCAGTGCGGCGTCCTATTCTGGACGGCAAATGACCAGGGCGCACCCCTGTCGAAGTACTTCTTGAAGTACCCGTACGGACGCTCGGTTCCGTTGATGTTGTCGCCGCCATTTGCAATGATCAGTTGCGGCCTGCTCATCGCTTGATCCGACAGTTCGATGGTGTCCATTCCGAGGGGCTCGTATTGGCCTGGTGCGTAGGCGATCCCGGCAACATAGCGCTCTGGCCTGTATCCACTAAGCCGGCCGACGAGAGAGCCGGCGCCCGACCACCCCATGGCAATGATGCCGATGGTTTTCAGCTCCGGCCGAGCCTCAGAGTCCGCGAACTGGTCGAGCGCTGAAAATAGCGCTCGACCAACGCCCTTCTCAGGTAGCACAATCATGTCCTCGCGCTCCCTGGAACGGCACTGCATGGCCAGCACCAATGCCAGATGGTGTTCGCTTGCGAAGGCTCGGACTCGCCGGTCGCGGAACCATTGAAGATAGTCCTGGCCCCTGTCGAAGATCACCCAGGCCGCTCGGATCGGGCCCGTAGTCTCGGGCAGGACCATCTGATACTGGCACGGCCGAAGGATCTCCTCATCCGGCAACGGACTGACGATCGTTTGCTTTTCCTGGGGAGTTTGACCAAAGGCGCAAAAACACCACACTGCGACAGTTGTCACTTTGAGCCAGCGGAAAGAGTGCACTATGTTGTATGACGAGCCTTCCCAGCGAATCGTTGATTGACCGGAAGGACCACTCTCCTCATGGTCCCGAAGCGATTTCAATCCCGACTGACGGAGTGTTCAGAATTGTCGTACCATCGCGCTTCTACGGGATTCGCTGCAGCTCCCGGAGACCACAAGAGCTTGTTTCAGCACCTGTCGACGGGCGGGGCGCACGCCCCAAGCACGGGACTACAGCTCTTCCGGCGCCGCGCCCAGCGTGATGTTGACTTTCATCGTCCGCCCGCCGCGATAGATCGTGAGTTCCATGGTGTCCCCAGCGCGTTTGCGGTTGAGGGCTCGCTGCAAGGCTTCGAGCGTGCGAACGGGTTCCTTGTCGACCGCGACGATCAGATCGCCCCCGATGCCTACCGCATAGTTTCCGAGGTAGACGCTGCGGCGCGCGCCGCGAATGCCCGCCTGGTCGGCGGGAGATCCGGGCTCGACTTCCTGAACCAGCAGGCCCCCTTCGGTAGGCAGGTCCAGCGCTTGCGCCGATTCGCCCGAGATCGCAATCGCGCTTACCAGGCCATGCACCGGCCGTGCGATACGGCCCTTGGCCTGGTATTCGTCCAGCATCGCGATGGCCCGGTTGACAGGCATGGCGAAGCCGATGCCGATGTTGCCCTGCGCCCCGTAGATCATCGTGTTGATGCCGACGACCGTCCCCGTTGTGTCGAGCAGGGGTCCGCCGCTGTTGCCGGGATTGATCGCGGCGTCCGTCTGCAGCATGTTTTCGAGAACCGTATCTTCCGTTCGAATCGTCCGTCCCGTCGCGCTGATAACGCCGACCGTGAGGGTTCCATCAAAGCCGAAAGGGTTGCCGATCGCAAGTACCTTTTGCCCGACTCTCACCTTGTCGGAGTCGCCCAGCTTGAGGAAAGGCAGTTTCTTCTTCGGCTCGATTTTGATGAGCGCCAGATCGGCGCGGCGTTCGCGGCCCAGGACCTTCGCCTTTAGCTGTGTCTTGTCCGGCAGCGTGACAAAGATCTCGGGCGCACGGCCGCTGACGACGTGATAGTTGGTCAGGATACGGCCATCGGCATCGATGAGGAAACCGGAGCCTTGCCCGCGCTCGGGATAGATCTGGAAGAACCAGTCCTGCCGGTAGACCACGCTGGTGATGTTGACCGTGGCCTCGTTGGCCAACTTGTAAACATCGATATTGTTCTGCTCGTCGGCGCTGTACATGCCGGCGCCGCGGGCTACTTCGGGCGCGGTCCAAAGCTTGCCCGTCCTCTCGATGGGCGCGAACAGATCGCGCCACTTCCAACTCCCGATCGAGGTAGCCGCGATGAAGCCGCCGGCGAAGACGGCGGTCAGGATCAGCGTGCGAAATCTCATGCCTGCAAACTCCGTAGGGATCTGTACACGGCGTCCACATGCCGCGCGGTGTCTTCCTTGGTACCGGAAGTGTCGACGACAAAATCGGCGTACTTCCGTTTTTCGGCGAGGGGCATCTGGTAGCTCATCCGCGCCAGCGCCTCCTCCCGCGAAATGCCGTCGCGCTTGATGGCGCGCCGGATCTGCTCCTCTTCTCCGCAAACGGCAACAATCAGCCGGTGAAAGCGTGTGAAACTGCCCGTCTCGACCATGATAGCGGCTTCGACCACGGCGATGCCTCGCGGTTCGCGCGCGGCATATTCCGCCAATTGCCTGTCTTCGAGTTCGAATACCGCGGGGTGAACAATCCGGTTGAGGGCGGCGAGCCGGACGGGATGCGGGAAAACCTCCGCCGCGAGTTTTTTCCGGTCGATCGTGCCGTCTTCCCGTAGGATTCCGCCGCCGAATTCGGCGACCACCGCCGGGTAGGCGCAACCGGATGGCTCGAGAGCCTGATGTCCCAACTCATCGGCGTGCAGGACCAGGCAGCCAAGCTTTGCCAGCCTGCCGGCGACAAACGTCTTTCCGGAGGCGAGGCCCCCTGTCAGACCGACCTTCAGCATAGGCGCAATTCGGCTGATCGGACCGTGTTGGCCATCAGCATTGCGATGGTGAGAGGGCCGACTCCTCCCGGAACCGGAGTGTACGCCCCGGCAACCTCCGCCACGTCGAGCGGGTGGACATCGCCGACGAGCACGTTGCCGTTCTTTTCGAATTGCGCCAGTTTGGCCTCGCTGCCGTGGAAGACGCGAGCCACATCTTGACGCTGATCCAGGCGGTTCATGCCTACATCGACGACGGTCGCGCCCGGCTGGATGTACTCCTTCGTGACCATGGCCGCCTTGCCGATGGCGGCCACGAGAATGTCGGCGCGGCGGCAGACGGCCGGGAGGTCGGGCGTCTTGGAATGACAAATCGTGACCGTCGCGTGCGCGTGCAGCAAAAGCAGGGCCATGGGCTTCCCGACGATATCGCTGCGGCCGACGACCACCGCGTGCTTGCCCGCGACCGGAATCCCGTAGTACTCGAACATACGCATGATGCCGGCCGGTGTGCACGGCCGCGGTCCTTCCCGTTGCGCCACCAGGTTGCCGACGTTGTACGGGTGGAACGCATCGACGTCCTTTTCGGGAGCGATGGCCATCAGGATGCGCCGGCTGTCGATATGGCGGGGCAGGGGCATCTGGACGAGGATACCGTCGATGTCATCGCGCCGGTTGAAGGTGTCGACCAGCGCCACCAGATCGCCGGTGGTGATCGCCGACGGCGGAGTGGCGGCTTCGCTCACCATGCCGAGGCCGGCACAGGCCTTGATCTTGTGGCGGACGTAGATGGCTGAGGCTGGATCGTCTCCCACCAGAACGACAGCCAGACCTGGCGGCCGCTTCAGGTTCCTGATCCGCTGCTCGAGTTCCTCGAGAATTGCGTCCCGGACGGGACTGCCTGCCAGAATGTCGGCCATCACTATGAAGGTAGCAGGAGGGAAAGGGGCAGGCCATCGATCGGCTGCCCCCGTCAGCAGGAGATCAGTTGCGGGTGATTTGTTCCTTAGGCGTCGCGAGGTAGCCGACGATGAGATCTTTCTTCACCTGGTTCACCACGATTTCATATGGCTGCCTGGCTTTGGACGTATAGAACTGGACAGGCTCGTTGACCGTCTTGTCCTTCTTCTCGGTCTTCCGGTCGTCGGCCATCACCTCAACCGTGTAGCGGTTCTTTTTGGGATCCGCCTTCTTGAGGAGCAGCGTGACATCGCCTACCTTCTGCGGCGTCTTCGATTTGGCCAGGTTGAACTCGAAGTAGTTGCGCTCGCCCAGTCGCTTCAGCGCCAGCAATTCCTTGCCGTTGGTGGCGATCAGGCCGCTCTGGACGCCCATGTCGCCGCGGACGCTCTTGAGTTCGGCAATGGTCTTGTCCAGTTCGGTCTTGGTCGACTGCACTTCGGTCTTCACGGCGGCCACATTGGTGTCGACTTCCTGGATTTTGCTGGTCGCGGCGGAGGCCACCTGCTTGACTTCGCTGATCTCGGTTTTCACCTGCTGCTGCGCCTGCCGGTGCTCTTCGGAAATCTTCTTGGCTACCTGGTCGACCTTGCTCAGGGCTTCGCTCTTGGCGACGCTGGCGGCGGCGGCGGCCTGGCTGCGCGTCTGCTCGATCTCCGACTTCAGGGCATCCATGCTTTTGAGGCTCTTGGTACTGGTGGAGGCGGTGGCCTCGCGCAGAGTCGCAATCTCGCGGATGATGGAATCCTGCAGTTTTGTCACGTCCCCGCGAACCTCTTCGACCTTGGTGTAAAGATAGACGTTCGCGGCAAGAAGAGCGATCACGGCACCGAAAAGAATCGCCATCGGCAGGTTCGTCGAGCCGGCTTCCGATCGGATGTCAAGCTTTCTCATGTCCTACAACTTCCTCCTTCAGGACAGACTTGATTGTAACAGTTTCGGTTTCAACCATTTTGCCTACCCGGACGGGGTCCGCAAAGTCCAGCGGACGCTGTTTGGGGACGCCCGGCTCGAAGCAACGGCGGCATCGGGCCTCGTACATTCCTCCCGCTCCCACGACAATGAGCGAATCGGAGTCCACCAGCCGTTGCGTGTGCTTGGCCGGATTCCCGCACCGGACGCAGATGGCCAGCGTTTTGGTGATTGACTCCGCCAAGGCGAGCATCTCGGGAATCGGACTGAACGGGCGGCCCATGTAGTCGGTATCGAGGCCGGCGATGATCACTTGCTTCCCGCTGTCGGCGAGCGTGCCTGCCGCCTCGATCAACGTCGGCCCCATGAAGTTGGCCTCGTCAATTCCAATCACTTCGGTCCGCCAGTCGATCTTCCGGAGGATCTCCGCTCCGTCGGCGACCACCTCGGACGGCATGCGCCGTTCGGCGTGGGAGACGATCTCGTCGTTCGAGTAGCGGTTGTCGATGACGGGTTTGAACACCTGAACGCGCTTTCGCGCGATCATGGCCCGCCGCAGACGCCGGATGAGCTCTTCACTCTTGCCTGAGAACATCGGCCCGCAGATCACTTCGATCCACCCGATGTTGCCGCTAATGATTTCCATGGAAACTCCTCATCGTAGCGGAACTAGCGCAGGCCCACAGCACCCCGGAGGACGATCAGCGATTTTTCCAGGGAGGAGAGCGCGATGCGCCGGGAGAGTACCTCGCCGAGACTCGCGTCAATCCGTTCGAGCAGCTTTGAATAGATCGTGATCAGGGCCCAGAGCGACGGCCGGCAGCGAGGGTGGACCATATCCACCAAAGGCCACGATTGATCGAAGTAGGCGCGCGCGCGCTGCGCCTCGAAGGCGAGCAGGGCCTGCAGCCGCGGCGTGACGCGATCGGCTTCGAGATCTTCGGACCGCACACCAAATCGCCTCAGGTCCTCGGCGGGCAGATAGATCCGGCCGCGTCCGGCATCTTCTCGAACGTCCCGAAGGATGTTGGTGATCTGGAAGGCGACACCGCACTTCTCCGCAAGCTCGAGCGCCTCGGGACGGTCGTATTCGAAAACGTGGATCGTGGTCAGACCGACCACGCTCGCCACCTGGTAGCAATAACGGTACAATTCCTCGAACGAGGCAATCCGGCGCGGCTCCAGGTCGGACGTAACCCCGTCGATCATTTCCAGAAAGTATTGCTTCGGGATGGAAAACCGGCGCACCGTGTCATGAAACGCAGGCAGCGTCGGGTCGCCTCCGTAGTCGCCATCCCAGGCCCGGTCGAGGGCGCGGCGCCAGCGCTCGAGCGGTTCCCGCGAGGCGCCGGGTTCGTCGCTCAGGTCGTCACAGTAGCGCATGAACGCGTATACGGCGCACATGGCGTTCCGATGCGTCTTGGGCAAGAGGAGGAACGAGTAGTAGAAGTTTTTGGCCCTGGATCGGGCGACGCCCCGGCAGTGCTGGTAGGATGCCTCGACCGCCGTCATGGCTACGCCGCCCGGCGAAGCACCTGGCTGGCCAGGCACTTTAGTAGCAGGCCAAGGCGCTCTCCCTTGCTGATGTAGGGGCGGCCCGTGAGCACGTCATAGCCAAGAACCCGGATCTTGTCGAGGACGCGCAACCCTCCGCGGCTGAACAGTTCCAGGTCGAGCGACAACCGGCGGTCCACCATGCGCGTCAGCGGCAGTCCCTGTTGAAACAAGCCCTCAGCCACATCGACGGCTTCCCGCATTGCCTCGCGGAAGGCCGGTGTCGGCCGGCCGGCCGAGATGTCCGCGACACTCGAGCCATGCTTGGCGAGCAGGGCGAGGGGCAAGTACACGCGGTCTTTCCGCCAATCGACCGTGACATCCTGCCAGAAGTTCGCAAGTTGCAGCGCGGTGCACGTCGAGTCCGACAGGCGGCGGCGTTCCTCGTCGGTGTAGCCGCAAAGGTGCAGGACCAGCCGCCCAACCGGGTTTGCGGAGTAGCGGCAATAGCCGAACAGTTCGTCGAAGTCGCGATACCGCGTGGTCGTCTGGTCCTGAACAAAAGCGTGGATCAGATCGCCGAACGGCTCTTCGGGGATTCCGTGACGCGCAACCGTGTCGAGCAACGCGACGTACACGGGATGGGACGCTTCACGGCGATAGAGGGCGGCCAGAGCCTCGCGCCACCAGGCGAGCAGGCGAAGGCTCTCCTGCGTGTCGCCCATCTCATCGCCCAGGTCGTCCGCCCAGCGGCAGAAGGCGTAGACGTTATAGAAGTCCTGGTGCAGCCGCTTGGGCAATAGAAACGACACTACGTGGAAGTTCTCGTAGTGATGGGTGGCCAGCCATCGTGTGTAGGCGAGAGCCTGCGGGACCGTGTAGCCGCGACTCATTTCGCCGGGCGACCGGACGAAGTCTTTCGGTGCCAGAAACTCGGGCTGCCGAGCGGCCATCCTCCTGATCCTACGGGATGATCGCGGTCTTGAGATGGCCGTTGTGGCTCATCAGGTGGCGCATCACCTCGAGGAGGTTCGCCAACGGTTCCTCGCCATTGACGAAGTCGAGTGCGGTGATATCTCCGCGGGCGACGATGTCGAGCGCTTTCCGAATGTGCGCGGGCGTGTGATGGAAACTCGCCTTGCAGGTGATCTCGGAGTAATGAAGCAGCGACGTATCCAGGCTCACCCTACTGTTGTTCGGGCATCCACCGAAGAAGTTGACGGTCGCGCCGCGGCGGACCATGTCGACCGCCCAATGCCAGGTTTCCGGGTTGCCGACCGCCTCGATGGCGATTTCGGCCCCGCGCCCTTGCGTCAGGTCGCGAACACATTGCACGGGATTCTCGACATCGGCCGTGCAGATCAACTCGTCGGCGCCCATCGCCTCGGCTCGATCCATCTGCGTTTTGCGCCGGCCAATCGCGATCACTCGCGCTCCGTGCAACTTCGCAAGGCGCACGAACATCAGGCCGATCGGGCCCAATCCGATGATGGCCACGGAGTCTCCGGGGCGCACACCGGTTTCTTCCAATCCTCTCAGGACGCAGGCCAGGGGTTCCACCAGGGCCGCATCGTGATAGTTGACATGAGCGGGAATCTCGTAGGTGTTCCGCTCGACGATGCGGGAGGGTATGCGAATGAACTCGGCGTAGGCGCCGTTGTTGAACAGAAGGTCCTCGCAGAGGTTCTGGAGATCTCTCTGGCAGAAATAGCAGGAATTGCAGGGGGCGGAGTTCGCGGCCACGACGCGCTGGCCTAACCGGAACCGGGTGACCGTTTCGCCGACACCGACGATGTCACCAGCCAATTCGTGCCCAAACACGGCTGGGGGGACAATCATCCGCGCGTGGTATCCACGGCTGAACACCTTGACGTCCGTCCCGCAAGTCAAGGCGACACGAACGCGCACCAGCACATCCCCGGGGCCGATCTCGGGAACCGCCACGGGCTCGATTTGCAGGTGTTCGCGGCCGTACAGGACGGCAGCCATCATCTGGCTTTTCACTGTATGAGCACCTCTTGAGGTCGAACAATAATTTTCATCGATTGGCCGTCAGGATGCAACGCCATTTGAAATCCACGGTTGATATCTTCCAGCGGAACCCTATGAGAAATCACCTCTTCGACGGGCAACTCGCCGCTGAACACCAGCCGGGCGGACTCCTTCTGCAGGTCCACCGACGCACTATAGCAGCCAAACACCGTGCGCTCATCCTTACAGATGCTGGCGCCGGACAATTCGATCCGCTCTTGTTCGGAAGTCTGGGCAAATAAAAGGATCCGCGCACCCGGCCGGGAGCAGGCGACAGCCTGTTCGGAGACACCTTTTGCCGAGGCTGCGACGATCACCAGATCGGCGCCTCGCCCGCTGCTGTGCGCGTCGATTCGCTGCTTCACGTCCGACTGGAGCGGATCCCAGGCTTCTGCCGCGCCGCATCGGAGGGCCCGGGCGCGCCTGGCCGGGATGGCGTCCGTAGCGAAGGTCCGAATGCCCTTTTGTTTCAGCAGCATGGTGAAGAGCAATCCGATGGGACCCTGGCCGATCACCAGCACGGTGTCGTCGGGATGCGGATCGCAGCGAACTACCGCTTTCAGGCAGGTGTTCAGAGGCTCCACCAGGCACGCCCGGTCGTAGGGAACGCTGTCCGGAATCCTCTCCACGCCACGGTCGACGATCCAGTCCATCACCCGGACGTATTCGGCGAAACCTCCGCCGGCGGGTTCATAGCCTGCCGTGACGCCAACCCTTTTATACGTCTCGCACTGGGCATAAACGTTGCGGCTGCAGAAGAAGCACTCCAGGCACGGAATGTGATGAAAAACCACCACCCGATCGCCGTCGGCAACGTTTCGCACGCTGGAACCAGTCCGGACCACAACGCCGGCGGTTTCGTGACCATACACACGGGGACCGGGCAGAAGATCATACTCGATCTTCTTCAAATCGGTGTGGCAGATTCCGCAGGATTCGACACGTACCAGGATCTCTCGGGCGCCGATTTCGGGAACCGGGATGGCTTTGACCCGCACCGTCCGATTGCCTTCGTAAACGGCGGCGCGCATGGTTCGGGGGGGCTGACTTTCAGAATCGGCAGTCGGCAAGAAAGTCTCCAAGCGAAAGAGCGGCGATGCGGCTCTGCCGCTGTAGGCGCAACAACTCCGGAATGCCGGACACGGGTTTGAAAAGAGCTTCCAGCACCAGACGGCTCGGCTGAATCCGCCCTTCCGGCGTACGCGCACGGTTTACATCCAGAACAAACCCCTCGCCCGCGCGGTCACTCACGGAGCGGATACACGAAAATGGCAAGTTCCATTGTCGCACTAGTGGGGCCAAGCCCGCAGCCTCCATCTCTACCGCCAATGCACCGCCCCGGCCGAGGGAGCCCTTCTCTTCAGTTGAGCCGACAATGCGGTCGACCGAGACGATCGTGCCCGTGGAGTGAGGTTGACCCGTATCGGGGAGATGGAGGGGCATTGAATCGTTGCCGAACAGAAGCAGTGAGCCCACGACAATGTCTCCGATGTCCAGGCAGGGGTCCAGTGCCCCGCAAAAGCCGACGCTCACGACCGCACTCCAACGGGATTGCTCACGCATCCTTTCCAAGACTTGCCTGGCGAGTCTCGGTCCCGCCCCGTTAGCCGCCATCACGATGCGCCGGGCGCCGAGATCGGCGGCCCTGGCCCAATCGACGCCCGCGGCGACCCGGCGAAGGTTGCGGCAGTGGCGCGCGAGGCCCGCGAACTCACGGGCATCCGCCGCGACCATCAGGACCGCCGCCTCCCCGTTCACGCCACACCTTCCGACCGAAACCACTCCACGGCATTTCTCAGTGCCGTGTCGACCGAACCGGGAGAGTATCCCAATTCCTTTGCGGCCTTGTCGTGGGAGACGAACATCTTCTTCGCCGCCATCCGCACGCCTTCCAGCGGCACCCTCGGCGCGATTCCCGTGACTTCTGCCCAGCCAGTGGAAACAGCGCCGGCAGCCCAAGCCACCCACAAGGGCATGCGGATGCGTGGCGCGCGTCCTCCGGCGATCCTCGACAATCGCTCGAGGATACCGGCCAGGGTGAGGTTCTCGCACCCCAGGATGTAACGTTCTCCCCGGCGGCCCTTTTCCGCCGCCAGTACGTGTCCTCGCGCCACATCGCACACGTCGGCCAGATTCAGGCCAGTGTCGACGAAGGCGGGCATGTTCCCGCGCAGATAGTCGACGATGATCTTGCCTGTGGGCGTAGGCTTGAAGTCGTGATCGCCGACGGGCGCGGTCGGATTCACCACCAGGAGGTCGATGCGTTTCGAGAAGTCGATCGCGATCCTCTCAGCCAGAAACTTTGAGCGCTTGTAATGTCCGGTCATCTCGTCCAGCGAGGCGGGTTGGTCCTCGTTGCCGACTCCGGCGGAAGGGATGCGGATGCAGCCAACCGTGCTCGTGTAAACGACACGCTCGACGCCGGCCGATTCGCAGGCCTCCAACAGGTTTCGCGTGCCGTCGACGTTCGAGTGGTAGAGTTCCCGCGGGTCCTTCGCCCACAACCGGTAATCGGCCGCGACGTGGAAGACCACGGCGCAGCCCCTGACGGCGTGCTGCAACGAAAGGGGATCGCGCAGGTCGCCCTCCATCCGCTCGACATCGAGGTCCCGGATTCGGCTCGAGGGCCGCACCAGCG
This sequence comes from uncultured Solibacteraceae bacterium, assembly GCA_964529305.1. Lineage (GTDB taxonomy): Bacteria > Acidobacteriota > Terriglobia > Bryobacterales > Bryobacteraceae > CAZGUX01. Next base: position 28,232 of record CAZGUX010000272.1, on the reverse strand, counting down.
CCCGGACCGTGTGGCCGGACTCGACGAGAAGCCTCGCGACGTGCCAGCCGATAAAGCCGGAAGCGCCGGTAACCAGGGTTGGCCGCAAGGATCCTCTGTTTCAACCTACCCGATGGCGCCGGCTGGTCAGGAGCAATCGGGGCATCACAGGCGTTCCAAGTGGGAGGCGTCTTTCAGTTTCTGAAATCCGGCCAGAGCCATGAGGGGAAAATAGTGCCGGTAGTAGTGATATGTCAGATAGAACACCCTGGGAAATCCCGTGCCCGTGGCGAGTTCTTCGTCCCAGCCGCCGTCCGGCTTTTGGGTTTGTACCAGGTAGTCGACTCCGCGGCGAATGCTCTCGCTCGTCGTGTCGCCGGCCGCGATCAACCCAAGGACCGCCCAAGCGGTTTGAGAGGGGGTGCTTGGAGCGGGCGCGTAGCTATGGTTGTCGTAACTGGCGCAGGCCTCTCCCCAGCCGCCGTCGGCATTCTGAATGGATCGTAGCCACTCGGCCGCGCGGAGCATGTGGACCTCCCGATCGCTCTCGCCGGCGGCGCTCAGACCCCGCAACGCGAAGCAGGTGCCGTAAATGTGGGCGACTCCCCAGCGGCCGTACCAGCTACCGTCCTGTTGCTGTTCGCGAATCAGATAGTTGACGCCGTTGCGAATCGCCGGGTGCGACTGGCGGACGCCCTGAGCGCACAGGCCCTCGATCACGCGGCCGGTGATGTCCGGGCACGTCGGGTCGAGCATCGCGTTGTGATCGGCGAAGGGAACGTCGCTCAGGAACTGCCAGTTGTTGTCGGCGTCGAAGGCAGCCCAGCCGCCATCCTTCGACTGCATGGCCAGAAGCCACTCGGTGGCCCGTTTCACGCATGCGTCGTGCTTTCTGGTGTCCGTCCCGCGAGCGTTGCTTAACGCGAGCAACACCATCGCCGTGTCATCGATATCGGGGTAGTGATCGTTGCGGTATTCGAAGGCCCACCCCGACGGCTCCGTGTTGGGACGAAACACCGACCAGTCGCCTTTGCGGCGAATTTCCCGCTCCAGAAGCCAATCGGCGGACCTGGAAAGCGCCGCCCCCGCGCTACCCGATTCTCCCAGGGCGTAGCCGGCGATCGCGGTGTCCCATACGGGCGAAAAGCAGGGCTGGAAGAAGAATCGCTCGCCGTCATCCACCATCAGGTTATTGAACTGCCGGGCGGCTTCGACGCGTAGCGGATGATTCTCGGCGTAGCCTAACAACTCCAGGGCCATGATGGCGTACATCATGGGAGGATAAATTGCCGCGAGACCCTCGGACCCGTCCAAGCGTTCAATCATCCACTGGGAAGCTTTGTTGATGGCACGTCTACGGATCCATCGCGGGTGGCGCCGCTCCCACCACTTGAGAAATCGATCGGCCGCCAGGAAAAAGTTACGCCAGCTCAGCAGATTGTCGGACCATTTGAAGGCCAGGCCGGCCCCTGGAGCCAACAGTTCGCTCAGGTCGAATCCCGCGGGAACCGGCCGGCGTGGATTAAACGAGTGGACCAGCGCCAGAGAAATGACGATCGCCCGCGTCCACGAGGACATGCGGTAGATGAAATTACCCAGCAGGATAAACTCCGGCGGGATCGACGGAACATGCTCTCGCGGGTAGAGATCGAACAGGCTGAGGTTGATCTTGACGTAGCTGTTCGCCGCCTGCATGCCGCCCAACGCCAGGATGCGGTCACGGAGGCGCACCATCCGGTCATCTTGCGGGGAGAGGCCGGCGACCTTCAGCGCAAAATACGCCTTGACCGATGCACTGATCTCGGACGGCCCCTTGGGATAGATGTTGAAGCCGCCGTCAGGCAACTGGCGGCAGAGAATGGACTGCACGGCGCGGTCGATCTGCGCTCGATTGGGCGGGTTCCAAACCCCGCCCTGAGGCGAGTGAATCCACAACTGGAGCAGAATGTAGTCGGATTCCAAAGTGGTGTCCGCCGTCAACTCGGCGCACCAGTGTCCATCCTGCCGCTGCAGGGACAGCAGGTGACTGGCGGCATGGCGAATCGCCCTCGCAACCGATGCCGCCCGGAGGTCCTGGATATCAATAGCCGGGGTCATTGCACGCTGATGGTGTGGAGTCTCGATTCGGCGCTCTTTAACTCGGCGGGGAGCGAGAACCGGACATCTTCGTCGACTAACTCGACCTCTTCGAGCGAACGGAAACCGTGGTCCTGGAGGTAGCCAATCAGCGCCTGAACCAGGTTCTCCGGCGCCGACGCGCCGGCCGTCAGCGCTATGCTGTGTACGTCCTCGAGCCAGCGCGGATCGACGTCGGATTCATCGTCGACCAGGTAGGCTCGGATTCCCGAGTTTTCGCAGACTTCCACCAGTCGCTTGGAGTTCGAGCTGTTGTTGGAACCCACTACCAGAAGCAACTGGCACAGAGGCGCCACCGCCTTCACGGCCATCTGCCGGTTTTCGGTCGCATAGCAGATGTCCTGCCCCGGAGGCCCCTGAATCAACGGGAAGCGCTCCCTCAGCTTGTTGACGATGTCCCGGGTTTCATCCAGGCTGAGGGTTGTTTGGGTCAGATACACGACCTTGGACGGATCGGCAACCCGCACTTCTTTCGCGTCGTCCACCGTTTCGACCAGAATCGTCCGGTCCGGGGCCTCGCCCATCGTTCCGCTGACTTCGTCGTGGTCCTTGTGGCCGATGAGAAGGATCGTATAGCCCAGCCGTGCGTACTTTACCGCCTCCAAATGGACCTTGGTCACGAGAGGGCAGGTGGCGTCAATAACGTTGAGCTTTCGTTCGAGGGCTTCACGGCGGACTGCGGGCGCTACACCGTGGGCGCTGAAAATGGCGCGCGCGCCGGCCGGCACCTCGCTCAGTTCCTCCACAAAAACAGCCCCTGCCTCCCTCAACTGATCCACAACGTGCCGGTTGTGGACGATTTCCTTACGCACGTAGATCGGAGCGCCGTACATCTCCAGCGCAATCTTGACCACGTCAATCGCCCGCACCACCCCGGCACAAAATCCGCGAGGTTTCAACAGGAATATCTTGCGTTCAGCGCCGTTGTTGGGCGCGAATGGCTTGAACGGCATAGAGTCGAGCTAAGTACTAGTATACCAGCGATCACCGGCCGGCTCTGCTCCTTGAATTGGCGCTCCGTTCAAGGTATCGTGTCGTTCCGGGCCGATTCATCATGTTCCTGTCACCTTCTGAACGTAGTCTCGCGCTCCAGTCGAAACTGAACGCCTTCCTGGACCGCTACATCTATCCCAACGAAGCGCTGTTTTTCCAACAAATCGATGTCGGATCGCGCTGGCGGCCGGTACCCATTGTCGAGGAACTGAAGCGCGAGGCCAGGGCCGCCGGATTGTGGAATCTTTTCCTGCCCGAGAGCGAATACGGCGCCGGGCTGACGAACCTCGAGTACGCACCATTGTGCGAGATCATGGGCCGCTCGTTGATGGCGCCTGAAGTGTTCAACTGCAACCCCCCGGATACGGGAAACATGGAGGTCCTGGTGCGGTACGGCAGCCCGGAGCACAAGGAACGGTGGCTCAAACCCCTGCTGGAGGGCGCCATCCGGTCCTGCTTCGCGATGACCGAACCGGAGGTCGCGTCGTCGGATGCCACCAACATTCAAGCCGCGATCCGGCGGGAGGGCGACGAATACGTCCTGAACGGGCGCAAGTGGTGGCAGACCGGCGCCGGCGACCCACGATGCCAGTTGATCATCTTCATGGGGAAGACGGACCCGCGGGCGCTCAAGCACCAGCAACAATCGATGATTCTGGTCCCAATGGACACGCCGGGCGTCAAGGTCGAGCGCATGCTCACCGTGATGGGCTACGACGACGCGCCGCACGGCCACGCCGAGATCACTTTCGACAACGTCCGCGTTCCGGTTTCGAACCTCCTGCTGGGCGAAGGGCGGGGGTTCGAGATTGCGCAGGGCCGGCTGGGGCCCGGCCGCATTCATCACTGCATGCGGCTGATCGGCATGGCCGAGCGCTCTCTGGAGGCGATGTGCCGGCGCGTCAAGGCGCGGGTCGCGTTCGGCAAAGCCATTGCCGAGCAGGGCGCTCTGCGATTCGACATCGCGGAGTCCCGGATCGAGCTCGAACAGGCGCGCCTGCTGACGCTGAATGCCGCCCATCGAATGGACACGGTGGGGAACAAGGCGGCGCGCGCCGAAATCGCCATGATCAAAGTCGTGGCGCCCAACGTGGCCTTGCGCGTCATCGACCGCGCCATGCAGGCGCACGGGGCCGCAGGGCTGTGCGAAGATTTCCCCCTCGCCCGTTTCTGGGCAAACGCCCGTACGCTGCGCCTGGCCGACGGACCCGACGAAGTCCACCGCGAGGCCATCGCACGGATGGAGCTGAAACGATACGAATCATGAAAAGCTATCGCAGAGAACTGTGGTTCGAAGTTCCGTCCCGGCGCGCCCTGCTCAACATCACGCCCCAGGTTCTGGAATGCCTGGCCGAGAGCGGTATTCGCGAGGGCCTGTGCCTGGTGAATGCGATGCATATCACGGCATCGGTCTTCATCAACGACGACGAGAGCGGATTGCATGCCGACTACGAAAAGTGGCTGGAGAAACTCGCGCCGCACGCGCCGCCGTCGCAGTACCGGCACAACGAGACCGGCGAGGACAACGCGGACGCTCACATGAAGCGGCAGATCATGGGACGCGAAGTAGTGGTCGCCGTCACCGCGGGCGATCTCGACTTCGGCCCGTGGGAACAGATCTTCTACGGGGAATTCGACGGCCGCCGGCGCAAGCGCGTGCTCGTCAAAATCATCGGGGAATAGGAATCCCGCTGTCATCTCCGGTTTCGGCCGGGGAGACGCCGGCCGCGTGATATAGTCAATTCCACTCGCCGTGCGTACTTCCAATCGCGAACTCCATTTGGTCGGGATGCTCGTCTCGTTCAGTGTGATGAGCTACATCCAGCGCGTGATGATGTCGATCACCGGTCCCGAGATCATGAAGCAGTACTCGATTCCAGCGCCCGACATGGGGTTGGTCTACTCCGCCTTCGTCATCAGTTACTCGTTGGCGATGGTTCCGGGCGGCGGGTTTGTCGACAAGTACGGACCCAAGGCCGTGTTGACCGGAGTCGGCCTGCTGACTGCGGCCTTTACGGGATTGACGGCCCTGGCGGGGAGTCCCGGCCTGGGTGCCGTCATCGGGGTGGTGCCGGCGCTGATTTTGATGAGGCTCGGGCTCGGCGTCGGAACGTCGCCTCTGTATCCGGCGTGCGGCCGGATGATCCACAACTGGATCTCGGTTTCCAAGCGCGGCCGCGCCTGGGGCTGGACGGCCGCGGGCGCCGGAATCGGAGGGGCGATCACTCCCGTGGCGCTGAAGCCGCTTCTCGCGAGTTATCCCTGGCCCGTCGCGTTCGTGTCCGGTGGTTTGCTGACCTTCGCCCTGGTTGCGCTGTGGATGGCCACGGTCTCCAACTATCCGCCCTCGTCTCCGCGCCTCGAGGCAACGATTGGCGCCCGCCCCAAGGTGCCCTGGAAACCGCTGTTCAGGAATCGCAATCTGCAACTGCTGACCGTCGGTTACTTCGCGGTCGACTACTTCGAATACATCTTCTTCTACTGGCTCTTCTACTATTTCGGCGAGGTGCGAAAAGTGGGGCCCGACAAGAGCGCCCTCTATACGTCCTATCTCTTCGTGGCGTTCATGATCATGTCTCCGCTGGGCGGATTTGCTTCCGACGTTCTGGGGAAACGGTATGGCGTTTTCCAGGGCAGGAAGATTGTGTCCATCGTGGGGTTAGCCCTCTCCGGACTGCTCCTGTACGCCGGGATCGAGGCGGTCGATTCCGCCCTCTCCGTCACGTTGCTGTCGCTGGCTCTTGGTTTCGCCTCAGCCGCCGATGTGCCGTACTGGGCGACGGTCATTGACCTGAGCGGTGAGCAGTCCGGCGCGGCGGGAGGCATCATGAACGCCGGCGGCAATCTGGGAGGCGCATTCGCGCCCTACATCACGCCGCTGCTGGCCGTCTCCTTCGGCTGGTCGGCCGGCCTGTTGGTCGGGTGCGGAGCCGCCGTGATTGGCGCGCTGGTCTGGTTCTTCATCGATCCGAAGCAGCGGATCGAGGTGGCCGGCGCGCCGCAATAGCAGGACCAACCTCGAGAGTTGGGCTGAGCTTCCTCACCGGATCGGGGCGACCGGTATTCTCGTCGAGTTTCAGCGTCTTGTTTCCAGATACCAGGACTCGACCGCGTAGGGTTCCAGACGTACCTCGGTGCTGGACGCGCCGGACTCCAGCCGGATCGGGGAAAGCGGGCGCAGGCGGTGATTCTCGTCGTTGCTGGCCGTCTCGGCATCCAGGCGGACGCGATGAGCGATTCGCTTCGAAGGCAGGTCGCTGGTTACCATTCGCAGACGCACCGGCTCCGCCGAGTAGTTCCAGAATGTGAGGTTGAATGTCTCCATTTTTTTGTCGTCGGTGAGAAAGGCGTGCACACGCGCGTCGTTCGACACCGCCGCCAGGCGCTCGCCGTCCAGACGCGACAAGAGCTTGAACATGAAGTAGGACGGCCGGATGTGGTCCTGGTAGTCGAACAGGCCGTCGAACTGCGGCATGCGGTTCCACCACCGCGCCATGAACGCGGCGCCGCGGGCGGAGAAGAACCGCGAGAACGTCTCCGCCGACACCTGGTAGTCGCGGATGTGGTAGTAGCATGCGTAGTCGAGGCCGCCATCCTTCATCTGCCAGGCGACCTCGGCGATGAAGCAGGGCTGGAACCGGGGGTCCTGGACGGGATTCGACAGCGACATGTTCCACTCGTTCAGAAACGTCTCAGGCTTGAGAGTGGGGTGCTGCTTCAGTAGGGACTTCACTTTGTCGATCGTGCCGCGAATCCTCAGCGGATCGCTCGAGTAGATGTGCCACGAGACGAAGTCGAGGCGCACCTTTTGTTTCTCGCAAAACTCGAGAAGCGCGGGGAGGATCGGCGAGTTCGGGTTGGCGAGGGCGGGGCCGCCCACTTTGGCCTCGGGGTCCGCCCGGAGAACCGCCGCGGCGGTGTGCTGATAGTACCGGGTATAAGAGTCCGGTTTGAAGCGGTAAGGGCAGCCGCCCGTCTCTCCCAGGTCGGGTTCGTTGCCGACCTCCCAATAGCGGATGCCCGATCCACGCTGGCGGTAGTGTTTCACCATCCGGAAAATCAACTCCTCCCAAGCCCGCCAGTCGTTGGGTTCGACGATGTCGTGATCGATGACCGGGAACAGCACCTTCGGTTTGACGACAATCGCCATGAGCGGAGTGGACCCGCTGCGCGTGATCAGGTCGACGGATTCGTCCAGTTTGCGGAAGTCGTACTGACCTTTCGCCGGCAGGACATTGAAGTACTCCTGGACGAACAGCCGGATCACCCGGGGGCGTAGAGCGCGAATCTCGGCCTCTCGTCCCAGCCACAGGGGTTGTTCGGACAGACCTCCCTGGCCGAGGGCGAAGCGATCGATCTCGAGAGGACCGAGCCGTTGGGTGAACGAGAGCTTCAGCTCCGCCGACCGCTCTTGCGGGGTCATCGCGGCGGGGAGGAGACAGATCAGGAGAAGGCCGGGACGAGTCATTGGCTGATGGAATAGCAGGGACGCCTTCCGAGAGTCAATGGCCGCGATGCCGTTTGTCGCGGCCAAAAAGAAAGCCCCGATGCCGTCGCCGGCCCCGGGGCTCTCGTCGTTACTCCTTCGAACTCAGCTGCAGCCGCTCGTCCCGCCGCAGTTGACGCACTTGTAGCAGCTTCCATTACGCGTCATGATCGACCCGCACTCCGAGCACAACGGCGCGTCTTCCATTGCCACCGACGGCGTGAACGGCAGCGACTGCTGCGGGTCCGGTTCGGTCGGACGCAGCGTCATCGCCTCGCCCGCTTCCGACACCGCATATTCCGGTCCCAGGAACTTCGCCCCCATCCACCGGAAGATGTAATCCATGATCGACTTAGCGTAGGGCACCTGCGGATTTCCGGTCCAGCCGCTGGGCTCGAACCGCACGTGGCTGAACTTGTCCACCAGGAACTTCAGCGGCACGCCGTACTGGAGCGCGAAGCTGATCGCCGTGGCAAAGCTGTCCATCAAGCCCGAAATCGTCGAACCTTCCTTCGCCATCTGGATGAAGATCTCGCCCGGTTGTCCGTCCGGGTACAACCCCGCGGTGATGTACCCTTCGTGCCCGGCGATCGAGAACTTGTGCGTGATCGACTGCCGCTCATCGGGCAGTTTGCGGCGTACCGGACGGTAGACGATCTTCTCCACGGTCTGCGGCGCCACCGTACCGGTTGCCTGCTTGGCGCCCTTGGACGTACCCGAACTCAGCGGCTGCACCCGCTTGGAGTTATCGCGATAAATGGCCACCGCCTTCAGGCCCAGCCTCCAACTCTCGAGGTAGGCGTCGACAATATCCTCGACCGTCGACTCCTCGGGCATATTGATCGTCTTCGAGATCGCGCCCGAGATGAACGGCTGCACCGCGGCCATCATCCTGATGTGGCCCATGTAGTGAATCGACCGGGTGCCGTTCTGCGGCCGGAAACTGCAGTCGAAAACGGCCAGGTGCTCATGCTTCAGGAACGGGGCGCCCTCGATCGTGCCGGTCGCGTCGATGTGCGTGACGATCTGGTCGACCTGCTCGGCCCGGTAGCCAAGCTTGATCAGCGCCTGCGGCACCGTGTTGTTCACGATCTTGATGACGCCGCCGCCAACCAGCTTTTTGTATTTCACCAGCGCCAGGTCAGGCTCGACCCCGGTCGTGTCGCAATCCATCATGAAGCCGATGGTGCCGGTCGGAGCGATTACGGTCACCTGCCCGTTGCGATAGCCGGTGGTCTGCCCCATGGCGTACGCGTCGTCCCACGTTTTGCGCGCGTTGTCATACAGCGCCGTGGGCAAGTGATTCCGGCTGATGCGGCTGGTCGCGTCGCGGTGCATCCGGATCACTTCGAGGAACGGCGCCTCGTTCTTCTCGTAACCGGCGAACGGCCCCACCGCGCCGGCAATCCGCGCGCTGGTCAGATACGCCTGCCCGCACATGATTGCCGTCAGCGACCCAGCCCAGTCCCTGCCTTGGTCGCTGTCGTACGGAATACCCATCGACATCAGCAGCGCGCCCAGGTTCGCATAGCCCAATCCCAGGGGGCGGTAGGCGTGCGAGTTGGCCGCGATCCTTTCCGTCGGGTAACTGGCATTGTCGACGATGATCTCCTGCGCCAGGATCACCGTATCCACCGCGTGACGGTAACCCTCGACGTCAAACTGCCCGTCGGGGCCCACGAACTTCAGCAGGTTCAGTGAGGCCAGGTTGCAGGCCGAATCGTCGAGGAACATGTACTCCGAGCACGGGTTCGACGCGTTGATGCGCGCCGTGTTCTTGCACGGATGCCATCGGTTGATGGTCGAGTCGAATTGCATGCCGGGGTCGCCGCACTGATGCGTCGCTTCGGCGATCTGGCGCAGCAGATCGCGAGCCTGGTGCCGCGCCACCGGTTGACCGCTCCCCACCGACTTGGTCCACCACTCCCGCCCGTCCGCGGCGGCCTCCATGAAGTCGTCGGTGGCCCGTACGGAGTTGTTCGCGTTTTGAAAGAAGATCGAACCGTACGCGTCGCCGTCAAGCGATGCGTCGTAGCCCGCGTCCACCAGGGTGTGCGCTTTCTTCTCTTCCTTCGCTTTGCACCAGACAAATTTCTCGATATCGGGGTGGTCGGCGTTCAGGATCACCATCTTGGCGGCGCGGCGCGTCTTGCCGCCGGACTTGATTACTCCCGCGAAGGCGTCGAAGCCCTTCATGAACGACAGCGGCCCCGAGGCCCGTCCGCCGCCCGACAGCATCGCGTTCTCTTCCCGCAGTGGCGACAGGTTCGATCCCGTTCCCGAGCCCCACTTGAACAGCATCCCTTCCGTCTTGGCCAAATCCAGGATGGACTCCAGCGAATCCTTCACGGAAACGATGAAGCAGGCGGAACACTGAGGCCGCCGAATGCCCGCATCCAGAGACTTGACTTCCGCCGCCTGCTCGTCCCAATACCATCCGTAGCCTCGCGCTTCCTTGACGCCGACATTGAACCAGACCGGCGAATTGAACGACGCCTTCTGGGTCAGCATTAAATGGGCTAGCTCACCGCGAAAATTCTCGGCGTCTTCATCGGTCCGGAAGTAGCGGTCGTTCTTGCCCCAGTCGGTGATGGTGTCCACGACCCGGTGAACCATCTGCGCGATACTGCGCTCGCGATCCGGGCTGCCCAGTTTCCCGTGAAAGTACTTGCTGGCTACGATGTTGGTCGCGGTTTGCGACCAGTCCATCGGGACTTCCACGTCTCGCTGCTCGAAGATCACCGCGCCTTTGTCGTTGCCAATCGACGCGGTGCGGGTTTCCCACAGGAGATCATCGTAGGGGGTGCGCCCTTTCTCCAGCTTTGCGGTGAAGAATCGGGGGAAGGCGATGCCGGTGCGCTCCTCTCGGCGGAGGCTTTTTTGCTGGGCGCTCACATGCGCGCTCAAGTCCACGGAAAGCTGACCCATGGTGCTTTCTCTCCTTAACTCTATTTTTGCCTGGAAGGAACTGGGTTTGGCTGGAAAGATGACGAAGCGATGAATCTACTCAGCCACACCCCGCAAGAATGCCCCAATATGTAGTATGTCGTCAAGAAGTTTATCTATATGCAGTACTATAACTTACAGGGACGAACTTCAGATGCCTGGGTCCGATGTTCCTGACAGGACCACTAAAGAGTTTAGTCACAATGGGTTAGCGGTATTGAGAACACCTTGGAAAATCCCCTTCTGCCGGGCGTGGAGACCTGTCAACCCTGCATCGACCCCATTTTACTGTACATCTGCCCCTCCCTGACGGGACACCCTCGCAGCGGTGCTGTTGGACCAGTCGGGCAAAGCGTCCAAAAAAAGGTCACGGTAACGGCTCCACGGTCCAATCGCCGTCCCCCAAGGATACACCCGCGATCAGTTCGCTGCCGAGACGGATGAGCGCGGGCTCGTGGGAGTTGGCGCGGCACAGGCGGTACAGCGTGTTTTCGTCGACCGCATACCACTCGGGAAACTCGTTCAGGCGCACGAAATTCCGGGCAAAGTTGAGTTCGCGGCGGTGGCGCGCGTAGTCGAAGCGAATTCGGGCGCCTCCGGAGTTGGCGACGCTGAGGTACAGGCGGTTGCCTTCGCGTTCGGCACCCACGCGCATCCCCGGCCTCCAGTGGACGGGTCTGCAGCCGCGGCTCTTCATCAGAACGTAGAGCATCGCGGTGCGGTTGTAGTTGCCCTCGCCGTACCAGTTCTCGATGTGGCCGTCGTCCTTCTGCATCGCTTCCATCACCCGCATCTCGGACTCGATCCAGTTGAGGGCTTGCGGAACGGGCTCCCGATTCACCAGGTAGATGGCGCTCTCGATCGCATCCGCATAGCCATCGAAGGAACCACGCTCCCAATCGTAGTTGCGGTATTTCGGAAGATTCGCGAGGACATGCCGCACGGCGTCGCGGTATTTCGTTTCGCCCGTCGTCTGAAACAACGTGTAAACGGCGCCGTACACGTAGCCCCAGTTATCCGAGAGGCCTGGATTCAAGGGCTTCAGCGTGGCGGCGTCCACGGAGTTGTAGAGCAGGCCATCGGGATTGGCCGACGACAGAATCCGGTCGAGCATGCGCGCGATCGCCGGCCGGTATTGAGCGGCCCTCGGAGAGCCGAGCGTATCCTCGAGCGCGTAGAGCAGCGTCAATCCGACCACGGTTTCGTTGCCGTGATCCCGCAGGCGTAGCTGCCCGTCGCCCGAGTGTTTCTCGAAATCCCATTTGGAACTGGGCACGCCGTGGTTGCCCGGCAGGACTTCATAGATATAGGCGTCTCCGATGCGGCGCGCCCACGCGAGAAAGCGCGGGTCTCCCGTCATGGTAGCCAGTCGAACCAGGGTCTGGAGGTAATCTCCATTCAGTTCGGCATCGGAGGCGGGCAGATTGCCGAACGCCGATTGCACCGGTGCCTGATTCATGGCATCGGCGGTCATGTCGACCATGCGATAAAACCAGGGCGTGCGTCCCAGGTATTCGGTGACGGCGAGCAGTCCGTCTTTAGCGTATTCGCCCGCGCCGAACAGGCTGGGTGGGCCGAGTTTGCCGGTGGAGAGTTCCAGGTTGCCGGGAATCCCGCCTTGCGTTTGGGTGTACCGGATTTCGTTCCGCAGCATTTCCATCATTCGGCCGTGATACAGGTCGGGATCGGTAAGGTGGGCGGTGAGGATCAGGTATGGATAGAGGTCGGCGCCCGAGTTGTGCGGCGTATAGAGGCGGGTGGTGTCGCCTTCCTTCAAACCGCGGCGGCCCGGAATGCGATCGGGCAGCAGGAGCGTCTTCGGATCGGCATCCCGAAGCCACGCGTAGAGCAGACGCTGCATGGAAGCGGTGACCTCGTCGAACCGGCGGCCGTTCTCACGCGCCCGGAGGAAGGAATCGTCCCCCCAGGCGGATCCCGCAAAAAGAAGAATCAGTATCCAGGGCATGGCACCGCTCCCATTCTGATTGCCGGTGTGCGGAATGGGAAGCCCGGATGGAGTTCCGATGGGAAATCCAAGCGTGGCGCACGCTTTAGCGTGCAAAGGGACTTTAGTCCCCTCCGCGGCGGGTCGACCCTTGATGCGCCCCCCTTCAAGATCGGTCCGCGTAGGCGCATAATGCGGAACGGGGAAGTTCGCTGATGCCCACCCGCCGTGAATTCGAATCCAGGCTGCTTCCCGCCGGCCTGGTCTCCCTCACAACCGCTTGCGGCACACGCGCGGCAACCGCCAATTTGCGGCGAAAGCAGTTTGAGGTCGCGTATCTCGGTTTGGAGCGCAGAGGCGAACTCGCGAGGCGGGAGCAGGCGTTGAAGGCCATCTATCGCGAGTGCCGCCTGTGTCCCCGGCAATGCGGCGCCAACCGGACCCGCGGCGAAACAGGCGTCTGCCGGTCGACTGATCGCGCCAAGGTCTACTCCTCGCATCCCCACTTCGGCGAGGAGTCTCCGCTCACCGGACGCAAGGGGTCGGGAACCGTCTTCTTCAGCAACTGCAGCCTGTTGTGCGTGTACTGCCAGAACTGGGAGATCGCCCACCGGGGCGATGGCCGCTTCGTCAGCGACGAAACGCTGGGCCGGTTGATGGTCGATCTGCAGGAGCAGGGATGCCACAACATCAATCTCGTGACGCCGACCCACATTGTCCCGAACATCGTGGGCGGGCTGCGGGCCGCGATCGCGCGCGGCCTGCGAGTTCCCCTCGTCTACAACTGCGGCGGGTACGAGCCCGTGGAAATCATCCGGCTGCTCGAAGGCATCGTCGACATCTACCTGCCGGATTACAAGTACACGGACGGCGCGATGGCGGCGAAGTACTCGACGGATGCGAAGGACTACCCTCAGGTCGCGGCGGCGGCGATTGAAGAGATGCACCGGCAGGTCGGCGAACTCGTGACCAACGAGCAGGGGATTGCGCTACGCGGCCTGATGGTCCGGCACCTGGTGTTACCGGAGAACATCGCGGGGACGGACCGTTTCGTGCGCTTTGTGGCGGAGCGGCTCAGCCGGTCGACCTACGTGAATATCATGGCGCAGTACCGGCCCGAGCATCGGGCGCGGCGCTATCCGGAGTTGTCGCGGCGGATCACCCGGGAAGAATACCGGCAAGCGCTGCGGTGGGCCGACGAAGCGGGTCTGACGAACGTGGCCACGTCGTGAGGATGTTATAGTGAGGAAGTCGCTGGAGTGGCGGAACTGGCAGACGCACGGGACTCAAAATCCCGCGCCATTCACTTGGCATGTGGGTTCGACCCCCACCTCCAGCACCAACTTCCGCCGTTCAAAGATCAAGCTTTTGGGCGCAACCCTGTACCGTTGCAGCGCATGATTTCTCCGAACCGCGGGTTGCATTGGGCACTCATTCACATCCGGCTTGCCCGCTGCACCCTCGGGCTGATACCCACGGTTCGGAGCCATCGCCTGCCGCAGGTTTTTACGTGAACTGTATCGTACTCAGGCGCTTTCCGCCACCAACCACCGCATCCCGCGACGGCGCGGTGCCCGCTCGAACGGTAGCTTGCCCGGTTCCGCCAGGTAACTGGTGATCTCGCCCGAGGTCGAAGGCTGCATCATCGCCAGATGCAACCCGTCCTTCCACGTGAAGGGCCAGTGGGGCGCCCCTACCAGCACGAAGTCGCAATTGGACAGAACCTGGCCGTCCTGGATCACCGGCTGCATGGTGGTCAGAAACGAGAGGTGCGCCGGACCGCGGGTCTCATCGTCCGCCAGTCCGAAAAGCTGACGGATCCCCACGCGCAAGGTCCGGCCTGCCCGCACGTGCTCCTTCAACTCCTCGATGTCGCCGTGCACCCGCTCGCCGTGGGCATCGTGCTCGTATACCAGCCGCCACCGGTCGCACACGAACCACCGGTAGACCCCGTACCCGTATGCCTGGCTCTCGTCGAATACCTGGTTGTCGAGCATCCACTTCACGTGGGAGAACCTGCCCGACACGTCGTATTTGAAAAAGCTGAAGTACGGTTGCGCGGGAAGGCGGCCGCGATGCATGTACGAGTGGTGATGACTCATCAGGCCGGCGAACGCATCCCCTTCACCGGAGTACGTCTGCTGGAAGTAGAGCGTCTCCTCGTAGGTTTCCGTCGTCATGTAGAGCCGCAGGTCCGACCCGCGGGCAACCGCACGCGCGACTTCTTCCACCGAGCCTCGAACCGTCTCGAGTCCCCTGTCTTGTTCCAGCGCGATTTCCCAGTTGTGGCTCATCGTCGTGGTTCACCGTACCTCTTCCGCATCCAGCGACCACTTCACCCGCGCCACGCCCACGATCATCAACTCCAAATCGTTCGACTCTCCCGCTTCGAAGGAATGCACCTCCGCCAACTCGACCGGCACCGCGTCTCCCTTCCGGATCTTCACGCTTTCGTCATTCACCGTGACCGTGCCCTCCCCGGACATCACGTAGTAGAACTCCTCCACGCCCTGATGGCGGTGCTTGCCTTCCGAGGCGCCGGCCGGGATCAGCAGGTGATCCACGTACGACCAATTCGTGTAAAACACCTCCGGCTGCAACGCCCGCCGGTACCGGACCGTCCCCTTGCCGCCGAACCGCCCTTCCATCGACTTCAGCAGCGACCGATCGAGCTTCATCGTGATAAACACGGGCTTGCGATCGATCGGCACGCCCACCCGGTCGTCCTCCAAATCGGTCGCGTCGTACTTGCCCTTGATGCTTCCGACGGCGATGTTCATCCACTCGGTCGGCCGGTCCGAGTGGTTGTAGATGGCGTGTGACTGGCCCATCCGGCACGGCGCGCCCCCGGGTCCCGCCAGACGGGACGTGTGGCCGCTGATGGTAAATTCCGCCTCGTTGTCGAAGATCACGAACATCTCTTCCATGTGGTTGTGGAAGTGATGCCCGATGCCGCCCTTCGGAGGAATGACGCCGCGGTGAAGGAACAGCAGGTTCGTGTTGAGCGACGTCGCGTCCAGTAATCCCTGGTAGTGAAGCTCACCCGCCCCGTAATGGACGGCCTTGATTTTTCTGTATTGGGCCGGATCGGTGTGGGCGATCCGCTGAGCGAGTGGCTCACGGGCGAAGCCGGGGAGAGCCATCGCCGCGAGGAGTGGGATCAGCTTGAATAGCATGTACAGGTTGTACAACAAATCCGGCCCGGAAAAACGGGCGGGGCTCGGGAGTCCTGCCGTCACTCTTTGGGGACCAGCCTCCGCAGGGCCGCCGGATCCAGGACCCGCCCGCGAACGATGACTCGCTCGATCCGGCGCGTGTGGCGAATATCGTCCAGAGGATTGGCGCCGAGGACGAGCAGATCGGCGGAATAACCCGGCGCGATGCGCCCCAGGGTCTTGTCCTGTTTGATGGCGCGTGCATTGTTCCAGGTGGCAGCCTGGATCGCGTCGCCGGGCGTGAGGCCGGACTCCACCAGCATCTCCAGTTCCTGGTGGAGGGCCGATCCGGGAGGTACATAGGGTTCGGGCGTGTCCGTGCCCGCCAGCAAGGGGATGCCTGCCTTGTGCAACAACCCGGTCAACTCCTGATATTTCCGGAACTCGCTCCGGCGAAGTTCGAGCGTTTCGGGCTTCAACGCCGATTTGGCGCGGTACGCGTCCCAATGCCCGAGCAGCCTCCGCGGCGTCGCGGAGTTGTCGGGATGGCCGTGGATCTCGGGAAGATCGTTCAACAGGATCATGTTCCGGAATACGGCCAGCGTCGGGTTGACCATCGTGCCGTGCCGTTTCAGCAGGTCGCGCAACGCGACGGCCTTGGGGTTCGAGAGATCGGCCGAGGCGCGGCGCTCCAGGTTCGATCGCTTGTCCGCGGGATCGGCAGGCAGGCTGTAGTTGAACACGCTCCAGATGTGTTCGAGCACGTCGATCCCGTCGGGAACCGCATCCTGCGCCTGATAACGGCCGAGGTGAGCCGTCACCACAAAACCCATCTGACGGCCCAGGTCGACCACACGGCGGCCCACCTCGCGCTCGGTCTTGACGTAGATCTTGAGCGTGGTGACGCCCCAAGCCTTCATGTCTTCCAAAAACTCCGGCACCTTGGCCGGATCGGTCACCGCGCGGCCGATGTCGCGATGAAAAGGCGGGTCGCCATCGATCAACGGGCTGCAGAGAAAGATCCGCGGGCAACTCTCGGGGTGGGCTTCGGCGAACCGCTGCGTCATCTTCTCGGCGACGATCTCATCGCCCGTGTCGCGCAGCGACGTGACGCCGTACGCCAGATGCCAGGGCAAAACCTCCTCCGGCGTCATGTGGGCGAAGTCGGTCTGGTGCACCAGGTGCACGTGCGCGTCGATCAAACCGGGGATCAGGAACTTGCCCTTGCCTTCGATGACGCGGGCCCCGCGCGGTATCCTGGCCTTGCCTTCCGCGACCGATTCGATCACGCCCTCGCGGAGGACCACGGTGCGCTCCGGCAGCATCCTCTTTTCGACCGGATCGAAGACGGAAAATCCGCGCAGCGCGACTGCCTGATCGCCGAAGGCAGAAACGGCAAGCATCAAACCCAGGCCGGCAAGCCCCAGGGCGCGGTGACGTGAGATTCGGCGGTTCACTTGGAGACTACTATATCGTTCCAGGCCGAGAGTCTCCGTCCCTTGATTTCAGGCTCTCGGCTGCCGGCTGGCGAGATGGAACAGGAGGCCGGCCAGCAGCATGGGCAGGGCCACCATCGAACCGACTCCGAGGAAATAGGCAACCCCCCGATGACCCACCATGTTCCAGTAAGCCCCATAGGTGAACAGCCCGGCGAACAGGAAGACGTAGCTTCCCGTCCGCTCCTTCCACCAGGCGAAGGCGGCAAGCAGCAGGAATACGAGGCCCGGAACGGCGGTGTGGACCAGGATGCCGCCAGGCGTCATGCCCTCCGCGATACCCGAGGCCAACCCGAACCAGAGCCAGAACACAGCCCAGAGCGAGGATACGGCGCGCGCGAAAAACCGTTCCCAATCGGCCGCGTGCCATGCCGGGAAATCGATAGCGGTCATGAAATCCTCCGGCCATAGTATAGGCCTCCACGGAAAGGAGAGAAAGCGCGTCATTCGTGTGGGAGGTAGCGGAATATTTCGATCAAGGTGCGTCCGTTCCGGTCTTTGATGAAAGCGACGGAGTGCCGCGTGAACCCGGCCGTTTCCGCGATCTGGCGCATCCTGCCGTTGACGCCGGCGAAGATTTCGTTGCCGTCCGTGAAGGCGACAAACAGATTGTCCGGCTCGAGGCGCCCGGTGACGGTCTTGACATCCTCGGGCGTGAGTTCCGGCTTCGACAACGGGTCGCTTCCCACGCGCAACGGAAGGCGGCCTCGTTTGGCCATCCGGACCGAGTCCATCATGCCCCAATCGTTTACGTAGATCTCCTTGGCCGGCAACTTGGCGAGCGCGTCGGACAGGGTGAGGATCGCGTCGCTCCAGATCGCCGTGGGACCGTTGCGGACCAGGAGGACCAGGTGGTGGTTCACCACCAGCGTGTTCATGGCAAACAGACCAACTGTCGCGAGCCACGCCAGGACGAGTCCCCCCCGCAACCGATCCCCGATTTCGGCCAGCGCCGCCGCAACCAGAATCTGGGGTAGGGGCCAGAGGAGGACGCAGTGATGGGCGGAGCCGCCGGCATTGTTGGTGGCCGCCATCTGAATCCAGCCGACCGCGATGGCGGCGGCACAGAACAGGGCCAGCCGCCGCGATGGCGTGAACCAAAGCCAGGGAAGAAGCAGGGCTGCCAGGATTGTCGCCTTCACACCCCAGGTTTCGCGCTGGGCGCCGGTTACGTCATCGAGTCGAAACGCGATTTTTTCCAGCAGGTTGGATGGCGGCCACTGAAATTCGGGTTCCGCGTTGTCCCTGGGAATGTAGCCGAACAAGGCGCTCCCGTTGAGGCAGGACTGGAGGACGGCCGCCTTTCCCCAGGAATCCTTCAGGGAGAAACCTGACGTTCCTTGAAAAGTCGCAAAAGGGTACCGGGTATTGTACAGCAACAAAGGCAAAGCGCCGATAAAGAAAGACGCAAAGGCGATCGCCGCCCGGCGGAAGGTCACCAGTCGCAGAATTTGGCCCGGGATCGTGACCATGGCCGCCGCGGCAACGCCCGACAGGAACCAGGCAAACAGGGCTTTGTCCCACATGCCGAGTCCGAAGGCGCCAAAGCCGAGGACGAGGTAGCGAGTCCGGGTTGTCTGAGCGAAGGCGGCTAAGGCGGCCAGGCCGCCCACGCCGAGAACGTGCTGGAGCGCGACCGGCCCCCAATCGAAGGTCGTCGTGAGCAGGTTGGTGGGTTCGGTGGCGAGCAGGGCTAAGGTGATGAGAGCAATACGCGGTCGGGATACCCGGCAAAGAAAACGGTGGAGCAGCCACAAAGCGGCCGCCCCGAACAGCACGACGGGTAGCCGTACCGACCACAGATTAGGGGGGAAGCGTTGAAAAATAGGGGTATAGATCCAAGACTTCAGCGCCCCGACATAGCTCATCAGCATGAGGGGGATTTGACGCTTTCCCACTTGCAGAGTGTCGGCTATGCCCCACTTTTCGTAGATTCCGCTGGCGAACAGCGATTCGTCGTTCTGGAAACCCGCGTAGGGAAGAAGGGCACAGCTCGAAACCACGAACACAGAGACCAGAATCGGTGCAAGGGGAAATCGATGTGGCACGGGCGGATGTCCAGGCAGAACTGGACTTTAGTATTGCACAGGGGCTGCCGGTGGGGTACAATATTGCCTCATGAAGTACTAGCAGTCAGTGGCGTCGCACCCCTCCCCCAAGGCCCCCTGCGTCGGAAACCAGAATCCCACTTTCGACGTATAACAACTGTTCGGCAACCGAATTGCTCCGGACATGCCGGCTCACGGACGACGGGTGCTGTCCCGCTGGACTGGACCTTTCAGATTTTGAAACTTTTGTAGACGAAAGTTCGTCAATATCAATTCGGAAACAAAGAGGGACGATAAGACCCCAAGGAGACGTAAACCATGACCAAGACCGAGCTCAACAAGTACAAGGCGTTGCTGGAAACCAAGCAGGCGGAAATCTCAGACGGTTTGCGCAATCGGGAAGATATCGCGATCGAAAAAACAGCCGACGCACTCGATGAAGTGCAGTTGGCGGGTGAGCGCGAGTTGGCCATCAGGAATCTCGACCGCGAATCGAACCTGCTGCGGAGTGTCCGCGTGGCGCTTGCCCGGATCGAGGAGGGAACGTATGGTACGTGTCTCCACTGCGAGGAAGACATCAGCTCCAAGCGGTTGAACGCCGTACCGTGGACCTCCTTCTGCCTGAGTTGCCAGGAAGCCGCCGACCGCCACGAATTTGAAACGCAGGACACCTTCGACGCGATTCTGGCTGACGCTGCCTGAGTCCGCTGTACTCCTGACACGTCAAAGGCGCGGGATGGTTTCCGCGCCTTTCGTGTCTCTGATACCCACCACCGAAAGCATCCTGCCGGCGAGGTCCCGGTCGCGCCGGTAGGAGTGGAACTCGCCTCCATGGCAAACTGTGCACACCCGTGCGGTGTCGATGTGTAGATTCTTCACTCCGGCCTGCTCCAGAACGCGGAGATTGGCTTCCACCAGATCGACGTGAGTACGGACATCCAAATCGCTTCGATCCGGGAACAGACCCTTGAATTCCGCCGCCACTTCGGGACCCACTTCAAAACAGCAAGCGCCGATTCCGGGCCCGATGGCCACTTGGAGTTGGCTGGGCTTTGATCCGTAGCGCGACTCCAGATGCCGCACCGCCCGCTCCGCGATGCGGGCGACCGTGCCTCGCCAACCGGCATGAACCGCGGATACCGCCCGGTGGTCCGGGTCAACCAGCAGGAGCGGCAGGCAGTCGGCCGTTTTCACCGCCAGGAAAATTTCCGGCCGGTCCGTGACCAGTCCATCGCCCTCGGCCGCGACCCCGCACGGCTCACCGGCCTCCACCGTATGGTCGGAGTGAATCTGTTTCAGCATGGTTACCCGCGGCAGGTGAAACAGGTTTTGTGCTCGCGTGCCAAAGCCGTGGCTCAGCCACTCGATCGTGTCGAGCCGCGAGGACCGGTAGTATCCCTGGGGGCTGCGATGAAACAAGGGTGACTCAGGAAAGCTGCACCAGCGGATCGCCGGCCGGATTCTTCACCTGGGAAATCATCACCTGCTGCTTGAACTCTTCAAGCATCGATTCGTCCAGGCGAACCTCGGTCGGCCGCTTGCGTAGCGTCGTCATGCGGTCGATCTTGTCCTGGAGCTTCAAGAGGCCGTAGAACAGGTTCTCCGGGCGCGGTGGACACCCCAGGACGAACACGTCGACCGGAACGATCCGGTCCACGCCCTGCAGGACCGCGTAGGTGTTAAAGGGCCCGCCAACGCTCGAGCACGCGCCCATCGAGATGCACCACTTGGGCTCGGGCATCTGGTCCCAGATGCGCTTCAGTACGGGAGCCATCTTCAGCGTGACGGTGCCCGCAACAATCATCAGATCGGCCTGCCGCGGACTCGGGCGGAACACTTCCGCGCCGAACCGCGCGATGTCGAAGCGGGACGTGGTCGACGCAATCATCTCGATCGCGCAACAAGCCAGTCCGAACGTCAACGGCCATACCGACGACTTGCGCGCCCAGTTGAATACTTCATCCACCGTCGTCGTGACGATGTTCTCCTCGTAGCGATTCTGTATAAACGACACGCCCGAGCCTCCAAACCCCCATGCTATCAAAAGGGGAGCCGGACTTCATCGCAGCGGCATCGTCAGCCACGAACCGTTGCCCTGATAGTCGAGTTCGAGGCTCGCGCCCGGCACGCGGCTGTTCGGGAAGAACAGGTATCCCGCCACCGCTCGCGACGTCGATACCTGCGGCAGCGTCTTAGTGGTGATGGTGGCGCGATTTCCCCCGGTGCTGATGGCAACACGCTCCGGTAACTCGGGAGCGATTCGTTCGCGCGACTTCGGCGCCTTCAATGCGAAGTCTCCCAGGCGAACCGGGAACGTGCTCCGGTCCTTTGAGTAGAAGCCCACTTCCACGACAAGGTACTGCCGATCCACCTGCGGACCGAAGAGCGTCCGAACCCTCTGTGGTGCGACCAACGTCGCGCCCACCGCCAGCGACTCCGTGAATCCTGTCGCGTCGTACTCCGCGCGACTGAGCTTGGGTTCAATTCCCTGCCCTGGCAGCGAAGTCCGATCGGCCGCCAGCAACAAAGCACTGCACGCTACGACGAGGGGGAGGGTCGTCGCTTTCATTCGGGCCTCCTCACAGAACTTAAGCAGTATAACGGCTCTATGCCCAAAGTCATAGACATAAATTGCGTACTGTGGGCGATAGACATACTACCAGTATGCTTATAGGTACTATTACTATCAAACCCTGCAGAGCTTTTCCACCGCCGAACAGAACCGGTCGATCTCTTCGAGTGTCGTGTATATATTCGGCGTGATTCGCAATCCCCTGTAGTCTTCCCGAATGATGGGGACGGTGAGGAACTGGTGTTCGGTCAATAACTTGTCACCGAATTTTGCAGGGTCCCGGCCTTCCAGGGTCAGCAGGCCGAGGCCGCCCGCTTCCGGCGGCGTTAGGGTGCCGAGACCGGGTCGCGCGGTCAATCGGGACGTCCACAACTGCCGCAGATAGCGTAGTCGGGCAAACTTCCGTTCCGGTCCGATGGTCTGGTGAAACGTGATCGCTTCGCCGATCGCCAGAAAGTTGGCGGACGGGTGGGTGCCGATCTGCTCGAACTTCCGGATATCGCTATCCTGCGTTGGGGCCGCCGCAAACATCGGCCACAGCCTGGCGATCTTCTCCCGCCGCACGAACAACATACCGGTTCCATGCGGGGCGAGCAGCCATTTGTGCAGGCTGGTTCCGTAGTAGTCGCAATGCAGGTCGTCGTACCTGGTGGGCAGGTGCGCGAAGCTGTGCGCGCCGTCGACGATGGTCTCGATTCCCCGCGACCTCGCCATCTGGCAGATCTTCTTCACCGGAAAAATCTGGCCGGACAGGTTCGTCATATGGCAGAAGTGGATGACCCGCGTTCTCGGTGTGATGGCCTGCTCGAACATTCGCACCAAATCCTCTTCGGAGATGACCGGCACTTTGAAGGCAAGTTTGCGGACCGAGATGCCATCCCGGCGCTGGCGCTGCTCCCAGGTCGTCAGCATCCGCGGGTAGTCCTGATCGGTGGTCAGGATTTCGTCCCCTCGTTTCAGATCCAGTCCCAGTTGTGCGATTTCCAGCGCCTCGCTCGCGTTGCGGGTGATGGCAACTTCCTCGCGGTCGACACCCAGCAACCCGGCCAGGCGGGTGCGGACGCTCTCCACCTGCGGGTCGAGGATGCGCCACATGTTGTAAGCCGGTACGAGATTGCTGAATTCCAGGTACCGCCGCATGGCCTCCTGCACGATGCGGGGGGAAGGGGAGACTCCTCCGTTGTTGAAGTTCACCAGGTTGCGGTCGACGGTGAACGCCTGCTGGATCTCGCGCCAATAGTCCTCGTCCTGCGCGGCCACCTCGGGTGCTCGGCGGTCCGTCGAAGCCGCGCGGGCCCGGTCCACCGCATCCGGCTTGAAGAAGACAGCTCCGGAAGTCGCTGCGGTGAGAAACCGGCGTCGGTTCATGCAAGATCTCCAGTGCTTTTATCCTACTACGCAGGGCTGGAGAACAGCTTCATTTGTTAGACTGGAGGGCAGACCCCGTGGCGGCGTAGCTCAGTCGGTAGAGCGAGGGTCTCATAATCCCTAGGTCCGCGGTTCGAGTCCGCGCGCCGCCACCAGCACGGTCTTAGCCAGCCTTCGCAGGGTTTACCGCTTCCGCCCCGTCGAAGAGTTGCTTCCAGCCCTCCGCCAGATCGGGCGACTCGAACAGGACGTGCCACAACTTCAAGGCTAGCCAGTATTCCGCGCGCATCCCTTTGCACGACGTCACTTCAGCGAAAAGGACGGTTCGGTTCCAACGGATCTTCAGGAGCGCTCCCGGATCCAACGGCCGGTCGAGCGACAGGGCGGCATCCGTGGCGCCGAGTTCCATCATTTGCCCTAGCAGCGAGATGGGCTGGTCCCCAACCACCGTGAGGGAGACCGCCTGGTTGATTGCAAACCCGTGAGCGTCGCCGGGCTTCCTTGCCATATCAAGGAAGTGGACGCCCCGGAGGAAAAGTCTCAGGAAATGTCGGGCAGGTCCTCCAGGGCGACCGCGGCGGCGCCCAGCACTCCGCCGAAATAGCCCAAACAGGAAGGGCGAATCTCCAGGCTCCGGTAAGGACTCCCGATCAGCCGCCCGCCGACGATCTCCCGTAAGTCGTCAAACAGGAACGGGTTGTCGGAGGCCAGACCACCGGTGACGATCACCATGCGGCTGTCGAGCAGGTGAACCAGAATCAGGATACCGGTAGCGAGACGTCCGGCGAATTCTCGAATGGCTTCGCGTGCCCGCATCTCTTGTCCGGCAGCCGCGAGCAGAGCTTCCATAGAGGAGTACGGCGGCTCGCCCGCGTAGCGAAGCAGCGCCTCGGCGTTGGCGTAGACTTCCAGGCAGCCCCGGCCTCCGCAGTTACAGGCCCTTCCCTCGTGCTCGATGGGGATGTGACCAATGCTGTTGGCCAGCGAATGCGCTCCCCGGTTCAGGCGGCCGCCGACGTAGCAGCCTCCTCCCACTCCCGTGCCGAGGGTGATCAGGACGAAATCGTCGACGCCGCGGCCCAACCCGAACCGCCGCTCGGCGATCGCGAACGCATTCGCGTCGTTCTCGGCGGCGACGGGGAGTCCGACCGCGGCCGAAACGGACTCGACCACGGCCGTTCCGGTCCAGCCCAGAAGGTTGTCCGTCGCGTAGATGACTCGTCCGGAGGGTCGGTCGACCCAGCCCGCGGTCGCTATGCCGACACCTCCTGCCGGCCTGCCGGCATCCCGCGAGAGTTCGACGCCTCGCCGGGCCACGTCCGCCAGGTGCGCAAGCAACGCCTCGCGGCCGGCCTTCGCGGGCGTGGGCGAGGAGAAGTGACCGAGCAATTCGCCCTCGGGAGTGACCACGCCCGCCTTGGTGCGCGTCCCCCCGAGGTCAATGCCGACAATCGGCCGGTTCATCACCGCACCCGGTAGCGCTTCCATGCCTCCATCACGTTCGAGCCCTTGTAGCGAATCGTCCGGTCGTCGAGCACTTCTACCCACGGCAGCGCGCCGAGATCGGGGTTCAAAGAGTTCCGCGTCGTGTACTCGATCTCGAGCGTTACCGGGCCCTCGATCCGATAGGGCTGGATCTTCCCGATTTTGCCGACCGATCGCCGGGCCGCTTCGCGAATCGCCGCACGCGCGCTCTCCGCCGAAAGGGACAGGCAGGCATAGCGGGCCAGGCCTTCCTTCACCGCGGCGAACTCCGCTTCCGGCACGATCGCCTTCAGTTCGTCGACGGCGGCCTGGTCGCCCGTCAGCAGGATCACAGGCGTGTTGAAGGCTCCGGCCATCGCGGCCCACACGTCGATCTCGCCGACCGGCTTGCCGTTCAGCTTCATGTTCTGGATGCCGAGCGAGCTGAAGCTGTGCGCCATGATCCCTTTGCGCACGTTGCCCATGGAATGCTGTCCCAGAAAACCGATTGCCGAGTAGCCCCGGTCGAGCGTGCCGTTCCACCCCAGCGAGCCCTGCAACAGCTTTGCGCGCGGATGGATGGTAAGGGCGGACAGGGTCTGCGAGCCATCGTGGCCGTCCCACACGATCACTTCGTCAGCGCCTCCCTGGTAGAGACCTTCTACCGCGGCGTTGATCTCGCCTGTCAACAGGGCGCGCATTTCGACGTTGGTGGGCTCGGTTTGATCCTGGCGGCACACGCCCGCCACGCCCTCGGCGTCGGTGATCAGCATATTTCGTTTGGGCGGCTGCGCGAGCGCGACCGCGGCGAGCAGAAGCGGAATCAGACGTTTCATCCGATCTGCAACTGTACCCCAAAACGCTATTCCGTCACCACGCCATAGTAGCGGGCCATCCAGTAGGGGAGGATGTAGTCGATGCCGCTGCCTTCGATGAAGCCGTCACCGCCGCCGGACAACTGAAACGGGCTGCGCTGCCAAAGGAAGTCTGTGGGGACGCGCTCCGCGACGGGAATCGGCCTGCAGGCGCGGTTGTCGTCAAAGCACGACGGATACTGGCCTCGCAGGTCCACCCGGAAATCGCGGCGCGGGCGCGTCAGCCAGGCTTCCAGCAATTGCCGTGTTTCGGCGTCGCGGCGCTCGTCGGGTCCGCGTAGCGCCCGGTCAATCATGTTGAAGTGCGCGTTGCCGTGATCGTCCACCGTGCGGCGGAAAATGGCGTATGCGTTTTCACTCCGCGACTGGACGAACGAATTGCCGCCAATGCGGACCAGATTGAACAAATTCAGGGCGTCGAGATTGAACTTGAAGTACGACCCGTCCGGGTCCAGCGATTCATAGGCGATCGGAGCCTCGACGGCGGTGGCGAGGAAGTTGGAGGCCAGTTGATACGTCCGGTTGAAGTGCCGCGAGTTCAACTGGCGGCCGACTTTGAGGAAGGCCAATTGCTGGTCGGCGCGGCCGAGAAACGTCGTGGAGATGTCGCCGTCCGGCATGCGCACCAGCCAGCCTCGATCGACCAGATGCCCGATCAGGCGCGTGCCCAACCATGAGGTGGCCTCTCTCACGCCGGGATCGTCCACAAAGTCGTGCGCCACGGAAAGGCCGAACACCACTCCGATATATTGATCGCGGGAAGTGTTGCCCACCCACATGAACGCCTGCCCGTCGATCGTCCCCAGATGGATCCCGTTCGCTTCCTCTTCCTGCGCGAAGGCGGAGGCGAAAGGCGAATCCACGGGGAATATGCAGCGGGCCAGCAGGTCGTTGCCGGTCACGTCGGTCAGATAGCGAATCCCGGCAAGCGCCACGAAGACGTTGTCCAACGCCTCGGAAGACTTGGTCGCCGCATAGCGAAACGACTCGGCCGCGAGGTAGTGCCCCGTCCAGATGGCGGCGTCGCCACAGCGCGTGTAGTGGGTGATCTCATCGCTGTCGGGGGCTTTGAAAATCGGGTCGACGATGACTCCGTGAGGCAGGTGGCGTTCGCGAATCGTCCTGGAAATTGCCAGGGCATCGCTTTCCGCCGCGCTGAGCGCCGCCGGGAGCAGAACCAGTAAGCCGAGAAAAGGCCAACGCATGGGCACTCTCTTCCGACGTCGCCAGGAGCAAGCCGGTTTCCAAACGGCTCATGTGTTCGCTCAATCGGTTACAAGTCCTTCGAGATCGCGGGGCGTGTCAAGGATCGGCCGCCACTGTGTCGGAATGATCTGGGCTCCGGGTTCTATCGCAGTTCGCGAGACAGGTCGTTCAGCGCCTCGTCCCGGCGTTCGTTTTCCAGATCTTTTTCCAGCCGCCGCAGCGCCACGCCCAGGACGTCGCGGTGATGCAGCCTGGAGCCGAACTGATCCGACGACAACTTCAGCCAGATCTCGTGCAGGCGGTCGACGTCCTCGGGCCAGAGCCTCGGAGGGTGCGGTCCTAAATTGACGTAGATCGACTCCCGATCCTGCCGTTGGATCTCGAGGGAAAATGCGTGGCGCGGCTCGGGCTGCCGCTCCCACGCCAGTCCGATCAGCCGCGCCAATTCTTCCGAAGGCATGCGCTCCGATACGCCCGTGACCAGCCTCGACGCTTTCAGCCGCTGCGCGGTCTGCACCATCGCATCGAATGGATCGACGCCCGGCACCACCAGTAACTCGACGGTCTTGCCTTCCTTTTCCGCCAGAGCGACTACGCGCGTGAACAACTCTTTCTCGTATTCGGCAAACAGTTGCTTCTCGGCCAGGTCGTATTCCCCGGCGCCGGTCGAAATGGTCCGCACCGTCATGACGACGATGTCGTGGCGGCGGACATTCGTCTTTCGCAACACCGCGCGCAGGTGATTCATGTGCCGGTAGTCGCGCACGGCCACCAGAACGCAGCCCGGACGCGCGCGGACGACCTCGGCCGTGATGTCGGGGCGATGATCCAGGTTGAATTGTTCCAGGCCGGGCTGCTCCTCGTGCTTCTTACGGGCGTTGATTCGCTCGGAGACCGTGAACACAATGAACAGCACGACGGTGAAAGAGATGCCCCAGATGGTCGCGATCTGCTTGGAGAACAGGTTTGCGATCGCCACGAAGAACAGTACCAGGGTGGTGAGGGCAAGTCCGATGGGCCATTCCCTGCCGCCGAAGTGGAGGTTGAGGGGAGTTTTGTACTCCTGGTCATGGCGATGGAACCGCAGCACCAGAACGCCCAGCGACTTGAGGAAGAAGCTCCAGACAACGCCGAATGCGTACGCCTCGCCCAACAGGTAGACGTCGCCGCGGCTGGTGGCAATGGTGATGAGCTGCAAACCCACGATGACGTTGATCAGGCGGTAGGACGTCCCGAAGCGGCGGTGGGGTTTGCGGAACCAGTCCACGAGAACCCCGTCTTCGGCGACGCGGTTCATCACGCCATTCGCTCCGATGATGGAGGTATTCACCGCGCCGGAAAGGATGAGCACGCCGACCACGACGACGAAAGCATGAAAGCCCAGGCGCAGCAATGGCGGGCCAGCCAGATGCATCGCCAGCCCGCCCAGCAGGTTGTCGACGTAGTTCTGCCGCTCCGCGTCCGGGATGATCATTCCTGCAAACAGCGTGACCACGCCCGTGCAAATGACCGCGTACGTACAGACGATATTGCCGGTGATCTTGAGATTCTTGAGCTTGGGGG
>CAZGUX010000271.1:0-28146 GCA_964529305.1 uncultured Solibacteraceae bacterium | reverse complement strand
TTTTGGCGTGGTTCTGGCGGCGATGGTGGGGTCCGGCGTGATGGGATTGCAGGCGATCAGGCAGGTCGACCGGGAGATGAGTTCGTTGACGGCTGAACAACTGCGCGACACGAAGCTGATCGACGAACTGGCGCACTACCAAGCGTCGCTGGGAGTTCTCTTGTATTCGCTGGCCGATCAACATCAGCCGGAGTCGTTCGCGGCGCTGGCCGAGGAGTTTCGGGGAGCGCGGGAGCGAGTTCACCAGATTGTCGCGCAGGCGCTGGCCGGACAACGGAATCCGGAGAAGAGGGCCGCCTGGCGCGAGTTTGAGAAGACTAGCGGTCTGGTGTTGGACGAAGCAAAGCGATTGCTAGACATGAGGCGCAACACCTCTCCCGTACTCTCCAAACACTACCGCGACCTCACGGCCGCGAGTGACCGCCTGATGGCGGTTTCCCTGGACGAAGCGTCGCGGTCGCGGGGGGCGCAACTGGTATTCGACGCCCGCCTGCTCAGGGCGGCACGGAACCTCTTTCTGACGTCACTGGGGCTGGCGGTGATCTTCGCGGGGCTTTCGGTGGCGGCGTCCATGAACGCGTTTCTGAGGCTGGAGAAGCAGGCGAAAGACATGGAGCGGCTGTCGATCCACATTCTGACGGAGCAGGAAGAAAGCGCGCGGCGCTTCTCCCAGGATATGCACGACGAGTTTGGGCAGACGCTGAACGCGGTGGAGTCGAACCTGTCGGTGGTTCGCGGCGCCGAGGAATCGGACCGGGAACGGCTGCGCGATGCCGTGAACATGGTGCGGGAGGCGCAGTCGACCGCTCGGGAGATGTCGCAACTGGTACGGCCGCGGATATTGGACGACTTCGGGCTCGACGCCGGACTGCGGGAACTGGCGCGCGGTTTCAGCCAGAGGACGGGCATCGTGGTCGATTACCGCAGCCAGGTGCGTGAGCGGCTGGAACCGCTCGTGGAGACGCACCTGTTCCGAATCTGCCAGGAAGCGTTGACGAACGTGTCCAGGCACTCGTCGGCTTCGAAGGTCGACATCGCCTTTCGACGGGCAAGTGGACGGTTGAATCTTTCGGTGGCGGACAACGGAGGCGGGATGGCGGTGGGGCAGGCCTTGCGCAATGGACTAGGGATCCTGGGCATGAAGGAGCGGGCGCAGGTGATAGGAGGCGTCCTGTCGGTGCAGTCGCTGGCCGGCGCCGGGGTGACGATTCTGGTGGATGTTCCGGACGCACCGGCGGGAGCGGCGGCATGACCAGCAGGCCAACGAGGATTCTGCTGGTCGACGATCACGCGATGGTACGGCGCGGATTCCGGCTGATTCTGTCGGAGCATCCGGCTGAGTTTGACGTGGTGGGCGAAGCCGGAAACGGAGTCCAGGCGCTGGCAATGATTCGCGAGTCGCGGCCAGACCTGGTGCTGCTGGACATCGCGATGCCGCAGATGAGCGGTGTCGAGGTGACCCAGCAGATTGTGCAGAACTGGCCGGAGGTGCGCGTGCTCATCCTATCGATGCACAAGGATTCGAATTATGTCCGGGCGGTGTTGCGGGCGGGAGCCAAGGGGTACGTCCTGAAGGAGTCCGTGGACGCGGAGTTGTTCCGCGCCGTGCGCACGGTAGCGTCGGGTGAAGGCTACATTGCGCCGGGCGTATCGAACACGGTGCTCACGGACTACCAGCGGTTCGTGGGGAGTCCGATGGACCTGCTGACCGCTCGCGAACTGGACGTGTTCCGGCTTCTGGCCGAGGGCAAACAGGCCAAGGACATCTCCGCCGAACTGAACATCAGCGTCTACACCGTAGATACGCACCGCAACCGGATCCTGCGAAAGCTGCAGCTTCGGAGCAGTTCGGAACTGGTGCGATTCGCGATCCGGCACGGACTGACGTCGCAGTAGCGGCGGATCGCAGGCGCCGGCATGCCTCCGCCGGTGGAGAGCTTCCTTGTTGACTCTGCGAAAGGTGCCGCCCACTGTCACACACTCACGGTTTGCTTTCCTCGGGTCAGCCCCTATGCAGGTTTTCCAGCCCCTGGATCTGACTTGGCCTTCGGCCGGCGGGCCGCATGTCTGCGGCCCCTACGTTGGAGGGGCAACAGAGGGCCAAGGCCAGGAGGCCGCCCCGCCCGGCACGCCAAGGTTCTCATACCCCATTCACACCTGGGGGGCCGAACCCACCCGAATGCATTCCATGCCCAGCAGATCGCCCAGCTTTTCGATCTTGTTCGAGGGAAACCGGGGGAAACGGGGACGGGAAACGGGGACAGCTACAAATTCCCGGATTCGGTGCGACATCTGCTGGATCCACAAGCACTTCCATGTCCGCTGGGTCCTGGCCGATGAAAAGAGGGAATTTGGGCATGTCCCGGTTTCCCCCGGTTTCCGCGACCCCGAGACGCGACCATCTCCGCTCCTGCCGGCCGTGGCGGCGAGACGACCGGAGGCCGGGGTGTGCATCGCCGCCGGCGCCCCGAGAGGAAGGTACCCAGCCGCTACCAGCGTTCTCCGATATGCTGTCAGGGTTGGGTGCGTTCCTCGTGCGCGAGCGGAGGACGCGACCCGCTCGGACACGCTCACCGATCCCGGCCCGTGTCCGCTCATGCGAGAGAGAACTAGATGCCGACAAGAGAAGAACTCACACAGAAGATCCAGGAGCAGAAGCGACTCCGGGGGCTGAGCTGGAAGGCCATCGCCGAGGCCGCGGGTCCGGGCTCACCCGTGCTGTACACGGCTGCCCTTCTGGGACAGATGACGCTGACAAAGCCGGAAGCCGACAACGTCGCCAAACTGCTGGGCCTCACGGATACCGAAGCGACCATGCTGACCGAGCCGCCCCATCGCGGTTCCGGTGTGACAATGCCGCCGGCCGATCCCCTGATCTACCGCTTTTATGAACTCGTGCAGAACTACGGCACCACGTGGAAAGCGCTGATTGAAGAGGAATTTGGGGACGGCATCATGAGTGCCATCGATTTCGACATCTCGATCGAGCGCGAGCCGAATCCGAAAGGCGACCGTGTGAAGGTCTCGATGTCGGGAAAGTTCCTCCCGTACAAGCGGTACTAACCCTCCCCCGCCTGTGGATCTCAGACTCGAGGGGCGCGCTGAAGCGCGCCGCAGCCTGAAGGGCCGCCCCACAAGGTGGGCCTTGAAGCGACAGACTAGCCAAACGGTCAGCTAACCCTTTGTGCGATGCGCCTTCAGGCGGGTCTGGCGCATCCTGAAATCATGAGCAGCGCCTTGACCGCTTTTTCCAATGATCTCGCCTCGGCCGTGGAACGCGCCGGGCGTTCCGTGGTCGCCGTCCACGCACGGCCCCGTACCCCGTCGAGCGGGATCGTGTGGAAACCCGGCGTGGTGGTGACGACCCATCACACCACCGAGCGCGACGAGGAGATCACGCTGGGGCTGCCGGGGGGCCGCACGGTGGCGGCGAGCCTGGCCGGCCGCGACCCGTCCAACGATATCGCCGTGCTCCGCTTCGACAACGGAAGCCTGGAACCGGCCGCCACAACCTCCGGAGACCAACTCGGGCCTGGCCACCTGGCGCTCGCCGTGGGCCGCGGACCCAGCGTCAGCCTGGGAGTGATCCGCTCGGCCAGCGGACCGCTGCACAGCCGCCGCGGAGGCCTCGACCGGTTCTGGAATCTCGATGTCACCATCTATTACGGCTTCTCGGGCGGAGCGCTGGTGACGGCGGAGGGGCTGACTGCCGGTCTCAACACCTCGGCGATCGCTCGCGGGATGGCTGCCTCTATCCCGGCGCCGGTCGTCAACCGGGTGGTAGAGGAAATTCTGCGGACGGGCCACATCCGGCGAGGCTATCTCGGCTTGGGGATGCAGCCCGTGCGGCTCCCCGAAGCCCTGGCGCGGTCGCTGAAACTGGAATCGCCCGTCGGCCTGATCGCTTTGTCGGTGGAGTCCGGCGCGCCCGCCGACCAGGCCGGATTCCTGGTGGGCGACGTCCTCCTTTTACTCGACGGCATCCGGGTGACAGACACCGACGACGTTCAGGCGGTGCTGGATCCTTCCAGGGTCGGGAAAACGGTACCGGCGGTTCTCCTACGGGCCGGGTCTCGCGCCGAATTGGCTGTGACCATTGGAGAGCGCCCCAAGGAGTCCGCATGATCGAAGCGGAACTGGCAGCACTCACCCGGCGGATCGTCGAGCACACGGTTCAGGTGAGGCGCGCCCAGGGCGATGGAGGTTCCGGCATCATCTGGCGGCCGGACGGCCTGATCGTGACAAACGCGCACGTCGCTACCCAGGCTCCGGTGGAGGTGGAGTTGGCCGGCCACCGGCGCTTCCCGGCCCGGATCGTTCTGCGCGACGAGCAGCGCGACCTGGCGGCCTTGCGGATCTCCGCAAACGGTCTGCCGGCAGCCCGCGCCGGCAATTCGCGAGGCGTGCGGCCCGGCGAATTCGTAATCGCGGTAGGCAATCCGCTGGGCCTGGTGGGTGCCGCTTCGGTCGGAGTGGTCCAGTCGATCGGCGATTCCCGCTGGATCCGGACCGATGTACGGCTGGCGCCCGGCAACTCCGGCGGACCCCTGGCCAATGCGCAAGGCGAGGTGATTGGCGTGAACAGCATGATCGTCAACGGACTGGGCTACGCTGTTCCGGCTCACGCGGTGGAACGCTTTCTGGCCGGCCGCAAGGGCAGGATCGGCGTGACGCTTCAGCCGGTGACGGTGAAACACGGCCAGGAAACCAGACTCGGCCTGCTGGTGTTGGAGGCCGCTTCCCGAGGCGCCGCATGGCGGGCCGGAGTCCGGCAGGGGGACGTGCTGCTCGCCGCGGCCGGCTGTAGTTTTTCCAGCCCGGACGACCTTGCCGACGCGCTCGACGAGGCGCAGGATGGAGTCACGCTCGAGTGGATCCGGGCGGGACGTTGGAACTCGGCCGCGGTGGCGCCCGAGTTTGAAACCGCGAGGGCGGTTGCGTGATTCGCGTGTTCGTGGTGGCACGATCCGCCGTGGTGCGCGCGGGCCTGGAAGTGGTGCTGCGGGCCCGTTATGACGTGACCGGAAGCGCGGCCACGCTGGAGGATTCGCCGCAAGCTGAGGTCCTGTTGATCGATCTCGAGGCCGGCATGGAGGATTCGGGCATCCGGGCGCCGTCGGTGCTGTTGCTCGACCGCGCGCAGGTCTTGCCGCTGACGGGAGGCCCGGGCGATCCGGCCCGCGCCCTGCGGCCGCGCGACGCGACGGAAGCGGAGATTCTCGCGGCGGTGGAAGCGGTGGCCGCGGGGTTGACCGTGGTTCATCCGGAACTGCTCGACGCCTGGGCGCCGGCTCACTCCGTCGTGATGCGGGACGGAGAAGGTTCGCCCGACCCGGCGTTGTCCCCCCGCGAGATCGAGGTGTTGCGCATGCTGGCCGAGGGACTGCCGAACAAGATCATCGCGTATCGGCTCGGCATTTCCGAGCACACGGTGAAGTTTCACCTGACGTCGTTGTTTTCGAAGTTGAACGTCGGCAGCCGCACCGAGGCGGTGACGGTGGGAATCCGGCAGGGTTTGGTCTTGCTATAAGGCTGGTGCTTCTCCGGAGCCGCGACCATCAGGAGCGGTGGCGCCCGTGATATTGGGGACGGCCAGCCACCGCTCCCTGACGGTCGCGGCTTCTGACCAAACGCAACCCCATGGCTACGCCGTGGGCTCCAGGCTAGGAGGCGTCGGGTTCGTCCCGGTCGTACGCCTTCCGCAGCCAATACCTCAGGAACGGATTGACATCCTCTGAGGCCTCCACGCCAATGCGGTGAGTGAACCGGTCCGCCTTCGACTGGCGCTCGAGAACGGTCAGACGGCCTCGAGGTGTTGTTCCGCCCAAGGTCAGTTCGACATCGATGCGAAGCCGGGTTCGGGCCCGGATTCGGGCGAACGCGTGGTACCGCAGGAGCGGGACCGTCTTGGCGTCAGGCCGGGCGACCACATCCTCGGCCGTCTCCAGCGCCGCGGTCAATACCTCTTCGTAGACGGGGCGCAGACGGGCCTTCGGACCGGAGTACTGCTCGTTGACCAGGGCTTCCGGATCATAGACCTCCGGGCCGCGGGTGGCATGACGCGCCAGCCATGCCGCTTCGGCCGGTTCCAGGCGGTGTTTGACCTTGAGCCACGTCTCCCGGTCCTTCTCCAGCGCCGCCGTGTGGGCGTGAATCAAAGCCAGCCACTCCTCGAGAGATTTTCCGCTCTTCCGCTGGATCCCCTCGAGAAGCCTCCGCGAGTGCTCCGTGGCTGAATCGACATCGTATCGAGGCCGCATGATGGACGTTGTCCCGCTGGTTTTATTGAAGCAAATCTCGTGGCCGGAGGAGACCGGGAGGTTGCCGCGGCGGCGGCCGCGCCGTTAGGCTGGAGAGATCGTGATCCAGGCAGATCAGGTGCGGCGGCAGTTGGATCGAATTGTCGCCAGCAGCGGGTTCACGAATTCCGAGAGGCTGCGCCGGTTTCTCTGTTATGTCGTGCGAGCCGTTCTGGAGGGCCGCGCGTCGGAAGTGAAGGAGTACACGCTCGGGGTGGAAGTGTTCGACCGGGGTCCGGATTACGATCCGCGCCTGGAGCCGATTGTGCGCGTGGAGGCGCGCCGTCTTCGTTCGAAGCTGGCCAAATACTACGAGGCCGACGGCCGCCAGGACCCGATCCTGATCACGCTTCCGACCGGCTCGTATACGCCGCAATGGGAGGCCCGAACGGCCGCGTCCGCGGCGCCGCCAAGGCATTCGGCCGCGCCGGTGATCGCGGTTCTGCCCTTTTCTGATTCCGCCGGCGACTATCTGGCCAATGGGCTGGCCGAGGAACTGATCCGGGCCCTCACGCGAGCGAGCGGCCTGCGAGTGGTGGCGTGGCCTCCGGCGGTGGAAACGGTGCCTCGCGACGCTCGAAGAATCGGCGAGCAGGTGGGCGCGTCCTATGTCCTGGACGGCAGGATGTGGACCAGCGGGGAGCGCATCCGCGTCACCGCCCAGTTGCTCGAGACCACGACCGGGTTCTACATGTGGTCGGAGATTTACGATCGCGAGTCGCCGGATGCCTTCTCCCTGTTCGAGAACCTGGCGCGCGCCATCTGCGCGGCGCTCGAGACGCGGTTAGGCCCGGTTCCTTCCGCCGCGGGTCCGCTGCCTCGGCCGCGCAATCCGGAAGCCTACAACGCCTACCTCAAGGGCCGCTTCCATTGGAACAAGCGAAGCACGGAAGGGCTGAACCGCGCGGTTGTCCACTTTGAGCAGGCGTTGGCGGCGGACCCGCAGTTCGCGCCGGCGCACGCCGGATTGGCCGATGCCTACAGCATTCTGGGGCAGTCCGGGCAGGTCTCCCCGCTCGAGTACATGCCGAAGGCGAAAGCCGCGGCGGCCCGCGCGCTCGAGATCGATCCAGGTTCGGCGGAGGCCCACGCATCACTGGGCGTCATCGCCGCGGCCTACGACTACGACTGGGAGACGTCGGCGGAGTATCTACGGAAAGCGATCGCCTGCAATCCCAACTACGCCACGGCGCATCACTGGTATGCCTACGACTACCTGACTCCGGTGGGACGAATGGAGGAAGCTGCCGAGGAGATCCTGCTGGCGCTGCAACTGGATCCGTTGTCTCCGGCGATCGGCGTCGCGGCGGGTACGATCTTTGCCTGGAGCCGGCAGTACGACCGCGCCATTGAAATCTTTCACAACACGCTCGAACTCGACGCATCGGCCTACCGGATTCACCTGAACCTGGGCCGAACCTACATCGAGCAGGGCCGGTTGGACGAAGGCTTGGCCGTGCTGGAGAATATCCCAGGCCCGGGCCGGAGTTATCCTGCGACCCTGGCGACCAAAGGCCATGCCCTGGCGGCTTGCGGCCGCACCGCCGAGGCGCTGGAGTTGCTGGGCGAACTCGAGCGGCGCGCCCGGACAGACTATGTCTCCCCTTTTCTGTTCGCGCGCCTGTACTGCGGATTTCCGGATCGGGAGAAGGCGCTGAACTGGCTGGAGCGGGGATACGGCGATCGCGACTCGCACCTGATCCACGCGAGGGTGGCGCCGCTGTTCGACCCGTTGCGTGGGGAGGCGAGGTTCCGAAGATTGCTCGAGAAGATCCGGCTTCCGAAGTAACGGCCCGATCCAAGCCCTTCCTCGCGGGCGGGCCTCGGAATGCGGACACCGGATTATCCGCCGGAACTCATCGCGTAGTAGCCCTTTCGCGCCTGGACCTTGAAGTCGCGATTCCGCGCTTTGACGTCCACCCTTCGGAACTGCCCGGGTTGCCGCGAATCGGCTGACGCGTAACCGATCGAATACTGGCTGCGCATTTCGTCCTGGATCTGCTGAAAGATCTGCGAGAGCGTGTTCTTGCGGTCGACCCTGAACAAGCGCCCTCCGGTCTCTTCCGACATTTTCTTCAACGCGCCATCGCTCACCGGGCCCATGTAGCCGCCTTGATAATACATTCCCGGGTCCACGTAGTAGATGCTGTAGACGATCGCGTTGGCTTTCTGCGCCGCCTCAATGGCCCCGGAGAGTTTGAGACGGCTGCCTTGATCGACGCCGTCCGTGATGAGGACCATGGCCTTTCTGCCGACCTCGGACTGCAGACGTTCGGTGGCGGCCAGATACACGGCGTCGTACAGCACCGTGCCCCGAGGTTGTCCGGCGGTGGGTACCGGGCCGGGATGCAGACCGCCCACGCCGCCGACCACACGCAGCCGGTCCAGTCCTTTCTGCAGCAGCGACGGCGACCCGGTCAGGTCCTGCAACAACTCGGCGTCGGAGCCGAAGCTGATGAGGAAGGCGACGTCCTTTTTCCGCAAGACCTGCTGGAAGAACTGGTAAGCCGCCTGCTTCTCTTCCCCGATCAGCCGCTCCTGGCTCCCGCTCACATCCACCAGCAGACCGATGGTCAGCGGCAAGTCCGTCTCCCGCGAGAAGTAGCGAA
Source organism: uncultured Solibacteraceae bacterium (assembly GCA_964529305.1). Lineage (GTDB taxonomy): Bacteria > Acidobacteriota > Terriglobia > Bryobacterales > Bryobacteraceae > CAZGUX01. Next base: position 19,238 of record CAZGUX010000271.1, on the reverse strand, counting down.
TCGACTGCTCCTTGCCCTCCTCGAAGACCTGGAAGTCGTCCTTGCCCAGCGTGCTGATCAGCGCGCCTTTTTTGTCGCGCACCGAGCACAGCAGGTTGACCACGTCGACATCGACCTTGATCGTGGCCGGTTCCTCGTCCTTGGGAGGGGTGGCCGGTTTCTGTGCGCTGCCTGCCAACGCGGCAAAAAGGAACGCCGTGAGAACCCTTCGCATGGCCATATACTAATGTATCCGACGCACGCGTTCGGGGACCTGTTTCACCAATGCGACGAGCGATTACTCATTTGAAGCGTTGCGACCCGTGCCTGGCCGAAGTGATTGGCCGCGTGGGGCCCTACCGGATGGCGTATCGGCCCCCGGAGTTCGATGCCCTGGTACGGTCGATCGTGTATCAACAACTGAGCGGTAAGGCGGCGGCGACGATCTACGCGCGGCTCGAACAGGCGCTGTCGGGCGAGGTTACGCCGGCGGCCATCCACCGGATGCGGATCCCGAGGCTGCGGTCGTTTGGATTCTCGCAGGCCAAGGCCGAGTATGTCAGGGACCTGGCGCGAAAGACCCTCAACGGCGACCTGGACTTCGAACGGCTGCCGTCGCTCGACGACAATGAAGTAATCGCCCGCCTGACGGACGTGAAAGGAATCGGCGTCTGGACGGCGCAGATGTTCCTGATGTTCGCGCTGAGGCGGCCCGATGTCCTGCCGACGGCCGACCTGGGCATCCGGTCGGCGATGAAACGCGTGTACGGCCTTTCCGGCCTCCCCAAGCCTGCGGAGATGGAGGAACTGGCGGAACCCTGGAAGCCGTACCGCTCGGTCGCCTGCTGGTATTTGTGGCGCAGCCTCGACGGGCCCGCCGCGTTGTGACGAATCATGAAACGACTACCCATGCGCGAATCGGTGATTCGCCGCACCACCATCCGCAGCGCCCGGATCGGCGCGGTGAATCTGTCCCAGGGTTTCCCCGACGACGACACGTCGCCGGAGATGAAACGCTTCGCGACGGAGGCCATCAGCGGCCGCTGCCACCAGTACACCGACCCGTGGGGCGCTCCGGTGCTCCGCAAGGCGATTGCCGCGAAACTGGCCCGATTCAACGGACTGGAGGTCGACCCCGACCGCCAGATCGTGGTCACCTGCGGCGCCACCGAGGGCATGATCATCGCGATGGAGGCGCTGGTGGAGCGGGGAAGCACGTTGCTGACCTTCGCCCCGATGTACGAGAACTACGTCCTGCAGTCGATCGCGGCGGGGCTGGACCTGCGAACGTTGGAAGTCCGCGAGCCCGACTTCTCCTTCACCCGCGAAGATCTGGACCGGCTCTGGGCTCCCAATGCGCAGGCCATTCTCGTCTGCAATCCCTGCAATCCCACCGGGAAGGTATTCACGCGCGAGGAACTGCAGACGCTGGTGGACTTCGCCACTGAGCGCGACCTGCTGATCTTCAGCGACGAAACCTACGAATACCTGGTGTGGGACGGGCACCGGCACATCAGCATCGCGACCCTGCCGGGCGCGGCGGAGCGCACGGTCACCGTAACGTCTACCGGCAAGACGTACTCGGTCACGGGCTGGAGGGTGGGATATGTAGTGGCGGAAGCCAGCCTGACCAACGAATTGCGCAAGATGCACGACTTCCACACGGTGACGGCTCCGCATCCGTTTCAGATCGCCATCGCGCGGGCGATGGACGAGCTTCCGGACAGTTTCTACGAGCGGCAGCGGACGAGCTTCGGCGAGCGAAAGCGGGTGCTGACCGAGGCCGTACGGCAGACCGGCATGACCTACTTCGAGCCCGGAGGGGGCTATTTCCTGTGGTGCGAGTATTCGTCGCTCTCCGATGACGACGATCATACGTTCGTTGAGCGGATGATCGATGAAAAGAAAGTGGCGGGCGTGGCGGGCTCGGTGTTCTACCCGCAGGCGGCGCAGAATCCCAAGCGGCTGCGCTTCACGTTTTCCAAGTCACGGGAGACGATTGAAGAGGCCGCGCGCCGTCTGTTAGGGTGAAGGCGATGAATCCTACACCGTTTCGTCTCGACGGGCGCCTGGCGCTCGTCACGGGCGGCGCCAGCGGCATCGGAGAAGCCACTTCCCGCGTCCTGGCAGCCGCCGGAGCCAACGTTCTCATAGCCGATATCGATCGTCCCCGCGCCGAGGCCCTGGCCGCCGAATTGCCGGGCTCTTCCGTCCTCTCCGTCGACATCACCGATGAGACCCAGGTCAAGGCCGCTTACGAATCCCTGGGAAAACTGGATTTGCTGGTGAACAACGCCGGCATCGGCCTGGTCGGCAACATTGAGGAAACCAATCTCGACGATTTCCGCCGCCTGTTTCGAGTGAATGTGGACGGCGTGTTCCTGATGACCAAGTACGCCCTTCCCCTGTTGCTCGAGTCTCACGGCGGAATCGTGAATATCTCTTCGGTCGGAGGGCTGGTGGGCGTCAAACGGCGGTATGCCTATTGCGCCACCAAGGGCGCCGTCATCATGATGACCCGCCAGTTGGCAGTGGACTATCCGACGCAGATCCGGGTGAATGCGATCGCGCCCGGCACCGTGGACACGCCCTTTGTCGAAGCTTACCTGGAGAAGTACCACAAGCACGAAAAAGACAAAATGCGGGCGGAGTTGAATGCGCGCCAGCCGGTCGGGCGGCTGGGCAAGCCGGAAGAAATCGCCTACATGGTATTGTACCTGGCGTCGAGCGAGTCGGCGTTTGTCAACGGCGCCGTGCTGTCGATCGACGGCGGCTGGTCCGCGGCGTAACGAGCGGGCGGACCTCCGTTCGCCGTGAACAATACTGGTTGACAGGGGTGCAGCCAACGGCCGCGCCCTTCCGTTATACACTCTTGAGGTGTTGGTTTTCCTGCTTCTGTTTTCGGCGGGCATCCTTTCAGGCGGCGACTACCCAAGAACACTGGAAGCGTACCTTGGCTCGACTCCCAAGGTGGACGGAATTCTCTCGCCGGGAGAATACCGCGACGCCACCGAATTCGCGGGGGTGAAGGACTGGATCCCGCAGTTCTCCCCGACGACCAGCCCGAAGGATCTTGCCTTGCGGGGCGCGGTGAAGCACGATGGCCAACGGCTGTATTTCGCGTTTGATGTCACCGACGACGTGCTTTACGGAATTGACACACCGCGGTGGCTGCCGGAAGAGAATCCAAAAGCGCACGAACTCAGCCGGGAGGGATTTCCCTGGTTCGGAGACGAGATGGAATTGCTCATCAACGCTTCCAATCGATGGAAGGGGAACGAGAACGCCGCGGGAAACGGGTCGTCGTGGCAGATGGTGTGCAATCTGACGAAGTCGAGAAGGGGCGGCGTCGGCCACGGAGGGCTGCTGGAAGGTGAACCGCGAAAGGAAAAATCGGCGTGGGATACCTATCAGCAGTGGATTCTATCGGGTGCGCAGGAATGCGTGGCCCGGCCGAAGCCAGGCGGGGGAGGCTACGTCATCGAGTGGGCTGTGAGTTTTAACCCATGCCTGGAGGTAGCGCCTGGGGCTTTTTACACGAAAGCTATGGGGGACAAGGCAATGGGAGTGAATATTGCCCTCGGGGACCTGGACCAAAAAGAGAAGGGGGCCGGCAATTTTGGGCACTTTCATCACGAGGATTGGTTTGCCGGCGCGAAAAACGTGAGGACACAGCTACGCCAATGGGGGACATTGTGGATACGAACGGGGCCCAGGCCCGGCCGCCGCTGACGACGTACGAAGCGCTGGCGCGGATGATCGATCATTCGCTGCTGCGTCCGGAACTCGGTGATCCGCAGGTGGCGGAAGGCTGTCAGGTGGCGCAGGAATACGGCGTCGCGAGCGTGACGGTTCGTCCCTCGGACATCGATCTGGCGGTCCGGCTGATGGACGGAAGCGGTGTGCCGGTGGGTACCGTGGCCGGCTTCCCGCACGGCGCGGAAACGACGGCGACCAAGTTGTACGAGTGCCGCGATGCGTTGCGGCGGGGCGCCCGCGAAGTCGACATGGTGTTGAACATCGGGAAGCTTCTTTCGCGCGGATTTCAGTATGTCGAGAGCGAGATTCAGCAGATGGCCTCGGCCTGTCACGATCAGGGAGCCATCCTCAAGGTGATTTTTGAGAATGCCTATCTTACCGATGAGTTGAAGATTGTTGCGTGCCGCATCTCGAGCCGCGCGGGGGCGGACTTTGTCAAGACTTCCACCGGGTTTGCGCCGACGGGAGCCACGCTCGAGGATCTTCGCCTGATGCGCCAGCACGCGAGCCCGGGCGTGAAAGTCAAGGCGGCCGGGGGCGTTCGGACCCTGGAACGCGCGCTGGAAGTTTACGAGGCGGGGAGCGACCGGTTCGGAGCGACCGCCACCATTTCGATCCTGGGGGACTGGAAGAAACGCCTTGCCGCGTCTCAGGCGGAAGCGCAGGTAATCTCGGACTGAGAAAACTCTATTAGAAATGTTGTATTGCCGATGCCGCAAAACGAATCATTTCCTAAAATCTGTGTGGCCCTGGGCGCCCACACCCCGGAACATTTATTCGATCACGCCCAGCATGAGATCGAGCAAGGAGACTCGTTTCTGGAGTTCCGCCTCGACTTCCTCGACCACCCTCACGAGGGGATCAATGTCCTGAGGAAGACGCTGGCGCAGTTTCCGGAAGTCTCGGTTCTGGCCACGTGCCGGAGGCATCAGAACCACGGCCGGTTCAATGGCAGCGTGGAGGAGCAACTCCATTTGCTGGAACAGTCGATCGAGGCGGGAGCCATGGCCGTCGACGTGGAGATTGAATCGGCCGAGGTGGCCGCGGACCACGTCGGGCGCTTGCGCAATCACTGCAAGCTCGTGGTGTCGTATCACAACTTCGAGACGACGCCGAACATGGACCAGGTGTTGCGGCGCATGCTGCGCATTCCCGCCGATGCGTACAAGATTGTCACCACCGCCCGCAAACAGTCGGACAATGCCCGGGTGCTGGCGCTGGCGCGCGCCAACCCGAGGGTGCCGATGATCGTGCTGGCGATGGGAGAGGTGGGATTCCCGACGCGCGTGTTGTCCACGGCCTATTCGGGGCTGTATACCTATGCGGCGCCGCTGAGGGCGGAGGGGACGGCGGCAGGCCAGGTCACGGCGCGAGTCCTGCGCCATAACTACCGCATGGAGAAGCTCGGGAAGACGGCCAAACTGTACGGCGTGATCGCCGACCCCGTGCGTCATTCCATTTCCCCGATTGTCCACAACCGGGCGTTCCAGGCGAAGCGGGTGGATGCGGTGTATCTGCCGCTGCTGGTGCACGCCGCGCAGTTGAAGGACTTCATGATCGCGGCTAATCAGTTTCCGCTGGCCGGCTTCAGCGTGACGCTTCCACACAAGCAGAGGATCATCCGCTACCTGGATGTAGTGGACCCGCTGAGCCGAAGGATCGGGGCCGTCAACACGGTTTGGAAGCGAGGCGGCAAGTGGCGTGGCACCAACACGGACGCCGCCGCGGTCACGGGCCCCTTGTCGAAGATCCTGAAGCCCGCCCGCGCCCACGTGCTGGTTGTGGGCAACGGGGGCGCCGCGCGGAGCGCCGCCTGCGCCCTGATCGCCGCCGGTTCCCGCGTGGCGATCACCGGCCGGAATCCCGATCGCATCCGGGCCTTGGCTAAAATGTGCGATGCCGAGCCCGTCCTGCGGGAGAAGTTGGGCGACCAGCATTTCGATGCCCTCGTCCATGCCACGCCGTTAGGGATGTTCCCGCACAACGACACGTGCTTCTTCGACGGGGTGATTCCGGCCGACATCGTGTTCGACATGGTCTACAACCCGCTCGAAACGGTGTTGATCCGGCGCGCTTCCGAGCAGAAGAAGACGGTGATCAACGGCCTGGAAATGTTCATCGAGCAGGCGTCGAAGCAGTTCGAAATCTGGACCGGCGAATCGGCGCCCGTCCCGGCGATGCGCAAGGCGGCATTGGAAACGCTGCTGGCCAAGTAACCGGCGGACGGTATACTGAAGGCCATGGACGCGACGATTTCCCGGAGGGGACTGGCGCGGCTGGCCGTGACCGGGGTCGCCGCGGCGCAGGCGCAGTCGCCGGCCCAGCCCACCAAGAACGAAGACGAACTGGCCGTTGCGCGGCGCGTCCTGTCGATGGCCGCCGCGGAACTCAACAAAGCCAAACTGCCGCCTGCGACGGAGCCGGCGTTCCTCTTCAAGCCCTGACCATGGCCGCTCTGAACGACGACGTTTTCTACGCGACGGTCACGGAACTGAACGCGAAGCTGCGGGCCAAGGCCTTCTCGGCGAAAGAACTGGTCGGCGCGTTCGCCGAGCGCCTGGAACGGCTCGGCCCGCGATTCAACGCCCTGGCGCTTCCCTTGACCGCTGATGCTCTGGAAGCCACCAAGGACATTGATGATGACCTCAGCCGGGAACGCTTTCGCGGACTCCTGCAAGGAATCCCGTTTGGCGCAAAGGACCTCCTGGCCGTTCCGGACCGGCCCACTTCCTGGGGCGCCCGGCCGTATGTTGGGCAGGTTTTCGACTTCGAAGCGACCGCGCTCAAGAAACTGCGGAAGACCGGAGCCATTCTGATTGGCAAGCTGGCGATGGTGGAATTGGCCGGAGGCGGGTTTTACCGGTTTCCTGCCGCTTCCGTTTCCGGGCCCGGCTTGAACCCGTGGGACCCTGCGCGATGGGCGGGCGGATCGTCCAGCGGTTCGGGCGCCGCGGTGGCGGCCGGCATGGCGCCGTTTGCTCTCGGCTCGGAAACCTCGGGTTCGATCCTGACTCCGTCGGCCTATTGCGGCGTGACCGGGTTGCGGCCGACCTACGGCTTGGTCAGCCGGTACGGCGCGATGGCGCTAAGCTGGACGCTCGACAAGATTGGCCCGATGTGCCGGACCGCCGAGGATTGCGGGCATGTCCTGCAGGTGATCTCCGGCGGCGATTCCAACGACCCCGCCTCGGCTGGAAAGAGTTTCTATTACACGCCGCAGTTTGCCCGCGAGATGAAGGACATTCGGGTCGGTTTCGCGCCCGGCGACTTTTCCGATTGGGCCGAGCCCTCCGCCCGGCCCGCGTTTGCACAGGCCCTGGAAGTCGTCAAGTCGCTCGGCGTCCAGGTGAAGGAGGCGCGGTTGCCGGACCTGCCCTACGGCGCCATGCTCACCACCATCGTCTTCGCCGAAGGATCCGCCGCCTTCGAGGAACTGATTGCCTCGGGAAAAGTGGAGCAACTGGCGGACCCCAAGCAGATTGCCGGACTCAAGGCGGGGCTCGAGATCCCGGCCCGCGACTATCTGAAAGCGATGCGGGTCCGGACTCTGGTGAAACAGGAGTTCAAGAAGTTGTTTGCGGACGTGGATGTGCTGCTCGCGCCGGCGCGTCCGGGCCCCGCGCCCAGAGTGACCGATCCGCTCGACAAGCCAGGCGGCCCGCCGGAGCCCTCGCGCCCAGGAATGAGCATGCTCATTCCCGCTGGAAATCTGGCCGGACTGCCCGCGCTCTGCCTGCCCTGCGGTTTCGCGGACAACCTGCCGGTCGGCCTCCAACTGGTGGGGCTTCCGTTCTCCGAGAACCAGCTGTTGGCGGTGGGCCGCGAGTTCCAGAAGAAGACCGACTGGCACACGCGGCGTCCGAAGCTGGCCTAGCTTTGGCCTAGCCTCTCAAAAAACCGGCGCCGCCCGGCGCTTGCCCGTCTCCCCGCGGCGGCAGTGGCGATTGGCCGGAAACATGCTCATCTTTCCCAAAAGGAAGGACTATGCCTTTTGAATCACCTCGCCGCGGGTTTCTTCGCGCAGCCAGCGGCGCGTTCCTGCTCAATTCCTCCACCGCCTTTGGCTCGGCGGCCAATTCCACCGTCGAAATCGGGCTGGTGGGGTGCGGTGGGCGCGGCAATTGGATCGCTCCCTTCTTCCCCGAGTTCACCGGCGCCCGCATCGTCGCCCTGGCGGACGTGGTGCGCAGCCACCTCGACGATACCGGGGCCAAGCTGAACGTCGGCGCATCCCGTTGCTACTACGGGCCCGACGCGTTTCGGGAACTCGCCAACTCTCGGGTGGATGCCGTCGTCATCGAAACGCCCCCTTACTTCCACCCAGTGCACGCGGCCGCGGCGGCGGAGGCCGGCAAACATGTCTTTGTGGCCAAACCGGTGGCCGTGGACGTTCCCGGGTGCAAGTCCATTCTGGCCTCGGGGTGCGAGTCGGCCGCGCGCAACCGGTCGTTCTGGGTGGACTTTCAGACGCGCGCCCAGCCCGTGTTTCAGGAAGCCGCCGCGCGGGTTCACCGCGGCGACATCGGCAAGCCCGCGATGGCGCAGGTGTTCTACTATGCCGGCCGGCCGTCCAAGGACAAGTCCAAACCCGGTATGGACCCAGGCCAGACGCGAACCCTCAACTTCTACATGGACCGCGTGCTGGGCGGCGACATCATCGTCGAGCAGAACATCCACGTCATCGACGTCGCCAACTGGCTGTTGGGCGGGCATCCGCTTCGCGCGCACGGAACGGGAGGACGCACGGACTGGTCGGGCACGCCGTTCAACACGGGAGACGCCTACGATCACTTCGCGGTGAACTTCTGGTATCCTGGCGACGTCCACGCCTCGTTCAGTTCCCACCAGTTGACCCGCGACTTCGCCGACCTGTGCGTGCGTTGTTTCGGCATCCAGGGCGCCGCCGACACGCACTACGGCGGACTGGTCCGGATCACCGGCCCCAATGCCTGGATGGGGGCGGAGAGAGACGACACGTTCCGGCAGGGAGCGATCAACAACGTCAAGGCCTTTGTGCAGAGCGTCCGGTCAGGCAAGCCGATCAACAACGCGGCCCAGTCGGTGGACAGCAACCTCACCGCCATTCTGGGGCGAACGGCCGCTTATCGCCAGCAAATGGTGACGTGGGAAGAACTGATGGCCTCCGAGGAGAGGTTCGAGGCGGAGTTGAAGCTGCGCTGGTGAGGCAGCAGATACGGGTTCGGCCCGGGGAGAACAGACCGGCGCTACGCTCTCTTGCGCTCGTGTGCCAACCGCTCGGCGAGGAAGACTTTCAACAGCGACTGGCAGGGGACGTCCCGTTTGTTGGCGAGCCCCTTGAGATCCTCGATCATGGACACAGGCAGGCGCAGGGAGATCGTCCGCAACGTTGGTTTCAGATTGGGGAATTTCCGGCGTTCGGCCGACCGCCAATCGATGAAGCGGGTCGAGTCGTTCGCCGCCCAGAAGTCACGCTCGCCTTCCTCTTTCTTTGTGTTGTCCACTCGATTTCAGATCAGTATCCGAGGAGCGGCGCCAACCGCGCCAGGACATCGTCGGTCACATCCGCGGGCAGGCCTCCGATTGGCACCGCGGTTCGCGCGCGCCAATCCACGCTCTTGAGGTGGTCCACGAGGATGACACCCGTTACCCCGCAGCCATTCGGGACCGCGACTTCAAACGGGTAGCCCTTCCCCCGGCTCGTCACGGGGCAGACAAGCGCCAATCCCGCTTTCTGGTTGTAGACTCTCGGGCTAAGCACCAGGGCCGGCCGGCGCCCCGCCCGTTCATGGCCGGCTTGGGGATCGAAGGTAAGCCAAACGAGGTCGCCACGGTCGGGCACAAAGCCGGCCGTCACCACGTTTCTGTGCCCGTCACCGGTCCCCAATCCGTCTCTCCGTGGCGGTTCTTCGCCGAGATTCCGGAGACCAGTTCATCCAGATCGTAACGCCTTCTCGCCGGCCGCAGGACGATCTCGCCGTCAGGGGTCAGGTCGAGTTGGATACGCTCCCCTTCGGATAGGCGCGCACCTTTGGCGATTGACTGGGGAATCCTGATGGCGAGGCTGTTCCCCCATTTTCCGATATGGGTGTCGGCACGCATACGTATCTACACAGAATATACATGGCATTGAGGCTCGGATCAAGGGGGGAGGGAGGAGCCCACACAGGGTTCAGCGAAGTCTCGGCAGCACTCGCGGACGCAAGGGCAGCGGCAGTTCGTGCCACATGGCGATGACCGAGTTGTCCCCGATCAGGGCTAGTTCGCGGCCATCGGGGCGGAAGGCGGCGTTGACGATCGAGCGGTCGCGCGGAATCGACTTCACCTCCTGATCCTGCCACAGGTCCCAGACCTTCAGGCCGTCAGGGGCCTGCAGCAAGCCGATGCAATGGCCTCCGGCCAGAAACGACATCGTTGCCAGCGTGGACGGCAGCGCCGCCGTATGAACCTCGGCGCCGTCGCGCGTCTGGAGGATCCTGACCTGATCGAGGTTGGCCACCGCGAGATACTGGCCGTCCTGGCTGTAGGAGACGTTCCAGGCGCCGTGATCGAGACCGTTGAACCGGACCTGAGGATAGTCCGAACGCATCTCCCACACCCGGACCGTCCTGTCCGGAGCGGCCATGGCGAGCGAAGCGCTGAGCGGGTGGAAGGCAAGCGATCGCGGCTCCCGCCGCACGCCCTTCAACTCGATCGTCACGCCCTTTTCGACCAGCGACCATAGGCGTACCTTCTTGTCGGAGGTGCCGAAGGCGACCCACCGTCCGTCCGGACTCACCGCGACCGAGAGCACGGGCGCTCCCTGCCCGAACGTCGACGCTTCAATACGGTCGCGCAGATTCCACAACTTGACGGCTCCGTCCGCACCGCCGGACACCAGGCGCTGACCGTCGGGAGTAAACGCCAGCGACGCAATCGAGCCCGTGTGACCGGAGAAGCTCGCGGACCTTCGGGCGGGCCGCAACTCCCAAACGTCGACGACTCCCTCGCGGGCGCCGACAGCCAGCCAGCGTCCATCCGGACTCAGCGCCAGGGCCGATGGCGTATGGCCGCTCGACATGTGGCCGACAGGCCGCAGGAAACCGCGCGGCAAGGGAGGCGGCGCTTGCTGCACGACCGGCGGAGGCGCCGGTTTGGCTTCCACGGGAGCGGCCGCGGGCGCGGCAGACACCGGCTCCGGTTTCGCCGCCGGAGCCACGACCGGTGGCGGCGGCTTCTTCGCTTCGGCCTTGCGAACGGCAGGCGCTTCGGTGACGGGTTGGATCACGGCCGGCCCCTTTTCCAGCCCTTCCGCCGGCGCGTCCGGAGACGGTGGCTTCGACAGCGCGATCGCTTCAGGCTGACGCTGCGCCTTGTGCCGGAGACTCACTGCCATCATCAGAGCGAAGCCCATCATCCCCGCCGCCGCGAGCACGAGCGCCGTCCTCGGCAACGTCATCCGCGAGGCCGGCCGTCGCACCGCCACCGGCGTCGGCCCGGTCAGGCTCATACGCGCAATCTCCAACGCCTGACGAAAGTCGTCGATGGATTGGAACCGGTCTTCCCGTTTCTTGGCCAGGGCGCGCATCACCACCCGGCTGATCGGGCCCGGGACCTTCGGATTGCGCTCCGAAGGCGGCACGGGCGTCTCCTGAACGTGAGCCAGCATCAACGCGAACGCGTTGTCGGTAGCGAACGGTTTCGCGCCCGTCACCACCTCGTACAAGACTGCACCCATCGAGTAGATGTCGCTGCGGTAGTCGATGTCCGGCGACGACTGCACTTGTTCCGGCGAGATGTAGTGCAGGGAGCCCACCACGGCCCCGGTCTGCGTGAGCCGGGGATCTCCGGGTGTTCGCGCCAATCCGAAATCGGTGAGCTTCACCGTCCCATTCGACGTGATGAGGATGTTCGACGGCTTGATGTCGCGGTGGGTGACGCCGTGCGCATGGGCGTACGAAAGCGCCGACAGGGCCTGCAGGACCAACTCGATCCCCGCCTCCATGGAGAGGCTGCCGTGTTCCTGGACCTTGTCGAGGGTCTCACCCTCCACCAACTCCATCACCATCACCAGGTCGTCACCCGCCCGCAGTGCATTCAACACACCGGCGATGTTGGGGTGCGACAGGCTGGCCTGTAACTGGATCTCCCGCAGAAATCGCTGCCCCTGGTCGGCGGCATCGGGCCGGGCGTGCAGCAGCACCTTCATCGCCTCGACTCGCCGGGTAATGTTGTGCTCGACCTTGTAGACTTCGCCCGCGGCGCCACTGCCGGCGATTCCGATCACGCGATAGTCGCCGACGGAATCTCCGACGCGAAAGGGACCGTAAGTGGAGGCCCGGGAGTCGATGGAGGTACCCTCACCCTCGGGTCAACCGAAGGTACAGATAGAAGAGAAGCAAAACGGCCACGAACGTCACCACCGCCACCAGCGTGAGGTTCACCGAGGCCGTTCCGGGGCGGTTGACCACAGCGGGCGCCTCGCTCGCATCCGCCACCAGGGGCCGGATCGCCGGTTCCGGTAACGGACTCGCGGGCAGCGAGACGGTCAGGTCGGCGGCCGGGGCCGGCGCCCCGATTTCGGCCGACACGGTCTCCAATGCGGTGCGGAAGGCCAACGCATTGTGGAACCTCTTCTCCGGATCTTTCTCGAGCGAAGTAAGCACAATGGAACTTAGATCTGCCGGGATTTCCGGCCGGACTTCGAGGGGGGGGCTCGGCTGACGCTGTACGTGGGCGAGCATCAGGTCGAACTGCGATTCACAGATGAACGGCACCTGCCCGGTCACCAGTTCGTACAACACCGCTCCCACCGAGTAGAGATCCGTCCGGGCATCGAGCGGCGTCCCCTGAATCTGTTCGGGCGCCATGTACTCGATCCAGCCCATGATCGTTCCGACCTGTGTCAACTGCGGGTCGCCGACTCCCTTGGCCAATCCGAATCCCGACAGCTTGGCGTGCCCGTCGCGGTCGATCAGAATATTGGCCGGGGAGATCTCCCGGTGGATGACCCCGTGCTCGTGAGCAAACGACAGCGCGCTCAGAACTTCGATGGTCCACCGCACGGAATCCCTCAACATCACCGGGCGGGTTTCCATCTTCTTTTCCAGCGTCTCGCCCTCCACGTACTCGGTGGTCATGATGAGTTGGCCATCCAACTCGGCCGCGTTGTAGAAGGTGACAATGTGCGGGTGGGAGAGCTTGGCATGCACCCGGATCTCTCGCAAGAAGCGATCGGTGACCTCCCGGTCGCCCTCCTGAGCCAGAACCCGGAGCAATTCGGTCCGGTCAATCAGGGTGTTTCGGACCTTGAAGGCGAACCCGGTACGAGCTTCTTCGAGTTCTTCGAGAATTTCGTAGTGCCCTATCCGCTGGCCGGCTTGAAAACTCATGGCTCCGCACACCCTTACGTCTTGCATACTACGTAACGGCAAGGGGTTGCGTCAATAGAGCGGGAGGCTGAGAGGCTCTGGGCCGAATGCGTAAACCCTCGCGGTGAGTCCATTGGAATTTCCTCCAAATGCGGTAAAATTACTGATGAAGTGCGCGATCCACTGGTCGCGCCGCTGGCTGCCATCGCCGCCGGGATCGGGTTGCACCGCTGGGTGGGTTTTGAACCGCGGGAGACACTCGCCGGAATCGCGGCTCTCAGCCTCGTTTGTCTTGTTTGCCTCCGGGTCGCCACGCCCTTCGCGCTCGGCGTGGGGCGCGCCGCCTGCCTGATCGCTTTCCTGCTCTCGGGAGTTTCCCTGTCGATCAGTTCGCGCCGGGAAGCCGTCCCTTCGCTCGATTCCTTACCGCGCGACCTGGTCACCATCGAAGGCTGCGTCGTCGAGCCCTCCACTCTCGCGGAAAACCGCGAACAATTCGTCGTCGAACGCTTGCCCGGCGCTCGGGTCCGGGTCAGTGTGTTTTTGAAACCCGGCGAAACACCGCCCGCCGTCCGCTACGGCGATCGAATCCAGGTCGACGCGCGGGTCAGGCCTCCTCACAATTTCGGCAATCCCGGCGCCTTCGACTATGTCGAGTATCTTCATCGCCGCCAAATCTACTGGTTTGCCAATGCGAACGGATCGGCGGTGCGGATACAGAACTCAGGCTGCGGAAACCCCTTCATGGCCGCGATCTTCGCCTTGCGCGAGGCGGCCTTGGGCCGGGTCGAATCGCTGTGGCCGGGTGAGCGGTACCGCCTCGCCATGATGAAGGCCATCCTGCTCGGCGACGACTCTCAACTCGAGAAGACATGGGTGGAGGGCTATCGCCGGACGGGCGCCTATCACGCCCTGGTCATCTCCGGCGCACATGTCGGCGCGCTCGCGGCGTTCCTGCTGGCACTGTTGTTTTGGGCTCCGCCCGGTTGGCGTTTCTGGCCTTGCGCCGTAACCGCGTGGGCCTATGCCTTGATCACCGGAGCGTCTCCCCCCGTGGTCCGCGCGGCCGTGGGACTCAGTCTCTTTGTGGCCTGCCGCGTGTTTTATCGGGAGCCCCGCAAGCTCAACCTGCTCGCCCTGGCGGCCCTGTGCTTCCTGCTGGCCGGCCCGTCGAACCTGTTTGACGCCAGCTTTCAGTTGACCTTCCTCGCCATGCTGTTCCTGGTGACGATGGCGGGCCCGTGGGCAGAGGCGACGAGTGGATGGCGGCGGCGTGCCTTGCGGGACCTCACCAACCGGCGCTGGGATGCGCGTGTAGATCCGCCCGCGTCAGCCCTCCGTGTGGAAGCGCGCCTGACGGCGGAGACACTCCACGCGGTCACTCGACTGCCCCTCCCGTGGTGTCTGGCAGGTCTCAGCCGGGCGGGAATTCTTGGCTTTGCCGCGTGGGGCGCGGTGGTGACGTCGGCGGTGATGCAGGCCGGCTTCGCGCTACCCATGGCCTTATACTTCCACCGCTTCTCGTTCACCGGCCTGCTGACCAATCTGGCCGTGTTGTTGCCGATGGCCCTTCTGGTCCCGATGGGTCTGGCCGCCATCGCGACCGGTTGGAAGGCGCCTGCCTGGATCGCGGCCAGATTGCTCGACCTCTCGAGCGGCCTGGTGGAGCGCCTCGAACGGCTCGAACCCCATTGGCGCGTTCCCGACCCGCCCTGGTGGCTCATCCTCGCCCTGCTCGCGTCGATGATCGGCGCGGCCGTCGCGATCCGTTCCACCTGGGGCCGGCGTCTGTGGTCGCTCACGGCAATCGGCCTCCTGGCTCTTCTGGTCTGGCACCCGTTCCCGGCTTCGCGGGCGCCGGGCATCCTGGAAATCACCGCAATTGATGTAGGCCAAGGCGACTCCCTGCTCGTAGCCCTGCCCGCCGGACCCCTGATGCTGGTGGACACCGGCGGGATCGCCACGTTCCGCGGGCGTATCAAGCCCAGGCTGGACATCGGCGAGGAAGTCGTTTCGCCGTACTTGTGGACCCGATCCATCCGCCGCCTGGACGTCGTGGCCGTGACTCACGGCGATGATGACCATGTGGGCGGCTTGCGCGCCATCCTCGACAATTTCGAGGTCGGGGAGGTTTGGGCCGGTAACATGTCACCCAGCCAAACCTGGCGGGAGGCCGTACGCTTTGCCCGCAACCGTGGCGTTTCCGTCCGCTTTCCGGTGCGAGGAGAGAAAATGTCGCTCGGCGGCGTCCGGATGGAGGTTTTGTGGCCGCCTTCCGGCATGCCTCCGGCGACCGAGCGAAACGCCAATAACGGATCGCTGGCACTTCGCCTGAGCTACGGAGAGCGGTCGTTCCTGCTCATGGGCGACATTGAACGGAAGGTGGAGATCGCTCTGCTCGAGGGGGCGTCTGGCCTCCGGGCCGACGCCTTGAAAGTCGCCCACCATGGAAGCCGAACGTCGAGCGGTGACGAATGGCTGGAGGCCGTCCGCCCTTCGCTCGCGGTGGTCTCGTCAGGATACCGGAATCTCTACGGTCATCCCCATCCCGCCGTGACGGAGCGCCTGGCGCGCCGCGGGATCGGGGTGCTCCGCACCGACCGTCTCGGCCTGGTGCGCATCACGACTGACGGCCAGCGGCTCGATGTGGGCGCGTACGCCTGGGATCGCCAGCGACCGCCTCTCCAGCCACCCTTCCCGCCGTGACCCCTATCTCTTTCCGCCCCTATTTATTACGATGCTTAGAGGGTTGATCGAATGCACCTGCTGCCCACCCAAGAAGAGATCGTGCGGGTTCTGGTCGAGACCGGAGCCCTGCGCTATGGCAATTTTGAGTACCCCACCGGGCTTCGCGCCAACCAGTTCATCCAGTTGCCGCTGGCGATGCGCTACTACCAGTATGCCAAGATGTTTGGCGTGGGGATCAGCCGTCTTCTCCGCGCCAACCCGGAGATTCGGGCGCTGATTCCGCAGCTTTCCCTGGTTGCGCCGACCAGCGCCGGGCTGCCCATCGCCTATTCCATCTGCGAAGCCCTGCGGGCACGCCAGGTGTATTGGGCCGAGAGCGACGACACCGGCGCGCCGATTCACTTTCGCCAGTACCTGGAGCCCAAACACGGCGAGTGCGTCGTCATGGTGGACGATATCCTCCGTTCCGGCCGAAAGTTTCGCGACCTCAAAGGACTGCTCGAGGCCCACGGCGCCAAGGTCATCGGGGTGGCAGTGATCATCTACGAGCCCACCCCCGAGACCGTGGATTTGGGGGATGTGCCGCTCTACTATCTGGCGAAGCTGGAAGCCAAGTATTACACAGAGCACGAGCCGACCGAATCCGAGGCCATTCCTCCCGAAGAGGTATGGTTCTAATCTACCCCTCAATTGGGGTGACGGGTCTGCAAAACGAAAGGCTTACAGAGTTCTACGCAGTTCTGCTTAAGTTGGGTGCAATCTGTTACAAAGTCATTGCATTCGAAGGAGTTTGCCCACTCCGGTGGAGGCCTTTCCACAGCCTTTTCCACAGTTGAAGTTGAAAAGTCCTAGAACCACCCCCTTTGCGGGGTAGTGTGATCGACCTAGAGGGCAAACCGGGCGGCTTGCTGGATGGCAACCCCGCCTTTGCGTACCATGAGGAAAATGCCGTTGACCAAAGGGCTAGCCATTGGAAGCATCTCGCTGTTCCGGAGGCGTGTGGAGGGTGTGCGGGCGGTCGCTTCGGGAATCGTGAACCGAACCATCCCGCAGGACGAATTTTGCGCGGGCTGCCGGCGGTTTCAGCGGGAAGCCCAGGTCAACTGTCACTCCATGCCGGAGGTGGTGAACGGGTTGTGGCGTTGCGAGGGGTTTTCCACGACCTTCGGGAAGTTCCGGCTCCCGGACAACACGCTGAATGATCCGCGATTGCCGGGCGAGTGCTTGGGAATCGCTCATGTCGGCTATGGCGCGGCGTCGGCGGAGTTCACCAGATTCGACCCGCTGCAGTTGCATTCGATCGCCCGCCGCTACTCGGCGCCGAAGTTCCAGGGTTTTGTCTACGAAGGGGCCGGTTCGGTGCTTCGAATCTACGAACCCGGGTTCTTCAAATTCCTGTGCGGGGTTCTGGGCTTGATTCCGATGGGTGCGCCTCCGGGGCCTGACAAGAACGGCTTCTTCGCGCGATGGCTCTCGGATTTCACCGTGGAACAGCAACGGCTGATTACGCACGGCTACGGAAGACTGGTCGCCTTCTCCAGCGCCAGCATGCCGAAGGCGATGGAAGAGGTCTTGAGCCTGCCGCCCGAGCGGATCTACCCGGCCGTGCAGGGCCTTGCCTTTGCCTTTGCGTTGATGAACAACGAGGAGATTCTCCGCCTACTCGAGTACTCGGCCATCGACTATCCTGGCGATGTCCAGTCCGCATTTCAGACGGGGTTAGTCTACGCGCTGGTGTTCTGCGACTGGTTCGCGCCGGGATTCCTGTCGTACTTTCGGCCGAACGGGCCTCTCGCCGAAAGACTGGTAGCCCGAGCGCGCGATGAAGCCGCATTGAATCTGAAGAGGGGATACATCCTTACCTTCGCGCTGGAGAATCCAGTTCTGTAAGGATGGCGCGCTGGACCTAACGGGGAGGGGTTGCCGCCTTACGGCGCTGGTCGCGTTCTTCGCGCAGTTTGGCGAACTCAGCCTGCTGCGGGGGCGAGAGCATCTCGTGGATCCGGCGCGTCTGATCGGCCTGGATGGCGTCCATCTCCGGCTTGTTGCGCTGGTAAATCTCTCGATACTTGGCTCGGGTCTCATCGAGGATGGCCTCGATCCGGGTCGTTTGGTCCGCCGTCAGTGAAAGCCGGCCCTTCATCTCGTCCATGTACTTCTGGCGATACTGGCTCGGACCGGAGTCGGCCTTGGCGGAAGCGGAATACAGACGATAGCCGACACCCCCGACGACCGCACCGCCGGCAAACACCAGCGAGAAATAAAGGGCGGCTGCCAGACCGGTCTTGCCCATCATAGTAAATCCAGATCCACGGGATCGTCGGCCGGGTCGAAGTCGTTGCCCTCCATCACATGGTGGACAGCCAGGGTCTCGACGTACGTGGCCCGGTACACCTCCGGCGATCGGTACTGAGGAGAGGTGACCAGGATTGCCATGAGCAGGGAGAGTACGACGGCTGCCGTGACGAATCCTTGCGCAATCCGTCGAAACCGGAGAGCGCTCTTACGGGACCGGTCGATCCGGCTCCACAACTGGGGCATGAAATTCGGGTTTGCCGTCCAGTCGCCATGAGCCTGCCGATAGGCCTGAAACATGGCGTCCAGGCGAACGTCTTTGTCGTCAGACTGAGAGAACCTCTCCATCACGCCATCCTCATGTTGGATCCGCGTCTTTGAGCGATTTTAACACCCGTTGTCTAGCCCTGAACAATCGGACCTTCAAGGCATTCTCTTTAGCTCCGTAGACCGCCTCCAACTCCTTCAGCGACAAACCCTCTACCTCTTTGAGCATCAACAGGATCCGATCCTCTTCGGAAACCCCCGACAGGATCTGTTCCACGGTCTCCCGAACCCGGACCCGCTCCCGCTCTTCCTGAACCACCACCGCGCCAGCCTGAGCGTCGGCCGCCAGCACCTGCGGTTCCGCCAAATCCGCCATCCGCGACTCCGGACGCTTTCGCCGCCGCCGCAGGTAGTCGTACGAGGCGTTCACCACCAACCGGTACAACCACGGCTCGAACACTTCCGGGGCCCGCAACTGATCCAGGCTGAAGAAGAGCCGTAAGAAGACCTCCTGGCCAACGTCTTCTACATCTTCCGGCCGGTTGATGAGCCGCGCAATGATACCCAGAATGCGTTTCCGGTACGCATACACCACCTCGTTGAAGGCGGCCTCATCGCCCGATTGTGCTCTCCGGATCAGCTCAAAGTCAACCAGCATCGATACTGAATCGACAGGCCGACCGGCAGACGAGCCTTTTTGCTCAACACTGATTAGGCGCACCGGTCGCTCCCCAAGGTTACAACATCCGATGGTTCTGTTCCCGACAATTGGGCCGTACCTTTTCAAGACGGTTGCACGATGGACATCGTTGATTGCGGTTAACCAAGCTTTACACTGGAAGAGCATGGCCGACCACCGGGACCTTACCAAGCAACTCGGCGCATGGTTCCTGGGCCCCAAAGCCGAAAACGCCAACCTCA
>CAZGUX010000270.1:0-9341 GCA_964529305.1 uncultured Solibacteraceae bacterium | reverse complement strand
GTTTTGTCCCCGATATCTGCTCGGTTACGACGTCCAGCCGCACAAAGTCATGCGGTCGCTGGGATTCACGGCCAGCGGCAAGGATCTCTGGAACCAGTCGGCCGAGTTGTGCTGCGCCTGTGGTCTCTGTACGCTGTACGCGTGTCCGGAGGATCTGTACCCCAAGGAGGCCTGCGACGAGTCGAAGCAGGACATGCGCGCCGCCGGGATCAAGTTCTTCCAGCAGAAGCCCGTGCGCGTCCACCCGATGAAAGATGGGCGCCGTGTTCCCCTGGCCCAGTTGAGGAAGCGGTTGAAAGTGGAACAATACGAGAGCCCGACGCCGTTCGAGGAGATCGAGTTCGAGCCCGTAAGCGTGCGCATTCCGCTCAAGCAGCACGCGGGCAAGCCCGCCCTCCCGATCGTGAAAGAAGGCAGCCAGGTGAAACGCGGGGACACCATCGGGAGGGCTCCCGAAGGCGAGTTGGGCGCCGACGTGCATTCCAGCATCTCTGGCAAGGTGACGCGCGTGAGCGGCCAGGAAGTGGAGATTTCGGCGTGACTGCGTTTGGACTGATTGAACTCACCAGCGTCGCCGCGGGCTTTCAGGTCTGCGATGCGATGTTGAAGGCCGCGGGTGTGGAACTGGTTCTCTCGCGCAGCATCTGTTCCGGCAAATACATGGTGCTGATTCGCGGCGGGGTGGCCTCGGTCCAGGCTAGTGTGGCGGCGGGCATCGCGGCGGGCGACTTCTCGGTGATCGACTCCTTCGTGATTCCCAACATCGACGAGTCCGTGGTGCCGGCCATTCGCGGCGTGAACAAGGTGGAAGCGCTGGATGCCCTGGGCATCATCGAAAGCTTTTCGGTGGCGTCGCTGATCGAAGGGGCGGACGCGGCGGTCAAGAGCGCGAACGTCCGGCTGATCGAGATCCGCCTGGCGATGGCCCTCGGCGGGAAGGCCTTTGTGACCCTGACCGGGTCGGTCGGCGACGTGCGCGCGGCGGTGGATGCGGGTGCGGCGGTGGTCGCGGCGAAGGGGTTGCTGACGAACAAAGTGGTGATCCCGAACCCGAGACCGGAGTTGCTGTCGGAGATGATCTGATCGTCTTTCGGGGCGCCCGGAGCGTCGTTCTAGATCAGGCAGTGTCCGCTCCCATCCGGTCGCGGGCTAACTGGAGTGCCCGCTCCTTCCGGTCGCGGTTCGGTCGGAATGTCCGCTCCCTTCCGGTCGCGGTTCGGTCGGAATGTCCGCTCCCTTCCGGTCGCGGCTCGGTCGGAATGTCCGCTCCCTTCCGGTCGCGGTTCGGTTAGTTTATGCAAGCGTTTTACTTCAAGGCGGTCGCGGCCGATGGCAAGCTCAGGACCGGCAACCTGCACGGCGAGAGCGAGAAGTCTGTCGCCCGCGAACTGCGGAAACAGGGTCTGAATCCGGTCTTTGTCGGCCTGGAACCTCAGAAACCCGGCTTGCGCCTGGCGCTGCCCGAGTGGAATCGCGGCAAGAGCCGGGACGTGCTGTTTTTCACGCAGGAGATGGCGACGCTCCTCTCGGCCGGAGTCCCCCTCGACCGGGCGCTCGGGATTTCCACCGAACTGACCGAGCGCGCCGCCTTCCGCCTGGTCGCGCAGGACATCCTGAGGATTCTCAAGGGGGGCCGCTCGCTCGCCGACAGTCTTGCCCAACATCCCCGGTACTTCTCCGACCTGTACGTCAACATGGTTCGGGCGGGCGAAGCGGCGGGCACGCTGGAGGTGATCTTCGAACGCCTGGCCGAGTTCGAGAAATCGCGCGATGAGCTGCGCGGGTTCATTATTTCGTCCATGGTGTATCCCGGACTTCTGACCGCCGTCGGCCTGGGGTCGATCCTGGTGCTGCTGGAATTTGTGGTGCCTCGATTTGCCGCGGTGTTCGAGGAATCGAACATGAAGATGCCGCTGGCGGCCCAACTGATGTTGGCCGCCAGCAACTGGCTGCGCGCCTACGGGCCGTTTCTGCTGGGCGGCGTGGTATTGGCCGTGTTGGGGCTTCGCGCCTACATCGGGACGGCCGATGGACGCATGTGGTGGGATACGCTGCGGTTGAAAGTGCCCTTGCTCGGCGACGCTCTGCGTAAGGCCGAAACCGCCCGATTCGCCCGCGCCATGGCCACCCTGGTCGCCAACAGCGTCCCGCTGGTTCAGTCGATCGGAATCTCGGCGGCTATACTCAACAATAAGAGGATCTCCGGAGCGCTGGAGGGCGTCGCCCAGGGCGTGAAACGTGGCGAAGGCATCGCCGGCCCGGTGACGCGGGCGGCCTGTTTTCCGCCCCTGGCCGGACACCTGCTGAGCGTCGGTGAAGAAACCGGGCGGCTGGACCAGATGTTTGCGCGAATGGCGGAGATCTATGAGGCCGACACCAAGGTGTCCATCCGGCGGTTTACGTCGCTGTTCGAGCCGGTGGTCATCCTGGTGATGGGAATTCTGGTGGGCGGACTGATTCTGTCGATCCTGCTCGCCATTACGAGTATCAACGAGGTCGCCCTGTAATGACGCACGCTGCTGAAGCCCGAGTCCCGCGCACATCCCGCCGCCGAGCGGCGCAGGCGGGCATCACGCTCATCGAAATGCTGGTGGTGGTGACCATCATTGCGCTGTTCGCCACCCTGGTCGCGCCCAATCTGTTCAAGCAGGCGGACAAAGCGCGGGTAACCGCCGCCCAGACGCAACTCAATAACTTCGAAATTGCCTTGGCGCAGTACAAGCTCAGCACCGGGACGTTTCCCACCACGGAGCAGGGTCTGCAGGCGCTGCGAGTCAAGCCGGCCAATGCGCTGAACTGGGACGGGCCGTACCTGAAGAAGGAGATTCCCAACGACCCGTGGGGCCGGCCCTACGTCTACCGGTTCCCGGGAGAACACGGCGACGAACCGGATTTGATCTCCTACGGCGCCGACGGGAAACCCGGCGGGGAGAGGATCAACGCCGACGTCGTCAGTTGGACGTGAGCATGCGGCGAGCGGGAATCACGCTGGTCGAGATGCTGATCGTGGTGACGATCGTCAGCATGGCCGCCACGGTGAGCTACCCCAGCCTGGTGTCCGGCCTGGACAGCATCCGCCTGGCCGAATCCGCGGGTTCCGTGGCCAACCTGCTTACCGGCGCGATCAACCGCGTGGACCGCAAACAATTCCCCATCGAGATCGCCGTTTCGCCCGCTGACAACGTCATTCAATTGACGTCCACCGAAGCCGGCTACCGGCGGGAATTGAAATTGAAAGACGGGGTATCGATTCGCGAGGTGTATCCGAAACTGCCCGTGGAGACGTTCGAACCGCGCAGGTTCCTCGTCATGCCGGGCGGCGCGGCGCCCCGGTTGGGTATCGAACTCGGCAATCGCCACGGCTCGCGCCGCATGGTGAGGCTCGATCCGGTAACCGGGGTGGCCGAAATCGAGACTCCCCCAGCGGAACCATGAACCGCCGGGGCTTTACGCTGCTGGAGGTGCTGGTCGCGACCGCGATCATGGGAATCGCCGTGGTCGGCCTGCTGTCGGCTCTGTCCCGATCGGTCAACAATGCCGCGCGCTTGGTGGCCTACGACCGTGTCGCGCGCATCGCCCGTTCCCAGATGGATGCCCTGCTGGTGACGCCCGACCTGCCTCGGTTGATCGCCTTCGAGCAGCCGATTGCCCCGGACCTGATCGGCGGCGTCAAGGGGGGATGGCGCGCGCGCCTCACGCCGTTTGAAGGTCCTCCGGGAGCGGCGCCGGGGTCGCCCATCCTCGAGCGTCTGGAACTGGAGGTCTGGTGGATGTCAGGGACTCAACGCCGGTCGCTCAAGCTCGAGAGTTACCGCCAGGGCCTGATGAAGCCGGAGGACGCCGCAATGCCGTTCATGCTCGAAATGCCGGAAGCCGAACCGGTTCAGCCATGAACCAGGCCGGCACACGCCTCGAGCCCACGGCGTCAGCGTCGGCAGCCGTAAGAAAATCAAGCTGCCCGCTGTCTGCAAGCTTTCAGGTTATCGAGGCATCACCCAGCCACCGCTCGCTCACGCTGGCGGCTCTGAAGGGGTTGCACGGTTCTTCAACGGAGTGCTTCCCGCACACCGTCTCAGCCGTGGGGTTTCGGCGCCGCCGCGGCCAATCCGGCATCACGCTGATCGAAGTTCTGGTCGCCGTTACGCTGCTCAGTATCCTGTCAACTGCCGTGCTGGTCTCGATGGGTTCGGGGCTCAGCGCCATGTCCCGAACCCGCGAGCGGCTGATGGAGAACCGCCGCATCACGGGCGCACAACGAATTCTCGACAGCCAGATTCAGGGATTCATCCCCACTGTCGCGCTCTGTGGTGGCGGCGATCAGCCGCGCGCCAAATTGCCGTTCTTTCAGGGCGAACCGCAGTCGATGCGCTTCGTCTCGTCGTATTCCCTCCAGGAGGCATGGCGTGGATATCCGCGCATTCTGGAATACCAGGTAATTCCCAAGCCCGAGGGCCAGGGCGTTCGGCTGGTGGTCAACGAAATCCTTTATTCGGGGCCGTTGGTCACCGGATCGCTCTGCCTCGGCCGCGCTCCCGATCCCTCGCTGGGATTGGAACTCACCCGCTTCCAGCCCATCCAGATTGGCCCGGGTTCCTTCGTGCTGGCGGACAACCTGGCCTATTGCCGGTTCTCCTACCAGGAGGGACTGCCCCAGCCTCCCTACGTCCGATGGATGCCGGTCTGGAGCCAGACGCGATGGCCGCGCGCCATCCGGATCGAGATGGCTCCCAATGAGGCCAACCTGGCCAAGACTCCCCCTCTCACCGTGACGGCCCCGGTACGCGTGGACCGTTTCCCGATTTTTGACTATGTCGACTGACCGGCGTCGCGGCGGAGCCTTGTTGACTGTCCTGTGGTTGTCCGCGGGGCTCTCCGCCATCGTGTTCACGGTGGCCAACACCGTACGCGGCGAGACCGAGCGGGCTGCCAACGCGGTGGACGACGTGAGGGCCTACTACCTGGCCACCGGAGCGGTCGAGCGGACGATTCTCTACATGCGTTGGGGCCCCCAGCATCTGCGTCCTGATGGGTCGCCGCGTTTCTACGCGCCCGGCATGTCGCGGCTGCACTACCGGTTTCCCGGGGGCGACACCGACGTGGAGATTCTGCCGGAATCGGCCAAGCTCAACATCAACGTCGCGCCGGTGGGGGAACTGGCCGCGCTGTTGTCCGCGCTGGGGGCTCCTCCGAACCGGGCCTTCGTCATCGCCGACGCCATCGCCGACTGGAGGTCGCCGAATCCGGGCGGGTCGCCCACCCCGTTCGACGCGTTTTATCTGGCGCAGAGGCCGTCTTTTCTGGCGCGCCACGCGTCCTTTGAAGAGATCGAGGAATTACTGGTGGTGCAGGGAATTACGCCGGATCTTTTCTACGGGACCATCGCTCGCGATGTCAACGGACGCCTGACGCCGATCGGCGGATTGCGCGACTGTGTGACCGTCTACGGCGCCAACGGCCAGTTCGACGTCAACTCGGCGCATCCGGCGGTGCTCCAGGCCGCGGGCGTTCCGCCACAGTTGATCGCGACCATCGTGGAGCGGCGGAAGTTCGCTCCCTTCGGCCCTAGTGAAATGCCGATGTTGATCCAGGCGGCAGGGCCGGGCGGTAGCCGGATGCGGCTGGGAGGCGGTACCCTGTTCACCCTCCGGGCGACGGCACGCTTGAGACTGTCGAACGGCCAACTCTCCGACTTGCGCCGGAGCGTGGCCGCGCTCGTCAAGCTGATGCCGGCCGGCTACGACAAGCCCCACCACATCCTGCGCTGGTACGACAACGCTTGGCGCAACTGACGTGATGCCACTCCGCAACTTACTCGCCGTGGGAACGGCGGCCGGAATCGAAATCCTCGACGACCGGCTGAATGTCGTGGTGTCGCGGGTGCGCCCGTCCGGAGTCGAAGTCGCCGCCAGCCTCGCGATCGCCTCGTATCGCACGCGGCCCGCGGCGGAGTGGGGAGCCGAGTACACCGAGTTCCTGCGCAAGCTGGGCCTCGGACACGTCAGCGCCACCGTATTGCTTCCCCGCCGGGACGTCATCGTGCGCCAGATCCACTTACCCGGCGTGAAGGACAGGGATTTGGCCTCGGCCATCGGCTTTCAAATCGAAAGCCTTCACCCCTACGGTGACGAGGAAGTGGCCTGGGCCTGGCAGCGACTTTCGCCCAACGGCGCCGTGATGGTGGGCATCGTACGGCAGAGCTATCTGCGGGAGTGGCTCGACCGCTTTGCCGAGGCCGGCGTCGCCCTGGCGGGCGTGACATTTTCCCCCGCCGCGTTGTTCGGTTCCTCGCGGGTGTATGGCGCCCCCGGCTCGCGCGACTTCCTGGCCGCCCGCAAGGGCGAGCCTTCCGGTGTCGAGTTGTATGGCGAAAGCGCCAGCCGCCCTCTGTTCTCGGCGGAATTCGACGCGCCGCTGGAGCGTGCCGTCCCGCTCGCCTTGGCCGAATTGCGCCTGCCGGCCGGGACGCCGCTCGCCTCGTGGGAAGGAGTCCTCCCTCCGCCGCGGCTCGCGTCTGATTTCGATGTGTCGCGGAACGCGTTCGCCTACGCGGCGTCGCTCGCCGGGGCGGTCCCGCGTCTTGCGCCCGCGGCCAACCTGCTGCCGGAAGCGCTGCGCGTTTCGCGTTCGCGCGCGGTCTTTGTGCCGTCGATCGTGCTGGGCATTCTCCTAGTCCTCCTGACGGGCGGACTGCTCGGTTTCAACAGCTACAGCGAAAAGCGCTATCTGACCACGATCATGGGTGAAGTCGAGCGCCTGCAGCCCAAGGCCGATCTGGCTGGCCGGTATGACAAGACAACCGCCGCGGCGCGCCAGCGAATGGCCGTCCTGACCTCCTATCGCCAGAGAACGAAGAGCGATCTTGACGCACTGGCCGAGTTGACCCGGCTGATCGCCCCGCCGGCCTGGACCAACTACGTGCAGATCGACCGCTCGTCGGTGGTGGTCGCCGGAGAGGCCGATCAGGCCGCGCCGCTGCTCCAGATTCTCGATCAGTCGCCGCACTTCAGGAACTCGCAGTTCTCGGTGGCCATCGCACGCACGGGCGCCGGTGACCTGTTTCGCATCCGCAGCGAGAGAGAGGCGAAATGACGATCAGCGACCGGGATCGTCGCGCTCTGCTGCTGTTGGGCATCGCCGCGGGCGTGATATTGATCTGGCGCTTCGGCTTCGCGGACAGTCCGGCCCCGGAGGCGGAAGCGGCGCTGAGTGTTCCCGCGGCGGAGAAACAGCTTCTTCGCTTGCGGCAGGTCGAGGCGACCCTCCCGGCGAAGGAAGCGCTCCTGAAGGACGTCACCCGGCAGTTGACTGGCTTGGAGCAGGGTTTGTTGCAAGCTGAAACGGCCGCGCAGGCCCAGGCTCAATTGCTGCAGACCATCCGCCGGGTCGGTAAGACCGAAGGTATTGATGCTCGCGGCGGTGAGATCGGAGCGGTTCGGGCCCTTGGAGGTGACTACGGCGAAGTCTCCGTCGCCGTGACCTTCGAGTGTCAGATCGAACAACTGCTGAATTTCCTGGCGGCTCTGAACGCGGAGCCGAAGCTGCTGGCCACCGAAGATGTCCGGATCTCCTCCGCCAACGGCAAGGAAAAGAAACTGAATGTGCGAATCGCCGTCTCCGGCGTGGTGGATAAGAAACTAGTCCCGGAAAAACGAGGCCCGGCTTTATGAGGCAGCGGCTCGTCGTATTGAATGTGCTGCTGCTGGCCGCGATTGCGGCGTCGGGCTGGCAGTTGCGCCGGATGTGGCTCGACGCGCAGGCGCGGGACCATGCCCTGGTGGCGCGAAAGGCGAAGCCCGTACCGCCGGCCGCCGCGCCCGCGCCGGCGGCTCCGCAGCCCGTGACGGCGGCGACGTATCTGGACGTGGCCAGGAAGATGCTGTTCGCCAAGGACCGCAATCCGGAGGTCGTGATCGAGGTCGCGCCGGAAAAGCCGTTGCCGCCGCTGCCCCGAGTGCACGGCGTCATGAACCTGGGCGACGGCCTCACTGTGATCATGAGCGAGAAGTCCGGGGAGCGTCACCACGGGGTGAAAGTTGGGGACAA
Organism: uncultured Solibacteraceae bacterium; assembly: GCA_964529305.1. Classification (GTDB taxonomy): domain Bacteria; phylum Acidobacteriota; class Terriglobia; order Bryobacterales; family Bryobacteraceae; genus CAZGUX01. The sequence goes on along the minus strand of CAZGUX010000270.1, from coordinate 1,298 downwards.
GATCGGGGAATACCAGTTGGCGGCGGTGGAAGGCGATCAACTGGTCTTCTCGTGGGAGCAGAAGGTGGTGAAGAAACGCCTGGACGAGTTGATTTCCCGGCGTGACGAGAAGGCGCCGGAGCCCGCGGCGGCCGCTTCCGGTGCGAATACCGGCGCGCCGAGACCGGGCGGGCGCGTGGTGGCGGAGACGGTTTCGCCTCCGCAGCCAAAGGCCAAACCGGACGCCGAACCGGGGAAGGAAATCGGCGCCGGGCTCGCCGCGTGTATTCCCGGCGACGATTCTCCGGCAGGTACGGAAAAGAACGGAATGCGGAAGGTCATCAACAAAACACCGTTTGGCGACGCCTGCCGTTGGGAGACTGCGAAGTGAGGAGACATCGATGAAGATGCTGTTGACATTACTCGTATCCGGCGCGCTCTTTGTGCTGCCTGCCGCGGAAACCAGGTCGAAACAGAAGGCGCCGGCGCCCTCCAAGGCGGCGAACTCGGGCGCGCCTCCGGCCAACGCGCAAAAGCAGGCCGACGGGTCCTACCTCAGTACCGATGCAAAAGGGAAGCGCTGGATCCACCGGCAGACGCCGTTCGGTTGGGCGCGGTACGAGGAACAGGCCGCGCCTGCCGCCGTGAGTGCGAAGGCAGAGCAGGATCCGACCCGCGTGGTCGAGGACCTCGGCGACCGGGTCAAGTTTGAAAAGCCTGGGCCCTTTGGGACGGCTCGGTGGGAGCGCAAGAAGTCCGAGTTGACGGCCGGAGAACGGGCCGTGCTCGACAAACACCAGGCGCAACCGGGCCGCGAACGTGAGAAGCCGTGAAAAAGCCGGGGACGGTCACCCCCGTTTCTCGACCACGACTCGTTGGCTTTGCTCAAAACCCGGATCGAGAAACGGGGCGGCTGTCCCCGGTTTTTTCACAGCCTCTAGGGACCGGACGGAGTCATTCAGAAATGCGAATTCAGGGAAGACATGCGATGCGCGGGATTCTGGCGGCGGCGCTCGCCCTCAGCCTGCCGCTGCCGGCGGCCGCGCAGCAGCCACGGCCGGCGCAGACGGCGGGCGCGCTCGGCGGCCTCAACTTCTACAACGCCTCGCTGGTCGAAGTCATCGACATTCTGGCCCAGAAGCTGAAGATCAACTACATCCTCGACCCCAAGGTCAAAGGGTCAGTCACCATCAACACCTACGGCGAGATCAAGCCCCTGGAAGTGCGCCAGTTGCTAGAGACGATCCTGCGCATTAACGGCTTCGCGCTGGTGCAGGTCGGCGACCTGTACCGCATCCTCCCGTCGGCCGACGCCGCCC
>CAZGUX010000269.1:0-7862 GCA_964529305.1 uncultured Solibacteraceae bacterium | reverse complement strand
CTACGCTTCGACGGCCACCTCGCGATGGCCACCGCAAGACTCGAGGTCAAGATGGATCGCTACTCCTTTCTTGTGGGGCTCTTTCATCCCCGACAACATGCCGGTTTATCCCGGCGCACGGACGTCCAACGCGTTTCGGTTCTGTTTGGCCCTCTTGCCATCGCGTTTCCGTAATGCCACGCGATTCGACGGCGCCCCTGTCTTTTCAGACGTACGCGAAACGAAGCAGGATAGTGACGGCGAAGTGTCCGACACTAACAACGGCTCCGGACGAACCATGACCTGGCCCACGTGATCAGTCCGGTCTTCCCTAACCAATCTCCCGGAAATCTAGTGAATTTCTAGCAGGCTCCTCTTTTGCCTCCATCATCCTGATCCACAGTTGGTTAGACATCTGTCGGCCCCCGCCCTTCGCCCCTTTCCAAAAACCCTCGATTTCCCGTTCACAAGGGTCACCGATTTATTTTTGTCCGCCATCTCCCTGAATTTCCATCCGGTTACGCAAAAGCGCCATCCGCGCAAGGCTCTTGACCCTTGCACCTGCATGCCACAGTGAGGGTAGGAGGCCCTGCTTTATGCGTCCTTGTACCGTGTGCATTCACCCGAAACGCGACGAAATCGATGCCGCCATTCTCGACGATCGTCCTTATCGCACCATCGCCGCCCACTTCGGCATCTCTCACCTCGCCGTCTATCGCCATAAATCCAATCATTTGCCCGATATCTTTACCCGCGACTCCGTTCGCCGGCTCCGCGAGGATTTCGACCAATACTCCAACGAGATCTTTCTCCTGTTCGAACAGGCCAAGACCGGCAACCTTCAGGACGCCCTCCGCGCGGCCGCCCGTGTCGATAACCTTTTCCGCCTCCGGGTCAAAATCAACTCCCTGCCGGACGACGCCCCCTCGCTCCGCACCGTCACCTGGGAGCAGATGCGCCCCGACCTCGAACAGGCCCTCGCCCCCATCCCCGGCGCCCTCGACGCCGTCTCCCGCCTGATCACCTCCAAACTCGGCCTCACCGATCAGGACCTGGAAGACCTCGCCCCCGTCCCCGCCAAGGAGAAATAACTGCCGTGCTTCCTGACACTCTGGTGGGACGGGCCGCTTCGGCGTGCTCTCCCGTGGCGCAAGCTTCAGCTTGCATGGGAACTTTAGTTCCCCAAACGCGGCCGCAGGCCGCGCCGGCATGGCGGCGTTGGGATGCCAAGATGAACCGCAGCCGGCAGTGCCACGGCTTCGCCGTGGTCGCGGAACTGAAGTTCCGCTGCGAGCTAAAGCTCGCGCCACTTCCCATCAAAAGGCTCGTCGCCCGCCGCCTCCGTCCTGGCCAAGCCCAGCCCATCAGACCCTCGCTTGTTTCGTTTGCCTCGCTTTGTTTCGTTTTGTTTCGATTGACCCCCAACCGCGATCTCTCAACCCCGCAACCACTTACCCCCGATTTCAGCCCATTTTGTTTCGATAAAAAAATTTCGTTTCGCCGGAGCCCGAGATGATCTGGCACTCCTTCTACGCCTTCCACCCCCACCTCTTCGTCCAGGAGTGCCTCGGCTTCCACCCTCGGCCCGTCCAGAGCCGGTTCCTCCGCCACCGTCACCGCCAGTCGCTTCTCAATTGCAGCCGCCAATGGGGCAAGTCCACCGTCGCCGCCGCCCTCATCGTGCACCACCTCGTCTCCGGCAGGCCCGGCGGAGTCACCCTCGTCATCGCCCCCTCTCACCGCCAGTCCGCCGAACTGCTCGCCAAGGCCGGCGCCTTCCTCTGCCGCCTCGACATCACACCCCGCGGCGACGGCCGCAACGAACACTCCCTCCTCCTGCCCAACGGCTCCCGCGTTGTCGCCTTGCCCGGAGTCGCCGATACCACCCGAGGGTTCTCCGCCGGCCTCCTCGTCGTGGAGGAAGCCGCCCTCGTCCCCGACGAAACCTACCTCGCCCTCCGGCCCACCTTGGCCGCCACTCAGGGCGCTCTCGTCGCTCTCAGCACTCCCGCCGGGCCGCGCGGCTTTTTCTACGAAGCCTGGACCTCCGGCGGCACCGAGTGGGACCGCTGGTGCGTCCCCGCCACCGATTGCCCCCACTTCCCGCCCGGCTTCCTCCATCGCGAACGCCGAGCCATGGGCGACTACTGGTTCCGCCAGGAATATCTCTGCGAGTTCACTCAGTCGGAAACCGGCTTCTTCCCCCGCCGCCTCCTCGAAGACATCCTCATCAGCATGGAGGCCCAATGATGCACCCCTACATCGCCGCCCTCGACCTCGGCCGCGAACGCGACCATTCCGCCCTCGCCATCGTCGAACGCCGGGTCATCCCGCTGGGCTTCGATCCCGTCCACTTCTGCCAGCGCACCGAAACCCAGGTCTGGCTACGGGCCCTCGAGCGGTTCCCTTTAGGCACGCCTTACCGGGACGTGGTCGCCGGCGTTTCCCAACGCTTGCGCACTCCGCCCTTCCTCAGCCGGACCCCTCTGGTCGTCGACGCGACCGGCGTCGGTGCGGCGGTGGTCGAGATGCTCCGCGACACCGCGCTGCCGCTGGTCCCGGTCATCCTCACGGCTGGCGAGCACGTCAACTACTCGGGAGGCCACACCCACGCGCCCAAGCAGGACGTCGTCACCGCGCTGGCCGTGCTTCTGGAGCAACACAAGTTCTTCGCCGACCGTGCGCTCCCGCTGGCCCCGGCGTTCGTTCGGGAGATGGAGACGTTTCAGGCGCGTCCCTTACCTTCGGGGCGAGTACGTCTCCAGGCTCGACGCGAAGCCGATCATGATGACTTGGTGATGGCCGTGGCGCTCGCCTCGTGGTACGCTGTGCGCCAGTGGCCGGAAGTCCTGCGCCAGGATCCGCAGCCGCGCCTATCGGAGGCCTTCTACCTGTGAAGGGCCCTTGCTGCAAGGACGAAGTGGCGCGGGGCGACGTTGTTAGACTAGTCGCCCGGCGCGGCAGAGCCCGAGTACCTGCTTCTGTGTGGCTGTCCCTTTCGCCTCCTTCGCGCAACTCAAGCCCCCGGCGGCCATGGCGGGACCGCGAGTCCCGGCGGCTGACGTTGGAAAAGGGGCGAGGTTTCCAGGTCTGTGTTGTTTTGAGCCGTACCGCCTTGTTGACCTTCCGCGCGGTTTGTTATAACTTCGCTCCGAGTACAGAAGGGTGGGTGTAGGCTTGAAACGTGTCCGCCGGTCGTTCATCGTACTTGGCTACTTCCTGATGTCGGCTCTTCCCGCGCAGCAAGGTGTGGACTGGACGGAAGATCGATTCGAAGACTTCGCGGGCGGGCGACTGGACGAAGCCGGGCAGAACCTCTACGTCTCGCGGGATGGCTCGGTGCGCACGGTACATCGTTTTGACCTCAACCAGGACGGGTTCATCGACCTGCTGTTCAACAGTACCCATGACAATACGTATCTGGTTCCAGCCACCCAGGCGGCGTCTGGGCCGGAACGCCGCTTTCACCAGGCAGAGTTCGCGGTGGAAGGCAGCGTCGGCGTGGTGGTCGACGATTTGAACCGTGACGGCCACCCGGATGCCGTGTTCTGCCCGAACTACAGCGGATTGCAGAACGAACGCCGTTTCGTGAAGATCCTGTGGGGGGACGCAGACGGGTTTTCTCCGCGCCGGTTGAACGGTTTGCTGCCGGTGATGGGCGCGTCCGCGGTGGCGACCGTGGATCTCAACCGGGACGGCTGGCCGGACATCGCCGTTCTGAACCAGGAAGCCTGGCTGCCGCGGCAGCCGGAAGGCAGGATCCTCCGCGTGTTTTGGGGCGGTGCCGGTGGTTTCCTGCTCACGCACTTCCGGGATTTTGGCGTGCGCGACGCGGTGGAGTTGGCCTCCGGGGACTTCGATGGCGATGGCGGCAAAGACCTGGCGGCGGTTTCCAGGTCCGGGTTGGTTACTTTGCTGTGGTCCGGCACGTCCGAGCGGACCGAAGTCCGGCTGCCGGCAGGAGGCGTGTCCAGCCTGGCGGCGGGAGACGTCAACGGCGACGGCCGGCCCGACCTCGCGATCGGAACCCACCAGAAGGCGGTGTATCTGCTCACGGCACTGCCGGGCAGGAAGTGGATGCCCGCTACCAGCGTTCAGGCTCTTTCGGCCTCCCACATCGCCGTGGGCGATCTGGACGGCGATGGCAAGGTAGATCTCGTCCTCACCGATTCCGCGATCGCCAAGGCCCTGGGCGGCGAAGTGACCGGTAGCAGCCAAAAGGCCGGCGCGCCGATTCAGATCCTGTGGGGAGGAAGCTCTGCGTTCAGCGGCGAGCGCTCGACAAAGATCTCGGAGGCCCATGCGAGCGCGACGGCCATCGGCGATATCGATGGCGATGGGAAACCCGACTTGGCCGTGGCGGTCTTCCAGGGCACGGAGACACTGGAAGGGGAATCAGTGGTGTATTTCGGCGCGGCGGGCCGGTTGTTTGAGCGGCGGGCGGGAATCAAAACGCGCGGTGCGGCGCGCGTGGCCCTGGCGCCTCGCGACAAGAGGATTCCGCCGCGTCTTCTGTTCGCCAACAGCCTGGGAGGCACGGTTGGGGAGAAGGTGAACACGCAGTTGTACTGGGGCGGGCCCAACGGCTTCGATCCGGCCAATCGTTGGGAGATGAAGCTGCAAAGCGGCTACGAGTCGAGCGCCGCTGATTTCAACCTGGACGGCTTCGTCGACCTGGTGGTGGTGAATTCCGGGCATGCGGGCGCGGCGGCGGCCGGAGACCCGACGCTTGGGGCGAACATCCTATGGGGCAGCGCCACCGGATTCCATCCCGAAAGCAAACGAACCGTCCTTCGAGAGGGCAATCTGGGCTCCACCAACATCGCCGACCTGAATCGCGACGGGTACCTCGACCTGGTGTTGGGCGCGTTCGAGTCGGCGGACAAGCAGGACCGCCTCGTGATTTACTACGGGTCGGCCAGCGGTTTTTCGCGGGAGCGCCGGGTGGCGCTTCAACCGGACGGGCGGGCGGTGAGCGCGATGATCGCGGACTTCAACAAAGACGAGTGGCTGGACATCGCGGTCGCGGACCTGCCTGCCGACAAGGTCCGGATTTACTGGGGCGGCGCTCAGGGATACAGCCCCTCGCGGCAGGCGACGGTCGATGTCCCGGCGGCCGTCTCGCTGGAAGCGGCGGACCTGAATCGGGACGGCCATCTGGACCTGATCGTGGGCAGCTACCAGGACAAGGTCAGCCTGGCGCACGACGCCGGGACGTTCATCCTCTGGGGTTCGGCCAAGGGCTTTCGCAGTTGGGACTCGCAGTGGCTTCCGGGGTTTGCGCCCATCAGCCACGTGGTGGCCGACTTCGACGCAGACGGCTTCCTGGACATCTACAGCCCGCACTACCTGGCCAACGGAACCAGGGAGGCTCTGCCGACCTATCTGTATTGGGGGAGCCACGAAGGGTATCACCCCCGCCGGCGCGCGATTCTGTTTGCGGACTCCTCCGACGACGGCTTGGCGGCCGACTTCGACCGGGACGGGAAACTGGATCTGGCGGTGGTGTGCCACACGCAGGATGGCGATCATCACACCGTGGCCAAGGTGTTCTACAACGATGGAAAGCGGTTCGCGAATCCGCGGGTAGTGGAACTGCCCGTGACCGGCCCGCACTGGATGTGGGACCAGGATATGGGACACATCGCGCACCGGCGCTTCGAGCAGGTCTACGTGTCGCCGGTCCGATCGCTGACGTCAGCGATGAGTCGCGGTTCGTTGGAGAGCAAGGCGGACTTGCCTCAGGGTACCCGGCTGGAATTCGCGGTGCGATCCGCCGGCGCCGGCGAGGCGCTGGAGCGGCAGCCTTGGGTTCCGGTACGGCCGGATGGCTTTCGGCTGAACACGGGAGCGAGGCAAGTCCAGTATCGGGCGACGTTTGTTTCGGACAACGGCGACCGGTACCCGGTATTGCACCAAGTCCACATCAAGCTACTGCCCTGAAGACAGGGACTGCCCTGAGGACCAGGAGCTAGTGCCTCATCCGGGTTCGGAAGGCGATCAGGAACAACCCTGCGGCCATCATCAGGTAGGTTGCCGGCTCAGGTACCGCCTCGCCCGCGAACTCGAGATGTTCCAGGTGGAGAGTACCGCCCTCGACGGGAGCCGCTAATCCGAGGAAGATCGCGTCAACCGCGCTCAGGTCGGCGCCAGTGCCCGAAGTAAAGCTGGGAACCCCGGTCAGATCGATGTCCACGGGCGAAAAGGCGCCGCCGATTCCGGTGTTGGGGACGGTGAAGTCAAACCAGGAGAAGTTGCTGTCGTCACGGTAGATGATCAACCGGCCAACAAACTCCGCATCCGCCCTTGCCTGAATCCGGAAGGTGGTCTGGCCTCCCGCCTGAACGTTGATTCCACCCAGAGAGCCCAGATCCGGCAGCACGGTGGTGGTGCTGTCGTAGGTCATGCCGACCTCAGGGGCGTCGCTGGTACCCGCGGTAAAGGTCAGCAAGCCGTTGCTTCCAGAGTTAACACTCGCCGTATGAGAGTCGGTGGGCGTCGCTCCTTGGGTGGACACATACAAAATCCGTCCGCCGCCGATCGAGTCCGTTCCGGTGGCTACGCCGGTGATGTCGGTGTCAGAGCCCCCCGACGTCAGGTTCAAGGGTCCCTGCGTGGTGTTGAAATTGTCTACCAGAATTGGAGCGGCCGAGAGTTGAAAGGAGCAGGCCAAAGCCAATAGGATCAAGCACGTTCTGCGCAACGGATATCCTCCACGAATTTGGAGATTAGCATGGGGTGGAGGCGGAAGCCAATGGACAATTACCCTAGATCCGTACCTGGAGTAAGACTACTGGAATGGGAGGAAAGTCCGGGTTTTCCCAATCCCCTGGAGTAAGGCTAGAACCCCGCCGAGGTTGCCGAAACCGGCGCCGAGCGGCAGGCAATTCGTGCTCAACGACGCGCCCCATGCTCAATCTCAACTTACTTGTATTCAAGATCTTACAGGTTCATGCACACGATTCGCCGCTGGGCTTTCCCAGAGACGCTTCGACGGTTACGCACTGAGAATTCCGAGGGACCCGCGGGGGCGGTTTCGTCTCTCGATCTGGTACTCAAATGCTAATGACGGGACATGGAGTCTCGCGGATAATCGCATATGCATTGGCTCGCAGCCGTCCCATGATTCCCGCCGTGGAACTTCGTCCGATCACCAGCAAATCGGCGTTGACCGCGGTCGCCGCGGCGTGGACCACCTTCGCCACGTCTCCGCTGTCGATGGTCACGGAAGCCTGGGTGCCGGCCCGTTGTTGCAGGCTCTCGATCTGCTCTTTGGCCTGATTGGCCAGCATCAGCCGCCAGTCGGGATCGAAGTACTCCGATTGGCCCGCGCCGAGCATGGGCAGAGCGTGCACCAAATGGAGAGTCGAGCCGAACTCGCCGGCAAAACTCTTCGCCCAGCCCAGGGTCTTTTCGCTCAGCGGCCCCAAGTCGATGGCGCAAAGGATATGGTTGAAGTGGATCGCCGTGGGCGCCGGAACTTCGGCCAAGTGAACGCCGGTCAGCACCGGACAGTCGGCGTCATGCAGGACCTTCGCCGTCACGGAGCCCAGAATGAACCTTCGGAAGGGGCCGTACCCGTGGGTTGGCAGGATGATCAGGTCGGCCTTCTCGTCATGCGCGTAGTCGACGATCTCGACCGCGGGGTCGCCCTCGGCCAACAGGCGCTCGACCGCAATGGACTCGAACTCGTCGGTCAGGAACGCATCCAGCGCCTTCTGAGCCTCGGCCTTGCGGCTGTCGTTCCAATCGCCCAGGAGTACGCCGGCGAGCTCGGGGGCTCCGATTGCGTATTCGGCGCGATTCATCACGTGCATCATCACCACTTTCGAGCCAAAATGGCCGGCCAGATGGCGGGCATAGTGGGCGGCTCCGGGGGAACG
>CAZGUX010000268.1:0-47244 GCA_964529305.1 uncultured Solibacteraceae bacterium | reverse complement strand
CCCGGTAAACCGGCGGCACCTGCCATTGACTCACTACCGGTAACAGGAGCGCGGTGATGTATCTCAGCGGATTTCCAGAGAGGACGCCATTGAACATTCACCCGTAAGTACCGGTGTTACAGTTCTCACGACCACTCCAGGAACGGAGTCCCGCGAGGTCGTGCGCTGGCAAATATCGAGGGAACGGGATCGGTCTGGTGACCCGATATGGTACTCTTCTTCGATGCAGGTTTCGAAATCAGGCAGAAGAGAGAGGATTTGGTGACGACCTGCGGCCTGGAATCCGACAAAAAAGCGCCGACCCGATAGGGCCGGCGCTTCTCGATTTCGCAGGTAAGAATCTACAGTTGCACGTTGCGCCGGGACTTACCCCACAGCGCAAGACCCAGCAAGGCGGAGCCCACGATGACACCCGTAAGCGGTTCGGGAACCAGGGAATCGGTCAACTGAAAGTAGTTGACGGCGAGATCGAGGTTGGCATTGCCGTTAACCACCACATCAATGGCCCGGATCACACTCAGGTCAAAGGTACCGGTTTGCGTAAAAGCACTCAACGGAATCAGACGGGCTCCGGCGGGTGACAAGGCCGGAACGGTGTCGATATACCGGATATAATTCCCGGAGTCCGTGTACAGGGTGAATTGCAAGGTTCCGCCCGTGTCCACATCCGACGAAACGAGATACTCCCAGCCCACCATCCCGGTGGCATTGACTCCGGCGCCGCCGTTCAAGCCGAAGTTCAACGTCAGAGGGTCGGCGTCGGAACCGTCATATTGAACGATCAGGCGACCGGTCGCCGAGACCGAACCAAACACCAAGTCGCCCAAGTCGAAAGCGTTGGCATTTCCTACCACCTGTCCACCGCCCGCAGTCCGGGCCAAGGACATATCTCGTTCTCCGCCAATCACATTCGTACTGGGTACCGCCAGGGATGAAGTTGAAGGTGTAACCCCGCAACCCGCTCCAGCGCACGTGGCTTGTCCGCCAACAGGAACGTTGAAGTCGTCAATCAGGATGATTGCGGCGGGAGACACCACCGACGCAATCAACAGCAGTGTCACGGTCAGCAACAACTTCGGAACCTTCACTCCGACCTCCCTGCGCCCGGGAATCGTCCAACGGGCACTAGCTGGTTTCGCGTGGGCGGTACCGCAGAATTTTGCCTCATCGCGGACTGCGGATACACTCCCCCACGAGCCCACCAGCCTATCGCCATCGTAGGGGGAGGTGGTGCGAAAGTCAAGTTAGGGAAAAGACTTATGGGCCACGATGGGCGGTACTGGGCATGCTGGATCAGTGGCTTCCCGACCGTCTCGAGAGCCGGGAATGGCAACCGGCGATTTGCCCTGAGACGCCCCTAACCGGCTATTCGCAAGTGGGTTCGGTGTACACTGACTGTCGGAATACTCCACAACCATGATGAGGACACTCTAAGGTGAAAGTCGTAGGGCCGAGGCAGCCGGTCAGGGCGCTGGCAGGAGGACTGGTGTGGTTACTGGCCGGTTGTGCCGCCAGCTTTGGGCAGAAGATCTCCGCCGGTATGACTTCCAGCGGCGTACAAGTCCTTTTTGATCCAGATACATACGAGCCCACTCGGATGGTCAACAGGCGCACCGGGCAGCAGTTGGAAATTACGCCCGAATCGGCGTTCCGGTTGGATTTGTCCAGGCTTACCGGTGGGAGCATCCCGAACACGCCGACTCCGCCGGCCACCGTCGTCGATGCCAGGGAGTGCACTCTCGCTGCAGCGAACCAGAAGAGCCTTGGGGCCGGCCAAGGGACAGTAAGAACTCTGCGCTACCACTGTGATGCGGGAGCCGTCGAGGTGGAATACACCCTCGGGGCCGAAGACCATTTCATCCGGAAAGCCCTCCGCTTTGAGCCGGGATTTCCAGAGCCATATTTACTCCATCGGGTTTCGATGCAGCAGTTTCGGCTCCGGCCTGAAGCCGGAGAACTGGTTCCTTTTCACCACGGCAGAAGTGTCACTTATTTTATGCGGCAGAAAACGGGCGGCTTTTTTTTCGGCGTGGAGGTGCCGCTCGAAACCGCCGGGCGGACCCCGGACGGCTCGCTCCACCTGGCGTACCCGGTGAACTACCGGTATCCGGGAGGCGAGACGTACGTCGCCGAACCGGCCTTCTGGGGGGTGTATCGGCTCACGGGCACGACCGCGCCCGCAGTCCCCGCCAACTTCGACGAATGCAGGAACTCGAAGGTACCTCCGGACCTGGGAGAATCGCGGGCCATGCTCGACATGGTGGTGCGCCAGACCCAGCCCCGTCCGCACGCCGTGACGGTCAACTTCAACTCGTGGGAGGGAGGGCTTTCGCGGAAAGGCTACGGCCGGGCGGCCACGAGCGCGGACATCGAGCAGGACAAGAAGGTCCTGCTGCTGGCAAAGGAGCAGTTCGGCGAGTTCTATTCGAACACCACCATCCCATGGGGTGGCATGGGCTACGACATGCCGTTGGCCGGACCCGAACAGACGGAGCCTCCCGCGTCTGCGTTGCAGAAAGAGATGCTCGAGTGGGCGCGTGAGAATCAGATTGCGATGCACACATGGGCGCCCTTGAAGAGCATTTGTCCCTGGCTCGGAATCCACCGCTACGCGCCCGGTCACGAGCCGTGGTGGGGCCGCGAGAAGGATGTGCAGTACAACTGCCCGGCGAATCGGCCCTACATGCGGTGGTTCACCGCTCTGCTGATCCGGCTGATGAGGCGTGACGGGTACGGCGGCTACGCCCTTGACGAGGGGGAGCCTCACCCGCGGACAGGACTGCCCTGCGCGGCGGTGGGACACGACCATCTGCCCGGCGACGCTTCGTACGGATACTTCGCCGCCCGGAGACAGTTGTTCCGGACGCTGCGCCGTGAGTTTGGCCGGGATTTTCATTTGGAAGCGGCGCGGCCCAACATGGACGCCGGCGTCTGGGACGCGACGTACGTGGACGGAGTGTTCACGCTCAGCGAGAATTCGGTGGAAAACGGGGACGACATCCGCTACCGGTCGCGCATTCGTCATTTCTATCACTTCGTACCCAGCTACCTGGACCAGGTGTATTTCCGGCCTGGCGCCGGCGATCCCGACTACCTGATCCTCAGCGCCCTGGCCGTCTCGAACACGCACATCGTGTACGGAGTGGGGCAGACCGAGGCGGAGCGGAAGCGAATCCGCTATTGGTATGACTGGGCGCGACGGAACGGTGAAATCCTGCGGCGGCCGGCCACCTTTCTACCCGAGTGGCCGGTGGTCCGTTCGATCCCGGTGGGGGGCGGCCACACCGGCCGGATCGACGTCTCGCCCTATGAGCCGGGGAAGGAAAGATGCGATAGCTACCTGCGCGCGGGCGCCGATGGAGCGGGGTTCGCGTTCTTCTTTAATTCCAACGACCGGGCGGCCGCGGCCTTCATTCCTCTCGACGCCCGATCCGGGCTTGACGGAAAGCGGCGCTACCGGTTCCGGCGCGTCTACCCGGAATCGTCGGCCGGAATCCCGTCCACCAGCGGCATCGTCCGTGAGGTGCGGGTGACGTTGCCGGCGCGTTCGGCGGCATTGCTCTCGTTGGAACCGGTTCGCTAACCTTTCCACGTACGGCGCCTCGCGCACTCGGCGTAGCCGTGGGGTTGCCGACTCCCGTCACGACGCGCGATTGCCCACACCATCAGAGGCCGTAGAGTAACTTCTTGCCGGCATGTTCCAATGTCGCCATTAGGGCTTGACGCGGTTGCCGGACCCTGTGCCATGTGGGCCCCTGTCACCCCCCCCTGTACGAGTCCATAAACGGTCGATTCAGGTACGTCCAGAAGCCGGGCAACGGTAGGGATGCGAAGTACCGCTCTTGCATCCGGCACGTCATCGTCGTCGCTCCGGCCCCGGCCTTTGGCTGCTCTCCAGCGATCTCGCTCTTGCTATACTCTCAGGTCTAAGTGCGTTACGTCTTACTCCTCCTCTCCTTTTCTGTGGCGGCCTGGAGCCAGGCCCGCGATTTGCAGGCGCTCGGTCTCGAAGTCACCCAAACAATCCAGGATTTGAACAACAGTGTACGCTTAGTGGCGGGCAAAAGGACGTTCGTCCGATTCCATGTTCGCTCGCCGCAAGGGTCGCAGATCTCGACCGCCGAGTTGAAAGCAACGCGGGACGGGCAGACGATCACGTTGCCGCCGATGAACCCGGGTAGGGCGATTACCATCGTTGCCAATCCCAACCGGGTCGTTCGGGATCAGGCGTTCCTGTTCGAATTGCCGGACGGGTACAGGCAAGGCGAGGTATCCCTCCGGGCGGAAGTGAATCCCGCCGGTGAAGTGTCGGACCCCAACGCGGAAAACGACGTACGGGAGTTGACTGTGAAGTTCGAAACGGTTCCTCCCCTATACCTCGTGATCTATGGGTTCACCTATACAGGAACCGACGGGGTCCGCCACTCGGTGGAGGACAAGGACATCCGGATGATGGCCAATTGGATGCAACGGGCTTGGCCAGTGCCCGGCGTGCTGTTCTGGATCCGGCACGAAGACATCACAAGCTCTATGGGCCAAGGTCTCCCGGACTGCAGCACGATCAATGAGCATTTGAATCTGAAGCGGTTGGCGGATTTGCAGAGCCCAGGGAACCGGGTCCCGGCGAATGCGCGATATTACGGAATGGTGAGCGATAAGGGCGGATTTATGCGCGGCTGCGCGGATGGATTGCCCGGGTTCGCCTCCTCTGGCCCCACCGGGGTACCCGATCCCGATTCGGCTTTGCTTAGCTGGGACACCGACGGATCCTACGGCGACTGGTACGGGTCGCACGAAGTGGCGCACAATTATTCGCGCTACCACGCCGAGTTCTGCAGCGCAGCCGCCGGGCGTCCGTTTCCCAACCCGGGAGGCGCGATCAGCCCGGTCTCGACGGGGGCCGCTGCAATCATGGGCTATGACCACCTCACCCACAGCGTTTTGAGCCCTGCGTGGACCGATAACATGGCGTACTGCAGGTTCCAGTGGATGAGTGAGTTCACTTATACCGGGTTGCTGGACGGCATTCTGAGCAATGTAGGATCGGTGGAACCGGTTTCCTTGAAGGAGCAGGCCCGGGCGGCGGGGACACTTACCGACCGCATGCTGGTGGTGGGTACGGTGGACCTCAACAAACCCGGCGCCCCGACGGCGCACCTGGCCCCGATCTACTTATTGAGGGAGGCATTCGAGGTCGCGCCCCGGGTCCCTGGAGACTACGCCATTGTCTTGAAGGCCGGCGACAGCGAATTGGCCAGCTATCCCTTTACGCCCTCTACGATGATCAGCGGGGCGGCGGCGACTTCGGGCCAGCCGGAACTGGACCTGCGTGCTATCCATGAACTTGTCGCTTATGTCGAGGGAACGACGGTGGTGGACATTACCGGGCCGGGGCGGTCGTTGCTCGCGACGGTGAAGGCGGGACCGGCCTTTCCGGCCGTGACGGTGCAGAAGCCAGCTGGCGGCGAGACGATCGATGCCGATGAGGTGGAAGTATCGTGGACCGCCTCCGATGCCGATGGCGACAAATTACTCTACGCCGTGCAGTACAGCCCTGATAACGGGCAGAACTGGGTCACCGTCGCGGAGGACATCCCGGAAACTTCCGTTATGGTTGACCGGTATGAGATCTCCGGTTCAGACAAAGCGTTGTTCCGGGTGTTGGCGACGGACGGGATTCGCACTACGGCCGCCAACTCGAAACCCTTCACGATTGTGGAACGTAGCGCGTTTGTCGAGATTCTCGGACCGCGGGACGGGTCGGCCTACGTGAGTGGAGAGACCATAGCGTTCGAAGCCTATGCATATGACGTCGACGCGGGCGAAGTTCCCGATGAAAAGGTGGTTTGGACGTCAAACGTCGATGGACGCCTGGGAACAGGGGTGGAGTTTGAGTATGCCAAGCTGAGCGTGGGCGAGCACGCGATTACGGTTTCCGCTTCCGACGATGCCTCGCGGGACGCCGTGACCGCAACCGTAAAGGTTCTCGTCGTGGCGAAACGGTCCGACCTCCCCGTGGTGGCCGATAAGCTGCTCGTCGACCCGGATGTCCTCCTGTTTGCCGCTGGAGACGAACTGATCGATGTGTTCGAGGTCGACAACGAAAACTGGCGAACCGCTCTGAATTGGACGGCCACGGCTGATCGGCCCTGGATCAAACTGGACCAGGCATCGGGAACCACACCCGGACTGGTAACAGTCACCCTGGTGAATCCGCCCGCTCAATCGGCGGGAGGAACCATTACCGTCACTTCGTCCACCGGAGATAAGGCAATAGTCCGGGTTGACTACAAGGAATAGGCCTCTGCTGCAAGATCAGCGGTGTGAGCGACGATGGGAAAAATGTCCCGGTTCGTTCCGGTGCCGGCGCATTGTGTACTCCGGCGGAAGTCCGACCCGATTTTCGCGTTCGACCTGGACAAGCAGCAATCGCTGGAGCTTCTCGGAGCATCGTCCGGAGTGTCAAAACTAGTTCCGCCGCTGAGCCGGCCTCTGCTACCCTGAGGGCGCGGACTGCGAGCCAAGCCACCAGGTCAGCGGTTCTTCTCTGTGAACGATCCAAGCCATCCTTCCAGACGAATCTTCCTCGCCGGACTGACTGCGGTTGCCGCCTGCCGCAAGACCTCGCCGGCGCAGTCCGGAGTCGTGCTGATTGCCAATGAACTGAGCCGGACGGTGGCCGTCATCGACCTCGATACCCTTCAGGTGCGGCGTCACGTGTCCTTTGATGCGCCGCCGACGGCCGTCATCGCCCATCCCGCGCGCGACACCGTCTATGTCCTGACTCCGAAAACGGGAGTGATTCACGAGATCAATGTCCCCGATTTCTCCGTGGTCCGGCGTCATCGCTTCGGCGTCTCCCAGCACTCGATGAGGCTCTCCGCCGACGGCGCCCGGCTGTGGGCCCTGTCCAGGGAGTCCCTGGTGCTCGCCGGGCTCAGCATCGATACCTGGAAGGCCGCTCACCGGGTGCGCCTTCCCGCCGCTCCGGAAGACTTCGACCTCTCGCGCGACGATCACGCGGCGGTCAGTTTCCCGGGCGCCGGCCAGACCGGTGTCTGGGACCTCCGGAAGGGCAAGCCACTCCACCTGACGCCGGTGGGGGGCCGTCCGTCCACCTTGCGGTTCCGGCCGGACGGGCGGCAACTGCTCGTCGGCCTGCCCGACTCCCGCTTGATCGTGATTCTCGAGAGCGGTACCGGAAAAGTCGTGACGCGGCTCCCACTGGCCATCGAGCCGAGTCGCTTCTGTTTCAAATCGGACGGCGGCGTCCTGTTTGTTTCCGGACGGGGCACCGATGCGGTCGCCGCCATTTATCCCTACCGCGATCTGGTCGCGGAAACGTTTCTGGCCGGCAAGGCTCCCGGGGCTATGGCGGTTTCTTCCGGCCCCTCCCCGCTGCTGTTCGTGGCCAATCCCGAGTCGGGCGACGTGACCGTGATCGACATCACGACCAGCAAGCTTCTGGCGACCGTGGCGGTCGGCTCCCGGCCTTCCCATATCGCCATCACGCCCGACGACCGTTACGCTCTGGTCCTGAACCACGATAGCGGCGACGTGGCCGTCCTCCTTCTCGAAGCCCTGAGGAACCGGCGCGTCCGCCCTGCCCCGCCGCCGGTCTTCACCATGCTGCGCGTGGGTGCCGGCCCGGTCAGCGCCGCCGTCAAGGTGCAATCGTGAGCGTCCGGTACGATGGAAGAGAATCCATGAAGCGCGTACTGCTGGCCGTTCTTCTGGGCGGCGTCTCCTTTGCCCAAT
Organism: uncultured Solibacteraceae bacterium; assembly: GCA_964529305.1. Taxonomy (GTDB): domain Bacteria; phylum Acidobacteriota; class Terriglobia; order Bryobacterales; family Bryobacteraceae; genus CAZGUX01. The sequence continues at coordinate 39,486 of CAZGUX010000268.1, read as the reverse complement.
CTCCTCGCGTTCTCTAGAACCTGATCGTCTACGGAGAACCGGGTCGGTATGGCGGATGGCCGGCCAACCACGGCATCTGGTCCTGGGGCAACGAGATCGTGGTTGGGTTCGAAATCGGCTACTTCAAGGACAATCCCACCGGCCACGACATCGATTGGTCGAAGCCCGCCGAGCACGTGATTGGCCGCAGCCTCGACGGAGGCAAGACCTGGAAGATCGAGCGGCCTGAAGGATTGCGGCCGCCGCCGAACACCGAGACCGCGAAGGTCCCCACCGGGCCGGGCGGAAAGACTCCCGTCGACTGTCCTGGCGGAATCGACTTTACGCATCCCGATTTCGCCATGACGCTCCGGATGACCAGCATCCACGACGGCGAATCCCGCTTCTATTGCTCGTACGATCGCGGCAAATCGTGGCAGGGCTCGTTCCGCCTGCCCAACTTCGGCCAACCCGGCACGGCCGCGCGCACCGACTACGTCGTATTGGGCAAGCATGAACTCCTCGCCCTGATTACCGTGGCGAAGCGAGACCGCAAGGAAGGCCGCGTCGCCGCGGTCCGCACCAACGACGGCGGCAAGACCTGGAACCTGGTCTCGTTCATCGGCCCGGAACCGGAAGACTACGCGATCATGCCTTCCACCGTGCGAGTGGGACCGGCGGACCTGGTCACCGCCATTCGCCGGCGCAAGTGGATCGACGTGTGGCGCTCCAGCGACAACGGCGAGTCCTGGCGATTCCTGAATCAGGCGGCAATCGAGACGGGCGGCAATCCGCCCTGCCTGGTCCGCCTCCGCGATGGCCGCCTCGTCATGACGTATGGCTATCGGCTGGAGCCTTACGGAATCCGCGCCCGCATCAGCCCGGACAACGGGCTTTCCTGGAGCCAGGACATCATCCTGCGCAAGGACGGCGGAGCCTTCGATCTCGGATACACCCGTACGGTTCAACGCCCGGACGGCAACCTGGTAACGGTGTATTACTACAACGACGCTGCCGACCGCGAACGTTACATCGGCGCCACCCTCTGGGATCCCGGCCGCCGATTGCCTGTAGTGTACGGCCGCTTTGGCCGCAACCCATGCGACGCGATCCCATCGCCATACCGGAGCATCCATGCTGAAATGACGTTGTGTCTGTGCATCCAAGCCCCATGAGAACCGGCGTGAAGCCGGCGACTCGCGTAATACCCACTCTGCTCGCCGCGGCCGCCCTGCTCCTGGCTCAGCCCTCCTCGGCGCAACTCCGGGCCGGAGTCGCCAAGGTGGAAATCACGGATCGCGAAGCCGGACCGGTGAACGACCCTTCGTACGCGAAAGCCCTCGTGCTCCGCAATGACTCGACGACCCTGGTGATCGTCACCGTGGACGCCGTGGCTCTCGCCGAGATCGGCAGGATCCCGAACAGCTTTATGTCGAGCGTCCGCTCGCGCCTTCAAAAGGAACTGGGCATTCCCCCGTCGAGCGTCGTCATCAACGCCAGCCATTGCCACAGCATTGTGCGCCGCGACGCCGACGCGCTCGCGGTGGAAGCGGTGAAAGCCGCCTGGCGCACGGTGACTCCCGTCCGCGCCGGCGCCGGACGCGGCCACGAAGACCGGATCATGGAGAATCGCAGGCTACAGATGAAGGACGGCAGCGAACTGGACGTGCGCCGCGCCTACTCCCTGCCGCGCGACGAGGATGTCGCCGGCGTGGGGCCCGTCGACCCCGAGATCGGCCTGCTGCGTCTCGACCGCCTGGACGGAAAGCCTCTGGCGGTGGTCTACAACTTCGCCTGCCATCCCATCCACGGCGTGCCCAGCGGGGGCAACACGGCGGACTATCCCGGCTTCGCTTCCAGGGTGATCGAAGAAACTCTTGGCGAGGGCTCGATGGCCCTGTTTCTGCAAGGAAGCGCCGGCGACATCAACCCGGCCATGTACAAGGCGGTGCACCATCCTCACGATGCCGAGCCATTGGGCAATCTGCTCGGCCTCAGCGTCCTGCGCTCCTGGAGGACCATTCGTCCCCGCGACGGCGCTGGGCTGCGGGTGATCAACGAAGTGCTCACGCTGCCCAGGGGCGCCGATTTGGAACGGCGGATGGCGGCCATTCAGGCCGAGCAATCCCGGCTGCTCGAATCCCTCACTGGCGCCAGCCTCAACCTGAAAACATTCGTGCCCTTGTTTGTTCAATACAAGCTCGCTCCCGAATTCCCCTCGTATTACAGCCACCGCTACCTGCACGAGAAGGCGCAAGGCCGGGAGGACCTGCGCACCCTCGACGCGGAGAACCGGGCCAATCTCGAGCAGTACATCCGGAACATCCAGATCATGGAGCAGCTCACCAGGCTGCAAACGAACCTGGCGTTGCTCCGGAAGCACCACGCCGGGAATCTCGCCGCTGGGAAGACGACGCTCGATGTGGAGGTGGCGGGCGTCCGCGTGGGCGACTTCGTGCTGGTTACTTTCCCCGGCGAGTTGACCGTCGAAATCGGTCTCGCCATCAAGAAGAGGGCGCCGGCTTCGTTCACCTTCGTGGCCGGCTACACGAACGGCTACATTTACTACACGGCCACCGCGAAGCAGCGAAGCAACACCGGCTACGCCCAGGAAGACTGCGACAGCATGGTGGCCCCGGAATGGCAGCCTCTGTTCGAGGAGAGGGCGGCCGCGGTTCTGAAGAAGCTTGCCGCCCAGTGAGCCCACGTGAACGTGGCGGCGGGCGACGTCGTTGGCCGCCGGGCGCTGCCGTGCCGTCCTTCCCCTACCGCATCAGCAGGTACCCGGACGCCGCCTCGGACGTGACGGAGGCAATCACCAATTGCCGTCTTTCTCCGTCCTGATAGAACACCAGCGGCTCTTTCGGGGGATGGCCTCGCAGCCAGAGAGTGCGCCGGTCCGGCATCACCCACACCCACCCGTCCACGCGCCGTTCGGCAGCGTCAACCTCGGTGACCCCGACCGAGATGCCGGGAACGACTTGCCCGCTATGATGCCTGCTGATGTGAAAGGGGACCCGGCCCTTGCCGGGAGGAGCTTCCGGGAGGGCGGCGGGCCGAATCTCCGGAGGTGCGGAAGGCGGGGGCGGGGGCGGGGCCTCGGACATGCGCCGGCGGAGGGGCGTCTGCGACACCTGCCGCGCCTTGACGATGAACCGCTCCGGCGCGGAACCGATATAGTCGAACGGATAGCACGTCACCAGCGTGAGTTCGGGATAACGGCCAGGCCTCAGCACCTCGACCGCGTCCGGTCTCACCACGTCGGTGGAGACCACTTCGTATCCGTAGCGCGCATCCCGGGTCTCGAACTCGACGACGTCGCTGAGGCGAATGTCCGCCAGCCCTTGAAAGAACGTGTCGCGATGGCCAGCCACACCGACGTTTCCGTTTTGACCCGGAAGGGTCGTGCCGCGGATGTGGCCGGTGGCCAGCGACAGCGTCCGCTCCGAGGTCCCCTCGCGTACGGTGGTCTTCACCTGAAGGCGCGGAATGGAGAGCCGGCCGATCAACTGGTTGCCGGAGGGTGCGGGCGGCGGAACCAACCCGCCTCGCTGTGGGAGAGGCCGGCGAGCCGGCGGCGCAAGCCCCAACCACGAACGCACTTCGTCGGTGATCTTGTGCCGTTGCTCGTTGACATAGGCTTGGACAGTTGCCGTCTCTCCGCGCGATTGACGTTCGAAGACCCAGTTGTCCCAGCTTTGTCCGACCGTGAACATCGTCAGGTGGCACAGCCACACGGTGACTCCGGCGGTCCCCGCCACCAGCAGGGCCCGCTCGAGCCGCCGCCGGAGCTTATTTGGATGAGGCTGCGTCGTCATAACGATAGCCACTACGTGTCTGCACCATCAGCTTTGCGTGACGGGAATCGCGCGCGCGCACCTGAATCCGCCGAAACGGGGCCGTTCGCTGGCGCGCCTCGGGGATGTATCCGATGGTGTACCGGGTGCGGATCTCACGCGCGATTCGATGGCACACACTCAACAGTTCCTTCGTGCCGGACGGCAGGTAGATTTCTCCTCCGCTCGTCCTCGAAATCCGGCGCAGGAACCCCGGATCCCGATCCGGGTCGCCTTCTTCGTACAGTCCAATCGCGTACAACGTCGCCGGGCTCCGCTCCACCATTTCGAGCGTCTCCTTGCGGTTGTGCCGGCTGGCGGTATCGCCGCCGTCGCTGATCAGGACGAGAGCTTTCTTATCCCGTCTGCCAAGCCGCAGGTGTTCCATGCCGTCCCACAAGACGTCGTAGAGCGCCGTCTTTCCGCCCGGAACCTCGCGGGAGAGCGCAGCGAACAACTCGCGGGGGTTGCTGGAGAACGGAATCCCCGCTGGAAGACCGGCCGACACACTCTCGTTGAAGTGCAGAACGAAGATCTCGTCGAGGCGGTTGCTTTCCTCGATCAGCGCGCGGGCCGCCGCGATCACTTCCCGCCGCTTCGGAGTCATGCTGCGGCTTTCATCCAACAGAACGCCGACCGTCACCGGGCGATCGTAAGGATCGAAGAAGGTAATTCTCTGAGGGTGTCCGTCTTCGAGAACGGTGAAGCTTTCTGCGCTCAAACCAGGGACGAACCGCCCTTGCCGGTCCTTTACGCTTACGTCCAACAACACCAGGACGACATCGCTGCGGAAGAGGGAGTCCTGCTCGACGTCCGGTCGAGGCGCGGACCCCAAAGGCCCCCAAAGCAGGGAGCCGGCGCCCGCGGCTACCAGGTTGCGAACTGCGGCGCGCCGGTTCATCGCTGTCCCTCGATTATGTCAAGCTCCGGACGCGCGAAAAGCCGTAGAGGCCAAGCAACAGGACTCCACCGAGTCCGATCATCGGGTAGGGCGTCGCGGTCTGCGGGAGTTCCTTGGGCTCTTCCGCGGGAGGCGCTTCACGAGCCGGTTCAGGTTGCGCTCCAGGAGGGGGCGGCGGAGCGGCCTGAGCGATTTCGACAGGCTCCTCCTTTGCGGGCGGCTCACTCACCGCCTGAGGTTCCTCCCTCGCCGGTTGGGTCACGATGGGCGGAGGAGGAGGCTCGGGCGGACGAGTGACTGGAGGCGCCGCCATCGCGAGTTGCCTCAACTCCTTGGGGTATCGAAATTCCTGGCCAAAGTTGTCACCGGGATAGAACCATGCGCGCATCGCCTTGGCGGTCCCGGGGGGAGTCTCGTAGAACGAGAATCGCGAGTCGCCGGATGGTTGCAACCGGTAGTTGGGAATCGCCAGGACCGTATTGATCAGGTGGCTCTGGTCTCCGTTGAAGATCTGGACAATGTGCCGGTTCGAATTCGAGTTCAATAGCTTGAACACGTAGGTGCCGGAATCCAGATAGGTTTCTTCCACCTGAATGGGCTGATTTATCGTAAGGATCGTCTTCTTATCCCACGCGTCGGCCTTTGCGCGAACGGCAAGGACGCCGATGGCGATCACGATCGCGCAAGTCGAGGCCAACATAATTCGGAACCCGTTTCGCCGATGTGCTTTCATGAAGTTACTCCTTTTTCTGAAAATCCTATGCCTGGCGTTGGCGCCTGACTGAGAACACGGCTGCAACTCGCATACCGCACGGCGCAAATCGCGCCGAATCAACACCTCTTGTTGGGGGCGATTTTGACAGTGCGTAGTTTTTACCGGGATCTGCCGCGGGCGGCAATTATTTCGCAGTCACAGTGAGTCACCCGTTCTTGCCATGAATGACTGGTCCCGCGATTGCATGCGCCAGTGGTGGAGGAAAACGTAAATGAGACGCGCATTTCTCGCAATCGCCTCGGTGGCAGCGGCCTCGCTGGCCGGGTGTGGGGGCGGTAAGGTAGTGGTCCTCCCGCCGAATCCAGCGCCCGCGCCGACAGTGGTGGCCGCCGTTCCGTCTCCAACCACCTCGCCGGTGGTGACGAGCGTGCCGCCAACCCCAGCTCCTCCCACGACGGTGGCCGCAATTGGTCCCAGCCCGGGTCCGGACTACATCCGGGTCGAGGGCTATTACAACTGGCTGGGCGATCACTATGAGTGGGTTTCGCCAACCTGGGTCCGCGTCCCGCGCGCGGGCGCGACGTACGTCCCCGGTCATTGGCTGTCCACGTCGAACGGCTATCAGTGGATGCCAGGACATTGGCAGTAACGGTGAAGCAGCCTGGTCAAACGGGCGGGCCCGCAACCGCGCGGTACGCTATCGTAGGGCGATGGGCACGACCCTCGCCCTCCTACTGATCGCGATTGCCATGCCCGCCCTGCCCGCCGACTTGGACGCGCACGCCGCCGAGCGCTTTGCCCGCCTCGCTCTCGATTGCGTGCACCGCGAGTATCCCAACAAGATCGCGCACGTCATGTCGTCCGACGAGGACGCGCTTCCCCCGAGAAAGCTGACTCCGGCGTTCTTCGGCTGCTTCGACTGGCACTCCGCGGTGCACGGTCACTGGCTTTTGGCGCGCCTGGCGCGCCTGTATCCGGAGGCGCCCTTCGCCGCGCGAGCCCGGGAGGCTCTCGCCCGTTCGCTCACCGGGGACAATCTCGCCGCCGAGGCCCGATACCTCGAGCGGAAGGACCGCGAGAGCTTCGAACGCCCGTACGGCCTTGCCTGGCTGCTGCAACTCGGCCGCGAACTGCGGGAGTGGGACGACCCGGACGCGCGGCCCTGGAGGGCCGCGATCGAACCGCTCGAACACGCCGCGGTGCGGCGGCTGGAGGCATGGCTACCGAAGCTGTCGCACCCGGTGAGATCGGGCGAACACACGCAATCGGCCTTTGCCCTGGGCCTGATTCACGACTGGACCGCGGTTGGCGGCGACGCCCATTTCCGCCAACTGGTGGAGTCGAAGATCCGGCAATTCTACCTGGGCGACGTGAACGGTCCCATCGCCTACGAGCCTTCGGGCGAAGATTTCCTCTCGCCTTGCCTGGCCGAGGCGGATGTGGTCCGGCGCGTTCTCCCGGCGAAGGAATTCGCGGCGTGGTTCGACCGTTTTCTTCCCGATCTGCCGGTCCGGCCCGAAGTGTCGCCGGACCCCAGCGACGGGAAACTGGCCCATCTGAACGGACTCAACCTCAGCCGGGCCTGGATGCTCGAGGGAATCGCCGCCTCGCTTCCGGAGTCGCATCCGCGCCGGGAGCGGATCCAGGCCCTTGCTCAAGGGCACCGCCAGGCCGGACTCGAGGCAGTCACGGGCGAGCATTACGCCGGAGGCCACTGGCTGGGCAGTTTCGCGGCCTATCTGGTGACCGGCCGGGGTCTGCGCGCACTGCACTGAAAGGACGACTTTTTTTGACGTGCGGGGCGGTTGACTTCCTATCCGGAATCGTCCTGGCGCGTCGAAGCTGGAAACCCCAGATGCTGATCACGGAACCCGTGCGGAGTCCTTCGCTGAAAGATGCCGTGGAAGGCCCGAAGCAGATTGCGGTCATCGTCCTGGACGGATCGTTGACCTCCGGCGTCGCGTTGAAGACGATCGCCGTGCTGTCGGTGACGCTCGGCGCCAAGGTGCCGGGCATTCAAGGTCCCGAACCCGTGGACGCATCGGGCGTCGCGCACGCCGGCCTGTTCCTGGCAAAACTGCCGATTCTCAAAGCCCCGGCGGGAACGATTTCCGAGATCCGCAGGATGGCCTTGACCAAGCCCGATGTGTTCGTCGCGGACTACCCATTGCCGGCGCAGGTAAGCCGCACCGACGAAGAGTACCGCCGGGCCATCGCCCGTATTGACGGGAAGAGCCTGCACTATCTGGGCGTGGCGTTGTACGGGGAGGCGCGCAAGGTGATCCGGCTGATCGGAACGCTCCCTGCCTACCGGCCCGACGGCGCCACCGCGGCAAACGGCTAGAGGCGGTCCGTACAATGGGGACATATGCAGGCTGTCCTCATGATTCTTGCGGCCCTCGCCGGCCTGTTAGCGCCGGCGGCCGTGAACGCAGCGGACCGGCGGATTCCGCTCGCCGCGCTCCGCGACAAGATCGAAGGAGGCTGGGCCGGTCAGATGATCGGCGTCAGCTTCGGCGCACCCACCGAGTTTCGCTACAAGGAGCAGATGATCGAAGGAGATCTGCCGGCGTGGACTCCCGACCGGGTTTCCAATTCGCTTAACCAGGATGACCTTTACGTCGATATGACCTTCGCCAAGGTCCTGGACGACAAAGGACTCGACGCCACGACCGCCGATTTTGGCGCGATGTTCCGGGAGGCGAAGTACCGCCTATGGCACGCCAATCTGGCCGCGCGCCGGGCGTTGAAGCGCGGGGTCAAAGCCGAATGGAGCGGGATGCCCAAGTACAACGCCCACGCCAACGACATCGATTTCCAGATCGAATCCGACTTCATCGGGCTGATGTGCCCGGGGTTGCCGCGCTCCTCGAACAATCTCTGCTGGCGCGCCGGGCGCGTGATGAACTACGGCGACGGCATCTACGGCGGGATGTTCGTTTCGGGCATGTATGCCGCCGCCTACTTCGAGAACGACCCGAGAAAGGTGGTGGAAGCCGGTCTGGCCACCATCCCAGCCAAGAGTCCTTACGCGCTGCTCATCGCCGACGTCCTGATCTGGTCGAAGCAGCATCCGGACGATTGGAAAGCGGTCTGGCGTCTGATCGAGAAGAAGTGGAACCGGCGGGAGCCGTGCCCGGAAGGCGCGCTGAAACCGTTCAACATCGACGCGAAACTGAACGGAGCCTACATCGCGCTCGGCCTGCTCTACGGCAAGGGCGATTTCGCGAAGACTCTGGAGGTCTCGACGCGCGCCGGGCAGGATTCCGACTGCAACCCGGCCAACGCCTGCGGCATCCTGGGCGTGATGCTGGGGTACCAACGCATCCCCGACCCCTGGAAGGGCGGGATTCCCGCGCTGGCGGACAAGAAGTTCAGCTACACCGGCTTCTCCTTCCGCACCATTGTTGCCAGCACGGAGAAGCGCGCCATTGCCCTGGTCAAGAAAGAAGGCGGACGAGTAGACAACGAGACCCTCGTGGTGAAGACGCAAACGCCCCTCGCGGCCAAGCTGGAACTGTGGGACGACTACGGCTCGCCGGTGGAGCGGGTCGCGGCCTCGGACCCGCGCTGGAAGTGGTCCGGATCCTGGCGCGAGGGTCAGAATGCCCGCGTTGCCAACGCACGTGGCGCCTCCGCGGAAGCGGCCTTTGAAGGCCGCGGTGTCATCGTGGCCGGCCAATACCTGCCCACCGGCGGCAAGGCCGACGTCTTTCTCGATGGCAAACTCGTGCAAACCGTGGATGCCTATCCCGACGAGGACTCGACGAAAAGCGGTGACTCGCTGTGGCACGCGTTCGGCCTGCCGGCGGCGAAGCACACGGTGCGCGTGGTCGTGCGCGGCGAGCCCTATCCGGGTTCGAAAGGAAGCGACATCTCCATCAGCGATCTGGTGGTCTTCCGATAGGCGCCATACCGCCGATCGTCTTGGGCTGACTGGCCGGACCCCGAGGCAGAGGACTGCAAACTAACCGGAGTGAAGTGGTGTTATGTGTCTTCTCCCGCCCTGGAAGCCCCATAAACTAAAGGAGTTGCTTTCCCTGGTGCCAGGCACCAGGGAAGCCGCCACCCTTTTTGGTGTCTGAGAAACTGCTCGGTCCCAGGCACGGGGGTCCCGCACTGTACGCCTTCGCTCGGCCCCTTGGGAGCGCCGGTTCGTTACGCCTACTCCACCACGATGTCGTACGTGGTCGTGCCCGCCACACGCACCTTCTCGTAGGCCTTCATCCACTCGGCGTGATACGGGTCGCCGGCATAGGCTTTCAACACCGCCGCACCCGACTCCTTGAACTCCATACACACGCCGTGCTGGCGCATCAGACGCTGGAATTTTCCCTCAGCCTCGTTCACACCCGGAGTGAATTTCTTTCGTGTCTCCGCATCGCCGCGGAAGACCGCCAGCGGCGATAGCAGTTTACCGTGCCACACTTTCTTGACCGACTTCATCTTTTTCGGCATGGCGTCGGTGGCTGCCTTGAACGCCTGCCAATCGGCATCGGACGCGCTGTCGATCACCGTGAACGCGAAGCAGTGCATCATGCCTTTGTCGGCCGCGGTCAGAGTCGTCGCGCCGAGCCAGAGAGCCGTCGCGCCGACGGCGAGTGTTTTTACGAAGTTCATCGCTGTCTCCAAGTGTGAGTTTTCGAAATCCCAGGTCAGTGTATCACCGCTCGCCGGCTAATCGCCGGGACGGCGCCGGACCTCCGGATAAAAGAACCCTGGGATCGGGCAACTATTGGCCTTCCCCGACGATAACTGGGTTGTCGCAAGAGGCAACGACGGCGACCAGAACGACGCGAAAGGTACGAAAGGGAAATCAGATGCCACCAGTTGCAGGAATCGCAGCAGGAGTTTTAGCCGGGCCCGTGGGCTCGGTCGTGACCAGCATCCTTGGCGGAGCGGGCGGAGCCGGAGGGCTCGGCAGTCTCGCCGGAGGTCTGCTTCAGGGAGCCGGCGGAGACATGGTCGGAGGGCTGCTCCAGGGCCCCATGAAACTCGCCGAAGGGATCGGAGAAGCGTTCAAGAGCCTGTTCGGGCGCAAGAAGCACAAAAAGCATCAGTGCCCGGCACGGCCGATGCCGTTCCAGCAGCCGGCTGGCGGCATGCAGGAACAGATGAAGGGAATCGGCGACCAGTTGAGCCAAATCACCGACAAGCTGAAGGGCCTGTTGGAGGGTCTCCAGCAGCAACTGGGCGGAGCCGCCGGCCAGCAGGGCGCGGCGGGTCAGCCGGGCGCTGCCGGGGCGGAAGGAGCTCAGGGTCCCGCAGGTCTGCAACAGATCATGCAAATGCTTCAGGACCTGCTCTCAAAGCTCACCGGGCAAAACGGCCAGGCGGGCGGAGCCGGACAAGCCGGCGGGAACGCTTCTCTGAATCCCCAACCGCTGCCTCCGGGAGGCGCGGTTTCCAGTCCCGCTTCGAGTGCGGCTTCCAGTGCCGCTTCCAGCGGCGTCGCCGGTGGTTCGGCCGATTCGATCGGAGCCGCGGGCAGCAAGATCGACGGCATGATGAAGTCGGCTGAGCAGTTGATGCAGTCGGAAAACAAAGCGGACCAGTTGAAGGGTCAGAAGATGATGCAGGACGCGCAGAACATGTTCCAGATGATGTCCAACCTCATCAAAGCGCAGGGTGACATGCAGAAGGCAGCCATCCAGAACATGCGCGGATAAGCGAACGACGTCAACCCCTTTCGCGAACTTGCAGGCAACTGGTGCGGGGCGGCTCTTCAGACAGAGAGCCGCCCCGCTAAAAGCATTTCTGGAGGAGGTCTCATGGAGGGCGAAAGTAGCGCGAAACTCAAAGGGTCCCGCCATCTGGCGGGCTCCCTCGCGAGTTCTGCCAGGCCGGCTCCCAAGAGCGGGTCGGGCAAGTCGCAGGGGAAGCCTCGGGATTCCCAAACTGCCGCGCCGCGCACCGAACTGATTCGGGCCCTGCGTCATCACGGCGTCGACGTTCACGCCGGCACTCTTCAGGTTGATTCCATGGGAGCCGCCCGCCGGCCGGATCCGGATCGGAGTTCCGACGAGGCGGAGGAGGCCAAGCTCGAGACCCTGGCCCGCTGGCGGGGTGTGGCGCGTGTCCGATAAGTCCCCAAAGAAAAGTTTGGCAAAGAGGCAACTTTTCGAAGCGCTTGCTCGATAACCCCTAAGGTGCGGGGTGGAAGTCCACTCCACGACGAAAGTTTGCGGAAGCACCGGCCCCCGGTGGTGGCCGGACAAGAAAGGATCGAAACAGAATGGGAGCAGTCGGAAACATCGTGAAGAGCGTGCTGCCCGGCCCCGTGGGGGGGATTGTCGGCGGCATTCTTGGCGGCATCGGCGGAGCGGGTGGCGGCGGACCGATGGACATGATCGGCGGCCTTCTCGGCGGACCGGCGAACCTGGTGGGTGGAATCGGCAAGGCCTTTGGCAAGCTCTTCGGCCGCAAGAAAAAGAAGCCGAAGCACCAGTGCCCGCAGCGGCCCATGCCCTTCAAGCCGCCGTTTGCCGGCATGCAGCAATCGCTTCAGGGCATTGGCGATAAGCTCAACCAGATCACTGACCAACTCGGCAAACTCGTGCAGGGAATGCAGCAGGGGATGCAGGGAATGGGACAAGGCGCAGGACAAGCCGGTCAAGGTGCAGCGACTGGCGGAGCCCAGGGCCCGATGGGCATGCAGCAAATTATCCAGATGCTGCAGGACATGATCGCCAAGCTCACCGGCCAAGGTGGCGCGATGGGCGGCGCCCAAGCAGGCGGGATGCAGGGCCCGATGGGCGGCGGCCAGATGGCTCCGTCGGCCGGGGCGGGCGGCGGCTCGGCCGCGGGTGGAATCTCTGGGGGCTCCGCCGATTCCGTCGGCGCGGCTGGGTCCAAGATCGACGGCATGATGAAATCGGCCGAGCAGTTGATGCTGTCGGAAAACAAGGCGGACCAACTGAAGGGCCAGAAGATGATGCAGGATGCCCAGAACATGTTTCAGATGATGTCCAACCTCATCAAGGCGCAGGGAGATATGCAAAAGGCCGCGATTCAGAATATGCGTGGCTAGTCACGAGAGGAACAATCACATGGCAGAACTGACAGTAGAAACGGTACAGAAAGCGCTGGCTGGTGAGGCGCCGATCAACTCGATCTTCGGCTTCTCCGACGAGCAGATTCAGGGAATCGCGGCCATCGGCTATCAGTTGTACGAACAAGGCAAGATGGAACAGGCGGCCGAGATCTTCCGCGGGCTCATGTCCCTGGACAACAACAACTATCTCGGGTTCGCCGGTATGGGCGCCGTGGCTCTGGCGCAGGAACCCCCGGCTCTCGACAGCGCCGTGACGTTCCTCAAGCGGGCCACCGAGCTGAACTCGACCGATCCCTCCATCTTCGCCAACCTGGGCGAGGCGTATCTGCGGCAGGGGAAGTTCGACGATGCCGCGGCGACCTTTGAAAAGGCCCTCGACCTCGATCCCGAAGAGGAAGATCCCGGCGCCAACCGCGCTCGCGCGATCATCGACGGGATGGAAATTGTGATCGGCGAACTGCAGAAGATGGAACAGAGCGCATAGACTCTGCGGGACCGGCGGCCAGCCGTTCCCTTCTCCTTGGGCCGTGGCCGGACCTGTCGGAGTCCGGCCACGGCTTAGTTGTACAATCAGGTTTTCCGTCGCTCTTATGTTGCCCAACTTTCAGGCGGACTTCGCAAAGATCAGGCAGGAAATTCTGGGCGGCAACCTGGTCGCCGTTCTCACCCGTTTCAGCGACCTGGTGATCGTCACCGCGGTGGGGCTCATCATCGGCATGATGATCGTGCCGCTGCCCACCCAACTCCTCGACATCTTCCTTACCGTCAACATCACGGCCGCGGTCACCATCCTGATGGTGTCGATCTACATCGCCCGCGCCACCCAGATCGCCTCCTATCCCACCATCCTGCTGTTGACCACTCTCTACCGCCTCGCGCTCGACATCTCCGCGACGCGCCTGATTCTGCTTCAGGCGGACGCCGGCGAGGTGATCCGCGCGTTCGGCATGTTCGTCGTGGGCGGTAACTTCGTGGTCGGCGCCGTGATCTTCCTGATCATTACCCTGGTCCAGTTCATTGTCATCACCAAGGGTGCCGAGCGCGTGGCGGAGGTCTCCGCCCGGTTTTCGCTCGACGCCATGCCCGGCAAGCAGATGTCCATCGATGCGGACATGCGGGCCGGCATCATCGATTTTGACGTCGCCAAGACCCGCCGCGACGAACTCGCCCGGGAATCGCAGTTTTACGGCGCGATGGACGGAGCCATGAAGTTCGTCAAAGGCGACGCCATTGCCGGTATCATCATCACGGTCATTAACATCGTCGGCGGCCTGGTCATCGGCGTGCTCATGCGGGACATGGAAGTCCTGGACGCGGTACAAACGTACTCGATTCTCACGATTGGTAACGGGTTGGTGTCCCAGATTCCGGCGCTCCTGATTTCGATTTCCGCCGGCATGGTGGTCACCCGCGTTGCCTCGGAGAACAAGGACGCCAACCTCGGTACCGATGTCGCGGGGCAGATCCTGGCACAGCCCAAAGCGATCCGCGTCACCTCGGGACTCCTGTTTATCGTGGCGCTGATTCCCGGCATGCCGAAAGTCCCGTTCCTGATCCTGGCCGGGGCCACCGGCGCCCTTGCCTATGGACTCTTCCGGGCCACTGCCCTTCAGGAAAGCGCAGCCGCCGTCGAAACCAAGGCTGCGCTTCCGATGTCGGCCAGCGATGAGCCCGAACTCTCGGTCACGGTTCCCCTCGTTCTCGAAGTCAGCGAAGCCCTGACGCCATACGTGGATGTCCAGACCGAAGACGGACGGCGCTTCTTCGAGCGCCTGGTCGAGGTCCGCAATAACCTCTATGCCGAGATGGGCGTCATCTTTCCGCCCATCCAGGTGGCCGGGAACTGCCCCTACGAGGGCGGCATGTACCTGATCTACCTCAATGAGGTTCCCACCGTCACCGGCAGCCTGAGGCTGGATTCCGTCCTGGTCAACGACACCGCGAACGCCATCTTTATTTATGGGATCAAGGGGCAGGAGGCCGTGAATCCCGGCACCGGCAAACCGGCCGCCTGGGTTTCCAAGGACCAACGGGACCGCGCCGAGAACGCCGGTCTCGAAATCTGGGACACCGGCGAGATTCTGGTTCTCCACCTTACCCACTTCCTCCGCAAGAACGCACGGGAGTTCATCGGCATTCAGGAGGTCCAGTGGATGGTGGACACCATGAAGAAGTTCTACCCCAACCTGGTGGACGAAGTAGTGCCGAAACCAATTTCCCTGCAGACACTTACGGAGATCCTGCAGCGGCTCGTCGACGAAGAGACGTCGATTCGCGACCTGAAGACCATCTTCCAGACCCTCAGCGAGTGGGGCCGCACTGAACGCGATGTCCTCACCCTGACCGAGCATGTCCGCAATGCGCTCCGCCGGAAGATCTGTTTCCAGATCACCCAGGGCAAGTCGACCTTGTACGTCTACCAACTGGACCCGGAAATCGAGGAGATGTTCCGGAACTCCATCCGACAGAGCGCCAACGGCGCCTACCTGGCCATGGAGCCAGGCGCGATCCAGCAGGTGATGGACGCCGCCTACGTCCAGATCGGCAACCTGCCGCCGACGGCCCAGAAGCCGGTCATCATCACCGACCAGGACATCCGCCGCTTTGTCAAACGGTTGCTGGACTACAACTACCCGGAGATCACCGTCCTGAGTTGGCCCCAGATCACCAAAGAGATCAGTGTCCAGCCGTTGGGCATGATCTCGCTGGTCGGCCAGCACCGGCTGGTGGAGTAATCCGATGTCTCGTCACACCCGACAAACCCCTTGCCGAAAGGCGCCTGACCGACGACGAATTCAGCCAAGGAGCACCCCATGAGCGACCCCGCAAAGACGTTAGACTTCCAAACGTATCCCACAGTAGAAAAGGTACTTACCCAGGACGTCCCAGACCTCTTCGAACGCATGCAGAAGACCTGCCGGCGCCTGGAAGACTTCACCAAATCGGGCACGCCCCAGGAGCAGAACCGTGCCCGAGCCGCCATGGCGGCCTACGGGCGGGCCATGGAACTGCTCCGGGTTCTGGCCGAAGCCAGGGACAATTGGGCTGCGGAAGCGAAGTAGCAACTTCCGCGAGGCCTCCGCGATAACTGGTTTGGAAGGAGAGAAGCAAACAAGATGTCATTCCCAACGATCGGCACCACACCTCCGGTATTCACGACGGATCAGATCTTTCAGAATCAGCAGGCTACCAGCCAACCCGGAACGTTCCGGAGGGTGCTGGGCTCGGTCCTGGGCGGAGTCGGCAACCTGGCGTTCCCAGGCCTCGGCGGCTTGATTGGCAGCGCGATTTCCGGCAGCGGCACCAGCCTGAGTGCCGGTCCGTTTCTGGCCATCCAGGAGCAGATTCAAGCGGAAGCGCGCGCGGTGGAACTGCAGTCGACGGTCATGAAGGTGAAGCACGACATGTGCATGTCGGTGATTCGCAACATGAAGTAATCAAGGTTTCTGTCGGCGGCCGGGCTCTCCAGTGGGAGAGTTCGGCGCCCGGCCCGGATTGGGCAGCCTCTGCTGCCCGCGGTCGCGGCCCGGCGAACCAGCCTTCGCCGGGTGACGAGCGTTAACAGCCGGAAAGGATTCGAACCAACATGAAGTGGGACATTGTTCCATCGACGGAAGAAGTCACTTTGCTCATGGAAGCGGGAATGATCTACCGGGACACCGGCAAGTTCGAGGAAGCCCGGGACGTCTTCACTGGCGTTCGAGCCCTGATGCCTCAAAGTGAAGTTCCCGAGGTGATGCTGGGCAGCGTCGCCGCCTACCAGCAGGACTTTACCGTTGCGCAGAAGCACTATCAGCGGGCGCTCGAAACCAATCCCAAGAGCGCTTTTGCCTTGATTCATCTGGGCGAGCTGGCCCTGGCGCAGAAGAACAGCGCCGAAGCTCGAACGAATTTCAAGAAAGCGATGGAACTCGATCCTCGCGGCGACGTGGGCAAGACCGCCCGCGGCATGCTCGAAATGACCGAGGTTCTCAAGCTGGAAGCGTAGCCGAATAGTTGACTCGGCCAGGAAGGAGATGGGGGGGTGTTCGTCATGGAGATAAAACGGCAAGGCGGGGGGATCCCTCCGTTTGATCCGATCCGGGAAAACCGCGAGACGCAGAAAGTCAAGAGCGATTTCGCCCCGCGGACCCGGCAAACGGAAGCATCTCTGACACCCGCCGTCGACGCACCAGCAGGTGGGCTGGGCGAGATCACCGGGCAGTTCTGCAAGGCCGACCTCAAGAATCCGCAGACCCTGGAACTGGCGTTGCGGGGGTCGATCGACGAGTTGATTCGCCGCGATCCGCATCAACTGACCGACGAACAGCGGGCCAACATCGGCGACTGGATGCAGGGCGATCCGGCGGTCCGCAAGCAAATCGAAAAGTACCTGGAGAAGGTTCTGAAATAATAGGACCTTGAGGAGCTACGTGGACCTGATCGTAACGATCACCTCCAAAAGCGACGACCGGCAGAATCAGGTCGACTGTGCGGTCGAACCGCGAATTGTCTTTGGGCGCACCCCGGAAAGCCCGATGGTCCTGGACGGTCCGGGGGTTTCGCGCGAGCATCTGGCCTTGGAGTCAGAGGACGGCAGCCTGTATGCCGTGGATCTTTCCAGTAACGGAAGCTGGGTAAATGGCACCCGCATCCCGCGCGGACGCCGCCATCGCGTCACTGGCGGGGACGTGGTGGAGTTGCCGGGCTATGAATTGCGCCTGGAAGTGAGGGGCGCTCCTCCGGTCACGGTGAGGGAAACCGGAGTGATCCATCAGCCCGCCGAGACCGCGCTGGCCCCGGAAGGGCCCGTGGCGCCGCCGGCGAAGACGTCGCCGCTGGGCTTCGTCACCGGCTTCATCCGTTCGTTCACGCTGTTTGAGCGGTTCACGGTCGTGGTCGACGTCGTGTGCCTGGTCTTGCTGGCCTGGTACTTCACCCAATAAGCCGCCCACACGGAGTTGCCTGTCGGAGCCGCGACCGGAAGGGAGCGGGCAATCCGAACCGCTCCGAGCCCTCGGCGTCAGCCGTGGGGTTGCCGTGCGACCACAACGGCTCTTCATACGACCAGAGGAGGAAACGGGAATGACACTTCGACATCACGAGCGCGCCACCTGGATGCTATGCGTGCTACCGGCTCTGGCGGCCGGAGCCAACACGGTCCAGTCGCGTCAGATCTCCGACATGTTTTACACGGACACGCTGACCAAGCCGGTCGCGCCGAAGGCGCAGCCTAAGAAGAAACCTGCGGATCCGCCGCCCGCCATCGCGCCCTCGCGCCGCAAGGTCGGCCTGAAGTACCGGGTCCAACTGAGTCCGGGCGTCGACACCGATCCGGCCCGCACGTTCCGCTCGGGCGAATCCATTCGCCTGGTGGTCGAGTCCAACATCGACGGCTACCTTTATGTCATCCTCCGCGGGTCGAGCGGGGGTGAAACCCAGTTGTTCCCGGATGCGAGGATCAACGGTGGAAAGAACTTGGTGAAGGCCGGAACGCCTTACGCCGTCCCGGCCAACGGGTGGTTCCGGTTCGACGCCAACCAGGGTGAGGAGAAACTGCTCCTGGTGGTCAGCCGGTCGCCCATGGAACCGGCGGTGGCTCAGCCCTCCGAGGTCGCCCAGTCGGTGTCCTACAATACCTTGCTGGCGCAACTCAACCGGACGGTACAATCGCGCGACCTGGTCTTTGTGAAAGAAGAGGCTGCTCCGGCGGCCGCCGGGGCCACCCCCACCCAAGCCGTCATCTGGGTGAATGCCAGCGACAAGGAAAACCAGGCCGTACACGCAACTGTGGCCCTGCGGCATCGATAAGGAGGAGGTCATGCACAGCCCTCTGTTGCTTCTTGCTGGCGCGGTGGCCGCGATCGCGGCGCCGCCGGCCGAAACCCGGGCCCGCGATCTGTACTTCACGCCCACCGCGGCTTCGGCGACCGTGTCCCCCTCGTCCTCGACGTCACCTTCCGTGCCCGTACCGGCGCCCCTCGGGCTGCGGTACAGCTTGCTGAAGGTCGATTCGGCGGGCGCGTGGCGGGAAGTCAGCCCGGCCGCGGTCTTCACCGCCGGCGACCGCATCCGTCTGACGCTCGAAGCCAACCAGGGCGGTTTCGTCTACGTGCTGCACCAGGGTTCGAGTTCGGAGTGGTATCTGATGGAGGGCAGCCCTCTGGCGGTCGACAAGAACAAGCGCTACGAAATTCCGCCGGGCGGGCGGTTCTATTTCGACCATCAGGCCGGCGAAGAGAAGCTCTTCTTCGTGCTCACGCGGGCTCGCGACGCGAGCCTCGACCAGATGCTCGGAAACCCTCCCGTAACCAACACGCCGCCCGCTCCCGCGAAGCCCGCGCCCCAGCCTCCCCCGGCCATGCAAGCCTCGTCCCGTTCCGTCGTGAGGCCGGAGATCATCAAGACGCTTCATCTCGAAACGCGGTCACGCAATCTGGTCTTCGAGAAGGTCGATCAGACGACCACCCCGTCCAGCCAGGAAAGCGCCGTCTATGCGGTCAATACCGACTCCGGCGACCAGGCGCGCGTGGTCGTCGAGCTTCGGCTGACGCACCGGTAGGCCGATCATGCCGACAAACGTGTGGGGGCGGGTCGCTGGAATCGCCGGGTTGTGCGTGGCTGTTCTGCATGGAGGAGCAGCCCAGTTCCGTTCGCTGACGCAGACCTCTCACAAAATGGAAATCCAGTTGGAGCGCGCTACGGCCTCCGGCTGGAAGGTGGTCGATCCCGCCCTGGTCCTCGACAACGGCGACCGCGTACGGTTTCGCGCCCGGCCCACCTTCGACGGATATCTGTATGTTCTCAACCGGGGCAGTTCCGGCGATTTCGCCTTGCTGTATCCGCAAAAGGGGGATGTCAACCGCGTGCTCGCGAACCAGGAGTACACGATCCCCGCGCAGGCCGGATCGTTCCAGATCACCGGCGAGCCCGGCTTCGAGACGCTCTACTGGATCATCAGCCCGGAACCTCTCGGCCCCAACCACGAAGCGGCCCCTGCGCCCGAACCGGAGCCTCCTTCGCGGTCGCTCCCGAAGATTGCGCCGCCGGTCGAATTGCTGCCCCGCTGCCGCGACGAGATCTTCCGCTCCCGCGGCGATTGTGTCGACGACACGGCCGGGCCCCGGGCCCTGACGGTCGCCGCGCCGTCCGGCTGGAATTTGTCGCTCGCCAAGTCCCGCGATCTGAAGTTTTCCAAATCCGAGAGCCGCGCCACCGTGTCCTCCACCAAGCCTCTCACGGAGCCGGTAATCTACGAGTATCGGCTCGCGCACAGGTGACCGCCATGCGATTGTGCCCCACGGATTCAGACGCGCGTGGCGCGGACTCTCGAGGCTGCGGCGCCGGGACTCGGTTCGCTTCGCCGCCCCTCAGCCCCCGGGCTGTCCGACGTGGAACCGAACGGCTGCCGCAGCGTCGAAAAGCGCTCCACAATCGGTCCGCCAGTCGCCGTCTCGGGTTAGCCGCGTTTCTGCTCTTCTCCTGCATCGCCCCGGCCCAGACCCCCGCCGCACCGAAGCAGCGCGACATCCGCTTCGAGGCGGAGCCCGGAAAGCCCGTCGCCGCCGAAGCCCGGATTCCGCGCAGCTATGCGCTGGTCATCGGCATCGCCCGCTATCAGAACCTGCCCGAAGAAGCCCAACTCCAGTATTCCGAGCGCGACGCCGAGGACATGTACCTGACGCTGCTCAGCCGCGAGGCCGGGAACTTCCAGCACGTCCGGCGTCTCATCGGCCCGCAGGCCACGCTCGTCAACATCCGGCGGGAACTCGAGGAATGGCTCCCGTCGGTGACCGCCAACGACGATCGCGTCCTCGTCTATTTCGCCGGCCACGGCTTTGTCCACAACGGCCGCGCCTATCTGGCGCCCTACGACATTCACCGCGACAACATTCCCGGCACGGGCTATCCGATGGAACAGCTTGGCCGCGTGTTCAGCGGGCGCATCCGCGGCAAGTGGAAAGTGCTGCTCACCGATGCCTGCCACAGCGGCGCAATCACTCCCGGCTCGGAATCGGAAACGCTCAACCGCTCGCTGGCCGGCATCAACCCATCGCTGTTCTCGCTCACCGCCAGCCGCGACCGCGAGCTTTCCTACGAGGGAGTCACCTGGGGCGGCGGCCACGGCGTGTTCACCTACTTTGTCAAGACCGGCCTGGAAGGCGCGGCCGACGAGTCCGGCGATGGCATCGTCACGGCCGATGAACTGGCGGAGTATGTTCGCCGGAATGTCCGCGAGGCCACCAAGGCTGCGCCCGGCGGACCCCAGACTCCCACCTCCGACCGCGGCAGCTTTGATGCCAACATGCTGCTGTCGTTTGTCGCCTCGCGCGTAAAGCCGGCCGACCCGCCGCCGCCCAAGGAGGGCACCCTGGTCGTCGAAGTCAATATGGATGGCGTGGAGATCTTCCTGGATGGGCGTTCGGTGGGCATGGCCGACAAGGCCAAGCCGCTGGTTCTTCCCGGGCTATCTCCCGGCGTGAAGCTCATCAAGGCCGTCCACCGGGGCTATGAACCCGCCGGGCCGCGCGAGGAAACGGTCTATCCGGGCCAGCGGACCACGGTCACCCTGAAGCTTCTGGTCCCCACTCGCAGAAACAAGGCGGCCGTTGATTTTTTCGACCAGGGCCTCGAGTTCTACCAGAAAGGACTCGAGGCCAACTACCGCAAAGCGGTCGAGCGGTTTGAAAAAGCTCTGCAGATCGATGCGCGCTACAGCGACGCCGCCCTGTATCTCGGCCGCGCCTACAACGCCCTCTACGACGAGGCCAATGCGCGCAAGTTCCTGACCCTGGCCATCGACATCGACCCCGATTATCTGGAAGCGCATTCCGCTCTTGGGGGAATGTTGCTCGACATCGACGACGTCGACGAGGCGGTCCGCCACCTGGTCCTGGTGACCCAACGCGATCGCGCAAACACGCACGCCTGGTATCTGCTCGCGCAGGGCTTTCGCATGAAAGGCCAGTACGCCGAGTCCATCGAGGCCGCGCGACGGGCGGTGACGCCCCCCGCGCACCCGCCGGAGGCCCATTTCTGGCTGGCGGAGAGTCTGCGGATGAGCGGCCAGTACGAGCCTGCCCTGACCGAATACTCCGAGTATCTGCGCCGCAGCGACTTCGACACCAAGCTGGCCGGCAAGATCAATTTCTATGTGCGGGCATATCTCATCCCCGGGGTGAAGGGCCGCAAGAGCCGCCCGACGATGCGCGACATCTGGCGCGACCTGCGCGGCCTGGCGTGGTTCGGCATCTGCAATTCCGAATACAAGCTCAACCGCTTCGACGCCGCGGTGGCCGACTGCCAGAAGGCGCTCGTGTACCAACCCAACTATCCCTACGCGCACTACATACTCGGGCTGTCCTACGCTCGCAAGGCTCAGGAAGCGAACGACGTGGCGAGCCTCCCGGCGGCGCGCACGCACTTTGCCCGCCTTCTCGAGATCAACGCCGATCTGGCCGAATCGAATTTCGCTCGCCAGAACATCACGGCGATCGACGCGGCTCTGCGGCCCAACTGACCCGGCGCCCCCCGAGTGGCGATCGGTTTTCCGCCAACTGCTGATCACCCGCGAAGTCCATGAATCGTCGGCCCGAGCGGTATAGCGCCACTCCAGGTGCGGCGCCCCACCCAACAAGCGGTCAGTACTCCCAGGGGCGGCTCACGAGATAGCGTCGATGTTCGAGGGACGACCGAAGGGAGGGGTCTTCTTCGTAACTGCGCTCAGCGTAACCTTCACCCTCTCGATACTGAGGGATGCCGGTCTTCATGGCCGCAACGCAGTGAGGAAGCCGCGCGCTTAGGCAGCGCGGTTCGATTTAGAAGTGGCAACCCGCCTGCGTGTTGGGCAGATGAGTTGGAAGGCGGTGCGACGGGCGCCAATAGGCCGGTCGCGTCCGGTGCGATGACGGACGGCTTCTCAGGAACCCTGCCCGGCGCTACGGGACCCAGCCGGGCAGCGCGGCCGCCTGCCGGACCCAAGCCGCCAACTGCGCCTCGTCGAGCTGGTCGTCCTCGTGGATGTCGAGGTAGCGCACTTCCTTGTGCCTGGACTCGCCCGGAGGGACAGGACGTAGCGACGTGCCGCGGAAGAAAGCCACCTTGACGTAGTTCGTGAACGTATGGAAGTTGAGGAACCAGCCCTGGCCCTCGACTCCGTAGAAGGGCGAGTTCCATTTGACCGCCTTGCGCACGCCGGGGACGGTGCGCGCGATGAGCGCGTCGAGGCGGCGCCCGACCTCGCTCTTCCAGCCCGGCATGGCTGCGAGGTAGGCCTGTACGGGCGCATCGCCGTCGGCCTTCGCGATCTGAGGGTTCCCCCCTGAGAGGAGGGTCGGTTTCGTAACCACCCGCCTGGCGGCCGCCTTCTTCGCAACCTTCGTCGACTTCCTGGACGTCTTGCCGGCCATTGTGTTCAACGCCGAACTGTTCTGCGTACTCGGGGTTCAATCGCTGCCAGCCGGCCCGGGCTGAACGGAAGTCTACCCTTCCAGATACCGCCGCAGGTCGTCGGCCCGGAAGCAGTGGGCAAACGCGGTCTCGCGCGTGATCTTGGCACGCCGCACCAGGTCCGCCAGCGATTGCTCCATGGTCGTCATTCCATCATTGCGGCCGACCGACATAGCCGAGCGCAGTTGATGGTCGTCGCCCTTTCGGATCAGCGCGCGCACTCCGTCGGTGGCGATCAGGATCTCGCAGGCCGGGTGACGCCTCGTGTTGTCGATGGCCGGCACCAGTTGCTGCGCAATCACTACCGCCAGGGCAAGGGAAAGCTGTTGCCGGATCTGGGGCTGGTTTGCCGAGGGGAACGAATCGAGAATTCGCGAGATCGACTGCGAGGCATCGTTGGTGTGAAGCGTCGAGAAGACCAGGTGACCGGTCTCGGCCGCGGTGAGCGCGGTGGACATCGTCTCCGGATCGCGCATCTCGCCCACCAGAATCACATCGGGCGACTGGCGTAGGATGCTGCGAAGCGCTCCGGCAAAAGTGGGCGCATCGTGCCCGATCTCGATCTGCTCGACAATCGACTGACGGTTGGAATGCACGTACTCCACGGGATCTTCGATCGTGACAATGTGATCGCGCCGTTTGTTGTTGATCAGGTCGATGAGGGCTGCCAGCGTGGTGCTCTTCCCGCAGCCGGTCGCACCGGTCACCAGCACCAGTCCCTGCCGCCGCTCGCCCAGCTTCTGGAGGACCGGCGGCAGGTTGAGCGAATCGAGAGAGGGGATGCGCGCCGGCAACACCCGAAAACAGCCAGCCAGGGTGCCACGCTGGTAATGGATGTTCGCGCGGAACCGGCCCAGGCCTTCGCGCAAAAAACAGAAGTCGAGCGACTTGTTCTTTTGCAGTTCTTCGTACTGGCGTGGCTCGAGCAGCGGCAACAGCATCTCACGCGCGTCATCGCCGGAAAGGGGGGCGCCTTGCAGCGATCCCAGTCCTCCCGTCGAACGTAGGGTGGGAGGCGCGCCGGCGACCACGATCAGGTCCGACGCGTCGTTCCGGACGGCGGCCGCGAGCAGGCGATCGAGCGCGCCGCCGTCGGAGATCGCGACCCGCTGCGGTTCCTGCGAGACGGCCGGCGCGACCGCCCGATTCAGCTCGGCTACCAGTTTTGCCAGCTTGTCGTCGTATTCGGGCATCAAGTATTTGACGAATTACCCCGGCGATTCGTGGGAAACAATCACCTGCGCCTCCAGGCGTCCGCGCGCGAGCCGGACCCGGATCGCGGCGCCTTCAGGCGCTTGTGAAGATTCCATCAGCACATGCCCTTCCTGGGTAGTGACAATGGCGTACCCGCGGTTCAAAATCGTGAGGGGGCTGAGCTGTTCCAGTTTGGCCGCCAGCGTTTCCAGCCGCGCCTTGCGGCGAGCCATCTGCAAGCGAATCGTCTGAACCAAGGCCTGGGCGGCGTTCTGCTGTCGCCGCCGGCTCCGTTCCAGCCGCGGCCGCGGGTCCGCATCGCGGATCACGGCCTGCAACGCTCGCACTCGCAGCCGCCTCTGATCCAGCAGTTCCCGGGTGCGATGCCGCAGCCGGTACACGCACTCGTCGATTTGCTGCGCGCGGCGGCCGACGTTTCGATGCACAACCGACAGGGCCCGGTCGATTCCCTGTTGATGCAGCCGCCGCGCCAGCACCGAGAGCCGGTATCGCAACGACTGCGAGAGTCTGCTTTCGATCGCGGCCAATTGAGCGGCCACGTCTTCTTTCTGCCGCACGACCAGTTCGGCCGCTGCCGAGGGAGTGGGCGCCCGCAGGTCCGCCACGAAGTCGGCGATGGTCACGTCGGTCTCGTGCCCGACGGCCGAGACCACGGGAACCGAACACGCCGCGATCGCCCGCGCCACGGCCTCCTCGTTAAAGGTCCACAGATCTTCGAGCGAGCCTCCGCCGCGCGCAACGATCAGCACATCCGGCCATTTCGACTGGCTGAAATACTCGATGCCGCGGCAGACCTCCTCGACCGAGCCTTCGCCCTGCACGAGCGCCGGGTAGAGGCGGATGTGCACTCCGGGGAACCGCCGGCTCAGGATCTGGATCATGTCGGAGATCACGGCTCCGCGCGGCGACGTAACAATCCCAATCTTGCGAGGGTACGGCGGCAAAGCCCGTTTCCGCTCCCGGGCGAACAGCCCCTCCGCGGCCAGGCGCTTCTTTAACTGCTCGAAGGCGAACTGCAGGGCTCCGTACCCCTGGGGTTCCAGCGTTTCGACGATCAGTTGGATGTTGCCGCGCTGTTCCCAGAGATCCACGCGCCCTCGGGCGAGGACCTGAACCCCGTCCTGCGGCTTGAACTTCAGCAGCCGGACCGTGGACTTGAAGCAGACGCAGGAGATCTGCGATTCCCCGTCTTTGAGGGTGAAGTAGTAGTGCCCGCTCGGCCAGAGCTTGGCCGACGAGATCTCGCCGCTGACCCAGACGTCGAAGAACTCGTCGCTCAAATGCGCGCGAATGGCGGCGTTCAACTCGCTGACGGTGTAAGTCTGGCGCTCGGGGACGCCGAATTCGAGCGCGAACTGTTCCACTCCCTCGGAGTATAGCGTGGCGTCACGTTCGCCCGGCGCTGCCGTGCCGTCAGGGGCAGGTAAACCTGTCTTCGAGTCATCCAGGCGCCACCGCTCCCTTCGGTCGCGGCACGGATCGCTGCGGGCGTCGCGAGAGGGCGGCTCCGTGCTCAGTGCCGGCTCAAACCCAGTGAACGGATGCGTTTGTGCAGGTTTGTCCTCTCCATGCCGAGGGCCCGCGCGGCGCTCGAGACGTTCCACTTCGCTTCTTCCAGCGCGCGCAGCAAATGCTCGCGCTCCGCCTTCTCCCGGGCGTCCTGCAAGCTCGACCGCATCGAGGAATCGCGGGGAATCCGGATCTCCACCGGGACGCTGTCCGGCAGCAACAGGTCACCCGGGCTCAGGATCGCCATCCGCTCCACCGTGTTGCGCAGTTCGCGGGCGTTGCCCGGCCAGGCATACTGCTCGAACACGGAGTACACCGCGGCGTCCAGATGCTTTGGACGGAAGTTGTTGCGGCGGCAGAAGTCGTCGAGAAAATATTCCGCCAAAGGCCTCAAATCGTGGGGACGCTCCCGAAGCGCTGGAACCCGGATCGGGACCACGCTCAACCGGTAGTAGAGATCCTCGCGGAACTTCTCCTGTTGCACCTGGGCGGCCAGGTCTTTGTTGGTGGCCGAGACTACACGCACCGAGACGCGAATGGTCTGCTCGCCGCCGACGCGGTGGAACTCCCCCTCCTGGAGCACCCGGAGCAACTTGGCCTGGGAGGCGGCGTGCAGATCGCCCACTTCGTCCAGAAACAGGGTGCCCCCGTCGGCCAGCTCGAACTTGCCGCGGCGCGCGCTGACCGCCCCGGTAAACGAGCCCTTCTCGTGGCCGAACAGTTCGCTTTCGAGTAACTCGGTCGGGATGGCGGCGCAGTTCACCTTGACGAACGGCCCTCCCGAGAACGGGCTGTTCTCGTGAATGTGCCCCGCCAACAGTTCCTTGCCTGTCCCCGATTCACCGATCAGAAGAACGCGGGCGTCGGATCGCGCCGCGAGAGTCGCCTGCTCCACCGCGCGCAGAAAGACAGGACTCTGGCCGATCATCTTGGAGGCGCCGGCCACCATCTCGCGCAGTTGCACGTTCTCGCGCCGCAGCGAGTCCTGTTCGAGAGCATTCTTCACGGCCACCAGGACGCGGTCGCGGCCGAGAGGTTTTTCCAGGAAGTCGAAGGCCCCCGAGCGCGTCGCATCGACGGCGTCGGCAATGGTGCCGTGGCCGGAAATCATGATCACCGGAGCCGGGTTCTCCGCGGCGCGCAACTCGCGCAGCAGATCGATGCCGCTCGCGTCGGGCAGGCGGACATCGAGCAGGAACAGGTCGGCCCGTGTCTGGTCGGGATGCCGGCGGAACTCTTCGGCGCTGCGGCAGGCGGCCACCTGGAAGCCCTCGCGCTCCAGGATCAGCCGCAGGGAGCGGCCGATGTTCTCTTCATCGTCAACGATCAGGATTCGTTTCATAAGCGGGAAGCAGGACACGGAAACCGGCGCCGCCGAGCAGGCCGGGGACAGGAACCAGGTCGCCGCCCACCAGCAGCGCGCTCTTTTTTGCAATGGACAAGCCCAGGCCGGCGCCGTGCTTCTTGAAGCTGATGGTGGGCTGGAACAGGGCCTTCTTCACGGCGGCGGGCAGGCCGGGACCGGAATCGTGGATTTCGATGGCGATGCGGGACTCGGCCGGCTGGGTCAGGGCCAGCACAGACCCGCCCGCGCCCGCCGCCTCGGCCGCGTTCACCAGCAGGTTGGTCAGGACGCCTTTCACCAGGTCCTCATCGGCCCACGCGGCGAGCTGCTCCGCCGCCAGTTGCAGACGGTAGTCGACTTCGGGATGGCCGTTTCGCAGCAGGGCGACGCGCTCCTCGACCAGGGGATTGACGGCGACGGCGGCCGGGCGCACCGGGGGTTCCGCCGAAAACTCGCTGAAGGCGCGGATCCGCCGCTCCAGGCTCTCGATCTCCTCGACAATGATCTGCCGGCCCTGTTCCAGGAACACGCGGTCGGCCGGGTCGGCGGGCGCGTGACGCGCCGCGATCTCTTCTACCATCAGACGGATCGGCGTTAACGAGTTCTTGACCTCGTGGGCCATCTTGCGCGCCAGCGATTGCCAGCTTGCCAGTTGCGTCAGGTAGACCAGTCGGTCGCGGCTCTGCTCCAGTTGCGCGGCGGTATCGTTGAATGCCTGGAGCGCGCGGCCGACTTCGTCGTTGCGGTCGGGAGTGACCCTCACCGCGAGATTCCCGGTCGCCAGTTGGGTCAGGCCGGCGGTCAGTTGCTGGATGGGACGGCTCAACCGGAGCGCCACCACGACCAGAATGCCGAAGGAGACACTCCAGATCACGACGCCGATCACGATGAACGTCAGGAAGAAGCCGCGGCGGCGGTCGAACAGGCGTCCCGCCTGTACGGTCTCCCGCGCCCGGCTGTACTGGGTCGAGAGAGCGTTCAGCCCGACCCCCATTTCGCGAGCGAACACGGAGACCCGGTCCGGCCGGCGCCACCAATACTCCAGGCGGCTCCCTTCCTCTCCGGCAAGATGGAATCTCTCCTGCTCGCCGCTCTCCCAGAACGAAGCGATCTCTTTCGGCCAGGAACCCTGATCGGCTCGGCGGTACGGCGTCTCGGGGATCTTTCCGGATCGGGCGTCCCGCTCGAGACCCTCTCGCATGTGGCGATACAATTCCCGGCCGGTCCGTTCCAGGGACCGCGACATGGTGTCGAGTTCCCTCTCGCCTCGGGCGGCGTACCCCAGGCTGTAGTCGAGCAGCACGGCCGAGACCCAGACCGCCACGCCCAGGGGGCCGATGGTCGCGGCCAAAAACATCAGGATGAGGCGGTTGCGAAGCCGGTTCACAAGTTCTTGAGATCGTTGAGGCGCAATGGGCCGGCGCTGGCCACCCAGCGGAGTTGCTGCCCCTTCGGCGGCCGGCTGAAGACCTCGATCAGGCGGGTGATGTTGATTCCCGGTTCGCCGAGAATCCCCACCGCTTCCCGGCCTTCCTCCGTCCGGACTTCCATCTTGACGTAGAAGGGGCGAGTCGCGTCGAGGGAGGCGGGTATGCCGATCATCTGTCCCAGGCACCAGGTTTCACACGCAGCGACGGTCATGCGGGCGGCCGTCCGCCGGGGCGGACCGACGCGCACCGCGGAGAACTTCTCTTCCCAGAGATCGAAGCTGACCACAAACCGGTCGAACGCCCGGGCCAGCCACTGTGCGGCGGATTCGGTGTAGAGCGTCACCTGGCTTGCGAACGAGACGCTCTGCCCGTCACGCAGTTGGGCCAGCGGCTTGCCGGAAAGGAACCGGATCTGGGGGGCGGAGACCCGCAAGGAACGGTCATCCAGGCGCACCAGCAGCGTCTGCTCTTGCGCCGGCGGAGCGGCGAAGAGCACGATCAGGCATTCGCGCCGGTTGAGGCGAATGCCGTCGCGGCCGTGCTGTGCCGTCATTAGAAGTTCATGCCCGCCATTAACACCGGATCCGCCTTGCCGTCACGCAAGGGAAAGGCCAGCGCGAGGAACAGATTATCCCTTCGCAAACCACCGCCTAAAGAATGTCGGACGGGCGCGCGCCCGCCACGGTTCCAAACCGCTCCGGCATCATAAAAGGCAAAGACCCAGCCGTAGCGGTACTCGAGTGATTGGACCGCGATTCGCGAGGCGCCGGCGGGAGCGATATCGAAACGGTTCCAGCCCCGCAAGGTGCTGCTATTGCCGGCCACGAACCTCTCATAGTAGGGAGCCACTCCACCGATGGTCCCGGTCTGCAGGCGGAACAGGCCGTGATGTCTCCCTTCGGCGAAGGCGATCTGAACGTCGGCACGGTGCCGCGTGTATTCGTAGTCGCTTGAAAAACCGGCCCGCGCCGCATGCAGGGAGTATGCCGCATCCAGTGAAACCCGCGCGGCGCCGGAGTCCTCCCATAGCCGATGATACCGCACGCCCGCCTTCAGAGCGTTCACGGCTTCGTTCTGCCCGACGGACTGTTGTGGCTCGAGAATCTGGAAACTGGCGCTGAGTTCCAGGGCCACGTTTCGAGTCAGGGCAAAGGAGAGTTCGGGCTCGAAGTTCTGGCGGGTGCGATAGCGCGTGGCCGGGTCGCCGGCGGCCATGGCGGTCAACGTGGCGGGGTTCCAGCGGGAGCGATAGCCCTCATACAGGAATCGGCCGCGAAGGCGGTTGCTTCCCAGGCGGCGGCGTTCGTACCGCCCATAAATGCCGGTGCTCCTCTCCACCACCTCGTCGTTGTCGCTGACCACGCCGAAGGCAGCCTGGTTCGAGCCTATCGTCACCGCAGCCTCGGCCTGGCCCGTCCATCCCTGGCGGGAATGGTAGAGGAACCGCGGTACGCTCACGTTCAGTTCCACCATCCGGCGGGTGATCTCGAACACGACCTTGACGTGATCGGGGATGGTGCCTCGCTGGATCCGGTGGGTGACCACTTTGGCATGCAGCTCGGTCCGAATCCGGTCGGCCAGTTCTCCGAGGAGGGAAAAATCCAATCGAGCCCCGGTAAGGCCGGCAATCGCCGACTGGAGGCCTCGGCTGAGCTTGAAATCGCCATTCCCGACGAGTTCCACCGCCTCGATGGTGTATCGGGTGTTGACGTTGACGGCGACGGGCGTCACCTGGGAACCGGTCAACAGGGGGATACCAGCGGTGGCGAGGAGGACGCTGGCCCACGGAAATCTCATGGCCCCACAGAATGCAGGTGTTGTGCCAAGCAGCTATGTTACTGAAACAGAAGTGGGTTGTGATCTGTCGGAGTTGTGACACCACGTCACAGGTGTCACTGAAATATTCGCCACAACAACAAAGCGCCCGCTCCGCGCGGCTCCACCGCCGGATACGGGCACTATGAGGATGATGACGAATGAGGGTGGAGCTAGAGTGCCTTCGCCAACTCGGCCGCGAAGGCGCTTCGTGGAGCGCTGTCCTTTCGACGCTTTCGGTCTCGTCGTTGGCCTTTTGGGTCACCCGCCGGCGCGACGGTTGCGGTTGCTACCGCTGACGGAGCTGCGCCTTTGGTCTTGGGTTTTGAGGGTTGAGCTGGGTTGGCGCGAAGAATGCGGTCTTCGAGAGGCGCGCGATCAAACCGGCGAATAATCGCCTGCATTTCATCGTTGGTGGGCGCCTCGACAAATGCGAAGCCCTTCGATTCCTGGGTTTCGTGGTTCCGGATGACCTTGACCGAGTCGGCCACTAGGTCCTCGGCAGTGAGCCACTGCTTGATATCGTCCGCGGTGACCCATGTTGGGAGATTGCCGAGAAAGACGGTAAAACTCATTTCTATGGTGTTACTCACTCCGTGTGTTGGGATTGTGCTGCGCTAGCAACGGGGAAGGTTCCGCTCTGCTTAGAATCATACAGATACTAGCAGAGCGCGACTCGCGATGCAACGGAAATTCTTCGTTGCGTGTGATTTCCGGGTCGAACGGGTACTGCCGGGGCCGAATCGTACCCCTCGGCCATCCGGCACAGGCCGGTTGACCCTTCCCATTGACAACGGTTGGTTCCATAATCCGGGTAGCAAAACAAATCATTCGGCGATTGGGCCACGCCCGCCGCCGGGACGGGCTCGAGCGCCGGGAGGTACTTATTATGGAATACTCTCCTCGTTCGTTCACCCGCCGCCAGTTCGGAGTCGCCGCCAGTGGCTGGGCCCTCGCTTCACGGCTGTTCGGCGCCGCGGACGAGTCCATGCCGTGGACCCAACCGGCGAATGTGCGCACCGTCTTCCTGGCTGTTCCCAAACCCACCTGGCCGAAGCCCGACCTGAACGTCGCCCAGGAACAATCGGAGGTGGAAGCGACACTCGCCGAAGCGGCCCGCCAACAACCGGGCGCGGTTCAGTTCACCGGGCGCGACCTGGTACGCAGCGCCGAGGATGCCCACGCGTTCGTTCGCAGCCTGGGTGATGAAGACGCCGTGCTGGTGGTCGATCTGACCTCCGGCAGCGGGCCGCTTCTGGCGCCGTTGAAAAGCGTTCAAAAGCCCGTGCTGCTGTACTCGCGGCCGTACTCGGGCTGGTCGTACGTGGAGGTCGCCGGGTGGGCGCAAGCCGGCAAGAAGGCCGACCTGATTGTCACGAGCGACCCCGCGGAGTTGAGCCCGTACCTCACCATGTTCCGGACGATCCGCCACCTGCGGAAGAGCAAGGTCCTGGTTTTGTCGCAGGCGACTCGCAGCGACATGGCGGAAGCGTTCACGAGGCAGTTCGGGACGGGCTTTTCGTTTCCCGGCTTCGGAGCGTTGAAGGACGCGTACCATTCGTGCGACGAGCGGAAAGCCGCCCAGGCCGCCGATGCGTTCTCGCGAGGCGCGCTGAAGGTGGTGGAGCCGAGCCGGCAGGAGATCACCGATTCGTTCCGGCTATACGATGCCGTCGTGAAGTTGCTCGAGAGCGAGAGAGCCAACGCCATCACGGTCGACTGCCTGGGGGGATTCCGCCGCGGGGATCTACCGGCGTATCCGTGCGTCGCGTGGACCAAGCTCAATGACGCGGGGTTCTACGGGGTGTGCGAAGCGGACATCGCGTCGACGATGACGCAGTTGCTGTTGACGTCGTTTTCCAGAAAGGCCGCCTTCGTTTCCGATCCGGTGTTCGACACGGGCCGCAACGAAGTGATTCACGCGCACTGTGTCTCGGCCACGAAGCTGATGGGGCTGGACGGGCCTTCGTCTCCCTACGCGATTCGTTCGCACATGGAGGACAACAAAGGCGTGTCTCTGCAGGTGATGGTTCCGACCAACGAGAAGGTGACGGTGGCGAAGTTCCTGAAGCCCGATATGTTCGGGGTCTCGGCCGGCGAAGTGACCGCCAACGTCGATGACGCTCGGGGTTGCCGGACCAAGTTTCGCACCAAGGTCGCCGACGCTCGCAAGATGGTGGAAACGTTCACCGGCGGCCTGCACCGGGTCGTTGTGTACGGCGACTACCTGCAGCCAGTCGAACGCATGGGCA
The DNA here is from genome assembly GCA_964529305.1 of uncultured Solibacteraceae bacterium. GTDB lineage: Bacteria > Acidobacteriota > Terriglobia > Bryobacterales > Bryobacteraceae > CAZGUX01. The sequence goes on along the minus strand of CAZGUX010000268.1, from coordinate 7,007 downwards.
GGCTGATGGGCTTCCAGGTCGTTCACGAAGGGTAGGAGCTTATGACACACCGGGAGAGAATGCTGGCGGCGCTGAATCATCAGGAGCCCGATCGCATGCCCATGGACCTGGGCAGTGCGCGGTTCTCAGGCATGGTGAAGCCCGCGTACGAGAAGCTGTGCGCCCACCTGGGCCTGGGAAAACCGGGGAAAACCCTGGACCGGATGCAGCAGGTGGTGGAGATGGACGAGGAGGTCCTGCGGTATTTGGACGTGGATGCGCGGTCGGTATCGCAAGGGCCGCCCGACCGTGCGTGCGATAGGGAACTGCCAGACAACCGGTATCAGGACGAGTGGGGCGTGATCCGCCGGCGGCCCGAGGGCTGCGAATATTACGAACTCGACCGCTGCCCTCTGGCCGGGGAGATCACGGCGGAGACCATCGCCCACTATCGCTGGCCGGATCCGACCGACCCCGGCATCACGCGGGGTTTGCGGGACCGAACCCTCGCCCTCCGGAACCACACCGACTACGCCATCATGTACAACGCCCGGGTCAACGTGGTGCACCAGACCCAATACCTGCGCGGGTTCGAGGACTGGTATTACGACCTGGGAGGCAACCACGAGTTGTTCGAGTCCCTGATGCAGGCGGTGCTCGAAGTCCAGATGGAAATCAACCGGCGGACCCTCGCCGAAGTGGGCGACCTGATCGACATCGTGGCGTTCGGCGACGATGTGGGGCTGCAGGACCGGCCCATCTGCTCGCTGCCGTTGTATCGCAAGCTGATCCGTCCGGTTCACGAGCGGGCGCTCGACCAGGTACGGTCTTTCACGAGCGCGAAACTCCTGTACCACTCCTGCGGCTCGACCTACGCGTACCTGAACGACTTCATCGAAATGGGGATTCACGCGATCAATCCCGTGCAGGTGACGGCGCGGAACATGGATCCGGCGCGGCTGAAGCGGGAATTCGGGGACAGGTTGACGTTCTGGGGCGGCGTCGACAGCCAGCATATTCTGCCGCACGGGACGGCCGAGGAGGTCCGGGCGGAGACGCGGAGGATGTTCGAGACGATGGGTTCCGGCGGCGGGTACGTGCTGGCGTCCGTGCACAACATTCAGCCGGACGTGCCGCCGGAGAACGTCTGCGCCCTGTTCGCGGCGGGGCGGGAGTGCGTTTACCCGGCGGCAGCCGGCGCCTAGATCGTCCGGTTACGCTGTGTGCGCCTGGGACCATTGGGTAGCCTGGATGCCCGCAGCACGAGGGCGCTACATAGTCTTCACTGAGCACATGGCGGCGGTAGACCTGTTTGATCGGATTACGGTTGAGCCGGCTCCGCCAGCTTGCCGACTTCACGTTAACTGCGCAGACATCGACGGGGAATTACCGCTCACCCTCCGCGAGGACATGTACCCGGACTACTTCGCCCATTCGGGTGGATCGTAATGGGTGTGGCTTTCTGTTCGTACTCCTTCAGGAAATCGGAGTCATGCCAGGCGCCTGGTTCGAAGTCGTCCCAGGCGAACAGCTTGTAGTCGCCAGGTGGGATCGCCTTCCATTCGTACCGGCCATCCTGGTCGGTGGAACTGGTCTTGAACAGGTCACGCCTTGAGTTAGGGAAATTCCGAAAGCGGTGAGAGCCATGCCGTGATCGTGTGTCTTACCGCGGGGTCGGTGAACAGGGAAGGCTATGTTCCAAAAAGAAATCAGCGATGCGCTCATGGTTGCCGAGGAGAAGCCGGAAGACACGATCTACGTGATCCGGCGCAGATTGAGACTGCAAATCACGGAGCGCCTTTCGGAATACTATTGGGTGTCCGACATGGCACGAAACCAGGTCAAACAACATCACGCGGGTGGACAGCTTTGAGCCTGGGCTGCCAGGCTTCGCTCGATCTCAGGTGCGAGTTCCGGTGTCAGGGTCACGAGATCCCCTCCGGTTCGAATGCCACAGTAGCTCACTCAAGCAGACCGAACTACAGAATCTGCTCGGACCAGCCCTCCAGCACCTGCTTCACCCGCGTCACGAACTGATCCGCGAGAGCGCCATCGATCAGGCGATGGTCGAACGTCAGGGCCAGATAGGCCATCGACCGGATGGCGATCATATCGTCGATCACCACGGGCGCCTTCTCCACCGATCCAACGCCCAGAATCGCCACCTGCGGCTGATTGATCACCGGCGTCGCGAAGATACTGCCGAAGCTGCCGAAGTTCGTGATGGAGAATGTCCCGCCCTGCACGTCGTCCGGCTTGAGTTGCCGTGAACGCGCGCGCGTCGCCAGATCGACGATGGAACGCTGCAGGCCGATGACGTTCTTCTCGTCGGCGGTTTTGATCACGGGCACGATCAGCCCGTTCTCCAACGCCACCGCGATGCCCAGGTTGATGTCGTTGTGATAGAGGATGTTGGTTCCCTCGATCGAGGCGTTCAGGATCGGAAACTCCCGCAGAGCGATGGCGGTCGCGCGCGCGACAAAGGGCAGGAACGTCAGCGAGACGCCGTAACGCTGCTGGAATTCCTCCTTGTGACGGGCGCGGATCTTGGCCACCTGCGTCATGTCGCAGCGGTGAACGGTGGTAACGTGCGCCGACGTCCGCTTCGACAGCACCATGTGCTCGGCGATCTTCTGCCGCATGGTCGTCATCGCCTCGATGCGTACCTTCGGGCCTTCCGCCCGGGGCAGCGGCGGCAACGTCGCGGGGGGCGCAGGAGGCGGCGCCTGCACTACTGGCGTCTGCACCGGCGGCGGTGGCGGCGGTGGCGGCGGTGGCGCGGACGGCGGCTTCGGCGCGGACGGAGCGGTCTGGCGGGCGGCGATGTACGCTTCCACATCCTGCTTGGTGATGCGTCCGCCGGCGCCGGTGCCGGTCACCTGCGCCAGATCGACATTGTTCTCCCGCGCCATGCGGCGCACCAGGGGAGACAGCGGTCCCGCGGGCTCCAACTCTTCTTCCGCCACGGGCGGCGATGGCGGAGCGGCCACCGCGGCGGCGGGCGGGTGCGGCGCCGGAGCTTCCACCTTCGGAGGCTCGGGCGCGGGCGGCGCCTCTTCTGTCTCCGGCGCGGCCGCGGCCCCCGTGCCGTCGTCGATCCGGGCCACCACGGTGTTGATCGCGACGGTCTTCCCTTCTTCGACCAGCAGCGCGGAAAGCACGCCCGATGCCGGAGACGGAATTTCCGTGTCCACCTTGTCGGTAGAGATCTCGAACAGGGGCTCGTCCCGTTCCACACGTTCGCCGGGCTTCTTCAGCCAGCGGGTCAGCGTTCCTTCGACAATGCTTTCGCCCATTTGGGGCATCACGACGTCGGTCATCTCGAGGTCTCCAAAAGAGTCAATTCTTCCACGTGGAGGAGCTCGCGATCAAACACCCGGCCGAACGACAGGACCAGGCGGTCCTCGACGTCCGGCGTGTCCGCGCGAACACCCAGTTGCTCGAGCGAGGTGACCGGTCTGGCCAGCCCGCACGGCACGATGTACTTGAAATAGTCCAAATCCGTCCGCACATTCAGCGCAAAGCCGTGAGAGGTGATCCAGCGGCTGATGTGCACACCGATCGCGCCGATCTTGGCGCCGTCAACCCACACCCCGGTGCAGCCCGGGATGCGCTCGCCACGCACTCCGTACTCGGCGAGGGCTTCGATCATCACCTGCTCGAGCGCCCGGACGTAGGCGACGACGTCCCGCTTCCACTCCCGCAGGTCCAGAATCGGGTAGCCGACCACCTGCCCCGGCCCGTGATAGGTGATGTCGCCGCCGCGATCGGAGTCGATGAATCGGATTCCGGCCGCCGCCAGCGCGGAGTCGCCCGCCAGCAGGTTTTCGCGCTTTCCGTTCCGTCCCAGCGTGACGGTATGGGGGTGCTCCACCAGCAGAAACTGGTCGACGATGAGTCCCTGCTTGCGCTGGGCCACAAGTTCGCTCTGGAGAGCGAACGCTTCGCCGAACTCGATGCGCCCGAGGCGGCGCACATTGCATTTACGCATTGATGGCCAGACCGTAGACCGCGTTGAAAGCCTCGCCCACGGCCTCGTACAGAGTCGGGTGAGCGTGAATCGTCGCCATCATGGTTTCGACAGTGGCCTCCGCTTCCATGGCGGCCACGGCTTCGCCAATCAGCTCATAGGCGTGCGGACCGATGATGTGGACACCCAGGATTTCGCCGTAGGCTTCGTCCGCCACGATCTTGACAAAGCCGTTGTGCAGGCCCAGGATGCTCGCCTTGCTGTTGCCCTGGAAGGGGAATTTGCCAATCTTGACCTGGTAACCCGCGGCGCGGGCCTGCGCTTCGGTCATGCCGACGCTGCCGATGCCCGGCTCGGTATAGGTGGCGCCCGGAATGCGATTCTTGTTGACCGGCTTGGCCGGCTTGCCGGCGATGTGCGCCACGGCGACCATGCCTTCCATCGTCGCGACGTGCGCCAGTTGCGGGGTTCCCGCTACCACGTCGCCGATGGCGTAAACCCCCGGCTCCCCGGTCTGTTGATTCTCGTCGACCTTGACAAAGCCGCGATCGAGTTGGACGCCCGGTGTGTTTTCCAAACCGATCTTGTCCGTGTTCGGTTTCCGGCCCACCGCTACCAGGATCTTTTCGGCCTCCATCTCTTCGGACTTGCCGTTGGACAGAGTCGCGGTGAGTTGCACGCCCTTCCCGCCGAAACGAATGTTCTCGGCCTTGGCGCCCGTCTCGACCCGAATGCCGATCTTCTTGAAATGCCGCTCCAGTTCCTTGGAGACTTCCTCGTCCTCGACGGGGACGACGCGAGGCAGCATTTCGAGGACGGTGACCTGCGAGCCGAAGCGCTTGAAGATCGAGGCGAACTCGACGCCGACGGCGCCGGCGCCGATGACCAGCAGCGATTCGGGGACCGCCTTCATCCGCAGGATTTCAATGTTGGTCAGGATGCGCTCGTCGGGCAGCAGTCCCGGCAGCATTCGCGCTTCGGACCCCGTGGCGATGAGGACATTTTTCGATTCGATCGTCTGCTTGCCCTGGTCGGAAGTGACCTCAATCCGCCCGCCGCCCAGCAACCTGGCGAAGCCCTTGATGACGTCGATTTTGTTCTTCTTCATCAGGAACTCGACGCCCTTGGCGTGTTTGTTCACGATGCCGTCTTTGTTGTCGACGATCCTGGGATAATTCAGGCTGGGATTCTCGCAGTGGATACCCTGTTCTTCGGCATGGAGGAAGTGGTCCCATACTTCCGCCATATGGAGCAGGGCCTTGGTGGGAATACAGCCGACATGGAGGCAGCAGCCGCCGAGCTTAGGGTCTTTTTCAACGAGGGCGGTCCGGAGTCCGTATTGGCCGGCACGAACGGCCGCAGAATAACCCCCCGGGCCGGACCCGATGATCACGAGGTCGTATGTCATGAACATGACCAGTGTACCAAGGGCTCGGCTTGGCCAACTCCCAAGCGGTGCACAAACGATCAGGAATTCAGCCTTGTCGATTCTCGCTCCCGGAGCAATGCAGAATGGTTTCGAGCAGCATCTTCAACTCGGGACACTGCGCCGCGGCGACCTCCAGGTCAGCCCCCTCAAGAATCTTCGCCGCGTCGCGGACCTTGCTGTACTTCCGTTTTCCTCCCACCCGGAAAGCCTCGGCGACATGTCTGGCGGGTGGCTTTTGGTGGTCTACCCGTTCCGGATGGGCGCTCGGGGCTGGGCCGTCATACCCGCTAATCCGCTTGACCCTGTCCCAATATGGCAAAAGCCACGCCTCGAAGTCGTGTTGGGCGGCGTGTGGGAAAAACCGGCCATCATCCCCCACCCATTGGCGCATTTTCTGGCGAGCGTCGGCGCCGTCTTTGAAATCGAGCGACCCCGTATGGACGTCGGTGAGCGCAATTACAAAATCGTGATTGCCCAGCAACAGTGAAACTTCCCGCCGCGGACGATGTTCCTTCGGAATCCGGCCGTCATAGGGAGTCCAGTCGATGCGCGGAAGGCGGCCCTTGAGCCGGCAGGCCATCCAACGCCCCAACGGCTCACGTAGTGCCTTTTCCGATCGGCCCTCGACCATCAGGGCGATCCGAACGCTCACGCCCTGGCCCCCAACCGCCCGTTCTGCCACAACTCGTCGAGACTGTAATCCTCGAGCCAGTCGTTCAAGTCCATTGAGTCCGCCCGCCGAAAGGCCGCCAGCCCTTGCTCGTCGCTATCCATGACGAGGACTTCTTTGGGTTCGAGAAATCTCACGAGCCGGTCCGAATGCGTGGCGACAATCAGTTGCGTTCGCTCGGCCGCCTCCCGCATCAGGTCGACCAGCAAGCTCAACAGCTCGGGGTGGAGGCTGACTTCGGGCTCGTCCAGCATCGTCACCGCGGGTATGTCTGGACTGGCGAGCAAGGTCGCCAGCCACAGGAATCTCAGGGCTCCTTCGGAAAGTTGGTGCGTGTAGAGCGGGCGGCTGAAGCGTTTGTCGCGCCACGTCATCGTCAATGTTCCTGCTGCAACCGGCGGAAAGTCTAAACGTTCAAAGCCTGGAAACGCGGCTGCAATCGTATCGTGGATGGATTCAAAGCGATCGCGGTTGGTTTCCCGGAGGGAGTACAGGCACGAGACCAAATCTTCGCCGTTGTGCCCCGGCAGGGAAGCGGGCCGAAGGCTTTGAGGCCGTCGGACTGGCGCATCGTGCCCAACATCCAGTGAGTGATAGTAAGAGGACGACGCCAGGCGCTGGCGAAAGCTCTCGGGTTCCTGGAGCATCCTTGGGACCTGGGCGAGCGAGGTTTCGAGTTCGTTGTGTTCCCAGGTCGGTCGTATTAGCTCTTCTGTACTGAGCCCGATGGCCTGGACCAGCCGTGAGGGAGGGCCGAAATAGCGAATGTCACCTGGCTTGGACTCAATGTGCGTGAACGGGGACGGCTCCCGCCGGGCGAGGACCTCCTTGTCGATGATATAGCCGTTCTCCCGTGACTGAAGACAGAGCAGGTAGTCTGTTGCGAGATCGCTTTTCAGTCCCAATACCAGGCGCTCTGCGTGATCGATGGTGAGAACGGAAGCGAGGCCGCCCTCCTC
>CAZGUX010000267.1:0-58108 GCA_964529305.1 uncultured Solibacteraceae bacterium | reverse complement strand
CATTCGCGATTGCCGTGGCCGCCGGAGGCGCGGTGAAGTCGTCCCGGACAACGCCCTTGCTGTCCATCGAGGAGGGCATGGCGGCCATGAAGAAAGCGGGAAAGACGGGATACAAACCCCCGAAGGGAGCAAGCTAACGGCCCACTCTCATGCAGTTTTCCCGTAGGGAGCTATTTCAAGCGTCGGCCGCCACAGCCGCGAGCCGCCGGGCCCCGAACCTCGTCGTCATCCTGGCGGACGATCTCGGCTACGGCGACCTGTCGAGCTATGGCGCCCGGGACCTCCGGACGCCGCACATCGACAGCCTGGTCCACGGCGGCGTCCGCTTCCGTCATTTCTATTCGAATTCTCCGGTCTGCTCCCCGACACGGGCCGCGCTGCTCACCGGCCGCTACCCGGATCGAGTGGGCGTCCCCGGCGTGATCCGGACGCACCGCGAAGAAAATTGGGGACACCTTTCGGCGCAGGCCGTCCTGCTGCCGCAGCCCCTCCGGCAGGCCGGGTATCACTCGGCCATTGCCGGCAAATGGCATCTCGGCCTGGAGTCGCCAAACACACCGCTCGAGCGTGGCTTCGACACGTTCCGCGGCTTTCTCGGCGACATGATGGACGACTACTACACCCATCGCCGCCACGGCCGGAACTACCTGCGGCGGGACCGCGAAGTGATCGACCCAACCGGTCATGCGACGGACCTCTTCACCGATTGGGCCTGTGAGTACCTGGACGAGCGCAAGAAGGCGGGCACACCCTTCTTCCTGTACCTGGCCTACAACGCCCCGCACTCACCCGTCCAGCCGCCGGCCGAGTGGCTGGATCGCGTCCGCAAAGAGCGGCCGGAGCTGACGGAGAAGCGAGCCCGGATCGCCGCCTTGATCGAGCACATGGACGCGGGCGTGGGCCGCGTGATGGAGCGGCTTCGCGCCAACGGACAATCGGACAACACCCTGGTTGTTTTTACGAGCGATAACGGTGGGCAACTCGAAACGGGCGGCACCAGCGGCGGATTGCGCGGGGGCAAGCAGGACATGTACGAGGGCGGCATCCGGGTTCCGATGTGCGCGGTGTGGCCTGGCAGGATTCGGGCCGGAACGCAATCAGACCGCGTCGCGTTGTCAATGGATCTGTTCCCGACCGTGTGCGAAGCGGCGGGAGCGCATTTGGCATCCGGACTGGATGGAATCTCGCTTCTCGCGGATCTGGAAAGCCGCGCCGGGCAGCCGGCCGCGCGGGATCTGGTGTGGGTCCGGCGCGAGGGCGGCCCCCGCTACCAGGGCCGCGACTACTATGCCTTTCGCCGCGGCGATTGGAAGCTGCTCCAGAACAGTCCGTTCGAGCCGTACCAGCTCTTCCATTTGAAAGATGACCCGCTGGAGCAGACCGACCGGTCGCGGCAGGAGCCGAAGATCTATCGTGAGTTGTCGGCCGCGCTCGCGCGCCACGTCCAACAGGCAGGCTCCGTCCCGTGGCAGGGCTGAACCTCGTCGAATCTCAAATACTCCAAAGCCGGGAATCCATTTCGATTGGCTGGTTGTCGATGATCGATGCGTGACGCCGGGCAAACTCGCGCGAAAACAACAGATTCCACTCCGTGTCGACGATAACGGAAGGTACTTTCAAGGGGATCAGCGGTGTCTGGCTGAAGTGCAAGTCGCCTACGCGCCGAGTCAACGCAGGATCGGAGCGCCATCCCGGATCCAGGTCTGCGATCGTTACGTCATGAGAAGGGATACCTGTCTCACGGATTTCGATCGATAGGCGAACATAGTCCACCGGCATTCGCCGCAGATAGACCGTGTCTCCAGAATGGCGAGAGGCAGAGAACTGGCTGTGTAGACGACCGCCTCTCCTGGACTGTTCCAGCGACCGCTGTAGAGCCGAGCGCCTTCGCCGTCTAGATCGGTATATCTGGCACTGCAAACACGGTAGACGCGCATCAACTGATGACGCCATGCTGAATCCGGCCCAGCATATGGAGAACCTCACGGCGGCCTTCTTCGGTCTGAATCATGCGGATCGGCGGGGCATTGTTGAGCGATGGATTGCTGTCCCGCATCCACTCGATGGCGCGCCCGCTGTCCCCGAATACTTCCAGGGCGCGCACCAGGATCAAGGATTCGATCTCATGGGCCCGCAGACGCTGTGAGACTTCGGAGGCAAGGGAGTTCTCAACCCGTTTGGCAGTCTGGGCGGAATGGTACCCAGGATTGCACCTACGAGTGCCAACGCCGTGCTCGCGAATGACAAAACAAGGAGGACCGAGTTTCCGCTTCGCTCGCCGCCGACGAGAGTCACAGCCGTTGCAGCTAAGGCAACACCAAAAACCGCGGCAATCGAAAAAACGGTGCGGCTCGCGACTCTCAGTTCGGCAGCCCTTCGCACGACGTCGATGTACTCGTTTGGCCAAGGCGCGCCGATGGCTCTGTCAGCAACCCCGAGGTCTGAGCGATGATCCAATTGCTCCGGCACGCGATTCCTTTCTCGCGGTTTTCGGCTCGAGCGGGAAAACCAACCCGCCCGGCGGGGCCGGCATCGTCAGGCCGCAGGCTTTAATACCCCTTCTTCTTGTCCACCACGTTGATCAACGGCCGCCCGTCGCAGAAACGCTGGATGTTCTCCTTGATCGTCCCCACCATCCGGGCCCGATCCTTGTCCGATCGCCCCGCGATGTGCGGAGTGATGATCGCGTTGTCGAACTTCCATAGTGGGTGCCCCTTGGGCAAAGGCTCCGGGTCGGTGACATCAACCCCGGCTCCCGCGAGCCGTTTGCTGTCGAGCGCCCGCACCAATCCATTCAGGTCGTAGATGCCGCCCCGGCTGACCGCGATAAAGTACGAACCCTTCTTCACCAGGTCGAACTGGCGCGAGCCCATCAGCCGATAGCTCTCCGGAGTCCAGGGAGCCGAGATGAACACGACGTCCATGTCCGGAAGCACCGAGTCGATCTGATCCGGCTTGATCACCCTCTTGACGAATGACAGGAACGGCTTGTCCTCCGGATCGAGGCCAGTAACTTCCATGCCGAAGGCATTGGCCCGTAGCGCAATCTGGGTGCCGATGCCGCCGAGGCCGATGACCAGCGCCTTGCGGCCGTTCAACTCGATGCCACCATAGGGCCGGCCCTGCCACACTTCCTGCTGGCGGTTGGCAATGAACTTGGGGATCTCGCGCGAAAGCGTCAGCAGCATAGCCATCGCGTGATCCGCGATCTCCGGACCCTGCACCACTTTGTTATTGGTCAGGATGATGTTGCTGTCGCGAAGGTCGTTGCCGCCCGAAAGGTGGAGCACCCGCTCCACTCCGGCGCTCATGGTCTGGACCCACTTGAGGTTCTTTCCCGCGCGCACCTGTTCGGGCTTGATTTCGCCGATGTAGGCGTCCGCGTCCGCCAGTTCGCGCAGCACGGTGTCGGGCGTCGCGGTGACGATCCTGGCCTTTGGGGACGCGCTCTCGAATTCACGGATGAGCGCGGCGTCGCTCCCCATCGTGACAATCTTCTTGGTTCCCTGCCCCCAGAGGCAGGCCGCGGAGGCGAGCAGACAGACAAGTGTTAGGCGCACGAAGTTCAACTCCTGATTCAGCCGATTCTACCGGAAAACCGGCCTCGGGTTATGGACCCGTCTTCTCCTGCCCGCTCAACAGGAAGGCGAAGAGGTGGCTGATCTGATCGAGCGAGTACCCGTCCAACAGCCCTTCCGGCATGATCGAGATCTTGGAAGGACGGCGGTCGCGCACCTTGGACTTCGGCACTTCGATCGGCCGCTCCACCTCGGCCGTCTTGAGTACCAGCTTCTGTGCATCCTCCCGCACCAGCAGGGCGTTGATCACGTCGCCGTCCTTGGTCTCGACGATAATGCTGCCGTACTGGTCCGAAATCGTCTTCGACGGCCAGAGGACGGCTTCGAGGATGTCCTTCTTCTTGAACCGGCGGGAGATCGTAGTGAGGTCGGGCCCAAAGTCCTTGCCGGCGTTGCCGTGGCGATGGCAGGAGGCGCATTCCTTCTCGAAGATCTCTTTGCCCTTTTCCGGCTGGCCGCGCTGCGTCATGGGATCGTACATCTGGAACTCGAAGATCTCCTGCGCGCTGACGGTCTTGGACCCCTTTTGGCGCGCCAGCACACGCGGGAGAATCAGGCCGCTCCTGGTTTTGGATGCCTGAGCGTTCTCTTCGAGCGGCGCAAAGGCCGGCACCCGGGTGTAAGCCATCTTCTTCTCCGCGGCATCGTACGATTCGAGCGCCGAATCGAAGAGGAGGTTCAGGTAGCCGGTAAAGCTGGCGCCGCCGCGCCATTCGATGGACTTGGCGAACCAGTTGACCAGCGCCGTCTTCTGCTCCGGAGTCCAGCCCTGCTTCATGGTCCGAAGACAGTAGACGTAGTGGATCTGAAGCGGCTGGTTCTCGTCGCCCGATGGCATCGCAGCCAGGATCTTCGCGATCGCTTCCGGCTGACCGCAGTAGGCGAGCGTACGGGCAAGCTCCCGGTTCAGCGGCTCGCCGGACGCCGGGAATCGGGCCATCAACAGATCGTGCATCTGCTTGCGGGCCGCCGGGGTGGGGCCGTTCTTCATGCGAATCGCGGCGAGTTGCCAGACGCGCAGAAGGCGCATCGTGTCGTCGGACGAGATACCGGGCGTGGCCAGCAGCGTCGCCGCGCGAGAGAACACAGGCTCGATGCCGGCGTCGCCCGGAGCCGTTCGCACCAGCGCATACAACCCTTCGCCCGCGGCGGCGGGTTTCGTTTCCGCGAGAACCTTGTCCTTCCAGGAGTCCCGCGCGATCCGCTCCAAGGCCAGCCTTCCGGAATAACGGACAAACCGGTCCGGATCTCCGAGCAGGGCGTACACATCGTCGAGGTTGACGAAACTCGGCTGGGCGGGCGAGAGGCCCATCCGCACAACGGCCTCCGCCGCGCGTCGGCGGACGAACGGGTCCTGGTCCTTCAGCGCGCTTGCGGCCAAAGCCTTCGCGCGATCGCTGCCGTGCATCCCCACCACCAGGGTCGCCGCGGCGCGAACCGCGGGTTGAGAATCGGCCAGCAGCGGGCGGAGCAGGTCGGCCCTCGGCTTGGGACCCAGGCGTTGCAGCAGGAGAAGGGCTTGCACGCGGTCATCCACCGAGGCCTTGGCGTCCTGAGCGAGGGCCGCGAGATCCGCGCCCCACTTGTCGCCCATCGACTCCTTCATCTTCAGAAGGGCCGCATGACCCCAACTCGAGAATGGTTGCGGCTGGCGCACGGCCGCCAGCAGACCCTCCGGCTTCTTCTCGCCGCCGAACCACGAGGCAAAGAAGCCCGGCGTGTAGCGAATCCGGTACAGGCCGCCTTCCGTGTCCCTGCCGCCGAGCGTGAAGTACACCAGACCGTCCGGACCGACCTCGAGGTCGGTCACGTTCAGCGGCTCGCCATAGACAAAGTCGAACGTCTTGCGGCCTGGCTGGTAACTGGCGCCGGCCTTGACGAGGTTGGCCAACAGGATGCGGCCGCGCGACCAGTCGGCCTCGAGCAATGCGCCGCGATACTCGCGAGGGTAGGTGGTGTGCTGGTAGAACTCGATGCCGACCGGGGAACCCCGGCCTTGTTCCTCGAGAGGCGGCAGCGTGTCCATTTCGTACGCCGGCAGCTTGCCGGAACCGGTCCGCCATCCGTAGTCGCCGCCCGGCGTCAGGTGCAGGGTCCGAATCGCGCGATACCAGGGAAGGTTGATGTCCCATTCCATGTCGCTGTCGAAGGTGAACATCTCCCCTTCGAGGTCGTAGGCGTGGTTGAAGGCGTTGCGGAAGCCCCCGGCCACCAGAGTGTAACGGCCGTTTGCCGGGTTCAGGCGGGCAACTACGCCGCCTGGCGCCCAGATGTTCGCCGCGTGGCCGCGGGCGTCCATATACCGGTCGAGCAGTTGACCCTCGTTGAAGTTCGCGAGCGGGGACCCCGGTTCCACCAGCGCGTCCGGCACGCCGGTGTGATTGCCGAGCATGATGGTCGGCAGACCGTCCGGGCCTCGGCGGATGTCGTGGGGGCCGTGCTCTCCCATGCTCATCTTGAAGTCGTTCACCCTCTCGAAGGTGTCGGCGACGTCGTCCCCGTTTTGGTCCTCCAGACGATAGAGGCCGGCTTGCTTGTTCTCGTCGTTGGCGGTCGCGTACAGCACCCGCCCGTCGAACCACATGCCGTGGGCGTACTGAATCTTCGTGGTAAAGACTTTCTCGGTCTCGTAGACGCCGTCGTCGTTACGATCGAACAGGATCGTGGGGTGGCCCCGCTCCTTCGAAACCACGGGCCGGCCGAGGCTGTCGAAGGTGATTCCGACCAGCGAACCGGTGATCGAGGCGGGAGCGGCCACCTCGACGCTAAATCCTTCCGGCACCTTGAAGCGCGCCGTCTCGGGCGAGGGTTTCTTTCCACAGGCCGCGGCCAGGGCCGCGGCGAGAACGATGGGCAGAGTGCGGGACAGGGTCATTGTCAGTTGGCGCGGCCTGGCGCAAAGCCCGCCGACGTGGCGGCCATGGCGACCAGGGCTTCTTTCAGTTTGAATCCGGAGTCCTTGAATCGATCGAACACGGCGCGTAGCGCGGGGCGGTCGGCGGGCGTCTCCTGCCGGCCGAATCCGTAGCGAAACAACTGCTTGATCACGCACTCCTGGCATTGCGGGTTGCCCGCCAGAACCGCCCCCAAGTCGCGCGGCGAAGAGAATACCGAATCCCGGATTCCACTGATCTCGCCCGCGGTGTCCAGAGCGAGTTCGACGGTCATCGGCTGCTTGTTCCCCCGGTTCTCGGGAAAGACCAGCTTCAGTTTGTCGCGGCGGGCGCCGATCGCGTCGAATTTCTCGAGACCGAATCCGATGGGGTCGATCAGGCGATGGCAGGTCGCGCACGAGGCATTGGAGAGGTGCACCGCTAACCGTTCCCGGTTGGTTTGCGGCTTGGACTCGCTGAGGGGGGGCAGGTTGGCGTTCGCGCCCGGGGGCGGATCCGGTACGTGCTGGCACAGAAACTGCTCGCGGACGAACAGGCCTCTGGCCGTCGGCGAGGTTTCCGAAGGCTTGCTGGTCAACGTGAGAAACGTCGCTTGTCCCAACAGGCCGGCGCGCTCGCCCGTCGCCGGGAGGTCCACGCGGTCAAAATCATTGGCCGGGGCGGGCGCCTGGTAGAGGTTCGCCAGATCGGCGTTCAGGAAGCCGTACCCTGCGCGGAACACGGTCATGAAATCCCGGTCCGTCCACACGGCGTCCGCGATGAGCCGCCGGGTCTCTTCGGTCATCGCCCAGGCGAGTTCGACCGTGAACTGCGGGAACAGTTGGCGGTCGCGAACGGTGTTCAGCACGCGATCGAACCGCATCCACTGCGAGACGAATTCGTCCAGGGACTCCCGCGCGCGAAGGTCCGAGAGCAGGCGGCGCGCCTGGCGTTCGACGCCGGAGGGCTTGTTCAACTCGCCGTCGGCCGCCGCCCGAAACAACTCGCCGTCGGGCATCGTGTCCCAAAGAAAGTACGACAGGCGGGAGGCGATTTCGTAGCCGCCCGGCCGGCTGGGGTCCTTCTCCACGCGGAAGAGAAACGCCGGCGACTGCAGCATGGCTTCGACCACGAGGGCTGCGCCGCGCAAGGGGTCCTTGGCCGACCGGAACAGGGCCGCGTAGCGCGTCTCTTCCGCGACGGACAAAGGCCGCCGGAACGCGCGGGCGCCAAACTCTCGCAGGAAGCGGTCGCGGCAGGCACGGTCGTCTACAGAACGCGGGCGGCACGGCAGAAAGCGATCCGGTTCGCGGAGAGCATTACGGGCCAGTTTCTCCGCTGCCGCGCTGTACGCTTCGGCGAGCAACGCGGGAACACTTTGGGCATCCGCCTGGTTCTTGAAGCCGTTGACGAAGTCCTCCGGAGGAAACTGGCTGGCCGGGCCCGTACGATCGCCGAGCAGATCGCGCACGGTGCGGTTGTATTGGCTGTGGGTCAGCCGGCGCATCGGGGCAACGGCAGGCCGCTGGCGGGAGGGCAGGGTTGGCGCAGGCCTGGTCTCGATCAGGAATCCGATCCACTCACGCAGGATCCGCTCCTCCGCGCTGCCCGGAGCGATCAGGCGCCCGCCGGTGTGTTGCACCCGGTTCGTGGGCTTCTTCAGCAGCAGCGACTCGTCCGGATTCGCGGGGTCGATCAACACGGACAGGGCCGCGCCGAAGGCCTCGATGTCCTCGCCGCCGGCTCCGCTCTCCGGAAAGTGCAGCCGGGTTGCGGCAGCCACGCCATTGCCGGCGTGGCACCCCCGGCAGTTCGCCTTCTCTAGCACGGGATACACGGTCTCGCGAAACACAACGCGGGCGGCCGCCGGCAAGGCGGAAACCGCCGAGGCCACTGCCAAAATGGCTGCACCGACCCACTGCATGAATGTTTCCCATTATATGTTTCCGCAAGCGCGCGACTGGTCGGTCACTAAAAAGCGAGAACGCCAGCACCCTGTGCGAAGGCCAACCGGAAGGAGGTCTCAGCGCCGCGGGCGTACGACGCGTTATCGCTTCTGCACGACCTTCGCGGTTGCGGTTCCGGACGCCGATGGCGCGGCCACGCTTCGGGCGGTGATCGTCACGGCGTCCGGGGAAGGAATGTTCGGCGGCGCGGTGTAGATTCCCGCGGAGGTGATGGTGCCGTAAGTGGCTCCGCCGCCCGGCGCGCCGTTCACCAGCCACGTCACGGCCTGATTCTGCGAATTCTGAACGAGCGCGAAGAACCGCTGCGAACGGCCGGTCCGGACCTTCACCCACGCGGGAGTGACGATGACGGAAACCGGCAGAGAATTGATCACCGCGATGGAAACGCTGTTCGAGACGCTCCCATCCGGGTTAGTCACCACGACGGGAATGCCGGACGAGGGAGTGGAGGCCGTCCCGGTGGCCTGCAACTCTGTGGCTGAGACGAACGTCGTCGCGAGCGCGGTCCCGCCGAACGAGACCGAGGCGCCGTTCTGGAATCGCACGCCGCTCACCCCGAGCGTAAAGGTTCCCAACGCCAGCGAGGCCGGGCTCAGCGAAGTGATCGCAGGAGGAGGGACGATCGTCACTGACGCGCTCCCGATGGAGGTCGGCTGCGCAGCGCTTGTGGCCTGTACGGTCACACTCGCTGGCGTTGGAACCGTCGCCGGCGCGGTGAATCCACCCGCCGACGTGATGAATCCGACAGTCGCGTTTCCGCCGGCCACGCCGTTCACGGCCCACGATACCGCCTGATTGGCCGAGTTGTTCACGGTTGCGTTGAACTGCGCGAAACGCCCGGTGGTGACGGTCGCGTTTGCAGGCGTCACCGTCACGGTGATGGTGCTTTGCCGTGCCTGCCCTGAGTTCTCGTCGATCATCAACGCGGTCCCGTCGACGGCCTCGAAATTGGCGCCGGTGACCAAACCCAATTCGTGCAGAACATCGTTGTCCCAATCCGGATGGGGAGCGCCGGAGATGTACCAGGCGGAACCGTTATCGGCCACGATCAGGCCATATTGCTTCATCGCCGTCAGAATCACCTTCGCGTCGCGGGAGAAAGTACTGATGTCGTAGTTGGCCCGAAGCCGGAATCGCTGCCCCATCGGCGGGTACTTCGCGTCCGTGAGGTGAGACGCCTGGTGGCGGGCAGGCCAGACGAAGACATTTCGGGTTTGCGGCACGGTGAGCCGGATGGCGTGCCGGATCTCGCCAGCCAACACTTCTTCGTACCGGACGAGCCCGGGGAAGATGGGCAGACCTGCGGCATCGGCGGACGTCCACGTCAGCGGGCGCAATGCGTGGGAGCGCAGATCGTAGATCGCTCCCGAATCCGCGTTCCAACTCGCCGATTGCGGGAAGGCCCGATACAGTTCGTACAGAATGCAGTTGTCCCGGTCGATGGCGATGGAGTGACGGTCGCCCGTGCTGTTCGGTCCTCCTTCGATCGGGGAGTCGAGCGGAACTGCGTACGGTCCGGGGTCGCTTTCCCGCCAGTAGTAAAAGGTCACTGGATACTTGGGTTGCGATCCGGGCACGGTGATGAAGGGAATGCCGATCGGACCCCCATCCCACTCGCCCGATCCGAAGTCCGCGTGGACCGTCCGCGAAGTCCCGACTGTCGAAACGAGCGTGGCGGAGTTGGAAGCGACCGGCAGGTGGTCGATCCGGGTGTTCCAGACATTGTCGGCGGGCAGAACCGGGCAACTGCCAATGGTCGCCTGTCCGAACATGGCTGTAGCGCATGCCAACAACACGGGGACAAGAGAACGGCACATCAAGCGACAGCGGCTCCTTTCTTTAGCGTAGGGCTGCGAATAGAGGACGATCAATCGGCGGTTGATCCTAGTCGGGTGGTAAGGTTGACAAGCGCGCCCGTCCACTAAAATGGAAGAAGCTTGCCAGAATCTCCGTTAACCGAACGTTTAGACAGCGTCACCCGCCGTATCGAACAGGCCGCCCGCCGGGCCAACCGCGACCCGAACGAAATCACGTTGATCGCCGTTACGAAGGTCTTTCCCGCGGCGGCGATTCGCGAAGCGTTCGAGGCCGGCGTCCGCCACTTCGGCGAGAACTACGTGCAGGAGTTCGAAGGCAAGGCTCCGCTCGTGGCCGGCCTTGCGGGAGCGCGATTCCACTTGATCGGACACCTGCAATCGAATAAGTCGAAGAAGGCCGCCGAACTCTTCCACGCAATCGACGCTGTGGATTCGCCCAAACTGGTCCGCCGCCTCGGCGAGTCCGGCCGGCCGCTCGACGTCATGGTCGAGGTGAAACTGAGCCCGGAGGAAGCCAAGCACGGGGCCGACGCCGGCGAACTGGACGATCTTCTCGCCGAGATTGCGCGTTCGCCGAATCTCACGTTGACGGGCCTGATGACCATGCCGCCGTGGTCGGCGAATCCGGAAGAGTCCCGGCCGTATTTCCGGCGCCTGCGGGAGCTCGCGTCAGTCCACGGGATTTCGGGACTGTCGATGGGGATGTCGCACGATCTTGAAGTCGCGATCGAAGAAGGGGCAACCTACGTACGCGTGGGTCGAGCGTTGTTCGGGGAAAGGAAGCGCGCCTGATCGCCGGGTTTCACTCGCCGCTGCCGCCGGCCAGGACCGGCATTGCCGACTATGCCGCGTCGCTGCTTCAGGCCCTGCGCCAGACCGCGGGCGAGCATCGCGTCGAGACGGTTGCCGGCCGTGCCGATGTCGACCTCTATCACATCGGAAACAACCCCCTCCATGCTGGGATCTACTCGCGGGCGCTCGACCGTCCCGGCGTGGTCTTGCTGCACGACGCGCTCCTGCAGCATTTCTTCCTGAAGACCCTGACGGAAGATCGTTATGTGGAGGAGTTCGTTTACAACTACGGCGCCTGGCATGAATCCCTCGCTCGCGACCTGTATCGAAGCAGGGCGGCCTCGGGCCTCCGCGAGGAGATTTACCTCCATCCGATGCTCCGCCGGATCGCTGCCGGCTCCCGCGCCCTGATCGTTCATAACGCCGCCGCGGCGCGAAGGGTAAGGGCGCACGCGCCCGAGGCCCGTGTCTTTGAAATCCCTCATCTGTTCGAGGCGCCGCCGCTTCCGTCCACTCTCGATGTGATGGCCTTCCGGGAATCGCTCGGAATCGGGGTGGAGGATTACCTCTTTGGCCTGTTCGGGTATCTTCGGGAATCGAAGCGCGTCGCTACCGTGTTGGAGGCCTTTGGCCAGGTGCGCGCCGGAGACTCGCGAGTACGATTGCTAGTCGCGGGCGACTTCGTATCGATGGACCTTCCACGAGCGGCCGCGCCGCTCCTTTCCCAGGAGGGAGTGGTCCGGCTGGGGCACCTCGAGTCCGGCCGCTTCTGGCAGGCGGCGTCGGCGTGCGACGCGTGCGTGAACCTCCGGTATCCGCCGGCGGGAGAGACGTCCGGGATCACGGTCCGGTTGATGGGGATCGGCAAGCCCGTAATCGTCAGCGAGATCGAGGAAAACACCGGATATCCCGAGGGCACGTGCGCCCGGGTCACGACGGGCATCGGAGAACGAAGCCACCTGGCGGAGACGATGGTGTTTCTTTCACGCCTGCGCGAGGAGGGCGAGGCGATGGGCGCCCTGGCACAACAGTTCATCCGGCAGGAGCACGATCCACTGCGAGTCGCCCGCCAGGTATGGAACGTCCTTCTTCCGGCGTCCTGATCCTCACTTCTGTACGGCGGCGGGCTTTTCGGACTCCGCGGCTTCCTCCTTCTTTGCATGCGAGGGCAGGAGTCCGATCGAGAGCGCTCCGATGAACGCCAGCAGGAAGACAAACTTGAGGGCCAGGCCGTAGCCTCCGAAGGCGTCGTGCACTCGAGAGACCACCCAGGGGAACCAGGTCTGGCCGATGGTATCCGTGGGGAGGATGATGGCCATGGCGCGTGCCAGGGTGTTGACGCCGAACTGCTCCGCCGCCATCAGGGGAATCAGCATGTAGTCGGCGCCCATGCCGAAGCCGAACAGGATGGCAAACACGTACATCATCTCGGGGCTCGAGGGCTTCACCAGCAACATGAGAGGAATGGTCCCGGCGACCAGGACATAGGTCACGGTCATCACCCACTTCTTGGTGAAGTGATCCGCAAGCCAGCCCATGACGACGCGGCCAATGACGCTCGACCAGAGGATGCACAGCGTTGCATCGCTGAAGAGCGTGTTCAGTTCTTCCTGCGACGTGAAACCCTGTTCCTTGAAAACGAACTTCATGTGCTGGTTGATGGACCCAATGGACCCGATGGAGCAAAAGCTCCCGAGGACCAACAGCCAGAAGGCCGGCTTGCTAATCAGGTACGCAAAGCTCTTGGGGGCGACGCGGACATCGGCGGACTCCACCAGGTCGCCGTCCGGGTGCTGGCCCATTTCGGCGGGCCGGTCGCGCATCAGGAAAAATGCGATCGGCCACGTCAGGAACATGATGCCGCCGATGATCATGAGGGCGCCCTGGAATCCGAAAGCGTCGGTCAGAGGCTTGGCCACCATTTTCGCGGAGAGTCCCCCGAAGACTCCGACGCCGAGATAGGTTGCCGCCATGGCCTTGCCGCGATGGCGGCGAAACCACTGGGAGATGATGACCTGGTGCGGAATCGGACCGGAGAAGATGTACCCGACCGTATACAGGAACCAGAAACCGTAATACAGCCACAGGTCGCCCTTCATCGTGCTGAAGCCGAAGTAGGCTAGCGCGGTGAATCCGGTGCCGACGATGATCAGCTTTCGGGGGCTGAACCGGTGGACCAGCGTGGGTCCGACCCAGAGCGTGAAGGTGGCGGCGAGCGGGAATCCCAGCGTCAAGTCCGGCCGCGACCACCCGAACGTCTTCTCGTAGTAATCATAGAAGAACGGCATCCCGTAGTACGGAATGCCGACCGCGATGCCGAACGTGAAGAAGCACGCGATGGAGATCCACCAGCCGTAGAACTTGCGTGTCGCCATGTGATTGCCTTTTATATCATGTTCCCCAACCGCTCACGAAGGTGCCGGTACACCAGCGAGACGGGCAACCCCATCACGTTGAAATAACAGCCCTCGATGCGGTGAACGAACTTGGAGGCCAATCCCTGGATGCCGTAGGCCCCCGCCTTGTCCATCGGTTCGCCCGAGCGGACGTAGGCATCGATTTCGGGTTCGGTCAGGGACAGGAACCACACCCGGCTTCGGGCGGCGTCCACGATTTCGAATTCCTCGCCGCGGAGGCAGATGCCAGTCAGTACGGTGTGATCCCTGCCGGAGAGCGCGCGAAGCATCCGCGCGGCGTCCACTGGGTCATCAGGCTTCGCCAGGATGCCCTGGCCCGCTACCACCGTAGTGTCCGCGGCGAGGATGATTTCGCCGGCGGCCCGAACGCTGGCCTGGGCTTTTGCCACGGCCAGCCTGCGGACGTAGGCTTCGGGTTCTTCGCCGGGCAACACCGATTCGTCGACGCTTTCGGGAATCCGGACGTCAAAGGACAGTCCGGCATTGGACAGAATTTCGCGGCGGCGGGGTGAAGCGGAGGCCAGAATCAGCAAGCTTTATTAGAACATGCGGAGGTACAGATACACGGCCGGCATCGTGAACAGCGAACTGTCAAAGCGGTCGAGAAACCCTCCGTGTCCGGGCAGCATCGAGCCGGAGTCCTTCACGTTGGAACCGCGTTTGAAGGCGGACTCCGCCAAGTCTCCCGCCTGTCCCGCGGCGTTGACCACCGCGGCCAGCACGATCGCATGCGCGGGTGGAACCTGGGGAAGGAATCGGGACAGGAACAGATAGCCGAGCAACGCGGAGGCGACCAGAGACGAAAGTGCGCCTTCCCACGTTTTGCCGGGGCTGATGGTGGGAGCGAGCTTGTGGCGGCCAAAGGCCCGGCCGCCGTAGTAGGCGCAGATATCACCGATCCAGTTGATCCCCAGCGCAAAAAGGAGCCACTTGGGACTGTAGGCGTGAATCAGCGCCGCGCACTTCCAGGCCCCATACACGTAGACGACCCCGAACACGAGGACGGCTGCCCGGGGCAGGACATTGGCGAGATCGTCTGACTGCAATGCCCAGAGGAAGGCTCCCAGAGCGGCGACCAGCACCACGAGAAACCCTTCGCCCGGAGCAGCCAGAAGCAGGAGTCCGCTGAGCACGCCGATCGGCCGGCTGATCGGATAGCCGCCGGCCGAGACGATCGAGGCAAACTCCCAGAAGCAGAGAGTGGCAAAGGCGGCCAGCACGATGTAGAACGGCAACGGCGGCGCCGCCAGGATCGCATAAAGGCCGACCGGGAGGAGAACGGCCGCCGTCAGGACTCGCTTCATCGCGAAGGAAGCGCTTCGACCAGAGACTCCTCCGCCGCTACCGAGACCGCCGCCTCGGCGGGGGCGAGGCCCCCATAACGGCGTTCGCGCTTCTGGTAGTCGAGAATCGCCCGCAACAGATCGGTGCGGGCAAAGTCAGGCCAAAGCGTGTCCGTGACGTAGAACTCGGAATAGGCGACCTGCCAGAGCAGGAAGTTGCTCACCCGCATCTCGCCCGAGGTGCGGATCAGAAGGTCGGGATCGGGGACGCTGGCGGTGTACAGATGCCGGGAGAGATCCGCCTCGTCCACCTGCAGCGAGGCGAGTGTGCCCTCATAGCGCGCCTTGTCGATCAGGGTGTTGATCGCATCCACGATCTCGGCGCGCCCCCCGTAGTTGATGGCCAGATTCAGATGCAGGCCGCGATTGTGGGCGGTCGCCACGACGGCGGCCTCCAACTCGAGACGAACGGGCGCGGGAAGCGCTTCGATGCGGCCGATGGCCTCCAGGCGAACGTCGTGGCGTTGCAGTTCCGGAAGTTCGCGGCGCAGGTAGAAGCGCAGCAGACGCCAGAGCGCTTCCACTTCGGCGCGCGGTCGCTTCCAGTTCTCCACCGAGAACGCGTACAGGGTCAACACCCGAACGCCGAGCCGCGCGCACGTTTCCACCGTACTCCGAACTGGGCCGACTCCCGCTTTGTGGCCGGCAATGCGTGGGAGACTCCTGCGGTTGGCCCATCGCCCGTTGCCGTCCATGATGATTGCAATGTGGCCGGGCAGACGGGCCGGTTCGATCGCAGTGGCCAACTCCCAATCCGGTTCGCCGGGTTTGAGGATGTCCAGTAGCGCCTGCATTGACAATTTTCTATAGTATCAGTTCGCCTTCGACGGGACTATTACCGTGTGGGCCAATCGGGCGACTCCGTGCGGGCCGAAGCCAGAATCTCTTCCATTTTCCGTACGACTTCCGGATAGTCCGCTGCAACATTACGTCGTTCGGATGCATCCGTATCCAAACGATACAGTTCGGCCGGGCGATCCTTGCCGAGACGCACCGCCTTCCAGTCGCCCGCCCGGACCGCCTGGTGGAATCCTCGTTCATGGAACTCCCAGTAGAGGAACTCGTGCGGCCGCTGCTGTTTTCCGAGCAGGGTGGGCAGAAACGAGATTCCATCGATGGCGGGGGGCACGGGCTGGCCGCAGATCTCCGCGCAGGTGGGAAGCACATCCCAGAACGCCCACGGATGATCGCTGACAGCGCCGGGACGGATGCGCGACGGCCATCGGGCCAAGGCGGGCACGCGAATCCCGCCCTCGTACAGGTCGCGCTTGATGCCTCGCAAGGGGCCGCTCGACTCGAAGAACTTCGACGAGTGGCCGCCTTCCTGGTTGGGTCCGTTGTCGCTCGAGAACAGCAGTAGGGTGTTGCCGTCCTGCCCGGTTTCCTTCAGTGTGTCGACGAGGTGGCCGATGTCGCGGTCCATCCGCGTGATCATCGCAGCGAAGTTCTTCTCCACCTGGGGCCACGGCCGGCCGGAGTAAGGCTCGTCGGAGGGCACCTCCATGCCGTTGCCAGTGTCGCGGCCCAGTTCGTTGTTGGCGTGAGGAATCGTGTAGCACAGGTGCAGAAAGAACGGCCCGGGCTTGCGGACAAAATCCAGGGCGCGGCGAGTGAACAGGTCGTGGGCATACTCGGTCTTCTTCGTGCCGGTGTTCCCCCGCAGCAGGTACGCCGTCTCCTGGTCGAGGAGGTGCTCCGGGTAGTAGTTGTGCGCGTGGGTCTGGCTGAAGTATCCAAACCACTCGTCGAAGCCCTTGCGCGTCGGATATCCGGTGGAGCCGAGGCCTCCCAACGACCACTTGCCGAAGAGTCCCGTGCGGTACCCGGCACGTTTGAAGATCTCGGGAACCGTCAGGTCTTCGGGTCGAAGGGGCAGGTCCGGGTACTTGTTGCCGCGCGTTCGGGCATGGCCGGTGTGCAACCTGGTCATCAGGCAGCAGCGCGAAGGAGCGCACACGGTGCTGCCGGCGTAGGCTTCGGTGAAGCGCATGCCCTCGGCGGCGATGCGGTCGAGGCGGGGAGTCTGAATCTGTTTCTGACCATAGCAGCCGAGATCGCCGTAGCCCAGGTCATCCGCCAGAATCAGAATCAGGTTCGGCAATCGGGTAGGCTGGGCGAGAGCGGGCGCGGCGCTGAGCGTGGAAAGAAACTCTCTGCGATTCATTTGGCTGGCTCGCCGTCAGGCGTTCTTCCCCTTACGGAGAGCCTTGCCCGGCTTGGCTCCCGTATGCTGCCCTTTGTCGAGCACGACTTTGCCGTTCACCACCACGTAGTCGATCCCGACCGGGTACTGATGAGGATTCTCAAACGTGGCCTTGTCGATCACGGTGGCCGCGTTGAAGACCGTAACATCCGCTTTCATTCCCACGCGCAAGGTTCCGCGGTCTTTGATGCCGAGCTTGGCGGCGCTGAGCGAGGTCATCTTGCGAATTGCGTCTTCCAGGGTGAGCACTCCCTCTTCGCGAACGTATTTACCGAGCACGCGAGGAAAGGCGCCGTACGAACGCGGGTGCGGCTTACCGGCTCCCAACACTCCATCGGGCCGGTACGCATACCCGTCGGAGCCGATCGAGACCCACGGCAGTTTTAGGGTGAACCGGACATCTTCTTCACTCATCATGAAGTAGATGGCCGGCACCGAGCCGCCCTCGTCGATCAGCAGGTCGAACAGCGCATCGGTTGGACGCTTCCGGGTGGCCTTGGCCATCTGGGCGACCGACTTGCCGAGCCAGACTTTGTTCCCCTCTTGAGTGACCGAAGCCACCCGCACGTTGTCCCAGCTTTGCATGAGCCGGTAGTGATTGAACCAACCCGGGATGCCTTCGTAGATGTCTTTCTCCATGCGCTTGCGCTGGGCGGGGTCGCGCAGGCGGGCGAGCATCTGGTCGCGGCTGCCTTCCAGGCCCCACGGCGGCACCATCGCCCGCAGGTTGTTCTGGCCGGCAACGTAGGGGTAGCGGCTGGCGCTGACCGGATTGCCGGAGGCGCGCGCCGCCTCGATCATGTCGCGCAACAGGTAGACCTTGCCCCACATCTTCCGGTCGGTGTTGTTGAGATGTACGAACTCCACCGGGATGCCGAGGGTGCGGCCGATCTCGATGGCCTCTTCCTCACCGGCGTAGGGGCTGTCGCCGGTCCGCACATGGGTGGCGTAGATTCCACCGAACGGCTTGACCTCCGCCGCCATGTGGAGCAGTTGCTGCTTGGAGACGTAGGTTTGCGGAGGCACGGTCAGAGCGGTCGACAGTCCAAACGCTCCGTCCACCATTGCCTGGCGGACCAACCGCTTCATCTCCGCGGTTTCCTCCGCCGTCGGCTCGCGGCTGTCCTCGTCGCCGAGCACGCAACTGCGGACCTGCGACGCGCCCACATACGAGGCGACGTTGACCGAGGCGCCGCTCTTCTCGAGACGGTCAAAGTACCCGCCCAAGGTCTCCCAGTCGGCCTGGAGGCCGTAGGGCAGGCCGGTGCTGGCCTTGCCCACAATGGGGCCGGCCGATTCCGATTCGCCCAGAACCTCGGTTGTGACGCCTTGCCGGATCTTGCTCTGCGCCGTGCCGTCCACCAGCAGGGTGTAGTCGGAGTGGCTGTGAGTGTCGATGAACCCGGGCGCGACGGTCAGGCCCGTGGCGTCGATGACGCGCGCGGCACGCGGTTGATTGAGCTTCTCGACCATCACGATCGTGTCGTTACGAATGGCGACGTCGGCACGGATGCCGGGACTGCCGGACCCGTCGACCACCGTGCCGTTGGCGATCACGAGATCGTAGTCGGGCGCACCGCCGCACCCCGCCAGCGCGAGGCAGACGAGCACAACCGTCTTCACGATCCGAAGGCGCGCCGGCGAAGGAACTCGTCCGCCTATCCGTCTGGCTTGATGGTCGTTGATGCGCGACATCCTTCGCGTAGTGTAGTCCAAGCCGCGTTCGCGGGGAACCGGACCCGGCGAGTTTGGGTTCGGTATCATAAAGGTTTGCGGCAGTTCATCGTTCTCTCGATTCTGGTTTCCGTGCTTTCGGCGTGTGCGCCGGATGGCGTCAAGGCGACGGCCATCATTGGGGGCAATCTCGTCCAGGGTGACGGCTCCACCGTCGCCGAGTCTGTGGTTCTTGTCAACCGGGGCGCCATCCGTTCGGCGGGATCCCGGGTGCACGTACCCATTCCCGCGCTCTCCGAGAAGATCGACGCCGGCGGCGGGTTTGTCGTCGCGGTGCGGAATCAGAACGGCCGGATTACCGTGACTCCCGGCGCTACGTTGGAAGCGGGAAGCCCGGCGAATCTGGCGATCGTCGCCGGCGATCCGCGCCAGGGCACGCCCGTGATCCAACGGCTGATGTTGAACGGTGAATGGACCGGGGTGGCCCAGGCCACCATCAAGTAGCCATGCAACCGGAAGCACAGTCCGGTTCGGTGAGGCGGGCGCAAGTCGAGTTTCACAATTTCGCCTCGCTCGGTGAACCGGAGCGCGCCATCCGCGTCTACGCCGAAGAGAACCAGCGGCGCGGCAGCGTCCTCCACAACCACCGGCGGTTCATCGGCGAGATGACGCCCTACCTCGAGATCGGCGCCAACGCCGGCCACACCAGCTACATGCTGTCGAACGAGTTCGGAGCTGACGGGTTCGCGCTCGACATTTCCGCCGACGCCTTGCGCCACGGCATCGCGCTGATGGACCGGTGGAAGTTGGCCAAAGCGCCGGTGCGTGTGGCCGGCGACGCCTTGAACCTGCCCTTCCGCGACGGATCGCTGCGCTTCGTCATGACCTACCAGACGCTCAGCCAGTTTATGGACATCGAGAAGGTGTTCCTGGAAGTGAAGCGCGTGCTTACGCCCGGAGGCGTGTTTCTTCTGGCGGAAGAACCACTGCTGCGCAAGCTCTCGCTGCGCCTGTATCGCGCGCCCTACTGGGAGCTGATGAAGCCCTGGGAACGCAAGCTCTATCAATGGGGACTGCTCGGCTATCTGGTTCGCGACGTCATTGGCGCGGCGCAGGAAGAGAACTTCGGCATCCGGCAGAACCACTCGATGTACCTGGGCGACTGGCACCGCCTGATCCGGAAGCACTTTGTCGCGCAGGAGTACGAAATCTTCGTGCCCGAGCGCGGATGGGGCGAACGATGGATGAAGCGCCTCGGGGTCCGGTTGGATCCGTACGGGTCGGTGTGGAGGTCTGCCCATCTGTTAGGCGGGACTCTGGCCGCGGTCTGCCGGAAGGCCGGAGATCCGCCGGAGTTGGCCCCGGACACGGATCAGTTTGAAACGTTCCTCCGCTGCCCCGATTGCCACCAGTCGCTGGCGCGCGAGGCCCCCGATACGCTGCGGTGCGCCTGTGGATACTCGGCGGCCAACGAAGGCGGGGTGTACAATCTCCTGCCGGCCCGGGAGCGGTTGGAGTTGTACCCGGGCGACCGGGACGACATCGTCGACTTCTCGATCCCCGGGCACGAGGCGAAACTGCTGGGCGGGTTTCACGAACTCGAAGGCGTCTACGGCGGAAAGTACCGCTGGATGGGCGCGGGCGCCGCGCGGGTGAGGCTCAAGCGCGTGGGCGAGGGACCGCGCCGTTTGCGCGTACGCGGCCATGTGACGGACGGCTCGTTCAAGCAGGGGAGCCTGCCGCAGATTCGGGCCACGGCCAATGGTGAGGCGCTTCCCGCGATGACGCTCGACCGGACCGGCATCTTTGTGTACGAAGCCGATGTGCCCGACGCGGACGAGTACCGGATTGAACTGAACGCCTCGCCGGCCTGGAGCGCCCCGCCCGACGAACGAAGGTTCACCGTGATCATCGGCATGGTTCGCCTGGTGCCCCGCGACGCGGAACTGTAGAGAAGGTGCTCACTCACGCGCGAAACTCTCGCGAAACAGGGGACGGTCCCTTCGATCGATGTCTGGTATCATCGCACCAGGGTCACGGTGACCCGGCGCGAGAGTGATCATGGGTTGCGGTTGCATTCTGCTGCTCGTCATCCTGATGTTTCCGCGCCTGACGCTTGCCTGGATGTGGTTCTTCTCGAAATATCTGGAGCGCCCCTTCCACGGAGGCCTCTTATTACCGTTGCTCGGCTTCATCTTTCTTCCGCTCACCACCATCGTCTACGCTTGGGAAATCAACAGCGGCATGCCCACAGCGGGAATCAACCTATTGTGGCTGTTGATCGCGGTGATCATCGATCTGGGCGGGATCGGCGGGGGCGCGCGTCGCCGGTCGCGGAGTTGACTGGCGATCAGTGGCTGTTGAAGCCGGCCGGGGGGCAGGCGGCGGGCCCGGGGGCCCGCCCCACGAACGTTCTGAAAACGCGGATCAGAAGGTGAAGCGGATGCTCAACTGCGCGCGGCGCGCGTTCGTGCCGTCAGGGAATCCTCCCGAGGCCGTCGGAACCAGGAAGCGCGCGAACGGCGTCAAGGTGCCGCCATTGGCGCTGGTCGCCGTGTAAGCTTGGCCTTCGATCGACGTATTCGAGATGACATTGAACAGATTGAACGCTTCGAAGTTGATCATCAGGCGGTAGCGCTCGCTGAACGGGAGAATCTTGGTGAGGCGGGCGTCGGTGCGGATGACCCGATCGACGTCGAGGCTCGCCGCCGGCAGGAACGGCACACGGGTGGAGCCGCCGAACCCGTTGATGGACGTCGTGATCGGAGCGCCGGAGTACGGCGAACCCGACGTGAAGATCGTCGGGGTCTGCGGTTGCGTGGAGGCGAAGATCGAAATCTGGCCCACCTGCCAGTTGTTGATGAGGTACTTGGCCAGCTTCCGGTCGGAATCGACGAACCTGGGCTGGTGCTGCGAGCTGATCACCAGGCGGTGCCGTTGGTCGAGCGAGGAACTGGATTTGTCACGCTTGAAATCGCCGTTAAACAGAGAACGCGGACCGTTGGTGTTGAAGAAGAGGTTATCGGACCCGCCGCCCTGGTTGTAGTCGATGGCGTGCGCCCACGTATACGACACGCTGAACTGGTGGCCTTTGATGAGACGCTGGTTCAACTGGACCACCATCGCGTTGTAGTAGCTGTTGCCGCCGTTGTCGATCTGGTTCACGCGCCGCCACGCGGGATCGACACGGTTGGCGATCCGGTAGGTCGGCGTCGTGTACGTGCCCACCTGCGCGCCCGTGAGGTCGAGGATCCGGTAGGTGACGTCGGGGCCCAGCGGTCCGATGTTCAGATCGCGGAACGTGAACAGGCGGGCGCCGCGGCTCCAGATATACGACAGATCGAGGCTGAGGTTCTGCGTGAGCGCGCGCTGAATACCGAAGTCGGCCTGCTGGGTGTAGGGATTGCGGAAGTCACGCGCGGCAAAGGTGATGTCGACGGTGCCGGGGGGCGGAGTCCGGTCGAGGCTGGGGAGCGGAGCCGGAAAGACGGGTCCAATCGCGAGGTCCGCGGGGGTCGCGCCGTTGAGCGTGACGTTCCTGCTGTAGAGCCCGTTGGTCTGGTGGAACGTGTTGATCATTGACCCGGGGAAACGGGCGTAGAAGACTCCATAGCCGGTGCGGATCACGGTCTTGTTGTCATTGAATGCCCAGGCCAAACCGATTCGCGGGGCGAAGTTCTTGCCGGGCTGGCGGATGGCGCCGGTCAGCGGATAGGCCGGATTGGAAGTGGTGGGCTGCTTGAATTGCGAGTACTCGTGGCGCAGTCCGACATTCAGCGTCAGGTTCTTGTTGACCCGCAGTTGGTCCTGAACATACCACGCATAATCGCGAGTGTAGGTGTCGACGACCGGATTGCCGAACGCCTGCGAGTAGGTCTGCCAGGTCTTGCCGTTGGCGGTGTTGCCGCTGAAGTCGAGGGCGAAGTTGGTGAAGTTCGCATACACATAGGAACCACGGCCGTTGAAAAGCTGGTCGTAATAGTCCCGCGTGTGCATCATGTCCCCGCCGAACTTCAGGGTGTGCTTCCCGACGGTCCAGGTGAGATTGTCGGCGATCTGGTGGCGGTTCTCGGAAGGGTTGAGCCGCGGCATGTAGTTGGCCACACCGAGAGCCGACTGATTCTGCACCGTGATCGCGATTCGTCCGGTAGACGGAATGTATTCCGAATTCAGATCGTCGAACAGCCGGTCCTTGAACCAGCCGTAGCGGACTTCGTTCACCATCGAGGAGGTTGGAATCGAGGTCCAGGAAGCACGCCCGTACCGGGTTCGCACCGTCGAGATGCCGTTTTCGCCGACGCCGCGGCCGTTGTTCAAGGTAGCGGCGCTCTGAATGCCGTTCGGCGAAATCCACTTCATGTAGTTGAACGAGAACGAGAACGAGTGGCGGTCCACCGGGCGCCAGTCGATCTTGCCGAAGCCGAGATCGGTGTCGGCCTTGCGGGGAACCACCTGGAAATGACGGTCCGTGATGAACTTCAACGCGGCGGAACACTGCGCGGAAGTGGCCGGAGCATTGCAGGCCCCCACAAACTGACCGGCGGAGTTGAACAGGTTGCCGCTGGCGATGGAGGCGTCCAGGGGAAAGTTGCGGCGGATGAGTTCGGCATTGAAAAAGTAGAACAGTTTGTCCTTGACGATCGGCCCGCCCACCGAGCCGCCGTACTGGTTGCGGGTCTCTTCGGGAGACACGGTGTAGGTGGCGTAACGGTCGCGAGCGCCGAAGTCCTGGTTGCGGAAGAACCAGTAGCCGGTGCCATGAATATCATTTCCACCGCTGCGGGTGACGGTATTGACAACGCCGCCGGAGGCGCGGCCGAATTCGGCCGAGTAGCCGCTCGACAGCACCTGGAACTCCTGCACGGCGTCCTGCGAGATCTGGGTCGCGATGCGGGTGCGGCCGGCGTTCTCGTTGTAGTACTGGTTGGTGGTGTCGTTGCCGTCGGTGAGGAACGAGTTGCCGCCGGCGATGCCGCGGAAGCTCAGCAGGCCGAACAAACCGTCGGCCACCACGGCCGGCGCCAGCAGCACGAACGAGTCGACGCGGCGGCCGTTGATCGGCAGATTCATGATCTGGCTGCTGTTGACATTGGCCGAGTTGCCGGTTTTGCCCGCCTCGATGATGGGGGCGGCGTCGGTCACGTTGACCGAGGTCGCCGTGCCCGCGACTTCGAGACTGACATTCAGACCGACGGTCTTGCCAACCTGGATTCCCACAGCCTCCAGTTGGTACGAAGTGAATCCGGCTCGACTCACCGTAATCGTGTAGCCATCGGCCGGAACCAGGGCAGGCACCGTGAATACGCCCGACTCGTTAGTCTCCACACTCCGCTTGATGCCTTTGGACTCGTTGTTGACATCCACTTTCGCGCCGGCCACGACCGCGCCTGACGCGTCCCGGACGACACCCGAAACCGCCCCGAAACCTGCCGTTGCCTGCGCGTAGCCTGCAACGGAAAAAACGAATAGAGCAAATACGGCAAGAATGCGTTGTTTCATGATGGTTGATTCCTTGTTCGGGCTTTGGCCGACCCGCGGAGGCCCAAGGGGTGA
This sequence comes from uncultured Solibacteraceae bacterium, assembly GCA_964529305.1. GTDB lineage: Bacteria > Acidobacteriota > Terriglobia > Bryobacterales > Bryobacteraceae > CAZGUX01. Next base: position 33,891 of record CAZGUX010000267.1, on the reverse strand, counting down.
CGAGTCCATTCCGCCGCCCGAAGCACAACTCCCCTGAAAACCAGCATACCGAAAACCGATGAATCGATTGTGACAACGGCGCCGGCCTCGGGGAACGGTTCCGCCGGTGCGGCAGTCAAACGTTGTTTCGTTGGTTGGCGGCGAACCGGCCCGGCAAGTTCAGGCCAGTGTCTGCTCGCTGGTTGGAGACTCGCGCTGCGCCGTTCCACCCTAAAAGGGAACGATGGACATTACGCCGTGGATGAGATGGTTCCTCGGCTGCATGGGCCGGGCCATCGACGGCGCACAGACGATGCTGAGCCCCGTTCTAGCGAAGGCGCAGTTCTGGGGTCGCGTTCGAAGCATAGCCATAAACGAGCGTCAGCGCCTTGGTCTAAACAGGCTGTTGGACGGTTTTGAAGGCAAGCTGACGACCTCGAAGTACGCGAAGCTGGCTGACTGCTCGCACGACACGGCTCTCCCCGACATTGCTGCCCTCGGAGGAGCCGGGCGCGTGATTCTGGAGCCTCTCGACTGGAAAACAGGGTCTATCAGAAGAAGGTGTGTCGCAGCGTGTTCACCCCAGCGTGTAACAGCGCCGAGGAAACCACGCTGTTCGATTTCTGAAAGACTTTGCCGTATACGAATCCGGCGAAACTCGCCAGGATCAGGTAGCGCCAGTTCGGGAACGGACCGTTGTTCAGATGCGACGCCCCGAACACGATCGCAGCTACGGCGAGCACCGTGTTCGTGAAGCCGAACCGCTGCATCAGCAGGTTCTGAATCAGGGCGCGAAACAGGATCTCTTCGGGCAGCGCCACACCGAGAAAGATGAGCCCGTAGCGATTGGCGAGGGTTGCCGCGGTGAGTCCCGGCGGAACGTGAAACGGCGCGATGAACCCGAAGGCGCGGCCCATCACCATGAGCAGCGGGGTCAGGACCGCCAGGCCCATCGCCGGAAGGGCAAGATCCCGCCAGCCCGTGGGGAAGCGGTACTTCATCCCCGGGATCCCGCGGAACAGCAAGAACAGGAACAAAGCCAGATTCACGCCGACTCCGTACGCCAGGGTGAAAATCGGGCCTTGTACGGGTCTCGCCACCAAGGTCCGGCCGGGGCCCAGTTCGAGCGGCAACCACAGGATCACAATGATCGCCCCATCCACCCACGGCCGGAAACCCGTCTTCGGATAGGTCTCACCGCCCGGACCGGCGGTATAGGCCAGCACGGTCGGCAGGAACGCATAGAGCGAAATCAGCGGAATGGTGTGGGCTCCGCCGCCTCCGTGGCTCCAGACTCCGGTGACGAACAACCCTCCAAGCGCCGCGGGGGCCGCGAACAGCCACGCGGGGTTCACCCGCAGAATTCGCCGGATTCGTTCCTGAACCGCCGGCAAGAGTAAAGAAATGAGGGGAACCAGAAACAGCGCGATGAGGACACGATCGGTTGGTGTCAAGGACATCTCCCAGCTGTAATTCTTGATTGTAGATTCCGTTCCGGGGTGGCCGTCCATCGGCGGCCTGATAAATCGGTCATATGGCAACCGGCGAGCCTCACCGGCCGCAACGACCCGTGTCGCGTTTCCCATTGGTGATACTCAAGCTCCTGCGCTCTCGAACCGATAGCTGAGTGTGGCGTCACTCCGCCGTTTGATTCAACTGTTGCTACTCGCCTTCGGGCTCTTCGGACAGCCGCCCAAACCGGCCGTGCCCGAAAGCTCCGTGCACAGGCAACGTGCAGCCGCCAGACAGCAAGTAGGCGTTCCGCCGGATCAGACGGACGCCTTCTTCCTGATACCGTTCTCCACACCGCGACCCAAGCCGCCGCCACTCTCCCCGGATCCGGATTGCGTTCTGGTCCCGAGAGACCAGATCGGGAAACTCATCGCCTCCACCGCGGAAAAAGAGAAAGTTGCCCAGAATCTACTCGAGGCCGTGATCGAGGTCGAGTCCGCCTACGACCCCTGCGCCATCTCACCGAAAGGCGCGGAAGGTCTGATGCAGTTGATGCCTTCCATTCAGGAGGAGATGAGCGTCGACAACCCGTTCGATCCTCAACAGAGCCTGACCGCCGGCGCGCGGCACCTCAAAAAACTGCTCGAACAGTACAAGGGCGACCTGAAGTTGGCGCTCAGCGCCTACAATGCCGGCTCCGCTAAGGTGCAGAACGAAGTACCCGCGATCGCCGAGACGCAGGACTACGTGGCCCGCATCCTGCAAAAGGTAAATCCCGCCCCGGCGGCGGCGTCACCTCCACCCCCCCCTGCCCCCAGGTGAAGGCCCCGGCGCCTTCAGGAGATGCACCCTGATCGTGGCCGCCCGTCCTCGGCCGCGTGTATGATGGGGACGTCAGCCTATCCAAGAGGAAAACGAGATGAATCGTCGCCAGTTTGTCGCTGTTTCCGCGCTCTCCCTCGCCGCCGCCGAATCGCGTGCGGGCACGCGTCTGCCTATTAAGAAGGCCGTCCTGTACTCGATGCTTCCCAAGGACATCGCGCTTCCGGATCGCTTCAAACTTGCCGTCGACTGTGGGTTCGAAGAGATGGAAGTCCAGCAGATCGACGACCCCAAGGAAGCCGAGGCCATCAAGAGGGCGGCCGACCAGGCGAAACTACCCATCCACTCCGTCATGTGCATGACGCACTGGAAGTACCCTCTGTCCTCCGGCGATCCGTCCGTCGTCTCTCAGTGCGTCGAGGGCGTCAAAACCAGCATTCGCAACGCAAAGCTCTGGGGCGCCGAGACCGTCCTTCTGGTGCCCGCCGTGGTCAACCCCCAGACCACGTATAAAGACGCGTGGACCCGTTCGCAGGCGGAAATCCGGAAGCTGATCCCCTTTGCCGCTGAACACAAGGTGATCATCGCCGTCGAAGAAGTCTGGAACAAGTTCCTGCTCAGCCCCCTCGAGTTCGCTAATTACGTCGACTCGTTCAAGAGCCCCTGGGTCAAGGCCTACTTCGATGTCGGCAACGTTGTTCTGTTCTCCTACCCGCAGGACTGGATCCGCACGCTCGGAAAGCGCATCGTGAAGCTGCACATCAAGGACTTTTCCTTCAAGAACCTCGATGCCCGTTTTGTCGCGCTGCGCGAGGGCGAAATCGACTGGAAGGAGATCTACACCGCGCTTGCCGACATCGGCTACAAGGGGAGTGCCACGGTCGAACTGGCCTCCGGCGATGCGGCCTACCTGCGCGAAGTCAGCCGCCGCTTCGATCTGATTCTCACCGGAGCCTGAGGGCCCGGGAGAACCGAATCCGATATTCCAACTCGCGCGGCCATTCCGCGAGAACTCGCCCGTCGCCGCCTTGTATTCACCAGATCCCTGATGTAGAGTCTGCCCAGGAGAAACCGCATGGGCAGAATATCCATTCCCATCATTCTGGCAGGGACTTTCTTTGCATCCGGTCTCGCGGCCCAAACTGGGAACGCGAGCATCAGTGGCCGAGTGCAGGATTCCAGCGGCGCAGTCATCGCCAGCGCGCGCATTTCGATCAAGAACAATCAAACCAACGTTGTTCGCAATACGATCTCCAACAACGAGGGTCGCTATGAGATCAGCAGCCTCATCCCCGGCGACTACACCTTGACCGCCGCCTTTCAGGGTTTCAAGAACCTGGAACGGCAGGCGATTCGCCTGCAGGTCGGCGACCGTGTCGGGCTTGACCTCATCATGGAAATCGGCGCCGCCGCGGAAAGCGTGACGGTCACAGGGCAGATTCCCCTGCTGCGCACCGAGGATGCGCAGGCCGGCCTGGTGATCGACAACAAGCGCATCCAGGAACTTCCCCAGTACAATCGCGACCCGCTCGCCTTCATTCTCCTGACACCCAATGTCAGCGGCACTTCCGAGCGGGCTGGCGACCTTAGAATCAACGGGGGCCGCGCCACCCAGATCGAGTACTTCGTGGACGGGATCCCCATGACCACGGGATATGATCATTCGGTCCCGTCGTCCATCCCGGGCCGCGAGGCGATCGGCGAGTTCAAGGTGCTGACCAACGGCCTCTCCGCCGAGTACGGAAGGCTCTCCGGTGGTGCCGTCATCCTGATCACCCGCTCGGGCGGTAACCAGTTTCATGGGTCGGCCTACGAGTTCTTCCGCAACGACAAGCTGAACGCCAACGACTGGAACTCCAACCGATTCGGCAGACAGAAAGGCATCTTCCACGACAACGTTTTCGGTGGAACTTTCGGCGGGCCGATCTGGATTCCCAAAGTCTACAAGGGCCGGGACAAGACCTTCTTCTTCCTGAACTATGAAGGCACCCGGCGCGCCACCGGGAGCAATGCGGTATTGACCGCGGTGCCCTCCGCGCTCGAAAGGCAGGGCGACTTCTCCCAGAGCCTGTTCGACCGCGGCGTGCCGGTGCAGATCTTCGATCCCCTCACCGGGACGGCCGAAGGCTCGCGTGTGCGGCGCGACCCATTTCCCGGGAACCGCATTCCACAGACCCGGTTCAACGCGCTTTCCAAAATCTATCTGGGGTACTACCCGGAGCCGAACCGCCCGCCGCTGGCTGGATCCAGCCACGATGGGAACTACATCGGCTCGGTGGCCACGCCTTCGCGCGACGACCGCTGGACCGGTCGCCTCGACCAGAACTGGAGCCCCAGCCACGCCACCCATGCCACGTTCACTCAATATGATTCGAGTTCGATCAGCCCGCGCTGGCTAAGCCCGATGCAGCCGGCGGGGACCAACTGGGCGGCGCCCAAAACGTTGTCGGTGGATCACACATGGGTCCTCAACCCGACCACGCTGGTGAACTTCCGCGCCGGCGTGGTTCGGACGGTCTCGTTCAGCGGCCAGGAAGTCGACGTCGATGCCAGCAGTTGGCCCTTGCAGAGGGAAGTGATCAACATCCTCGGCACCACGCGCAACCGTGTGCCGAACATCTCCACCGGAGAGAACATCTTCGGGTTGGGCGGCGGACAGGTCTCTTCGCCGCATGATACGAGTTATACGGGAATCGCCTCGGCCCAGAAGACCTGGGGGCGGCACACTCTCAAGTTCGGTTACGAGCACCGCCGTTACTACTCCAACCTCACCAGCGGAGGGAACTTCGGCCTCGCCACCGACCGTCGCGTGACTTCTCAGTATTACGACAACCCGGTGACCGGCATGCCGTTCGCGAGCTTTCTGCTGGGCTATCCCAGTTGGGGCGGCGGCACGCAACTCGCCGGGCCGGCTTCCCTGCAGAAATACCACGGCCTCTACTTTCAGGACGACATCAAGTTAACCCGAAAGCTCACGATCAACGCCGGCTTGCGCTGGGACTACGAACCACCTCGAACCGAGCGCTTCGACCGCCAGGTGGTCTGGGATCCCAACTATAAATGGGATTGGACGCCCAACCCCGGTTGGAGTTGGGATCTCGTCCAGAAAGAGGCCGGCATCTCCTTCGCCCAGCCGGAGTGGATGACCAAGGGCCTGTATGGACGGGCGGCGATCCTCGGGACGCCCGAGTACCCCATGCGGACCTTCCAGAAGGACTTCAAAAAGCACTTCGGCCCGCGCGCCGGCCTGGCGTATCAGGTCCTGCCGCGCACGGTCTTTCGCGCCAGCTATGGCCTGATGTTCCTCACCCTTACCGGCGACCAGAACATGAACAGCGCCAGAGACAACATTGGCTATGGCGACCAGGCCAGGATGATTCAGGACGGGACTCCCGACGGCGGGCTCACTTATCCCGTTACTTTCACCGTTCCGCTCCCTGGGGGGACGGGGTACGTGCCATTCACTCGCGACGTCACCTCTCTGAACCGAAGCACCATGGGGAACTGGTTTGTGACTCCCGCATACAACATGTATCCGGGCTACGAACACGTCTTCCAGGTCAACCTCCAACGCGAGTTGGGCAACGGTCCGAACGTCTGGGTCGTCGAAGCCGCCTATAGCGGGAACATGACTCGCGACCTGCCCCTGTGGACCGACAACCACGTGGTCAAAAACTCCTATAACGTGCTCGGGCAAACCCTGGGCACCAATCTGCAAAAGCAGGTCAGTAACCCTTTCTACGGCCAGATCCCTTTCGGCACCACGATGGGCGGCCAGACCAATTTTCTGGGACGCGTCCTCCAACGGATCGAACTCTGGCGTGAGGTCGTCACCATCAACGAGCCGCAAGGTTACTCCAACTACCACGCGGGCTACTTTCAGGTGGAACATCGCTTCGCCCGGGGCTACAGTTTCCTGGCTAATTACACCCTCAGCAAACTGTTACAGACCGGCAGCATTCTGGGATTCAACAACTGGAATAACGCACAGGCGTATTCCGGACTGGCTCAGGGCGGACTGCCCCTGTCCGACATTTACGGGCTGCCGCCTTTCGATGTCACGCACCGGCTGGTCTTCAACTATCTGGCCGAGCTTCCCATCGGCCGCGGCAAGGCTCTGCTCGGCGCTCCCCAATCCCTGGGCGAGAAGACGCTCGATAAGATCGTTGGCGGCTGGTCTCTGGCCGGCACAACCACCTACCGTGGCGGCATGCCGTTCAAAATGTTCTGCGGCGCGGGTTATTGCCGCAACTGGATCAGCATCGGCCAGGGCCGGATCACGCGCCCCCGGTTTGTCGACCCGAGAGTTCCGTACGACAATGGCGTCTCCGGTCACCAGGCTCTCGAGGGCTCGCCGAATTTCCAATACTATTTCAATCCCACTTCGTTCCGTGTGACGCGGGACATGGAGATTGGAGATGTTCCCGGCTCCAATCTTCCCGGCGTTCGCGGACCGGGCTTCAGCCAGTGGGACTTCGCGCTCCTCAAGAATTTCACGCTGGGGAAAGAAGCCCGCTATCTCCAACTGCGCTTTGAAGGACAGAACCTGTTCAACCACATGAACGCCGGACAGCCGCAGGCGAACGTCCCTGATCGTGACCTGGGGATGATCGTCACGCAAGCCGGCTCACCGCGGCAGATCATGATCGCCCTGAAGTTGTTCTTCTGACCCTTTGGCGAGAGGTCCCGCCGTCTGGGCGGGACCTCTTCGCACGCACGTTTCATTCCCGCCACAAAAAGACCGTGCCCAAGCCGGATCTCGCCACCCGTAGTATCATACGGACATTCGCTATGAAGCCGGTCCGCGAACGTCCGATTTCCCGCCGCCGCCTTCTTCACAGCGCCGGAGTGGCACTTGCCCTCCCGCCCCTGGAGGCGATGTTTGACTCGAACGGTATTGCCTACGCGGCCGAAACCGCACGGCCCGCCGTGTCACAGCCGCCCATGCGTTTTGTGTTGTGGTTCAACGGCAACGGCGTGGTGGAGAAATACTGGGTCCCCCGCGAGACCGGTCCCGGCTTTGCGTTGACGCCCTGCCTGGCCCCGCTGGCCCAGTTTCGCAACGACATTCATGTCATTACCGGTCTCGACAACCCGGCGGCGCGCATGCCTGGGCCGGGCAACGATCATCACCGCTCCATGAGCGCGCTGGTCACCGGCGCCTCGTTCACCGGCAGGGGAGCGGGCGGCCCGTCGATCGATCAGATGATCGCCGCCCGCGTCGGCGGCGAGTCGCGCTTCCGGTCGCTCCAGATCGGTGTCTCCCAGGAGTCGTTCGGCGAGAGCATCCAGCGCAACATGAGTTGGGCCGGCCGTGACCGCTCGCTGCCGCCGGAGATGATCCCGCACCGCCTGTTCGACCGCTTGTTCGGCGCCCGCGAATTGAGTTGGATCAATCGCAAACGCAGTATTCTCGACACGGTTCTGGAGGATGCCCGCGGTCTCAAGGCGGAAGTGGGCAAGGCCGACCAGCAGCGGTTGGACGAGCACCTTTCTTCCATTCGAGACATCGAGCGCTCCATCGTCGCCCTGCCGCCCGAGTACGCCCGGATCGAAGCTCCGGAAACGGGCGGCGACCTGAAGGACTGGCCGCGCATCGCGCGCCTGCAAAGCGATCTGCTCGCGCATGCTCTCGCCACGGGACAGACGCGGGTTGCGTCCTACATGCTGACGAAGTGTCAGGGGCTGGCTCGTTTCCCCTGGCTGGGCTACACGGCCGCCCGCCATCACGACTACACGCATCGCGACGGCAAGGCTCCCGGCGCGGACACGGCCGACGGCCAGCGCATCATGCGCGATATTTGCCGCTGGCACGTCAGCGAGTTCGCGTATTTGCTCGCACGGCTCAAATCGACGCCCGAAGGCGACGGCACCCTGCTCGACCGCACCTGCCTGCTGTTCATCCACGAGCACGCGGAGGCGAACGATCACAAGAACAACGGCCTTCCGGCCATCGTCGCGGGCGCCAAGGGCAGGCTGGTGACCAACACGCACTCGAAGATGACCGGCACCCTCGGCGATCTGTTCCTCACGGTCGCCAACGACATCGTGGGCGCGGGCATCGAGCGCTTCCCGACCGGTGGGGGCAAACTGGTTGGTGTGACAGCGTAGACTGCCCTTGCGAACGATCCCATTGACGACGCGGGGGATCACCGCGTCGGGAGGCGGCGCCTCAGTCACTCGCCGGCAATCGCAAGAAGGCGGCGCCGGATGCCATCAAATGAGCCGCGCTCAACCGTTCCATCATCACGCCGCGCGTTGCGTGTCCCGACTCCTGACTCAGCCAGTGTCCGAGTTCGTGAGTCGCCACTCGGGCCAGCGCCCGGCCTAGCACGCCGGAAAGCCGTGTCCCGATCAGTTGTGCCGTCGGATTGACGAAAAGCTCGATTTCCGGCGCCAGGCGCCCTCTGCTTCGGTAGGTGCGCCCGAGGGCCAAACTCTCTTCATCGGGAGGCTGCTGGCGCAGGGTGATGGTTACGCTGCCCGGGCGCCAGGCCGAAAACTCCGCCGGACGGCCCGAAGCCGCTAGAATCGCCCCTAGCTCCGTCCGGAACACTTTGAGCGTACACTCATCGAGCCTTGCCGAATTCTGAACAAACAGGCTTAAGTCCTCTGCCAACAGAGGATTAGCGATCACCGCGAAGATGACTGCCAAACCCTTTCGTTCCATCGCAACTGAAATGTAACACAGTATTCACCAAAATGTAATCACCAATATGCATGGTCGAGGTATGGGACCACCCGGCCTGTGGTGGTACTTTACCTTAGGGCAGGCGAAGAAGATCATCCCAAGTGGGGAACTCGAGGCGCCGGGCGACGCGTTTGTTCGCCCGGCGCAATGCTGCGGGGAGGGGAGCCGGCAAGCTAACTACAACGAGCGCAGAAAGTTGAGCAGGTTTTGTTGCCGCGTGGACGAAAGCCGATTGAACCTCTCGATCACGCCGTTCGCCTCCGACCCGTCATAGCGGCGGTTTCCGGAACTGGCGTGGGCGCGAATGGCTTCCAGCAGATCCTTGGTGCGCCCGTCGTGCAGGAAGAAGATCCGCTGCCCGAGTCCCCACAGCGGCGCTGTCCGGAACTCGTCTCCCGTGGATCTGCCCTGCTCGATGTCGTCGGCGAGTCCCGGACCCATGTTGTGCAGCGCAAGATCGGAAAACAGCGGTACCGTCTTGTTGTTGAGCGCCGCTACGGAGTTCCGTCCCGTCTGCAGCGCCGGCGTGTGACACCATTGGCAGCCAACGTCGCGGAAGGCGTCGAACCCGTCATCAATCGAACTGGTGGTTGGCCTTCGCTGGGGCGGCGCCAGGAATCGCATGAACGCCGCGAACAAGGGCAGGTCGTCCGACTCACCTCCGTCGAAGTCGATGGCGTCCTCTGGCGTAGGATTGAACACACAGCCCGGAGTCTCGTCCCGCTCCTGGGGAAACAGGTGGTTGGAGACACCCTGCTCCACGTTGTACGCTTCTCCCGAGAAAATATGGAGAGACTTGACCTGGGCTTTGTGCCCGAAGCGGGTCACGGTGCCGTCGTTGTCATTGGCATTCAAGCGGCCTGAGATGCCGAGACTCGACTTGGCATTGCTGTCGGACGCCAGATTTCTTCGAAGTGTAGTGTCCGCGACGGCTTCCACCAAACCCAGACCGAAAGTGGGCGTGGGAATGCGGAAGGCGAGATTGGACGTGTTCGAAAAATCCTCCTGCCGAATGTCGCAGCCCGCCGCATCCGTTCGTCCGGTGATCACGAACAGGTTGTGCACGCCTCCATCCTTCGAACCGTCCGCGTTCAACTTGAAGCGAACCTCGCGCACCGGACCGTCCTGACGCAGAAAGGAGGGAATCCGGTTCCTCGCCCCCATTTTCGTTGCCACGGCGATTTGGGGGTTGACCGTTGGGCTCGTCCCTCCGATCGCCGGCGCCGCGTGACAACTCCCGCACGAATCGGAATTGAATCGGGGTCCCAGTCCGGCGTCTCCGTCCGCTGGGGGATTGGTTACGAAGTTGGCCTCTTCGAACGCCTCTCTTCCCTCCTCAAAGCTCGCGAGTTGCCCCGGCGTCAGGCCAGGGATCGCGGCGCCCGCTCCGGGCGGCCCTCCTCGGACGCCAGGGTCTCTTGGACCGTCACCGGCTGCGGTGGTTACCCTTGCACTCCAACTCAGGAAAGCGACTGCGATCCCGAGTCCCACGAACACACTTCGAGTATTGGGCTTACGATCACCCATTGGACTGTTCCTCCTCTAGCGAATGGTCTTTAATGACACGGGCAGCCAGCCCCTAATGGGAATGCCGGATGCCGGGGGTCCTTAAGTACTAGTAATACTAGACAGTAGATGCCAGTGTACACTAGCACCTTACCGAGTCAACTGTTTTTTTGATGAAAAATACGCAGGATAACTGCGCTAATTTTGCGCAGTGCCGGCGGCATAGTGGCGGTTCGACGACTTGATCGATCGGAAGGATTTGATTCGGCCGGTGAATGGATGCCCGGCCCTGTCGCTGGTCTACAGTCCCGGGACAGGTGGGTCATCTGCGGAGGCCAGCCGTCCGCCACCCGGACTCTGACGAGGCCGTCGCGACCGTTTCTCTAAGGTTCGAGTGCCACCGCTCAGAAGTCCTCCCCCTGGTAGGGGAATCGTCTCAGTTCCGAGACACACTCCGATAAGGCCTTCAACAACGTCGTGCCCCAGCCGCACGCGGTAAACGGCGCGACTTTCTGATTGGTCTGCTTGTCGGCGCAGGCGAAGAATTTCATTCCCGGTTGCGGCGGGTGCAGATATTCGCGCACGGTAATCCGGAATTCGAGGTCCTTGCCGGCCTGCTTCTTCTTGATCGTGAACTCATGCAGCCTCGCCAGTTCCTCGTCCGGCAAAGCTTCGACAAACTGCCATTCTTCCACTGGTACGCTCCTGATGACTCGGTTCCCCGCGCGACCCGCGTAGTATACCGCACGCCCGTCTACCGGCGCGTTCCGGCGATGTCGAAGCGAATCTGAAAGAGCGTCTTGCCCGCGGTGACGTACAGCGTCTTCAGGTCCTCGCCGCCGAAGCCGCAGTTGGTGATGGTGTCCTCGGGAATCGGAGTAAAGCTGAGCAGCTTTCCCTGGGGCGAAATCACGTGGATGCCGGTCCGCGTGTCCAGCGTCTCGTGAGTCCCCCGCCGCCGATGCAGCCCGGCGGCGGCATACACGTTTCCCTGCGAGTCGATGGAAATGCCGTCGGCGCTCCGCCCGGGGTAGAAGTTATAGAGGACCCGCCGGTGGCTCAGCGTTCCCTCTGGCGACAGATCGTACGCACGGATCGCCCGGGTTCCGCCCTCCACCTTGTTGGCTTCCACCAGGTAGAGCGTCCGGTCGTCCGGCGAAACCGAGATTCCGTTCGGAAACTCCGTGTCCGGACCCGCCAGCAAGCGAGTGACCTTGCCGTCCGGATCGATCCGATACACCCCCGGCACGCCGGTCCGTCCTTCGGTCGACATCGCCGAGGTTGCCGTCGCGTCAGGCACCGGGTCGGTAAAATACAAACGGCCCTTCGCGTCCATCGTGACGTCGTTCGGCGCGTTGTACTTCTTCCCGTCGTATCGATCCGTCAGGATCTCCACCTTGCCGGTCTTCATATCCGTGCGCGTGACGCGGGGCTCATTCCTCTCTCCGTCGCTGCCTTCGCAGGCGATCAACCGCCATTCACTGTCGAACAACAGCCCATTCGCACGGTTCGAGCTTTCGCGGAAGACCGAGAGCTTCTTCTCTTTGGGCGCGAACTTCAGAATCCGCGCATTGGTGGTATCGACAAAGAACACGTTGCCCTCGGCGTCGGCGGTCGGGCCTTCCGTGAAGGCGACCGTGGTTGCGACCGACGCTTCCGGCCCGGCGGGCGTCGTCACCACGGTGGGTTTGGGAGTGCACGATCCGGCGATCAGGCACAGGAACAGAGCGGCGTGGAGTCTCACGACGCACGATCCTATCACGAGGGGCCGGTTCGCCACCCGGCGGGCTTCCGGAACTCGCTCCGTGCCTCCGCCACGTCGTTGCCTCGCGTCCAGATCAGATCGGTGTCGAAGATCCCGAACCCCTTCTTCTCGGCCAGAACGAAATGCCGGATCTTCGCCGGATCGAAGCCCATCGCGGCCGCGCCCACCGCATCCACGGCCAGTGCGCTCGCGCCGGCCACGATCAGATTGTGCCGCTTGCTGGATCCGTCTCCGTCCAGCCCGAAGCACCCTCCGGCCACCGCGTAATCGGCCGGTCTCAGGCCGAACAGGTCGATCACCAACTCGTCCGGGGAGCCCAGTTCCATCAGCTTCGCCTTCGGAAATCCGTACTTCGACCCCGGCGCGATACCCAGATAGTTGCCAAGAGTCAGCGAAACCCCGGTAAGCGGATCGGTCTTGAGGGGCGCGATGCTGATCAGCTTGTCGCACTGCTGAATCGTTTTCGGGAGGTGATAGGAGCCCTTGGGGTTCTTCGCCGCCAGGGGCTTGCCGGTGAGGGCCGTTTCCAGAGTATCGTCGAAGTTCAGATCCACGTAGTCGAACTGAATATCCGGAAATCGCTTGCCAAGTTCCGCCAGCAGGCTCCGGTAGCTGAGTCCCGCGAACGCTCCTCCCCACTCGGTGGTCCAGCCGTCGACCGGTGAACGGGACCGTTCTTTGGGCAGCCACTCCGGCGACCCTTCCACGATCGTGAACCGCGCACCCAACTTCAGCCCGGCCAGATGTCCGACCACGGCGCGCACCACCCGCGGGTCTGCCACGCCCCCGGGGACAAACTCCGAATGCGCCCCGCCATCCTTCGTGTCCGGCCCCAGGCCGTGGCATGTCGTGATGTTGGTCTTCACCACCACCCAGTCGTCGGCTTCGATGAGATTGGCCAGCGTCGACTGGCGGGGAACGCCCAGGTCCATCGCCGTCCGCACTATCGCGTCGATTTGCGCATCGGTCAACTCGGCCGTGACCGGGCGCGGGTCCGCCAGTCCCTTCAGCTTGGCGCCGTCATGTTCTTCGGCGCCCGCGAAGCTCGATAACACGACTCCGATGCGGGGTGTCTTGTCCTGCGACGCGGTGGTAGAAAAGGTCTCTGTCTTCTTCGTTTGCGCCGCCAGGGGACCGGCGGCAAGTGCGGACACGAGAAACTCGCGTCGGCGTATCATGGCGATCCTTTCAGGCCATCGGGAGGAATCGGTGGCAGATCGGTGCGGGAACCTTCAGTGTTTGACCTGTCGGGGTCATCTTCCCGGTCGAACGATCCACGCGGAAGATCACGATGTTGTCGGTCGATTGATTGCCGGCCAACAAATACATTCCGCTGGGGTCGAGGTTGAAGTTGCGCGGGTTCTTGCCCTGCGTCGAAACGATCTCCACGAGCTTCAGTCTGCCCGTGGCCTGGTTGATGGCGAAGACGGCGATGCTGTCGTGCCCCCGATTGGAGCCGTACAGAAAATTGCCGTTCGGATGCACGCGCACTTCGGCGGTGTGGCTGGTACCGGAGAAGCCTGCCGGCAGGGTTGTGATGTCCTGGATCTCGGTGAGGACGCCTCGCGTCGCGTCGAACCGGAAGGCCGTCACCGTGTTGCCGATTTCGTTGATCACATAGCCGTATCTGCCCGATGGGTGAAACGCGAAATGCCGCGGACCGGCGCCGGCAGCAACTTTCGCAAATGGTGTTGCCGCGGGCTTGAGGCTGGCCTTGGCGGGGTCGAGTTGATACACCAGCACCTGGTCCAGCCCGAGGTCCGCCGCGATTCCCCATTTGTTGTCGACACTCACGTTGAAGGAATGCGGGTGCGGCCCCTCCTGCCGGTTCGGGTTCACGCTCTTGCCGGTGTGCCGCATCACGGACGTTGATTCACGCAAGCGGCCGTCCGGGTCGATCCCAAACGCCGCCGCCGTCGCGCCCGAGTAATTCGCCACCAGCGCCGTCTGTCCCGTCTTGTCGATGCTGATATGGCAGGGGCCGGCACTGGTTGACGGCACCTGGTTCAGCGGGGTCAGCTTCCCGCTCCTGCCATCGATCGAGAAGGCCAGCACGCCTCCTTGTGTCTTTCCGCCCGGTGCGGGGATGTCGCCCACCGCGTACAGGAAGTTCCCGCTCGGATGGATTTCGAGGAAATTGGGATTGGAAGCTTCCGCCGCCAGTTCCGGCTCGGTCGCCTTCCCGGTTCTCGTCTCCAGCCGGAACGTGTAAATGCCTTTGCTCTGCGAACCGCCCGTTCCGACGTACACGCGGTACTCGCGCGGCGGAGCCTTCTGACCCCACGCGGGAAGGGCGGCCAGGCCCGCCATCTCCAGAAGCTCTCTCCGATTTTTCATCCTCATGCCTTCACTCGGTATTTTTCCACAGCATTCATGTCCAGCGATACGCCCAGGCCGGGCTTTTGTGGGACACGGAAGTAGCCGTTGTCCATTTTCCACTCCTCGTTGACAAGGTCGTCCTCCAGACAATGCGTCACCGTGATCGTGAACTCGATGCCCGGGTAGGCCGCTGCCTGGTGCGCCTGGAACATTTGCGAGACGCCGTTGGAGGTTCCGTATTCGATCCACAACGGCACCTGGGTGACTTCGGCCATCAGGGCGCGCTGGGCGGTGGTGCGCCCCACGGGTCCGCCCACGACCCACGCGTCGAGCAGTCCTTCGTGGAGGAAGGTCATCGGGTCCGGTCCCATGTGCTCGGCGATCCGCAGCGGTGCGTGCGCTTTCTTCAGTTCGCGGAAGTAGCCCACGTCGCGATATTTGACCGGCGACTCGATCGCGAAATAGTTGTGGAACTTCGCCAGTTCCCTCATAAAATGCAGGGCGCGCCCGGGCGTGCCCCACCAGGCGTTGGCATCGGCCCAGAAACGGTAGCTCGCCGGTACGACGGCGCACATGGCCTCGGCTTGCTTCACCGGATCCTGCCACGGACGCGCCTTCACCTTGTGCACGCGATAGCCGAGTCCAGCCGCCCACTTGGCCTCGGCGGCCATCAGGTCCGGCGGCAGGCAGTGCGACCAATACGTGTGAAAGATCGTCGATTTCGGACTTGTGGACAAGAGACGGCACGCCGGCATTCCGGTCGCATGGCCGACGATGTCGTACACCGCCATCAGCATGCCGCCGATGCCGTCATCGAGCAGGTAGTCCCAGGGAGTGTGCCCGATCATGCGCTTCAGCGTGTTTTCCGCCTGCCCCGCTGGCATCATCGCGTCCGCAATGCCCATTAGCCCTTCGTCCGTATACAGCTTGACCAGCGTGGAATTGTAGTGGGTCTGGAACGTTCCCTGCAGCTTGTAGCTTTCAATCCAGGCGTCGCGGAGACGCTCGGCCATGGGTACGCTCACCGGAAAGATCTCGTACTTCGAGAAGCGCATCGTCTTTGCGGCCACCGGGGCAGCGGCTGCGGCCGAGACCAGCGGTTGGCTGAGCGCGGGCGCGAGGCCCATGGAGGCAATGGCCCTGAGGGCATGACGGCGATCGGGTTTCTGCATAGTGCTCTCCTTGTCAAACCGGTCTTCGTGCGCCGGTCCGGGTGACCACAGAGTGTATCCAAGTCAGGCAGGCGAAGGGAAGGGAGAGATGGGCTTCGCGAACCGTCAGGGCGGGGCCGAAAGCGCCCTAAGCCTCGCGCGCGCCGCGGAAGTGCCTCTGGCGATCAGTCTTTTACGCGCTCGATCCGCATCGCCTGCGGTCCCTCCCACCGCACCCGGCGGCACGCCTTGGCGAAGTCCACCCAGTCCTCCGTCCAGTCACCGGGCACACGGGCGAACAGGCGTCCATAAGTAGGAACGCCCTCCGACTGCCGCAGCGTCACGCCGCGGCCATAGATAAAGCAGACCTCGCCCACTTCCTTGCCCGTGCTGACGCCCGATCCTTCGTCGTAGAAGTAGAGAAGTTCGCCCGGCAGAGGAAGCTGGATCGGATTCTCACGGGGCAACGGCCGCGGCTTGTCGAGCAGCACGAACACCTCGGCGCCTGAGTACATTCCGTGAATGGCTTTGTGCTCGAGCGGCAGGAGACTCCAAATGTAGTTACAGACAGTGGGAGCTTCGCGATCCAGCAGTTTCGCGATGACAGACTCGCCGGTGGCCGGGAACGAAAGCTTGATGCGGCGTGGTCCGGCCCCGGAGGCAGGCGTGGCGGCGAGTCCCGCGAGAACGACGGAGCGTCGGCTGATGGGGTTCGAACCGCCCATGGGCCTGGTAATTATCATATGGTGTTGCCACCGGACGCAATTCAAGGTTTGAAATCAATCGTGCGATCACCCCGCACCTACCGACCACCTTCGCCGGACACGCTCAGGCCAGCGCGAGATTCGCTTTTGCGGTCAGAGACCCGTCCGCGAAGTCATCGCGGTCGAATTTGGGGAAGGCCGCGGCGGCGATCATGGCGGCATTGTCGGTCGACAACGCGGGGGTTGGAAAGTGCAACGGCAGCGGGAGTCCGCTGGCAGCGGCCGTCTTCCGAAGCCCGGCGTTGCAGGCGACGCCTCCGGAGATGATTGCCGAACGGGCGTCGATACTTTCGGCCGCCACCCGGACCCGCCGCAGAAGTTCTTCGATCACCGTGCGCTGAAAGCACGCGATCATGTCGAGCGTTTGGCGCGGCGTCACTTCCAGCCACTCGTCGACCGGCGGTCGTGGAGAGCGGCGCAGCAACTGGCGCCGGACCTCGATCTCGGCGTCCAGATTCCGGGCTTCCACCCACCGCAGCACGGCCGTTTTGAGGCCGCTGAAACTGAAGTCCAGCGTGTTTCCTTTCATTTTGGCCAGCGGGAAGCGGAAAGCTTCGGCGTTGCCGTGCGACGCCAGGGCGTCGAGCACCGGTCCGCCGGGATAGCTGAAGCCAAGCAGTTTGGCTACCTTGTCGTAGGCCTCGCCGGCCGCATCGTCACGGGTACGGCCGAGCAATCGATAGCGAAATCCCTCCAGGACTTCAAAGAGGTGCGTGTGGCCGCCGCTCACCACCAGAGCCAGGGCCGGATACTCCACCGGCTTGCCGGCCGCTCGCGATTCCATGACCACGGCGTGGATATGCCCCTCGATGTGGTTGACGGCGATGAGCGGCAGGCCGGTGGAAAGCGTCAGCGACTTGGCGTAGGTGATGCCGACCAGCAGGGAACCGACCAGCCCCGGGCCTTCGGTCACCGCGATGGCGTCGAGATCCCGCAGCGCCATGCCCGCCTGTTGCAGCGCATCGCGCACCACGGGGACGATCGCGCGGAGATGCTCGCGCGAAGCCAGTTCCGGCACCACCCCGCCGTATTTGCCGTGCGTGTCGAGTTGCGAGGCGACGACGGACGCGAGGACGCGGGTTTGATCGGCGACCACCGCCGCGGCAGTCTCGTCGCAGGACGTTTCGATCCCGAGGATCCGGATCATCCGGTGACGCCGCCGCCGATCTGCAACTTGTAGCTGGCGTCGGAAGGCATCTGCCCTTCAATCTTCAGAACCTTGACGCCCGAAGGCGGAAGCTGCGCGGCGTTGATGACGGCAATGGCCCCGGGCATCGAGTTGACCAGGTTGACCGCGGCCTGGTTGTTGGGGAACTGGCGGGGCGAGGCCGTACACTCGGCGCGCATCATCTTGGCGATCCAATATTGCCCGAACTGCGCCTCGTTCATCCGGCAAATCCCCCAGACGACCGCGATCCGCTCCCGGGTCTGCGGTGCGCGAATCAACGGGACAATGCGCAGATCCGGGGTCCAAAACTGCCGGTCGCCCAGGAAAATTTTCTTGAGATCGAGCATGCGAAGATCCCCGGTGGGAACCTCCGCGTTGACAATGACCGCAAACGGTACGCCGGATACATCCGCCGCGGCGGCGGCGGCGGATGCCGCGATCAGGCCCATCCACTGTCTACGCGAAATGGCTCGGTTCGGCATGGCGTCAAAAAGTGAAACTGGTTTGCACGAATCCGCCGTTGAACCGGGGCAGGCCGGGCCGGACGATGCTCCGGAACTCGAACTTCATCGCGGCGAACGAAGTGAAATCATAGCGCAGACCGAGGGTGGATCCGCGCAAGCCCTGGACGAAGCCCCGGAACATCTCGTCCGCGAGGGGCACGCGGATCGATTCGTATCGGTAATAGGGCTTCCACAGCCGGTTCATGACGGGAAGACGGTATCCGACTTGACCGTACCACGCCAGCGAGTTCGCCGCGCCGCGCGAGCCGTCCGCGCGCTCGTGCCGGGCATTGGCAAGTTCGGCGATCACTTCCGGCCCCCGCCCGAGATACACAACGTGGGCGGCGGCAATGGTCTCGCGGAATTCACCCGGGCCTACGGTGCGCACCAGCGCGGTCTTGTCGCGATACACCGACCCGCCGACCTGCAGGCCCTCGATGCCATCCGGCTTGACGAAGGCGTTGGCCAGCCAGGCTTTGTTGTTGTTGACGTCGCCGAAGTCGCCGCCCCTGCCCAGCACGCTCGACCGGCCGTTGCCGACACCGGCGTTGTAGTTGAAGTTGAGGCCTCCAGCGGGAAGCGCCCCTTCCACCAGCCCTCCGATGAAATGCACCGGAATGAACGATCCGCCGAACTGGGTCATCTCCGGACGGGAAATCGACGTTTGCAGCCACTGGCCATGATGGTAGGCGGTGTTCCAGTAGTTGATGGGGGTATGGTAGCGGCCGAAGGAGACTTTGAGGTAGTCGCTATAGTCATAGCGGACGATGCTGCGTTCGATCTCGGCGTCGAAGCCGGGGACGCGCGGCGAGCCGAGGCCCGCGTCGCTGCGGGCTGTGAAACTGATCTCTCCAAAGTAGCTCACGCGATTGGAGAGGGCGGAAGCGATGTGGAGAATGAACTGGCCCTCGCTGAAGCCGGTTTTGGATCCCGGTTGGCTGGTGCCGCCGAAGTTCAAGTCGGTGAAACCGCGCATGGACATCGTGGGGATCGAAAGACCGGCGGGCGGAGCGGTCTCATGCTCCGCGTGAATGGCGGCCGCGGCCTCCTCGGCCGAGGGCGGGGCCGGACGAGGAACGGCGGGCGTCGCGGGCGTCGCGGCTGCTTTCTGCGTGTCCGGCTTCTGCCCCTCCAGCAGGGCGACCCGGCGTTCGAGTTGTTCCACCTTGGCAAGCAACGTCTTGATCAGTTCCGATTGATCAGGCGCGGCTTGTGCCGATGCCGCGGCGAAAGTCATCACCAGCAAAGGGAGCCAACGAAGCATGCCCCCAGTTTTAACACGAGCAACTCGGGCGACAATTGTTGTAGCATGAAGGGCTACCATGAGTGACGAAGCGATTCGCGAAGAACTCGAACGCCTCCGGGCGGAAAACGAGAGGCTCAAGCGCACCACCCAGGCGAAGGGCGGCCTCACTCTGAAAGTGAGTGAGAAGGGCGCCGTCTCGGTGTACGGGCTCGGCCGCTTCCCGGTGACTTTATATAAGGAACAGTGGGAGCGCCTGTTGCAGTTCGGCGGCGATATCCAGCAATTCATCGCCGATAATGCAGCCAGCCTGAAGAAACGCGACGCGGCAGAGTAAGACTATACTGTCAGGATCATGCGGTTTTGGATCCTGGCCCTGGCTGCCGTGCCCGCGTTCTCCCAGGGAGAGTCTCCCCACACTACGGCTGTGGGGAAAGGGCAGTCGCTCTACGTCAAGATGTGTTCGGGCTGCCATGGCGAGAACGCCAAGGGCGGCCGCGGACCGGACTTGACCTCCGGCGCGTGGCGCTGGGGCGGGTCCGACGACGACATCCTCCGCAACATCGTGAAAGGCATCGCGGGTACGTCGATGCCGCCATTTCCCATCGGCGAAAGCGATGGCCGCGCCATCGTCACCTTTCTGCGCTCCCTCTCCTCCAAAGGCGACGAAAAGGTCCAGGGTGATCCCGCCGCCGGCGGCCGCCTGTTCGACCAGAAGTGCGCGGGCTGCCACATGTTTCATGGCCAGGGCGGACGGCTGGGCCCCGATCTCTCAGCCATTACCGAGCAGATGAAGCCCGCCGAGCTACGCAAGGCGATCGACACGCCCTCCGACTCGATCAATCCGGGCTTCCAGACGGTGGAGGTTCGGCGCGCCGACGGCAGCGTCCTCCGCGGGGTGAAACGCAACGAGGATACCTTTTCCATCCAACTGATGGATTCCCACGAGAAGTTGCACCTGCTGTTGAAGAAGAACCTGCGCGGGACCAAGCGGGTCGACGACTCGTCGATGCCGGCCCTCAAGTTGGAAACCCGGCAGGTGGATGACCTGATCACGTATCTCAGGACTAGGCCAGCCCGCGACTTCTCCCGCTGGACGCCATCGGCCGATTTCAACGTCACCTACGAACGGCTGAAGAACGCTCCGAACGAGCAGGGCAACTGGCTGACCTATTGGGGCGATCTTCGCGGAACGCACTCGACGCGTCTCAGCCAGATCACCCCGGCGAATGTGGGCGGCCTGCGCAGCGCCTGGGCGTATCAATACGGAGGGCCGCGCAACGAGTCGACGCCGATCGTGGTGGACGGCCTGATGTTTGTCACCGGGCCCAACAACGACGCGGCCGGTCTGGACGCGCGGACCGGCCGAACCGTCTGGCAATACCGGCGCCGCACTCCGGACGATGTGCACAGCTACTGCACCGTGATGACGAACCGGGGCTTCGCGGTCCTGGGCGATCGGCTCTATATGGCCACGCTCGACACGTTCCTGGTCGCGCTGGACGCGAAGACGGGGAACAAGGTTTGGGAAGTGGCCGTGGACGACTATCAGAAGGGCTTTTCGATCACGCACGCGCCCTTGGCCATCGACGGCAAGATCATCGTGGGGGTCACTTCTGGCGAATGCGGGCTGAACGGGTTCATCGACGCCTACGATGCGGCAACGGGGAAGAAGTTGTGGCGTGTGTGGGCGGTCGCGCAGGAAGGCGACCCGGCGCGCAAGACGTGGTCCGGCAAGTCGGCCGAGACCGGGGGCGCGCCTACCTGGATGACCGGCACCTTCGATGTCGAGACGGACACACTGTTCTGGACGACCGGCAACCCGGCGCCCGACTACGACGGCACGGTGCGCCTGGGCGACAACCTGTACGCGTGCAGCGTGCTGGCCCTCGATCCCAAGACGGGGCGGATGAAATGGTATTTCCAGTTCACGCCGCACGACACGCACGACTGGGATGCGAACGAGACGCCTGTCCTGATCGATGCGGTGTTTCGCGGCAAGCCGCGCAAGCTGCTGATTCAAGCGAACCGCAACGGCTTCTACTACGCGCTGGACCGGCTTACGGGAGAATTCCTGCTGGGCAAGGCATTCGTCAAGGTGACGTGGGCAAAAGGTCTGGACGACAAAGGAAGGCCCATCGTGATCCCGAACACCGACCCCACGCCGGAGGGTAACTATACTTGCCCCGATGCGTCCGGCGGGGCCAACTGGTCGGCGCCGTCCTACGATTCGAAAACAGGATTGTACTTTGTGGCGGTGCGAGAGGCGTGCGCCACCTACTTCAGCCAGGGCAAGGAGCCGATCCCAGGCCAGCCCTACACCGGCACAGGCCAGCAGGAAGACCCACGGGTCGGCGGAGGAGGGGCGATTCGCGCGATCGACCCGCTGACGGGAGAGATTCGCTGGAGCTTTCCGCTGTTTGTCGGTAACGTTTCGGCGGGCGTGCTGAGCACGGCGTCGGGGCTGGTATTCGGAGCGTCGGGCGACGGGTACGTCTTCGCCCTCGACGCGAAGACCGGCAGAGAGCTTTGGCACTATCAGACGGGCGCGCAGATCCGCAACTCGCCGGTGGCGTACACGGTGGATGGCAAGCAGTACATCGCGATTGGTAGCGACACGGCGTTGTTCACGTTCGCGCTGCCGTAGCCCTATGGATACCAGTTGCGAATCCGAACCTCGATAGCCGCACCCTCCAGGGCCTTCTTGAACTGGTACACGGACACGAGGCTGCCCACGTAGTGATAGGGAAAGACCACCTTCGGTTGGAAGGCACGAGCCGCCTCCGCCGCCTCTTTTGGGGACATGGTGTAGGGTGGACTCATGCAGAGGAAGGCGACATCGATGTCGCGCAGGCCGCGCATTTCGGGAGTGTCGCCGGTGTTCCCGGAGACATAGAAACGCTTCCCGCCGAAGCTGAGGACGTACCCGTTGCCCAGGCCTTTCTCATGGAAGACCTTGGCCAGCGCTGCGCTACGCGGCACGTTGTAGGCCGGCGTCGCTTCAATCTGCCAGCGGCGCCACGACCGCTTTTCTCCGTTCCGCATCGGGAGGATGCCGGGCGCCGCGCCGGCAGCGGCCTCCGGCGCGTATACCACCCCTCCTGACTTCACGATGCGAGGAAAGAGGGCGGCGTTCGACGATCCGGTTGACATTCGCCTCCAGGAACAGGCTGGTCATGAGGCTCGTCGGGCTCGTCATCTGGCGGTACCTGCGCACCGCCCTGTCGAAACCAGATTGGAAGATCAGAGCGTTCAGGACAGCGTCGGCTTCCCAGAGTTCGCGCACCACCGTGCTGTCCCTGGTGGCCTTGCAACTGCGGTTGTCGGTCAGGATCAGGATCGCGCGGCGTGCGCCCGTGCGTGGCTGCTGACGTAGGAAACGGGCCGCGTCGAGCACGGCATTGTTGATGTCGGTCCCGCCGCCGATGCCTTCCGGCCGCACCGCGCTTTCCAGGGCCGCGGCCACCTCCTCCATCTTGGGAGTGGGCTGAATCAGCAACTCGCGCTTTTGATCGAACAGCATGACACCGACCCGGTCTCCCTCTCGCAGGACGGTCAGTGCTTCCACCGCCGAGACCGCGATCTCGGCCACGACGTGCATCATGCTCCCGCTCTTATCGATGAGGAGCAACAGGTCGAGAGGGGCATTCTCGACTTCGAAGTGGACAATCGGCTGTGGCGCTCCCTCGTCGAGGATCACGAAGTCGCCCCTGACAAGGCCGGTGAGAACGCGGCTTCCGTCGATGGCTTGCGCGTCGACGCGCACGAGCGAGATGGAGGAGCGAAACGTGGCTTCCGGCTGCGCGTTCTGATCCGCTGCCACTCCCAGAAGCAGAACCACCAGCGCTGGCACTCTCATGAGCCCCTGCCCGGTATCAGTCTACCTTGGCAATTCAGCGTGCGCGACCGGTGGTTCGTCCGGAGGAAATGGCTGACACCGAAGCGTGTCATTCATCCCGCTGGTACATCACGCAGGAGCCCATTGGCTCCCCCCGGCGAAGATGACCCTTCACGTAAGCAATCAACTGCAGCGGGGCGTTGTCGCCGGGCCAGCGGGTGTTGACACACACGGACCGGATGCGCCCGGCTTCCACGGCGGCAATCACCTGCTGCTCGCCGTGGCGGCCCATGGCCGTTCCCGCGGGCAAGTCGAAGGGGGTGGGATTCCGGAGCCCGCTCGCCAGGTAAAGACTTCCGGCGTCGTAGGTGAGCAGAAAGGGGCTCGCGCCGGACCGGCGCAAGGCGTCGACGGTATTGGTGAATCGCGCGTAGTGATCCCGATTGATCCACATCCCGGTGTAGGGGTGCTCGTTCATGCGAACCCATTGCCCGCGAACGATCTGAGGAACCGGGCGAAGGCAGGTCCACACGAACGCTCCAGCCAGCCAAATGCAGCCGGCCGCCCGAAACGCCCGGCGGAGGGGGACACGGCTTGCAGCAAAGTGCAGACCCGTAAGCAGAACGGGAGACGCGACGATCAAGTGCGGCATGCCGAGTTGCGGAAACAGGATGGAGACACCGGCGCCAACGAATGCCGCTACCGTCATCGATCTCCGCCGTTCCTCACCCGCCCGTTTCACGGCCAAGCCCAGCAGAACCAGGACTAACGGCACCAGCAGGAGGAGCGAGGGCGAGTGAAACAGAACCTCCGGGAGGGCACGCCACAGATCCAGTCCCTGGAGAACCGATGACATGTCCAAGGCCGGCCGGAACTCGCCCAGGCTCGAGCGCAAGTAGGCAGTCTTGTTCAGAAAAACATAATCGGGGAAGGCGCTCCAGGAGGCGGCGACGGGAAGTAACATCAGCCCGACCGCCGACGCAAACACCGAGAGGGTGGAAGCCGCTGCGCGCTTCTTGGCCGTCTCCCCCGGGTTGACGGCGATGGCGAGCAGCAAGGCGGCCAGAGCGGCGCCTCCGACGTTGTACTTGGTCAGGAACGCGCAAGCGGCGGCAATCGCCGCCAGCGCGAGCCATCGTCGGGATGACCTCCCGCCCTCCCAATAGGAGAGCGTCATGGAAAAGCAGGCCATCAGAAACGCGACTGAAATCGGCGTGT
Organism: uncultured Solibacteraceae bacterium; assembly: GCA_964529305.1. Classification (GTDB taxonomy): domain Bacteria; phylum Acidobacteriota; class Terriglobia; order Bryobacterales; family Bryobacteraceae; genus CAZGUX01. The sequence continues at coordinate 9,472 of CAZGUX010000267.1, read as the reverse complement.
AGTAGCTGAAGTGCTGCAGTCCGATCACGGCGCTGGCCAGAATCGGGAGATGGGCCGGACCTGCGTCCAATTGTCTGGAAATCCGAGTGGCGAACCATAGGGTGACGCCAAATACGAGGGCCAGCAACAGGCGCAGCCCAAGCAATCGGCCCGCGGCAAGCGCATGAAACGGCCACGCCAACCAGACGGCGAGGGGCGTGGTGTTGTAGAACACGTCGCGATACAGCGTTTCCCCTTGCGAGGTCCGCGCGACTACCTGCAGGAACCAGCTTTCGTCATGAAAAATGGGAGGCGAGAAGAAGACCTTCCACGCGATGAGCAGTCCGATCAGCCAGGGCCACGCGCGCATCAAACACGCTTCTCGAGTTCGCGTCCGACCGCCCATCCTTCCACGGCTGCGACGAGTTCGCTCCGTTCCCGGGCGGCTTCAGCCGGCGGCCGCGCCGCGGACCGGGCCAGGGCCTCACGAATCTCGGCAACGGCCCGGGGCAGGTCCGGCTCCCCGACGTCGGCCTTGAACGAACGGCGAAGGAAACTGAACGAACACTCGAGGCGCATCATCTCCGCCATCAGCAGGCGGCACGGGATGGGCGAGCCGCGATCCGGCAGCGTCAGCCCGCCGAATCCACGCGGCTGGCGCACTGCGCCGCAAATCCGATCGAGGGTCCCATCCACCAGGGGCGTGAACAGATTCGGCGTTCCGCGCTCGATGTTCAGATCGTTCAATCCTACGTAAACCCGGGACAAGGAAAGGTCTGCGAACGATGCGGCGTTCTCCATGGCGTCCACGGTCTCGATCAGAATTCCCACCGCCGCACGTTGGCGGCAGAGGTCTAGCACGCGGAGTACTTCTTCCCTCGACCGGACCATGGGCATGAGGATCTCGCTGGCGCCCGCGGCGATGGCTTGCTCGACCTCAACCGGCGTGTTCGCGGGGTCGTACCCGTTGACCCGGCAGATGACCCAACCGCCTGTGGCATTACGGACGCGGCGCAGATCGTCGGCCGTGTCGCGGTTGATCTCGGTGTTCGCGCCGTTCTGCCGTGTGTGTTTGCCGCGCCACTCCCAGTCGACCACAATGCCATCGACGCCGGCGGCGACCGCCGCCCGGATGAACGCGGCGTCTGTAGAGAAGAGGAAAAGAGAGAAATCCGGGGTCAAGTTCTCATTCTCGCAGACTCGTGTGAGGCCGCGGACAAGGTTCCGTCGAGCAATCGGCGCCGGGCGTGCGCACGCGGTACGGGGTCAGCGCAACTCGGCTTGAATCGCTTCGGCGACCCTCTCGGCTAGGACCCGGTAGCCCTCCGGTGTGTAGTGAACGCCGTCTTTGCCCAACAGCCTGGCGCGGCCTTCCTTTTCCACCAGCGCGTGGAGATCGCAGATGGGCACTTTGCGCTTCTTCATCAGGGGCGTCGAGATCCGGTTATACGCTTCCACGTTCTTCTCGACACGTTCGAATCCAGCCTTGCGCGTCGCGTGCCGGGCGTCGTCGACCGGAGTGGTCGTGACCCACAGCCACTTCTGCCGGCGGGCTTTCATCCTCGTCGCGATCTGTTCGAGGTTGGCGCGATAGGCCTTCGGCGGAACCTGGTAATCGGTGGTGTACTTCAGGTCGTGCAGACCGCAGTTGACCGTGACCAGGTCATACGGACCTTTCGACAACCAGGATTCGAGGTTCTCGGCCACCCGCTTCGAGTCGCCGCCGTTGGTCTCGATGCGTTCCACCGAGACCTTGCCGGCGAGAATCTGCTTGACCAGCGGAGTGTATCCCGCGGAGATCGAATCGCCGATGACCAGAACGCGCGGTTCGGCCGACAGCGCCGCCGCCGCGAACAGCAGGAGCCATGCTCGCATGGCTACATCACCGGCCCGATGCGCCAGGGCACGAATTCTTTGTGGCCGAGCCTCTCCGAACACGTGCGGTACTCGCCGGAAGCCGACCGCAGGAGCAGGTCGAAAATCTCGCTGCCCACCTCCTGAACCGTCTTTTCGCCATCGGCGATCGCGCCCGCGTTGACGTCCATGTTGTCCATCATGCGGCGGTAGGTGCTCGAATTGCTCGCGATCTTGATCACGGGAATGGTGGGGAAGCCAATGGCGCTCCCTCGGCCCGTGGTGAAGGCGATCATGTTGCAGCCTCCAGCGGCCAGTCCGGTAAGAGACACGGGATCGTAGCCCGGCGTGTTCATGAAGACGAAACCGGGCGAGGTGATGGGCTCGGCGAAGTCGACCACTTGCATCATTGGGGTCGATCCGGCCTTGGCCACGGCGCCGAGCGACTTCTCGAGAATATTGGTCAGCCCGCCTTCCTTGTTTCCCGGCGAGGGATTGTCGTCAAAGCTGCCGTCGAAGCGGCTGAGGTACTTCTTGTAGGCGCGAATGATCTCGAGCAGGCGCTCGGCCACCTGGCGGTTTTTTGCGCGCTTCACCAGGAGGTGCTCAGCCCCAAAATTTTCGGGCGTCTCGGCCAGGACGGCGGCGGCGCCGATTTCAGCCAGACGGTCGGAACACACCCCAAGGGCCGGGTTGGCGGTGATGCCGGAGAAGGAATCCGAGCCGCCGCAATTCAGACCGAGGACGATCTTCGTAGCCGGGACCTCGACGCGCTTCTCCTCGGCGGCTTCTTCCATCATGCGCGCGATCTCGCGGCGGGCATGCTCGACGGTGCCGCGCGTGCCCCCGCTGGTTTGCAGCGTCATCCCTACCAGGCGGCGGGTGCGTGGAGCGTCCGGCCCCAGGTAATGATCGATCTGGTTCACCTCGCACCCGAGGCCGAGGATAACGGCCGCGCACACGTTGGGATGCGCCATCACTCCGGAGAACGTTCGCCGCAGTTGGTCGGTGTCGGGCCCGAAGGCGTGTCCGCAGCCATCGCCGTGGGGAAAGGCAACGACCCCGTCGATATTGGGCGGGAGCGTTTCGCCCACGTAGCTGGCGGCGATCATCTCCGCGGTGTGGGCCGCGCAGTTGCTGGCTGCGACCACGGCGACGTAGTTGCGCGTGCCTACCCGGCCATCCTCCCGAACGTACCCGCGGAAGGTGGGGACGCGAGACGGCACGGTGGGGTACGCGATGTCACCGTCGGGATACTCGTACTGCTGCGCCAGTTCCTCATACGCCACGTTGTGGGTATGGACATGGGCGCCTGCGGCGATCGGGGCTTTGGCCCGGCCGATCACCTGCCCGTAGCGGAGAATGGTTTCCCCCGGAGCGATGTCGCGCAACGCCACTTTATGACCCGCCGGTACGGCGCTGCGGAGGCGGACGGTCACGCCTTCCACGCGGATCTCGGAGTCGGGGGCCAGGGGCACTCGGGCCACGGCGATGTTGTCGGTCGGGTGGAGAAGAATCGCGGAGTTTTCCGCGGTTGGGAGCTTGGCAATTTCCAATAGGGACATCGTTACCTCATCAGAACGGTTTCGGTAATCTGCTCGTCCAGATGCACATGCAGCTTACCATTTACAGGGTGAACCCAAAGGCCGGTGCCGTCGGTTGGGGCGGGAATCTGCTCCGGGCCGTCGACCACGATGAAATTCTCCGTCTCCACGCCCTCGATGAATTTGCCGATGTGCAGGTGGGTGTGGCACTGGGTGCGGACCTCGTCGCCATTCATGGCCAGGGCCCACTGGTCACCCCATAAGGAGCGGGCCTTCTCGAGGGCGGCGGTCCAGAGACGGGTTCGCACGTCCGATGGCAGACCGGGGAAAGCATGATGCGCCGCGCCGTGCATCTTGGGCAGGGCGAGCATGCGGTTCGGCTTGCGCGGGTTGATGTCTTTCAGGAAGAAGATCTCTCCGGCCGGGTGCTTTTCGGCCTCGCGGCACAAGCCGCATTGCCGTGGCGCCATCGTCTCGGGCTTCCCCGGATCGCAGTCGCACTCGACCAACGCGTACGCCGCCGAGGACGCCAGAATCATCAGTAACGCCGCCGAACGCATGGCCCTTATTATAGTAAGTTGCAGCCGATTTCCTCGAAGCGCGCGCTCACCTGGGTCGCGGTCGTTGTCGCTTTGTACGCGCTCTTCTTCTACCAGCTTACGGGAGCGGGCATCCTCAGCGCGGACGAACCGCGCTATGCGTCGATCGCACGGGAGATGGCCCGTTCCGGCGATTGGATCACGCCACGGTTGTGGGGGTCCCCGTGGTTCGAGAAGCCCGCGTTTCTTTACTGGGTCACGGCGCTTGGCTTTCGCCTCGGCTTGAATGACGACTGGGCGCCGCGCCTTCCGGTGGCGGTCCTGAGCGCGGCTTTCCTGGTGTTCTTATGGCGCCGCCTGCGCGACGAGTTCAACGCTCGCGTGGCGTGGTTTGCGACCGTCATCCTGGGGACCTCGGCCCAATGGATTGGCTACAGCCACGTCTCCGTGCCCGACGTGCCGATGACGGCGTTCTTCACCTTGGCCATGCTGCTCGCGCTTCCGTGGATGCGGGGCCGCGAAGACGCGCGCCGGCTTCCGCAGGCCGCGGCATTGATGGGGCTGGCCGTTCTCGCCAAGGGACTGGTGCCCCTGGTTCTCTGTGCGCCGCTTCTGTGGGAGGGCCGGCGGCGGTGGCGGGACCTTCTCCAGCCCAGGGTTCTCGGGGCGTTTCTGGCGACCGCGGCCCCGTGGTATCTGGCCTGCGCCTGGGTCAACGGTTCCGCTTTCCTGAAGAAGTTCTTCATCGATCATCATTTCGGAAGGTTCACCAACAACGACCTCCTGCACGAGCAGCCGGTCTGGTTCTACCTGCCGGTCATCGTCGCAGCGATGTTTCCCTGGGTCGGGATTGCCGTGGGGTCGTTGCGAGTGCGGCATTTTCAGGACCCGCTGAGGCGCTTCCTGTTGCTGTGGATCCTGTGGGGGCTGGTGTTCTTCTCCGCCTCCACCAACAAGCTGCCGGGCTATGTCCTGCCGTTGTTGCCGGCGTGGGCCCTGCTGGCGGCGTTATGGCTGGATGAAATCCGGGATGCGCGGCCCGCCTGGCTGGTGACGGGCCTCCTGCTGAGCCTGGTGCCGGCGGTCGTGGTCGTGTTGCCGCAAGCTCTTGCGCACGGCCTGTCGCGGTCAGACATTCCCCTTCCCACCTGGACGTGGCTGGTCCCGGTGATTGCGGTGTTTCCGGCGTGGTGGCTGGAGCGGCATCAACAACGTCTGACGGCTTTCCTGATGTTCGGCCTGCTCGCGGTGGGAGGGGTGGTGTTTTTGAAGAGCGAGGCCATTGCCGCCATCGACCACAATGTCTCCGCCCGGACGCTCTGGCGGCAGATCGAGCCGATTCGCGAGCAGGTTTGCGTGGAAGAGCCGCTGGTCCGGCACTGGCGGTACGGGTTGAACTACTACAGCGTGAAGCCGCTGCCGGACTGTGGGGAAGTCCAACTCCCCCGGCGGGTGGTGGGCGCGCCCGGAGAGCCGCCGAGCCTGCAATAATATGTTTATGATAGCTTGAGTCCCCAGCATCAGAAATTTATAATATGTCCTGGTCCCTCTTGCAGTTTGAATCAAACTCTGGGCGCAAGGAACTAGACTCTTGGCGGGATAGCATGCTTGTTCAAGCAAAAGCGGATATGGACTCATTCCTCCGCATCATTGTCAGAAAGGATTCATGGAGTACGGGATCCGACTTCAAGTGGCTTACGGGGCCGAAGTTCAGAGGATTGGGTGAGCTCAGGTGGAAGTCGATGAAGACGCAGCATCGGATAGTAGGCTACTACTCCGGGCCGAAGACCTTCGTTGCGTTAATCGGCTGTACACACAAGCAGAACCGCTACGATCCCCCGAATGCACTGGAGACGGCGGTTGAGCGGCGCAAGAGGATCGAGCGAAAGGAGGCGAAAACAAGTGCTTACAACATCGTCTGATCTCGGCAAGCGATTGGAGGACAAGGAATATCGTGATGCGTTTGTGGCGTCGGAAATCAACATGGGCCTCCCGTTTCAGATTCGTTGTCTCCGCGAAGGTCGTGGCTGGACCCAAAGTGAACTTGCCGAAAGAGCGTCCATGAAACAGCCCCGGATCTCGGCCATCGAAAGCCCGGGCTCGGCAAGTCTAAATCTGGAGACGTTGCGCCGGTTGGCTTCAGCCTTCGACTGTGCACTGATTGTCAGATTTGCGCCCTTCAGTGAACTGATGAGGTGGTCGGAGGAGTTCGGGCCGGACACTTTCCAAGTCAGGTCTTTCCTGGAGGAGTCGCAGCATTTGGGATTGTCAGTAACCGAGAATCAGCCCGCAAGCGACTTCGTCGTAAATCGGCCTGAGAACCCTCAAGGTGCCGAGTCATTGAGCAGCGAAGCAGGTCGTGCCCGTTTGGGAATTTCCGCGAGGCAACCCGGCACCAGTCTGGCGTTCATCAACCGCTTGGTGGGAGGGAGTAGTCAGGAGTTACCGAGGAGCCCTGCATGAAACTCACAAAGGTATTCACGGCCCGATCGCTGTGGTTTCTGGACTTCGGCGAGTTGAACCTCGCTGGTGTGAGCATTGTCCCGATTGTCAACGCCATCGCGCAGCAGTATTCGTTTCAAAAGAGACCGGCCCGAGTCGAAGAGCTCAACCTGAACGAAGGCATTGGTTTGACACATGGCATCTACATGGCGAACCGATCGCCGCTGGCGGTAGATCTGGTGATCTCCGGTTCCTTGCTGGCCGCCACCACTCAATCCTCCACTGGACTTTCGGACCAATTCCTCGGAGAGCTTTTGGCTTGGCTCTCAAACCAGTTTGGGTTGCAGTACCGGCAGGAGATGGTACGGGAAAAGTCCTACGTGAGCGAAATTGAAGTCCAGGCACAGCAGGGCTTTGACGTGTTGACGGACAAGCTGCAACGATTTGTCGTCAGACTTCGCGAAGCCGGAATCGCAGGCGGAAAGACCCCTTTCGTTTTGTCACATCTGGCATTTGGTCCAGATCCGGCAAGTCAGATTCAGCCTGCAGCCTTCAGCCTTCAGCGTCGCGCGGGAAAGTCCCTTCAAGAGCGCCGGTACTTCTCAACCGCGCCCTTGCCAACCAGTACGCATTTGGAGCTACTGGCCGAGATGGAGTCCATTCTTGCCCCATGATCTGTGACCCTCATTGATGGCAGCCGGAAAGCGAACCATCTTCCAGTCCCGCCCGTACAACTCGCGGATCGCGAACTCGTACACGATCAGTTTCTTGCCGGCCAGGCGTTGCCGGCCTTCCGGTCCCGCGATGCGCTCGCGCAATAACGACGGACCCCCGCCATCGACCGTGATCGAGTCGAGGGGCCGGCCTAGGTGATAGGCCAGATGAGCCGGCAGGCCGGCCGCCCCACCCCACTCGCGGCTGGTCGAATAAATCGCGGTAAAGCTGTCGCCGAGAAGCAGAACATCCGCTTCGCGCGACGGACGCCAGGGCTGGTTCGTGCTTCGATCCACCACCTGGGACACCGCGACCTCCTCCGGCCGGAACAGTTGCTGCCCAGGGTCGAGCGCCAGCAACTTCACCAGGTCGCCCATCAGGGCCACCTGCTTCAGCCGCAGTTCCAGCGCCGGCTTGGGTTGCACCGGCGGTAGGGGAACGCGCTCCAGGAGGTGCCGGCTCAGGTTCCCGGCGATCTCCGACATGAACGCCGGAGTCCAATGCGTATCCTGCCTCAGGTAGCGGAGATCTTTGGGATCGACCCGCGCAGGTGTCGGGTCGTACCAGTCCAAACCGGCGCGGCGGATGTCGTCGACGAACTGCCCGTAGCCGCGATTGTTCGGAACCGGCGTTGCCTGCCGGTGATCGAGACGGCTCGTCAACTCGGCCGGTTGGAGCATCGCCTTGTCGGGAATCGGGACAAACACCACCTTGATGCCCGCCTGTTCACAGTCCCGATGGAACTGGATCAGGGCCGGCCGGGCATCCGGATTTGGGTCGGACGACGTGCCGTCATCGACCATCTTTTTGGCCACATGCCGGAGCGCGCGGGCATCGACAACATTCGGCCCCGCCAGGTAGGTGAGGCCTGGGCGATAAAACATCCAGCCGTTTCGCGCCAGGACGACGCTGGTGTCGTTGCCGGTGTCGAGCCAGCGGGCCAGCCACTCCTGGAGACGGGGTTGCACGGCGCGCCGCCCCTCGGCGTTCTCGACCAGGGATGTCTCGAAGTTACGCAGATGATCCTTCGTAAGGAGGGTCCGCAGGTGATCGCGAGCAGCCTGAAAATCTCCCCCAGCGGCCGAATCGATCGCAGCCAAGGCCGGCGCAAACAGTGAAAGCGCCTGCGGCGTTCGCTGCTGGGACAACTCCACCGCCAACTGCGCCGCCGGGACCGTGAAGAGGATGGCCACAAACGCCCACGCCATCGCGCGCGCGGTGCGGGGACTGACTTCGGTGGAGTTCAGCTCCGCCTGGCTTTTGACTTCGGGATGGGTCAGGGAGTCGCTCATCGTCGAAACCGGTCAGAACTGGTAATAGAGAAACGGGTTGGAATTCTGCGTCCACATGAAGGACACGCTCAGCAGAAACAGCGCCAGGCACACGGTGGCGCGCACAGGTGTGAGCTTCTGGCTGAAATCCCACGCCTGGGGAGCGCCCCACGTCATAAGTGCCGCTGCGCCAAAACAGAGTGTGTAATAAGGCGTATAAATAGCGCCGGCGACGGTCTCGGCCGCGGCGGGCACTGATTCCAGTCCAAACAGCGACCGGAAGTACGACACGCTTTGGGGGAGCGTATCGGAACGGAAGAAGACCCAACCGAGGCAGGTAGTGGCGAACGTCAGGGCGATTCGTCCGGGACGCGGGAGAAAGAAAAACAGGCCGCGCTTTCCGGCCATCCGCTCGGCCGCCAGCATCCCGCCGTGGATCCCGCCCCAGATCATGAAGTTCCACGAAGCCCCGTGCCACAACCCGCCCAGCAGCATGACCGTCATCAGGTTGGCATAGGTGCGGAATTCGCCAAAGCGGTTCCCGCCGAGGGGAATGTAGAGGTAGTCGCGCAGCCATGTGGAGAGCGAGATGTGCCATCGCCGCCAGAGTTCGGTGATGCTCTCGGACGAGTACGGCGAATCAAAATTCTTCATGAACAGAAAGCCGAGCATCAGGCCCAAGCCGACAGCCATGTCCGAATAACCTGCGAAATCGAAGTAGATCTGGAACGCGTACGCGATCAGGCCGTACCAGGCGTCGTACCAGTGCAGTGACGCCGCGCCAAAAACCGTGTCGGCGACATAGGCCATCGGGTTGGCGAGCAGGATTTTCTTCGAAAGCCCCAACGACACGAACGCGACGCCGCGGGCGAACTTGTCGTAGCGGAAGACGCGATGGCGGATCTGCTCGGCCACCGTCTGGTAGCGAATGATCGGGCCGGCCACCATGTGCGGAAAGAGTCCGACGAACAGCTGAAAGTCGATGGGGTTCTTGAGAGGACGCGCTTCGCCGCGATACACGTCGATCGCATAACTCATGGATTGGAACGTGTAAAACGAGACGCCCACCGGGAGCGCTATGTGGAGAAGTTGCAGGGCGCCGTCGCCGAATCCGAGCGACGCCGCCACC
>CAZGUX010000266.1:0-4733 GCA_964529305.1 uncultured Solibacteraceae bacterium | reverse complement strand
GTTCCCTACTTTCCGATGCGCCCGGCCCGTGACCACCGAGGACGTCAAGGCTCTCGATGACCAAGAGTAAGGTCTTCCTGCTCGATTCCAATCTCCTGATCGCGCTGGCGACGCCCGAACACAGCCTGAACGCGCGGGCGGCAGCGTGGTTCCGCAAGGGACACCGGTTTGCAACTTGCCCCATCACGCAAGGCGCGCTATTCCGCTTCCACCTGCGAGCCGGTGTGGAGGCGACGGCGGAATCCGCAAAGCTTCTGCTCGAATCCATCTCTTCCCTGGCGCGGCACGAATTCTGGCCGGACGATGCTTCTTATCTCGACATGCCAACCACGGGAATCGTCGGGCATAGGCAGGTCACCGACGCTTACCTCGTCCTGTTGGCACGGAAACACGGCGGCTCGGTAGCCACCATGGACCGGGCGCTGGCTGCCGTACACGCAGGAACCACGCTTCTTGCGTAGCTCCCTACCGCTCCGCGACCAGGCACCACAGTCCGAGGCCTGACCGCAAGGAAGGGCTTTCGCCCAGCCCCGCGCGTCTCTGTCGTGGAATGGGGCGTTTCTTGTTGGGGAATCCCCGCGGCCCGTGACACAATACGCTTGGCTGGGCAGGCGATATGAGCGACAACCGCTGGCAACGGGTCGAGGAGCTCTTTCATCGGGCCGTCGCGCTTCCCCTGGAGGCGCGCGCGGCCTTTCTCGACTAGGCCTGTGCCGCGGACCTATCACTGCGCCGGGAGGTCGAGTCGCTGCTGGCCCATGAATCCGAAGACGGCGCCACGTTTGCCCCGGCGGGACGAGGTCCCTCGCGCCATCGCGCACTACCGCCTCTCGGGCAAGCTCGGCGAAGGAGGAATGGGTGCCGTCTACCGGGCTACGGACACCAAGTTGGGCCGCGAGGTCGCCCTCAAGGTCCTGCCTCCCTCCTTTGCCAAAGATCGAGACCGGATGGCGCGCTTCACCCGCGAGGCGAAGGTGCTGGCTTCGCTGAATCACCCCCACATCGCGCAGATCTACGGCATCGAAGAGCACGCGCTGGTGATGGAACTCGTTCCCGGGGGGACGCTGAAACGGACAGACGGGACTGTATCAGATTGCTCCGGCTGTCGATGCAACTGGCACCGGCTTCCGCCGCCCCGGATTGCCTCTTGCGACATTGCGTCCCAATCGCTCCTGGACGCACGCAAGAAACGCCTCCGACCCAAACGGCCTCCCACTGTATGTCGCCTCCCTGATTGCCGCTGCTTGATCCTCCGCTCGCCCCAACACCTCTGCCCATTCCCCCGCCGACCAGACGGCCCGCCAGGCATCCAGCCACACCACACCCGCCAAGTCCGGGCCGCCCAGGTGCGTAACCGCGCTGCTCCAAACATAGTCGCCGGCCGACTGGGTCAGCCCCGCCCGAACCGGGTTCCGTTCCACGTATTTGATCACCGCGCCGACGGCCCCCTCCTCCACCACACAAGAATAGAATCGATTCTGCCACCCATGCCCTGAACTTCTCTCCAGCGCGTTGTGATACCGCGCATATCGTCCAAGGACCTCACGTAGCGTCCGGGCCAACACCTGCTCGCTGGCGGGAACTGCAACCAGGTGGACATGATTGGTCATCAAGCAGTGGCCCATTGTTTCAACAGGCCCAGGTATACCCTACGATCGGCGGGGGAATCGAACACGTCGCGGCGTGCGTTTCCCCGTTGGGTAATATGGTGGGCACATTCAGGAACAACGACGCGGGCGAAACGAGGCATCCTATCGAGTTAGTGCGCCGTCCGGTGACTTCGTCTCAAACAACCTCAAACAGTCCCGTCCCCGAATTTAGGGAAGAACGTCGACGAAGCGTTTCATGCCGATGAGGCCGGGGCCGTCGAGCGCGATCTGATAGCGGCCGGGGACGGCACCGGCGCGGACGGTAACGGTGAAAGTGCCGGGGGCGACGTCGAGGCCGCGCGCGGAAAGAACGGCACGCAGCTTGCCGTGATGCGGGGTGAGGACACGCATGTTCACGGTGCGGGATTCGCCGGCGCGGAGCGGAGGGAGTGGATCGAGTGTGGCCAGCGCGGGACCGTTGTCCTCGCGGAGCACGGCCATGAACCAGTTGGAGCCGCCGCTTTCGAGCAGGATGTCGCCACCGTCCCGCCGGAGGGGCGCCGATGCAGCCTGGGTGGTTTCTATGTCGAAGAGATAGGCGCCAGCCAACGGACGGTGCAGACCTTTCACGCGCACGGTGAAGAGGCGGCGGTCGCGGGACAGGCGAATCTCCTTGGGGAATTCGATCGCTCCCATTCCCTCGACGCGGGCGCACACGACCACCGAGTAGCCGGCGCCGTGGAACAAGCGGCAAGTAACATCGGGCAGGGAGGCCTCCGGGTCGGCGTCCCCCACTTCGCCGTAAAGGAGTGTCTGCGCGACGCCGTGCCGGACGGAGCGCCAGTTTTCATCCAGAGTCTGGAGTGCGGGCCCGCCGCCGTAGCCGTTGCTTCCGCCGGGCAGGCCCGAGAGCGAGCCGTAGACGGGACCAACCGCCGCGTAAAGATAAGGACGGTATCCCGGAAGCGCCAGGCGCATCAGCGGGAGTTCGCGGCCCAGGTTGGTATTGAGATGCAGGGCGCCGTGAAACCAGGGCGAGTAGAAGTCCACGGGAGCTTCGGTGGTGAGCAGGCAGTCGGGATTTGCCGCGCGCGCGGCGCGGCTGACCTTGTCGAGCAGTTCGCGGATCCAGCGGCCGTAGCCGAATGGGGATTCATGATGGTGCGCGGGATTGTAGCAAGGCAGGAAATAGAATCCCAGCGAATCCAGGCGGACGCAGTCGGCGCCGGTCTCGCGGATGAGCCGCGAAACCGACTCCGCCAGGTGATCCTGCCATTCGACCGAGCCCGGGCACATGTGGTAGAAGCCGTGTTTCGTGTAATTGCCCTGGGCGCCGCCGTCGCGGTGCATGACGCTCCAGCGCAGGGCCTTGCCGGACCTGGCCAGCTCGCTGGACTGGTGAACGATGTAGCCCTCCACATAGAAGGCGAAGCGGTAGCCGAGTTGATGCACTCCGGCGATGCCTTGCTCGAGAGCGGGAGCGCCGCCGAGGTCTTCGCGGAGAACGTTGTCGCCGTCGGTGTGGACCTGGGAATCGCGTGCCGAGCCCCGCGAGTGGAAGGCATACTCGTGCATGTCTGCGGGGAACTTGAGGTAGGCCGCAGGCAGTTGTGCGAAGCTATCCAGGCATTGCGTGATGCCGGCGCAGCCGCCGGGCGGGAGCACGCCGCCTTTTTTGGCGAACCAGGCGCCGATGTAACTGTCGACGCGGTCCGCCCACTCCGGGCGCACGGCCAGACGAAACGCACCCGCAAACCAGTCGCGATAGGCGCGCGCGACGGGTTTCCAGCCGCCAGTGCCGATCAGGATCTTGGTTCGCGGCGCCTGCCAGGAGGCTCCCGGGCGGAGCGTGTCGGGGGGGAAGTAGATAACCGAGATGCGCGGCTTCTCGATGCGGAACCACTTATTGCGGATTTCGGGGTCGGCGGTGATCAATCCGAAATGCGCGCCGGTGGTCTTGTCGAACAGAGCGTGCCATTGCATGGTCATCTGGTTGCCGTCGCCGTGAATGCCGCCGGCCTTGGTCCAGGCGGGCATGATGCCGCCGCCCTCGCGCAGGGTGGTGTGCATGTTGGCCTCGCCCATGCCAAGGCGGAGGCCGTTGATGTCGGGGAAGGCCGTGAGCAGAGTTTCGGGCTGAGGTTGCCGGTTGGTGATCCGGAGATCCCATTCGGATGCGCCGTCCGAATCCGGCAGCCAGACTTCAAGTTCGGCTTCCCAGAGGTTGCCCGCGTCGCGACAGGTGAGATGGAGGGCGAGGCCGTTCGTGGTGCGGCGATGCGAGGCGCTGACGACGCGCATCGCCGGCGGGGCCGTGACGGCGCCGGCGATGGCCGCCGGGTCGGAGTGCGCGCGGAAGGGCGTGCCCTGGGAGGCGATCAGGAACTCCGAGTGGAAGCGGGAGTAAAGGGTGAACGGTCCGCCATTGCCGCGGAGGTCCTTCAGATACTCGTCGTTCGTCCGGGAGTTGCGGAGGCTCAGGAGCTGGCCTGTTCGGCTGTCGAAGGCAAGGCGGGCGACATCATTTTCGAGGCCGATCTCGTGGCCGGTGCGGACGGGGCGGGCGGCGGCGAGGAGTGGAGCGGGCGCGAGAATGGCGGCGAGAAGGGCAAACGGAAGCTTCATATAGACTAGTCTGTTCGACCCGCAAACCGAAAAGAAGGACGCCGCGACACCGCTGAGGACCGTGGTCAATTCCGTGCCGTCAGGCACGCATGGGCGTGTGAGACCTCCTGGCTGCAGGAGGCGAGCAGGAGGAACGAGAGATCCGTTGGTTGGATCGCTGCACACCATGGCGATGATGCGCTGCTTAGATGACGGCGCAAAAACGTCTTGAAGGGACCGTGACTCGGGTATACCCTACGATCGGCAGGGGAAAAGAACACGTCGCGGCGTGGTTTCCCCGTTGGGTCATATGGTGGGCACATTCAGGAACAACGACGCGGGCGAAGCGAGGCATCCTATCGGGTTAGTGCGCCGACCGGTGACTTCGTCTCAAACAATCTGAGACAGTCCCGTCCCGGTCTTCCCCTCAGGCGTAATGGTCGAACTCGAAGGCGGATCTTCGACCCATAAGCGCTAAAATAAGGAATCGCTCTCTGGCACTCGCTCATATCGGTATTTTCCCCGTATCGCTAGATTGAA
>CAZGUX010000265.1:0-7804 GCA_964529305.1 uncultured Solibacteraceae bacterium | reverse complement strand
GCAACCCCACGGCTTAACGCCGTGGGCTCCCATCGCGGTGGGGGTCGCGAACCCAAACGCAACCCCTCGGCTTACGGAACGGGGGCTTCCCGCTTGACGAATGTCGACAAACACGAGACGATCGGGTCGCCGGGTGATTTGCCCACACCAAAGGAGCCGCCTTGAATCTGTCGAAGTGGATTTTCGCCGCGGGATTGGCAACCGCCGCCGCCCTGGCCGCGGACCGCAGCGTCGTGCTGATCGCCGGGAAGCCCAGCCATGGGCCGATGGCGCACGAACACAACGCCGGCGTCCTGCTGCTGAAGAAGGGCCTGAGCGGAGTGCGTGGCCTTCGGGTGACCACTCACCTGAGCGGATGGCCGCCGGATTCGTCCAGCCTCGACTCGGCGGACGCCATTCTCCTCTACAGCGACGGCGCCAACGGCCACATGGCCTTTGCCGGCGATCATTCCCAGGCGCTCGATCGCGCGGCCAAGCGGGGCGCCGGCATCGTGTGCGTGCACTATGCCGTGGAGCCTCCCTTCGATGAGCGCGAGAAGCTCATGATCGCCTGGATCGGCGGCGCCTTCGAACTCAACTACTCGGTGAATCCGATTTGGGAGGCCGATTTCCGCCAATTACCCAAGCACCCGATCACTCGCGGCGTCAAGCCGTTTCGCTTGCGCGACGAATGGTATTACAACATGCGATTCGCGGAGGGGAAGCGCGGGGTCACGCCGATCCTGACGGCCATTCCGCCGAACGAAACACTCGGCGGCAAGGACGGGCCCCGCAGCGGCAATCCGGCCGTTCGCGCAGTGGCCGGCCAACCCCAGCATGTAGCGTGGGCCTATACCCGTCCTGGCGGCGGGCGAGGGTTCGGGTTCACGGGCGGGCATTTTCATCAGAACTGGGGTGACGAGAACTTCCGCAAGATCGTGCTCAATGCGGTGGTCTGGGCGGCCAAGAGCGAGGTGCCGAAAGACGGCGTCACGGTCGCCATTGCCCCGGAGGAACTGACCCGGAACCTTGACCCCAAGCCGGCGAGGTAGTCGGTCTCCGGTTAGTTCACCCACGGCCCACGGTCGCTGTCACGTTTGCGCATGTACACTTCAAAGCGCTTCTTGGCGCGCCGGAGCTTCCAGGCATCGTACTCCCGGCGGACCCACCGAAAGTCGACAAAGCGCAACCTCAAATACCCGTAGCCGAACAGCATGCCCCCGAGGTGCGCGATGTGGCTGATATTGCTCCCGGCATCGGCCGCCGCGCTGAGGAAGGCAATGGCCCCGACGATCATCACCATGTACTTCGCCTTTAACGGGAAGAGAAAGTACATGAACACGGTCTGATTGGGGTAGAGAACGCCAAACGCGAGCAACAGGCCGTAGATGGCACCGGAGGCTCCGATGGTCCGGACCATCCAGTTGCCCCACATGGCATTCAGCACCACATCGAACACAGCCGCGCCCACCCCGCACAGGAAGTAGTAGCGCAGAAACCGGCGGGTTCCCCAGTCGCGTTCCAGCGGCGTGCCGAAGAAGTACAGCGCCAGCATGTTGAACAGGATGTGCGTAATGCTCCCGTGAAGGAACATGTACGTGACCAGTTGCCAGATGCCTAGGTGGCGGAGAACGATTTCCGGCACCAGGGCCAGCATCCAGAACTCACGGCCGTAGCTGGTATTCTGAAGCAGAAAATATGGGATGAAGATCCCGATATTGATAATCAACAGCCACTTGACGCCGAGCGGTAGGAACTCGGAGGAAGATCCGGTGAAAGTGGGATAGCGCGCTCGAAAGGCCATTTGAGGACGGTGCGCCGCCTATTTCTCAAGATAGCAGAAAGCGGAAGAGCGCTCAGGAAACAGTTCCCTGGTCGTCGTCCCGCCGGTCTGGACGGTTGAGCGAAAGCCCCACCCATCCCAGGCCAACGGCTGTCGTGAGCCACACCTGCCAGTGTGAGAAGACTCCGGAAGAGATGCCGAACTCACCGGCAAACTGCAGGTCGGCCGCCAGGCGCCACACCGCGAGGGCCGCGGCCATGAAAGCGGCCGGGGTGAAGAGGGCGCCAAACGCCTGAACGAAGCGCCGCCGGGTGGCACGAATGCCCAGGGCCTCACGAGCCCTACTCACCGCGCGTCCCTTCCCCAACCGGATCCGGACGATCATCGTTTCCCGACCACCTCCTACTTTATCAGCATCGGAGCAGATCGGCGGAATGTGAGCGAAATCGACGGACGAAATTCACGTAACAATGCCAGGGAAGCCATCGGTACCGGCCAAGCTCTACAACGGGCCCCCAGGCCCGCAGTGTTTTTGCGTCCACTCCAGGTGTCTGCGCATGATGTCGAGCTGAAATTTCGGCTCACGAGGCCCGTGAGGCTCGCGCGGGTAAACCACCATTTGGACCTTGACGCCCCGCCGTTTGAGCGCCGTGTAGTATTCGTAACCCTGGGAGACCGGCACCCGTTCATCGCCCTCTCCGTGTAGGATCAGCGTCGGAGTGGTCACCCGATCGGCGAAGGAAAGAGGCGAATGATCCCGGAAGCGGGCAAACGCCTGCCATGGCTCGCCCTGGAAATAGTCGGGAAGAAATCCCGGAATGTCGGACGTGCCTGTGAAACTCCACAGGTTGGTGACCGCCGCGCCGACCACGGCAGCCTTGAACCGGTTGGTGTGGCCGATCACCCAACTCGTCATGAACCCGCCGTAGCTCCACCCCATCACCGCCATGCGGTCGCTGTCCACGAGTCCCGAGCGAATCAGGTGGTCCACCCCGGCCATGATGTCCTGATAGTCTTTGCCTCCCCAGTCGCTGACGTTGGCGAAGCGAAACGTCCTGCCGTACCCGCCGGAGCCTCGCGGATTCGGGCGCAGGATGACGTAGCCGCGCGAGGAAAACGTCGCCAGTGGATACAGTCCGCCCTTGCCCAGGTAGACTTCGGCGAACACGTTCGACGGGCCGCCGTGAATGTTCAGGATCAGGGGATACTTCCGATTCGGTTCGTACTTCACGGGATACGTCACCAGGCCTTCGACTTCCTGACCGTCGGAGGATTTCCAGCGAATCACTTCGGTCCGTCCGATGGGGGGCGCGTCGAGGCTGGTGTTGACCGCGATCGTATGAAGGATTCTGGCCTCCGGGAGCGCGAGCAGGGTAGCCTCCGCGGCCCGGGAGGAACTTTCGTGAGACAGGCCGAGATACTTCCCACCCCGTGCCAGGGTGGCGTTGGGATGATAACCGGCGTAGTAGGTGCCTTCGGAGGGCTCCCATACCAACCTGGGCTCTCCGGAGAGAGGCATGGAGTAGAGCGCGCTACGCGTCCGCTTCATCTCGCCGAAGTACAGCTCATTGCCGGAAGGACTCCATCCCAGCAGGCTCGGCCGTGCGTCGGGAGTCGGCGGCAACTGCCGGACCGAAGAAGTCTCGCGGGAGTACACTGCCAGGTGCTCCTCGCCCGGCCAGCGGGCGGGAATCACGGAGCGGACCAGCGCGATGGATCGGCCATCGGGCGAATAGAGAGGAGTCCATTCGGCGGCAGCCGTCGCCGCCACCGGTCTAACGGCGCCATCGGCGATCTCGACTTCGGCCACATCGGCCTGCATCGAGTGGTCAAAGAGAGGGGATTCCCAGTGCTCGTATACCAGACGGCGGGAGTCGGGCGACCAGTCGAGGCTCGCGACATGGCGCGTGGCCGTGGTGAGTCGGCGAGGCTCGCCGCCCGATGCGGGAACGATCCACAGGGAATGGTTATTCGGAGCTTCACCGATGACTCGGAAATCAAGCTTTTGTTTCCTGGCGAGTTCGCCGGCCGCGTCCTTCGGGCGGCCGGCGAAGACGATCCAGCGGCCGTCCGGCGAGACCTTGAACAGGCTGATCTCGCCGCTCCAGTCCGTCAGGCGCAGCGCTTCGCCTCTGTCAACACCAATGCGGTACACATTGGAGTGCCCTGAACGCGAGGAAAGAAAGTACACATGCCGGAGGTCGGGCGAGAACGTGGGCGCCGCGGAGCTTTTTTCACCCTGCGTCAGGTGAACCGAGCGGTGGGAGCGGAGGTCGTCGAGACGAATCTGCGTCACGGACTCGCTGCGCTCGGGCCCGATCTCGGCGGCGGAGACCGCGTACACGAGGAACCGGCCGTCCGGCGAAGGGACAACGGAAGTAACGCCCTTCACCCGCAGAGAGAACTCGGGCGTCCACTGCGCCCAGAGCGGTACCGCGGCGAGCAACCACAAGGCAGCTTTCATGATCGTTTAGGATTGTACGCGATCCCGGCCCGGTTCAACGGGCCAGGGTTTCAAACAGCAGCCGGCAGAATTCTCCTCGTGAGAGCGGTTGCGCCGAGCGGGCAAAGGCCGGCCGCTTCCCGGCACTCTCGAGTGACACGGCGAGGGCAGCGGCGGTGGGTGACGTCAACGGGGCGGCGTTTCCGACGGCCAGACGTAGCCATTCGGCCGCGAGCGCCGGGTCCACCGGGTCCTTCGACCGGGCATGGTAGTCGCGGAAGAAGCCCCTCGCGCCAAAGTACTGCATCGCGGCGTGAGCCGGGTCCATCGGGTCGATGTCCTTGAAATAGGTCAGCACGTGTCCCTGCTCGAGAAGCAGACGCTGCAGGCGTTCCACCGGGACGTTGCGGGGTTCGACATTGGCCTCGATCGCCAGGTGCGCTGCCACTCCGGCCGCCTGGCCCATGGCCATCCACGTCGGCTCCAGCCGGATGGTCGAAAACGCGACGTGCGTTGCCGACGCCGCCACTGGCACGATCAGGCCGTCCACCTGCTTCGGGATCATGATGCGGTACGGAATCTGATAGGGGTGCGTGAACTCGTCGAGCATCAGGAGGTAGCCTTCCAGCGCGACATTGTGCCCCTTCTGCCGTTTTCGTGTCGGAAAGCTGTCGATGGGGAACTCGCCGGCGGCTATGCTGTCGCGATGGACGCGCGTGCGGCCCTCCTCCGGCCCCAGGATCACGTCGTGCTCCGTCAGCGTGTACTCGCCCACGACGCGCCGCCCCTCCCGAATGTAAAGCTGCCACGGGAAATGCCCGTTGTCCGCGAACTCGTCCTTGGCCAGGTGGTATTCGTTGGCCAGCTTCCGATGCGCCTCCGGAATCGCCGGATCATTCTGCAGGAAGTAGAGCAGGCCGAGTGTCAGGTTCCGGATACGCTCGGTGATTCTCTCGCGCTGGTCCCACGCGGCCTCCGCGTAGCCGGTGTTCTCTTCGGCGAACACAAAGCCCAGGGGGCGCGGGTTCATGTTCACGTCACTCTTCCGGTTGGGGATCTCCGCGATCGACAAGGCTCGAACCGCCGTGTTGAACGTGCGAGCCAGATAGCCGCGGTCCGGCTTCAGGGTCCGGGGCGCCGCCATGCGGCCGGCTTCAACGTCTTCCAGGTAGCCGAGATAGCGGGTGCGGTCGTAACCGGGCGGAGGAATGCGAAGCACGTGGTGGTTGGCGGGATCGGAACTCAGGCAGAGACGGAAAGTGTACGCCTGCAGCCGCCGGTCGCCTTCGCCCGTCGTGCCGGTGAGGAAGGTCCTCGTCTCGTAGTCCTGGTATACGACGCCGGCGTGCAGTTCATTGAACTCCGCGCGCGACTCGCGGCCCAGACGATACTCCGCTCCGGCGGCGGCGGCGAGGTCGCCTTCGTAGGTCGAGTCGATGAACACATTGGCTTCCAAATCGCGAGCGGCGCCCGTGTTGCGATCCGTAACGCGGATCCGGGTAACCTTGTCGCCGGCGCGGCCTGCCTTCTCCAACCGGTGGTCGCGGAACACGCGGATGCGGCTCTCCTCCGCCACCATGCCGTCAAAGACGCGCTCGGCCACCGAAGGCTCAAAGAAATACCCGTCGCGGCACTGCTTCACGAACTCGTGGCCGGGACCATACGTCCGGACATAGTGCTGAAAGACACGGCCCACAAACTCGCGGAAGATCCCGCCAATGGCCGCGCGCGTCTCGACATCGGACTTCCCCAGGCCGCTTGCCGACATGCCTCCCAGGTGCTTGTGGTACTCGACCAGGGCAACCTTGCGGCCCAGTCTGGCGGATGCCACGGCCGCCGCGATTCCGCCGGGAGTACCGCCGGCCACCACGACATCAAACGTCTCCGCCCACACCAGGGGGGCAAACGCCAGAAGCCAGAGAACGCGGTGACTCATGGCTTCGTCAGCAGTGACACCGGAATCTCGGTGATTTCGATGTCTTCCTTGTTGGTCGAATAGATCACCCACAGGGAGCCTTTGTGCTCGACCGCGTGGGGATATTGGGCCGTGCCGCTGCCTTTTGCCCGGCCCGGGAACCGGCGCTCCGGCAGCCCTTTCCGAATCGCCATCGGATGGGAAAACGTCCAGCCATCGGGGCTAGTGGAGATGGCGAGCGGATCGCGCTGCCTCGGGTGCGGATTGTTGATCAGGAAGTACGTCCCGCTCGAGAGCCGGCCAACGAAGTTCTTGCTCGTGGCGTCGGGGTAATTGGTCCGGACGGGCCGCGACCACGTCAGGCCCCGGTCCGTGCTCACGGAACGCAGCAGAAAGCCGGATCGCGTCCCGTCGCGGATCACCAGGTGCGCGACGCCGTCCGCGGTCGAGTACAGAGTGGGTTCATCCATTCGGTGAAACGGCGGTTCCGCTTGGAGAGGGATGCGCTTCCAGGCCCGCGGACCCGGATGCGTGGCGAGGGCCACGAACATGTTCATCCCGTGGTCCCGGCACGGCATCACAAACGATCCGCCCAGCTTGATCGGAGGAAAATTGTTCATGCAATCGTCTGCAAAGACGCCTTGTGGGCTCCACGCCTCGCCCTTCCAGACAAATCGCATCAGCTTCAGGTGGCCCCACACGTCCCCCGATCCCCTTTCCCGGTACGCGGCTCGATCGATCAGCGCCGCCAGCGCCATCAGGCGTCCCCCCTCGAGGTAAAGGCCGCGGGCGATCCAGCGTTTCGGCTGGCTTGGCCCGTCCGGGTCGTCGACCAGAATTTTCGCTTCGGACCACAGGTGACCATCCGTGCTGCTGGCATACCGAATCAATTGATCAGGATCCTCTTCGCCCACCCGGCTGGACGACCAAATGGCCCACAACTTCCCGCGATACACTGCCACGTACGAATGAAGATTGAACCCGCTCTGCTTCTCGACACCTTGAAAGACGGTGGAGGTCCTGCCGCCGATCAGGGGAAGCTTGTCCGGTGCGGCGAGGGAGGCATCCTCCCCGAGAAGACGCTCCGGAGGCCTCGTGCCGGCCAGGAGCAGCGCCGGCACAAGGCTGGCAACAGCGAGTTTACATAAGGGCATGATGTGCTCGGGCCGGGCCACACGGGTCGCGACCGTACTTCCTTCTAGAATAGCTGGCGACCCCGTAGCCGTTTCAATCTTGGAATGGTGGCTGGCACTGAAGCCAGCTCACGTCGGCCTGGGAAATCAGTTAGTTCCGGCCAGATCAACTCGTTTTGCAAACTCATCAGGACGCGTCGGGGCCAGTCGCTCCCAAGGGGTATTTGGACCTCCTCCTGCTAGAAGTACTGGTAGCCCTAAAGAGCTGGTTATGGGCCTGATCGAATCTTTTTAATGCCAACTCGGCATGGTTCCTGTTGACGCAAACAATGCGCCAGCGATAAGATCACACACACCCCTCAGGGTAAACAGTCTCAGGAGGTCTCCAGATGGCGGTTGACTTGTTTCAACGCGCAGTAACGAAAGTCGTCTCTCTCCTTTTGCTCACGGTGGTTTTGGTTTCCATCAGTTACGGTCAAGCCACGACACAGTCGATCACGGGTCTGGTCACCGACAGCACGGGCGCTGCAGTGGTTGGCGCCAAGGTCACG
>CAZGUX010000264.1:0-52421 GCA_964529305.1 uncultured Solibacteraceae bacterium | reverse complement strand
AAACAGCCTTTTCCACAGCTTTTCCTCGCTTGGAGACGCTGCCAGACGCCCTACAACGCGTTCTGCGGTGGCGACGAGGCATTCCGCATCCCCCCACACATTCACAAAATTGGAAAATCGATTTTCATACACGTTCTTACGCTCGGGGCTGCAAGCGCGTTTTTCATCACCTTTGGCGGACCGCAGGCCCATGGGGACTCCCTTCCGGTCGCGGCTCAGGACCGTTAGTCGTCGTCGCCGGGGCGTCCACTTCCCGGCATGAACACGCTGCGAAGAGGGGCCGGCATCGGGCTCCCCCTGATTCCCTGCCACAGAATATCGTTCATCTCGATGTCGTCGATCAGGTCGGCCTCGCTGAAATCGAGGCGCGCCGACCGCTCCGCCAGCGCCCCCGAAGCGGCATTCTTCTCGGTGAGGGATGCGGTGGGCGCTACCGCGGCAAAGGCGCGGAAATCCGGTTTGGGCGTAAAGGCCGTCGCCATCGGAGGGGCCCCCGCGTCGAAGTGGGTCATCGGCTTGAGGCCCAGAATCAATTCGATAGTCCGCAGCATCGACGCCGTGTTGTACATCGCGCTATCGACGACCCGCCGCTTTGCGTATGGCGACGCCACGAACGCGATTGAACGGTGTGAGTCGACGTGATCGGGTCCGGCCTGTGCGTCGTCTTCCAGCACGAAGATCGCCGTGCTCTTCCAGAAGCGGCTCTTGGACACGGCCTCCACCAGTTGCCCGAGCGCCACGTCGTTGTCGGCGAACATGGCCCGCGGGGTGAACGATCCGGCCTTGAGACCGGCCGTATGGTCGTTGCCCAGGCGCATCAAGGTCAGTTGTGGGAACTCGCCTTTGCGCTCACATTCGGCCAGGTCGGCCAGGAAGACCTTCATGCGTTCGACGTCCGGATAGCTGGTGTCGAAACCGCGGAACTTCGCGTTGGTGACCTTCCAGAGTTGGGCGCTCTGGGCCGAGTCGGCATGCTCGCCCTCGTCGGTGGGCCTCTTGAGCAGGCGGGTGAACCAGCCGTAGTTGCGGACGGTCACGCCCGCGTCGAACGCGCGCGTCCAGAGAAACCCTCCGGCCGGGACCGCCGCATCCTGCGTGGAATCGGCGGGAGGCCGTCCCCAATACAGGCTGAAAGGCGCCTTGCGGCCGCCATACACGTTGGGCCAGAGCTTTTGGGTGAAGTCGGGAGCGATGGCGCCGGCCGACCAGTTGTGGCCGTCCGCACTGACATCGCCGTTCACGTAGAAGTTGTCGAACAGCACGAACTCACTCGCCAGCTTGCGATGGTTCGGCGAGCAGTCTGCCCCGAACAACAGGAGCGAAGGGTCGCCGTTGCCCTGCTTCAGATCGCCAAAGACCTGGTCGTAGGTGCGGTTCTCCTTAACGATGTAGATGACGTGTTTGATGGGCGAGGAGTCTCCGGCGCGGGCGGGAATCGGGTTGCCCTTCGGAACGGCCGCCCGGTCGAGACGTTCGTCGCGGTACGGGGTGTTCCGCAACACCGTGTTGGTGTACTCCACCAGTTGGGGTTCGTCAACGGGCGGGATGATGGACATGCCCCCAATCTGAATCCGGCCGACGTGCCCCTCGCGGTCCTTGGCTTCCCGCTTGTTGTCCTGGGGCCCGTCCGGATTCGGCCAGGAGCGGAGGCCCTTGCCGTTCAATACCAGCAGCCCGCCGCCGGCGAGCGTCTTGACCTCGGTGGGATACCAACCGGTGGGCACGAAGCCCAGCATGCGGCTTTGCTTCGGATTGGAGATGTCGGCAACGGCCAGGGCGTTGGCGTCGGAGCAGATGACGAACAGGCGCCTGCCGTCCTCTGATGCGGCCAGCGCGCTGGGAGTCATACCCATGGGCTGGCGCGGAGTGAGCGAGACGTTCAATCGCTCGACGATCTTCAAGGCCTGACCTTCGTTCGCCAGCACAAAGACGGAGTTGGTATTGGCCGCGGTGGCGAACAGGCGGTCCCCCACCGGCAGCAGGTCGGTGGTGTGCGGCCCAACGTTCAGACGCTGCCGGATCAAGCCGCTTTCGGGATCGTGGCGCAGGATCTCGCCGTCGGTCCAGCCGCTGACCAGGAGGTCGGCGCCGCGGAACAGCAGGCGGTAGGGAATCCGGCCCGTGGGGAACGACCGGATCCAGGAGCCCTTGGCTGCATCGAAGACTTCGACGGAGTTCCCGGTCAGGTTGGCGGCGAACAGAAGCTTGCCGTCGGGCGAGAAGGCGACATCCCCCAGGAAGCCGTTGCCGGTTCCGGACCGCGGCCACGAGCGGACGACCTCGAGTTTGCCGGAGGCGAGCCGAAACTCGTGCACCCGATCAGTGACGCCCCCGCCGACCAGGATCCGGTTCTCGCGCACGGCCAAGCCGAGAAACGCGTCGTCCATGGGGACGCGCGCGCGCTCGGCGCCGGAAGGCAGATCGTGCAGGCTCAGGGTCGGCTTGCGGTATCCGGCCTGGAGCACCAGTACCTGCTTGCCGCCCGAAACCACGCGGGCCGCCAGCGGAAGCGTTTCGAGGGCGATCTGCCGGCCCGCCGCGTGAATCTTCCAGCCGCTGGCCAGTCGGAAGCCTCCGTCGTCCAACGGGCCGACGCGCTCGCGGGCAACCTTCCGCTCCCAGGCCACGATCCCCACGACGGACAACATGGCTACCGCCCACAGAATGCTTTTCATGAACCGTCCTCCCAAACCAGTCGGCGGGTGAGATCGAGACTCCATCGGTATTGGCTCATGTCGATCTTGCGCCCGTACGAGAGCATCGGGACCGCCGCCTCGTGCCGCGACCCGTGCGATCGGACATTCACCTCCTCACGCTCCGCGTTCAGCGTGCCGAAGGCCACGTCCCGCGCGCCGAGCAGGAAGAGATCGCCGATGCGGTCCGCCCGCAAGTGAAACTGGCTGGCGGCGCCGGCGCGAGTGTAGACGTCCTCGATGCCCGCCACGGCGCGCAGCACCCGGGTTGCCTTGTTGACTTCCTTCGGGTTTGCGAAATAGACGTAACAGGCGCCGCCGAGATTCTGGTGATGGACCACGTGCTTGTCCTTGATGATCGGGACCGCTTCGGCGTTGACGCCCTTGGTCGCAAGGACGCGTGCGACGTCGATCGCCCGAGTCTTCGCGTTCATGCCGTGGTCGGCGGTCAGGAACAGTTCCAGCCCCGTGTGGTCGTCGACAATTTCGCCGAGCATGCGATCGATTGTGTGCAGGTGTTCGAGGGAGCGGCTGCTGGAGGGCGGGTAAGTGTGCATCATGTAGTCGGTGGTCGAGAGGTAGACCAACCCGATGTCCGCGCGCCGCAGGACCTGCCGCGCGGCCCGAAACGCCCAGTAGTTGGATTCCGGTGAGTACATATCCGGCTTCGGCCCGGCGCTGGAAATGAACTCCGGAGAAGGTTTCTCGGCGGAAACCGCGATCGCGGCGCCTCGCGCCAGAAGGGTCTTGACCTTGTCCTTGGCCGACACGAGCGCGGAACGGATTCCCGCTTTCGCGGCGCGCTCGAACACGGTCGGCCGCAGCAGGAATTCGGACGATTCCATCTCCACCGACTTGCCGGTCGCCGGATCGTAATAGAAGTTACTGGTGATGCCGTGCTCGGCGGGAAACGACGCCGTGACCAGGGACGCATTGTTGACGTTGGTCACCGACGGGATCACGCCTTCGCCGATCTTGAAAGCTCCCGCGGAGATCATGCGCTTCACGTTCGGCATGTCGGAGGCGGCCAGGTACTCCGGGCCGAAGCCGTCAACCAGGACGATCAGCACTTTTCGGCGCTGAGCTCCGGACAACGCGGCGACACCGGCTGTGCTCATGAGGAAATGCCGGCGATTCAGTGTAGGCCGATGGCTTCGAAGGAATCCCTGTTTGCGAGACTTGCCAAGTAGTGAAAGCACCGAGCCTCCCTGTTCGTGGGTTGAAGTCGATTCGCCTAACTGTATCGCGGACCCTTGGTAGCTCTAGACCGGGAATTCGACTTCGATCTCGCGGAGGGTCGCTGTGGGTGACCGTTCAGTCAGCGTGTGTTGCCAATAAATCCGGATCGCTTCTTCCGCCCGCTGGGTCAACTCTTCCATGGTATGGCCGGTCACCAGGATCGTTGGGAGCTCCGGCACATAGGCGCTGTAGCCACCCGGATCACCTTCGATCACGAGCGAGTACTTGCGGGTGGTCATTTCTTTGGCTCCTCCACTCCACTTTGCCTCAGGATAGCGCGATAGGTCCCGGGACGCACATCGTCGCCGAGACTACCGGACACGACGGTGGTTCGCCCGTCGTTCGCTTGGAAGACTCTGTGATCGCCGGAGGTCCTTACGCGGCGCCACCCAGCTTTTTCGAGGAGCTTGATCACTTCCCGAACCTTTAACGGCAAGATCCAGTGTACAGAAGCGTGCCGCCCGGCGGCGGATACGACCATTCCTTCCGATGGCGACGCCACTCTTCCAGCCGCTATCATGGGTCGTTCGGAACCCGATTTCGGTGACAAGATGAGCAAACCTCTGCTGTGGTGCCTTGTGTTGGCAGCCTGTCCCCTGACCGCCCAGACCCGGCTGAACCGGGTGGTCGAGTTACTGGAGAAAGGGACCCCGCCCTTGGGCATCTTCGCCTCCAATATCTCCGTGCGGGGCGGCGCGGCGGTGTCCTCGTCCGCCGTGGACTTCGTCATCATCGACCTCGAGCACAGCCCCTACGATCCCACGCGTCTCGAGAGCTATCTGCTCGGAATGATCGACAAACGCCGCATCCGTGAGAAATCCACACTGCAGCCTGCCGTGACGCCCATTGTGCGCCTGCCCGCCAATGGACGGGAACGCGTCGAGTACATGATGAAGCAGGTCCTCGACCTCGGCGCCTTCGGCGTGGTGGTACCGCACGTTCGCAACCGCGAGGACGCCCTCGCCGCCGTGCGCGGAATGCGCTTTCCCCAGCGGGAAGGCGCCAAAGATGTCGACCCCGAGGGGCACCGCGGCGTCGGATACGGATGGGCCGTGCGGTATTGGGGCCTGGCCGCGCCCGAGTATGTGGCCAAGGCCGACCTGTGGCCTCTCGACGCCGCCGGAGAACTCGTGCTTTGGTGCATGATTGAAAGCCGGGATGGCGTAGACCACGCTTTGGAGATCGCCTCCACGCCGGGCGTCAGCGGCATCTTCATCGGGCCATCCGATCTCTCGATGTCGCTCGGCGTCACCGAGAGCGACCCGAAAACCGAGGCCGCGATTCAGAAGATCCTGGCGGCCTGCAAACAGGCCCGCACCCCCTGCGGAACGCTCACTTCCGGGAAATCGGTGAAGACCCGGCTGGACGAGGGCTTCCAGTTCCTGGCGGTGGGCGGGGATTCCGGCCTGAGTGGCGGGGTCGAGCGAGGCCTGGAGTTCGGGCGGGGCAAACCATAACTTGGCGGTGTGAGAGAATGAAGCGGCATCCCATGCGCTCCGGGTGTCTCGCGGTCTCCTTTCTCCTCTCCCTCACCGGGTGTTCCGGCCCTTACTCGACGCCGGCAGTCTCCGCCAAAGTCGACGAAAAGCCGCTCGCGGTCCGGACGCAGGTGGTTCGCCCGGAGACGATCCCGGAAATCGTCAACGTCATCGGTGAACTCCTGGCGGAAGACCAGGCGACGCTGAGCGCCAAGGTCGCGGGGCGTGTGATGAAGTTGTTCGTCGACATCGGAAGCCGCGTCGGCGCGGGCGACGTTCTGGCGGAACTCGAAACCACCGACTACGAATTCCGATTGCGCCAGGCGGAAGCGCAAGTGGAGCAGACCCGCGCGAGGTTGGGGCTTTCCGGCGTTTCCCCGGACAAGGTCGACCCCAAAGACACGGCGATTGTCCGGCAGGCGGCCGCGTCCTTGCGCGAAGCCACCCTGCTCCACCAGAACGCGACTCGCCTGTTCCAACAGGGAATCACTTCGAAGGTGGATTTCGAGCGCGCCGGCGTCGCCCTGATGGCGGCGCAAGCGCGGCACCAGGCCGCCATCGAAGAGGTGTTTCAACTCCAGGCCCTACTCCTCGAGCGCCGGGCGCAGGTCTCCCTGGCCCAGCAAAATCTGACCGACACGGTGATTCGCGCGCCGTTCAACGGTGCGATTACGCGGCGTATCGCGTCTCTGGGCGAATTTCTTTCCGTGAACGCGCCGGTCGTTCAATTGGTGCGGCAGCACCCAATCCGGATCCGAGTCAGTGTGCCGGAGCGCCTGGCGGCGAAGGTACGGACCGGGCAGCGGATTGACATACGATTCGAGGGCGCGGGCGAAGTGCGGACCGGGCGGACCGTCCGGCTGAGCCCGTCGATCGAGGCGCAAAACCGGTCCCTGGTGGTGGAAGGCGAACTCCCGAACGAAGACGGCCGATTGCGCCCCGGATCGTTCGTCGAGGCCGCCATCACCACCGATCCGGCGGCGCAGGGTCTCGCGATTCCCGTACGCTCCGTGGCTAGTTTCGCCGGGGTCCAGCGCGTCTTTGTCCTTCGAGAGGGCGCGCTCGACGACCGGCCGATCAAACTCGGGCGAACGCTCGAGTCCGGAAAGGTCCAGGTGGCGGAGGGACTGCAGCCCGGCGATGCGGTGGTGCTGGAGCCCAACGACAGCATGCGCGCGGGCCTCAAGGCCGAGGCCCGGTAAGACCCATGCAGAAACTGGCGGAGATCTGCGTCGGCCGGCCAGTGTTCGCCGTCATGCTGATTCTGGCGCTGACGGTGGTCGGCGGCGTCTCGTACACGAAACTCGGCATCGACCGTTTTCCCGACGTCGACATGCCGATCGTTTCCGTGCGGACGACTTTGATTGGCGCGTCGCCGGAAGAAATCGAAAGCTCGGTGACGCGCCGCATTGAAGACGCGGTCGCGACCGTGGAAGGCATCGACAACATTCGGTCGACCTCGGCCGAAAGCCTCTCGGTGGTCACCATTACCTTTCACCTCAGCCGCAAGATCGACGTCGCGGCCCAGGACGTACGCGACGCCGTGGCGACGGCCATCAGCCTCCTGCCACGCGATGCCAAGCCTCCGCTAATTCGCAAACTCGACACCGACGCATCGCCCGTCCTCACGCTGGTGCTGGCGGGCAACAAGACGCCGCGCGAGTTATACGAACTGGCCGACAAAGGCGTGAAGGACTCCATCGAGTCGTCGGGTGGCGTGGGCCAGGTGGATATCATTGGGGGACAAAAACGGGCCATCAATGTGTGGGTGGACGCCAACCGCCTGGCGGCGTATCGCATTCCCATCCTCGCGGTGCGCGACGCGGTGGCCCGGCAGAACGCCGAGATCCCCGGCGGGCGTATCGACGAGGGCGCGCGCGAGGTGGTGCTGCGCACGATGGGCCGATTCCCCGACCCCAAGATGTTCAACGACCTGGTTGTCGCGACGGTCGACAACGTGCCGGTTCGCGTGCGCGACCTGGGTTGGGCGGAGGACGGCCACAAGGAGCAGCGGACGGCCGCGCGCAACGACGGCAAACCCGCGATCGCCATTCAGGTGCGCCGCCAATCCGGCGCCAACACGGTCGAAGTCATTAACAATGTCAAGGGCAAGCTCGACCGCGTGCGCCAACTCCTGCCGCCGGGCGTAACGCTCGAGGTGGTGCAGGATCAGTCGCGGTACATCGAGGCCGCCTTTCACGAGGTTCAGCTTCACCTGGTTCTGGGCAGCATCCTGGCCTCGCTCGTGGTTTTGCTGTTCATGCGGAACTGGCGGGCGACGGTGATCGCCGCGGTCGCGATTCCAGCGTCGATCATCGCGACGTTCGGAATGATGTACGCCCTCAACTTCACGCTGAACAACATCACGATGCTCGCGCTGGTGTTGATGGTCGGCGTGGTCATCGACGACGCGATCGTCGTGCTCGAGAACATCTTCCGGTTCATCGAAGAGAAGGCCCTTCCTCCCAGGGAAGCTGCGATTCTGGCCACCCGCGACATCGGCCTGGCTGTGATGGCGACCACTCTCAGCCTGGTCGTGATCTTCCTCCCGGTCTCGTTCATGTCGAGCATCTCGGGAAGGTTTCTGTACAGTTTCGGCCTAACCGCGGCGGTGGCCATTCTGGTGTCGCTGCTGGTGAGTTTCAGCCTGACGCCGATGATGAGCTCGCGCCTGATTCGCGTCTCGCATCACGGCGGGCAGGCCGATTCGCGAAAGGGCTTCTATGGCTGGATCGACCGCCACTACATGGCGCTGCTCGAATGGTCGATGCGGCGTCGATGGCTGGTGGTCACGTGCGCGATTCTGGTGATGGCTTCGTCCGTGCCTCTCTACAAAATGGTGCGGCAGGAGTACATCCCGACCAACGTGGACGAAAGCGAATTCGAAATGTCGATCTCGGCGCCCGAGGGGACCAGTCGCGTCGCCATGGAGCAAGTAGTGGACCGGGTGGAGAAGGAACTGCGCGATCTGCCGGGCATCCGGCACATGACGAGCACCATCGGCTCCAGCTATTTGCAGGCCGTCAACAACGCCCAGGTCTTCATGCGGATCACTCCCATCGAAGAGCGGGTTCTTTCCGTTTCCCGGCTGTGGAGCAAGACGCTCGAGGGCAAGCCCTGGGAAGCGTTTCAGGGCGTGTATTCGCAGCGGGACGTGATGCAGGCCATCCGCGCAAAAATGAAGCCGTTCACCGATCTGCGCGTCTCGGTGCGGAACGTCATGACCATCAACCAGGGCTCCGCGCCGGTCGATATCGACTTTGTGATCCGCGGCCCGGAGATCGAGGAACTGAATCGCTTCAGCGAGGAACTGCGGAACAAAGCGCTGTTGATTCCAGGCCTGGTGGATGTCGACACGACCATCCGCCTGACCAAGCCGGAGTTGCGGGTGGCCATCGACCGGGACCGGGCCGCCGACCTGGGCGTCGACGCCGCCGACATTGCCAGTTCCCTGCGCATCATGGTGGGCGGCGATGACGAAGTCTCCCGCTTCCGCGACGACAAGGTCGCCGAGGATTATGACGTCGAAGTACGGCTGGCCGGCGAAGATCGAAACAACGCAGACACGGTGTCGAAGCTCTACGTGCCCTCGAAGCGCGGCGAACTCGTGCGGCTGGATAGCCTAGTGAAGTTTGCCGAGCGCAAGACCGCCTATCGCATCGAGGGGTTGGACCGCCAGCGGCAAGGGGCCATCCGCGCCAATATCTCCGCGGGCTACGCGTTGGCCGATCGCCTGGAAGCAATGCAGGCAGCCTCCCGGGAACTGGACCTGCCCGCCGCGTACTCGACGGCGGTGATCGGGCGGGGCCGCGAACTCGAGCGCACTTTCCGCGAGTTCCTGATTGCCTTCGCGCTCTCGGTGGCCTTCATGTACATGATTCTCGCGGCCCAGTTCGAGAGCCTTCTGCACCCGGTCACGATCCTGCTCAGCTTGCCGCTGTCGGTGCCGTTCAGCTTCCTGTCCCTCTGGTTCTTCCGGGACACGCTCAACCTGTATTCGGCCCTGGGCATCCTGGTGTTGTTTGGTGTGGTGAAGAAGAATTCGATTCTGCAGATCGACCACACCAACAACCTGCGCCGCGAGGGCATGTTGCGGGAAGAGGCCATCCTGCAGGCCAATCGAGACCGCTTGCGGCCGATCCTGATGACTACCCTGACCCTGGTGGCGGGAATGCTGCCGCTGGCTTTGGGCGCCGGTCCGGGAGCGGAGGAGCGCCGCTCGATCGCGATCGTCGTGATCGGCGGCCAAAGCCTGTCGCTGCTGCTGACGTTGATCGTGACTCCGGTCGCCTACTCGCTGTTCGACGACATCGCCGAGTGGGTCGCCCGCCGCCGGGAAACACACGAGCCGCTGCGGGTGGGAACGGATTAGACTGGCCAAACCGCTCAGGGATCGATGCCAAAGCAGTAAACCTCATTATTGAGGACCGTGCTCAGCCCATACTCCCCCGGTTCGAGCGTGGGCACCACGATGCGAACGATCGAGCCGCCTTCTTCGTTGAACGTGACGGACACCCGGTTCGGCGACGGTTTCTTTGGCCGGCTTGCGCCGATCACTCGCTTGCCATCCACCGCGGTGAACCGGTACAGTTCGACGACCTCGCCGGGCCGCTGTCCGGATTTGAGACGTACAAGCATCGTGGGGATGGCGGCGCGAGAGAAACGCACGTTCGATCTCTCCCCGGTGACTTCATAAAACGTCCTGGTGCGTCGATACAAGGTGTAACGCACCAGCGGATGGTTATGTTTGAGTGCGAGCGTGCCAATTCTTGCTTCAAAGCCCTGAAGACGGTCCTCCGCGTCCTGGAAGACGAACTCATATGGCGTCAGGGATTCCCTGGTAATGATCTGGCTGGCTTCCAAGAGGTTCGGCAACCCCAGGATGAAGCACGCATGAACAAGCCGGAACACCGTAAGCTTCCGCTTTTCTTATACCATTCGACATCCCGGTGGCAAAGGCAGGTCTGTCCGGATCCGCTCAGGCTGATCAATCAACGCCCGGGACCGGCGCTGACGGCCAACCGCGGCGCCAGCCAGGCACGGGCCCGTTTGACCGCCGCATTCCGGCTCGCCAGGTCGCTGTGGTTCGCGTCGAAACCGAACGACCGCTCCGTTACCGTCGCGGCACGGATGAACCGTGCGCCGGCCCTTGGCCAACCAAAACACGACGCGGCCCGGTGCCTGGGAACGTGAACGCGAGCCACCGTTGAAAGCGCCGCCGGGCAACA
Source organism: uncultured Solibacteraceae bacterium (assembly GCA_964529305.1). Taxonomy (GTDB): domain Bacteria; phylum Acidobacteriota; class Terriglobia; order Bryobacterales; family Bryobacteraceae; genus CAZGUX01. Next base: position 41,783 of record CAZGUX010000264.1, on the reverse strand, counting down.
AAAATCGTCGCCCGGCGCCCCTGGAGAGCGAAGGCCCATGGGGACTCCTCATGGTCGCGGCTCCGATGAAAGTCGGTGCGCCGGAAGCGGCTACCGGCCTCCCCGGCTCAGACCGGGAACGTACGTGATCAGAAGCACGGTCACCAGCAGCATCACACAATACGGCAGCGTGAACCGGTAGATGCGGCCGAGCGGCTGTTGGAACCGGTACGACGACAGAAACAGGTTCTCACCCATTGGCGGCGTCAGGTACCCCAACTCCATGTTCGCCAGAAAGATGATCCCCAGATGGACAGGATCGATTCCGTAAGCCGCGGCCATTGGGGTGATGAGTGGCACGACCACCAGGATGGAGGAGTAGATGTCCATCACCGCGCCCACCGCCAGCAGAAAGCCATTGAGCGCGAGGAGAAACAGGAGGGGTGAATCGATGTGCGCCCTGGCCCAATGCACCGCCTGAATCGGGATCTCCGCGTGGGTCAGATAATTGGTGAACCCGAGGGCGACTCCCAGGATGATCAGGAAGCCGCCGGCCAGCGTCGTGCATTCCACCGCGATGCGGGGCAGGTCGGCCGTCGCGCGGAGGTCCTTGTAGACGAAGCATTCGACCATCAGGGCGTACAACACCGTCAAGGCCGCCGCCTCCACGAGCGTCGCGAATCCGCCCAGGAGGCCGGTCAGGACCACCACCGGCAGAAGCAACTCCCACTTCCCTTCCCACACGGCTAGGTACAGTTCGCGAGCGTCAAAGGGGACGCGCTGCGCTCCGGCGAACCATCCGCGCCAGGCCCCCCAACCGGCGACGGCGGCCACCAACAGAACCCCCGGGATCAGGCCCGCCACGAACAGCCGGTCGATGGGGGTTTGCGCGTAGATGCCGTACAGGATCACGGGAAGGCTGGGCGGAAACAGCAAACCGATGGAACCCGCGACGGTAACCAGGCCGACGGCGGTTCCCTCCGGATATTTGGCTTTCACCAGCATCGGCAGCAGCAATCCGCCCATGGACAGAATCGTCACTCCGGAAGCGCCAGTGAAGGGTGTGAAGAAGGCGAGCAGCAGCGTGGTGACGATCGCCAGTCCTCCAGGCATCCAGCCCACCAGGGCCGTCAGGGTGCGCATCAGACGCCGGCTGGCTCCGCCTTCGGCGAAAATGTACCCTCCGAGGGTGAACAAAGGGATGGCCGGCAACATGGGGGAAGCGGCCAGCCGGTAGGTTTCGGCCGGTACGGCAGCGGTGGGAACTCCAGCCTGCCAGAACAACAGCAAGGCGAGGCCGCCCAGGACCGCAAAGATCGGCATTCCGAGCGCCGCGGCGGCGACGATCGCGACCACACCGGCGGGGACGATCCCGCTACCGGAAAGGTCCGGGAGGGTCAGAAACAGCGAGGGGACCAACACACCGGCCGCGGTCGCCGCACGGCCCCATCCGTTCTCCGCGGCGCTCCAAACCAGGCGGGTTCCAATCAGGGCAAAGCCCACCGGCATGATCGCGACCGCCACCCACACCGGAATTCCCCACGCGACCATTTCTCCCGCTTCCCGTTCCACGCGCACCAGGTCGAGACTGGCCGACGCGAGCCATACCGCTACGAGGGACGCGGCGGCCGACGTGAGCATCCTGAGGCGCGAGCGCCAGCGCTGCGGCACGAAGGCGCCGGTGGAGAGGGCCAGCAGCCGGTCCGTTCGGGCCGCCATCGCCGCGCCCACAAACGCGATCCACAGGGTCAGATGTTGCACGATCGGGATGGATCCCGGGACGCCGCGCCCGGCCAGGCGCCGGCCCGCGATCTCGATCAGCGGCAGCAGTGCCATCAGCACCAGCATCGCGGTGCAGGTCCAGGCCTCCAGCCGGGCAGCGCGGGTCGGCGGGTCGGTCATGACCCACCGCCCCTGCGTTGCGCATGAAACTCGTTCCTCAGGCGCACGACTTCGTCAAACAAATCGGCCGGCACAAGGCGGCCGCGAATCTTCGGGTAGGCAGCTTCCGCCTCGGAGCGCCACCTGGCAAGAGACGCCGCATCCGGAGTCACCACCGTCAGCCCGCGCTTTTGCATCTCCACGACCGCGTCGTCGCCCATCTTGCGAATTTGGCCGCGTGCCCGCTCCGCCGCCGCGCGAGACGCTTTGAGTAGCTCGGCTCGCTCCGCTTCCGGAATCCGTTCCCACGTCTTACGGCTCAGGATCGTCGCGCCGGGCAGCGGCGCCCATTTCACGTTGATCATGTTCCGGGCCACGCCGAACGACTGGTCGAGCAGCGCGAACAATGGCGGTACGTCGAATGCCTGGATCATGTTCGTCTGCAGCGATGGCAGCAAGTCGGTCACGGCCAGAGGGACCACTTGCATCCCGAATTCTTTGTAGAGCTTCTCGCTTTCAGGGTCGCCGGCCGACGTAAACAGCTTGAGTTTGCGGATATCGTCGACCGTCCGTGCGGGGGTCTTGGTGAAGAAATGAACCCATCCCACGTCGCTCCACTGCAGGACGACAAAACCTCTGCGCTCGAGCAGGGCCTCCAGGCGGGGAGCGATCCGTTCACGCACGTAGTCGACCTGCTCGTACGATTCGAGAAGCATCGGGATTTGCAGGCAGCCGGCGGCGGGTTCCAGCAAAGCCAAACCAGCGCCCGAGAGGGCAACCGCCTGGAGTTGGCCGATCCGGACCTTGCGAGTCATTTCCACTTCGTCGCCGAGGACTCCGCTGGGGTAGATCCGCATCGAAATCCGGCTGCCGGAGATCCGGTCCCAATCTTCGCGGGTCTTCTGCAGAATCTGGTGCCAGGGCGAGCCCTCGGGCGCGGCCGTGCCGATGTTGATCTGGATCTTCTGAGCGAAGGCGGCCGGGTAGGCCCCGAGCAAGACGGTCAGGATGAGGGTTTTCACGGTTTTTCCTCCTCCGCGGCAGGAGCCGCCGGCAGAATAAACTCGTCGATCCGTTCCAACAGCCAGGAGGCCCGGCGCTGGGCCGCGATGTTTTGGAGGCGGACTTCCGGGAATCGGGCGGGATCGATCGCGAGAGCTTTTCGGATCGTGGAATCGAACGCGGCGCGGTCCTGCCGGGGAACGGGCACGGTTTCGGCGTACGCGACATGGAGTCCGGCGCGTTTGCCTGACGAGAGTTCCAGAGCCCGCCGATAGTGTTGTTCAATCCGCTCGTAATTCGGCTTACCGGGCCGGGAACCAGCCAACGTCACCTCGAACTCATGCAGAGCGCCTTCCTGCCAGCTCTCGTCAATGTCGATCGCCCGTCCGACCAATGCCTCGACTTCCGGCAAGCGAGCGAGCAGAGCGGCCTCGTGTTTCGATACCGAGATGGCGAGCCCCAGGGCGGCGGCGTTCCAATAAAGCAGCGGAACATCGCCCTTGTTGCGGAGGCGCGACAGGGCGGCTTGGGGACTGGTGCTCATCTGCTCGCCCACACCCGGGCTGGCAACCTCCAGAGCGCGGTATCCGTATCGATGCGCGCGTAGATAGAGGCGGCGGGCTCGTGAACGAAGCCGGCCTGCCGCGGCGAGGTCCTTTTCCGCGGTTCGATCCGCCTCCTGCTGGACGTAGAGGTACGCGTACGTCGTAAAGCCCATGCACGCGGACTGGAGCAGGCCGCGATGGCGTGGGCTTTCGGCCAGCAGGCTTTCGGTGAGCTTCAGGCCGAACGGCAGCGCGGCGCCCACCAGTTCCAGGTCTTCGTCGCTCTCGTACGTGGAACCGCCGGAGGCCAGCGCGTCCCCGATTTTGTTGACGGCCATGCGCCGGATGGAGCAGCCGCAGAAGGCCACCACCAGCAACGCTTGAATCACCAGGTATTTCCTGTTCATGCGTTTCCTCTTATGAAGTGGTTCGGAATCCCGTTAAGGCGTGCCCTCCCGTCGATCGATGTGCTCGCTGATGCAGTCTCCCAGCCGGTGGAAGGCTCCGAACTGCACGTCCATCTCCGCGCGGCCGGCCGGGCGCGTATCGACCCGGCTCACGATGCGCCTGGGGATCGCCACGCCGTCCCGGATTTCATAATCGCGGACAAACCGGATCTTCCGGATGAACACGGACGGGCTTCTGACGAACTGGCCGGACTCGCGCAACGGCATTCCCGTCTTCCGATCGACCCACAGCTCGCCCTTGAAAAGCCCGATCTTTCTCTTTCTCGGCACTACGCGGAAGACGTACGTGACCTGATTACCGGATCCCACCGTTGCCGTGAGGCGGAACTTGTAGTTCACCGGCGTGATCGCGAAGGCCCTGGCATCGCGCGCCTCGCTTTCCGCCGCCAGATAACGGCCAATCACCTCCCGGACGACGGTTCGGTCGCCCGAATGCTGCGTGACCTGATGAGTGATCCGCCCGGTGGCGGAAGTCGACCGGATGAGGCGCAGGCTGCCTTGCCTTGCCGGCTTGCGAAGGCGGGCCTCGATACTGACTTGCGTTTGCACGCCAAGCAGGGCGGCCTCTTGAATCCACCTGGCATCCAGGTACCGGCCGATCATCGACCTCTCGGCCTCCGCGTCGCCGGCCCAGACTCGAGCCAGGCAAACCGCGGCCACGGTGATGGTCCGAAGCGTGATTCGATCCACGCCCGTTACTGAAGCGTACGGCGCCGAACGTTACAGTGAAGTGGTATTCTGATCGCCGAATGTCAAACCCTGGCGCCATTGGGCGGCGATCGTTGGTGAGCGCTTTAGCCGGCGGCGTAGCGATGGCGCAGCGCCCGGGATCCCGGCCGAACTTCCTGTTCCTTCTCGCGGACCAGTATCGCGCCGACGCCATCGGCGCGGCGGGCAACCGGGTTGCCCACACCCCGAATCTGGATCGGTTGGCCCTGGGAGGCGTCCGCTTCTCGAATGCCTACACGCCCCAGGCCCTGTGCACGCCGGCGCGCGCGTCGCTGCTGACGGGTGTCTATCCGACCACACACGGCCTCACGGAGAACGTCTACCGCATCAATACGGCGTTCAGCCTCCCGAATGTCCGGCTGGAGCCGAACTACGCGAGCCTGCTCAGGAAAGCCGGCTACCGGACAGGCTATCTCGGCAAATGGCACCTCGGCGAAAAAGACCCCGGCCTCTTCGATCACTTCAACGGGTACAACTCGCAGTGGCCACACTGGCTCGGCGAGAGGGACAAGTCGGAGTATCGCGCCGACGTCGAGACTTCCGAGGCTCTCGCGTTCCTCGAACAGAATCGCGGCCGGCCCTTCTTCCTGGAGATCTCCTACTATCCTCCGCACGACCCCTACCTGCCGCCGAAGCGCTTCCTGGACCTGTACCAGGGCAAGGCAGTGCCGCACGTCGACTACTACGCGGCCTGCAGCGCGGTCGATTGGAACATCGGCCGGTTGTTGGACAAACTCGATCAACTGGGATTGGCCAGAAACACCGTGGTCATCTTCACGTCAGAGCACGGTGAAACGTTCCGCGAACGGCCGTTCAGCGCGAACAAGCGTGTGGGTTACGACGAAAGCGCCAAGGTGCCGTGGCTGCTTCGTTGGCCGCGACAACTGCCGGCGGGTCTCGTGTATGAAGGCGGCGTGTCGACCATCGACATCCTGCCGACGATGCTCGAAGCGGCCGGACTGCCGGTTCCCGTGCGGGCGGAGGGGAGCAGCCGTCTGGCCAACATCCGGCTCAAGCGGACGGGTTGGACCGATCCCGTGTTCCAGCAGAACGTGACCCAGCCTCGGATCGGCGGCGGACCGCACGACGAGCGCATGGTTCGATTCAAGGAGTGGAAGTTGATCGTGCGCAAGTTCCGTGCCGAGCCTCCCCCGGAGATGCGCAGCCGCCGGGTCGAACTCTTCAATCTGTCCACCGATCCCGGGGAAACACAAAACCTGGCGGCCGGGCAACCCGAAAAAGTCCGAGAGATGGCGGGTCTGTTGCGAGGATGGGGCGAGCGGATCGGCGACCGCCTGGCGGTGGAGATCGCAGCCTCGGCCTGATCCGGACCCCTTCGCTCGGGCACTTGACAAACGACACAGGCAGGGATGGAATACCGGAAGGCTCAACCGGCCGAGCCGTTTCAGACCGCGCCGGGAGCGGTCGTTCTGAATGAGGTATCGAACGTGATCCACAGGCGAGCACTGCTCGAGGCCGGCGTGACCTTGGCCGCCGCGCCGAGGGTGTCCGCGCAGGCTAACCTTATCTCCCTGAAGCCCTCGCTGCCCGACAAGGCGGCGCCGTGGACCTTCGTGGGCAGCCCGGACTGGTCCCAGGACGCCGGCATCCTCTACTCGCCCGTCTGGAACCAGCGAAAAGCGAAAAAACCGACATGCTCAAGCGAGAGGATTTTGCCTACCCGTCGAGCGAGACCTTCGACGACACGGATCTCAGCGTCGAATTCCGTCTCTTCTACTGGTCGGTCACCGACGCCGGCCTCATCTTTCGGGCCCAGGACAGCGTACGCCTTCTACCGCGTCCAGCTCTACGATCTCGAACGCAAAGGCCCCAAGTACTCGGTCCGGCTGTTCGTGCAGGATGCCTCCGGGTACCGCCGCGACATCGCCTCCGGGTTCGCGCCCCATCGGGATTTGCCTGAGCGCATTGTGCAAACCGGGCCGAGGCCGGAGGAGTGGGAGACCGCAACGCCCGGATGGGCCAGCGTACGCGTTCGCGCGGAGGGAGACCGCATTCGGGTCTTCGTCGACGGCAAGCTTGTCGTTGAGGCGAAGGACTCCACCTACCCCACCGGGCATGCTGGAATCGTCGCGCGCGGTCCGGTGACGTTTCGGAACCTGGCTCTGTCGGGAACGCGTGCAACACGCTCGACCGCCTGGACGGCCGTTCCCGGCGAACGCCCGGCGTACTTCTATCCGTACCCTGACCCGGAGAAACGCTTCGGGGACAACCAAACCTACCCTGGTATCTGCCGGACCGCCGAGGGCCACCTGCTGGTGTGGATGAGCGTACGAGGCGATCCGCACGGGTTCCACGACTTCCTGCTAGTCCGATCCCGTGATGAAGGCAAAAGCTGGGGCGAGCCGGTCCTGGTGAACAGGCTGCCGGACGGAGGAAAGCCCGGCTTCTTTTTCGGCCATCGCGACGGACGAATCTCCTGTCTGTTCATGTACGACTGGAACTCCGGGCACAAGGGGCCCAAGCGCGCCTTTTCCTCCGACGGCGGCCGGACTTGGAGCCGACCCGAACCCCTGGTCGTCAGCGGGAAGCCATTGTACGAGATCCCCGAGGACGGAAATATCGGACCGTACTCTCCCATCTCGCGTCTGTCCGATGGGACCTTGCTTCAGTTCTTCTACCACGTGCAAACCGTCAAGGGAGGCAACGCCGGCTCGAATGCCGAGCGCCGCGACCGTTCTCTGATCATCCGCTCGACCGACGACGGAAAAACCTGGACCGGCCCGCATCACCTCGACCCGTCGAACTTCGACAGCAACGAAACCATGGGGGCGGAGCGCGCCGACGGCAGCCTCATCGCCTTCTCGCGGACTCTGCGCGCCCCGTTCATGTGGGCGAGTGTTTCCCGGGATGGCGGCCTCACGTGGTCGCGACAAACCCCGTCAGATTGCACCGGCGAGTGCCCGTATCTGCTGCGGCACAGCTCGGGTGTTCTCCTGATGGGCAGCCGGGGCGCGGGTATCTTCATGAAGACGAGCGTCGACGAAGGCCGAAGCTGGTCGCGGGAAACCAGAATCTCCCTTTGCTCGGGCATGATGGGGATGACCGAAATGAAAGATGGGCGGGTCCTCGTGGTGTTCCACGAAGCTTATCGCACACCGACGCGCATCCGCGCCCAGTACCTGCGGGTCCGCAAGGACGGCCGGGTGGACGCGGCATGATCCGGCTTAGTCGCAGGCAACTGCTACAGGCATCGGCGGCGGCGGGGGCACTGGCCGCCCCGTCCGCCTCGGGCTTTTCGCAACGCTACGGAAAGGCGGACGGGCGCGTCGCCTTCGCCCTTACGTGTCCGTCTCGCGGTCACGCGCGGCGAGGGCAATCCTCAGGTGCATGCACTCTATCGGCGCGAAGTGTAGGCCGGACCAGCGCCCCATCTGCGTGACGTACCCGTCTGCCGCCCGGCCGCAATTTGATGGGGAGATGGTAGCCTTTATCTCGTGAGCGCGCCCATTCGAGATCTGTTTGACAAGTTGCGGGCCGGAGATTCCTCGGCTGGGAACGAGTTGACGCCGGCGCTGTACCAGGAACTGCATCGGATTGCCGCTCGACAGCTGCGAGGCGAGCGGCCTGATCACACCCTCCAGGCTACAGCCTTGGTCCACGAGGCGTATCTGAAGATCTTCGACCGGCAAGACCGGACGTTTACCGATGAAGTTCATTTCCTGGCCGTGGCCTCCCGAGTGATGCGTCAGGTTCTGGTGGACTATGCCAGAGCCCGGGCCACTCAGAAACGGTCGAGCGGCGCCGAGACGAATCTGAGTTGGACGACGGACATCGAGGTGGAAAGCGGAACGGCTATCGAGCTGATCGATCTCATCGAGTTGGACAGCGCGATCCAGGCCCTGGCAGCCGAAGACGAATCGCTGGAGCGTTTGATCGTGATGCGGTATTTCGGAGGTATGACCGCCGAGGAGACGGCCGCGGCCCTCGGCAAGTCGGTTCACGCCGTCCGCCACGATCTGCGGCTTGCCCAAGCATGGCTTCGGCGGAGAATGAGCAAATAGGGAGTGGTTCCGGGATGCCGGATCAAACAGCGAGCCGGCACGCACCTGGGGGTGACGTGCCGGCTCGCGTTTCGGGCTTGCTACAAAGCGGTCTCCGAGTTCCCTACGGAGTGTTGTTGGCCATCGTGCACGCCCCATTAGTCCGGATGTTCACGCTGCCATTGCCGTTGGCCGTATTGCCGATCAGGGCGCCCGGGCAGACGCCATCGATCCCGTAATCCCCGTTGTTGTTGGCGGTGTTGTTCGATGCCGTCGCGTTGTTCACCGAAAGGCCGCCCGCTGCGTTGGAATAGACGCTGTTGCCGGTGGCGACTCCGCCGGGACGGACAAAGATGCCGAACACGTTGTTCGCCGAGATCGAGCCGCGGACAATCAGGCCGACGAGCGCCGCTCCCGAACCGTTCAACTGTGCGACGCTGTCGATCACCATGCCGGCACCAACGACGATTCCGGGACCTCCGTTGCTGACGGAGTTCACTCTCTCGACCACGGTGCCGTCGCCCATCATTCGGACCCCGTGTCCGCCCATGCCCCGCACGGTTCCGTTCATCAAGCGAACATTCGCCGGACTCACCACCCCCTGCGGGCCAACCGCGGCCACTCCAATGCCGCCTCCGGAATAGGTACATCGGACCGGATTGGGGGTGCAGGTGTTGGGTCCGATGATGCTGAACCCATTCAGATCGAGGGTGACGTCATTCGCCGTGATCTGCACGGCGGTCGTCGCCGCATCGGGGACGACGAGGTTGCTGGTGAGACGATAACTTCCCGGTTGGGAGATCGTCACCGGGAATCCGGGAGTGTCCCCAGGCGTGACCCTGCCGGCGAGAGCGGCTTTCTGATCGATGAGGTCCACACCTTCTACGGCGTATACGCCCGGACAAAGTGCAGCGAGAGTGGATACCCACAACAGTCGCCGCGAAAGATTGAGTGTCATTCTTGTTCTCCTCGTTTGTAAGACTTTCTTCGGAATCGGGTCACCCGCCCCGCGCGGACCCTGTCAGGACCGCCCGGTTCACGGCGGGATCGCCAGGTGCGGCGCTGGTTGCAACCGCCTCCATCTGAGTAAGCGGGATCGGGAGGAAAATTTAGCGAACTTCTCTCGACTCTTTTTTCCGCTCAGATGCCGGCTCACTCCGCCTGCCAGAGCGACTTCCAGGATTCCCTTCGAACAGGCCAGGGTGTATCGTGTAGGCGGTGAGGAGCCGGGAACGGCACTCTGGTTCGGAATCGCCGTCCGGCTCCCGACGCCGGAAGTCACCCGCAACCAGGAGGCCGCGATGTTGGAATCCCTCTCCCGCCGAAATCTCCTACACCTGACCGGAACCGGCGCCTTGCTCTCGGGCCGATCCGAGCCAGCCCCGGCCGCGATCCTGCCGAACGAACCCATTGGAGTCGCAAGAGGACTGCATCCCGGGCGTGTGGTGTGGACCCACAACGCCAAGGCCGCCCGATGGGGTGGTTCCGGCGACGGCCATTGGTGGGACCCCAACCAGACCAACGAGACCGCCGTCGACAACATGATGTCCGGGACGATTCGCCAACTCAGCGGTGAATCCCGAGACTCCGCCGCCTGGGACGCACTGATCCGGCATTTCAACCAGACCCGCGGAAACGGCAATGCGGGTTATGTGAAAGGCGAGAAGGTCACAATCAAAGTGAATCTGGTCGGCTGCATCGGGCTGGGCAGGAATGTCGATCCGGAGACCTACGCGCTGGTGCGCCAACCGGACTATATGAACACGTCGCCCCAGATGATCGTGGCCCTGCTGCGCCAGCTGGTCGGCTCCGCGGGCGTGGCCCAGCGGGACATTACGGTCGGCGATTCGCTGGCGATGTTCCCGAGCCAGTATTTCGAGATCTGCCGGCGGGAGTTTCCTGACGTTGGTTACCTGGATCGCGCGGGAGGAAACCCAAGCCATCCTCGAACGAAAGTGGTGACCTCCTCGCTGCCCCTGTACTGGAGCCAGCGCCCGGAGGCGCTGGCGCAAGACTATGTGCCCGCGCCCTATGGGGAGGCGAAGTACCTGATCAACCTGGCAAACCTGAAAAGCCATACGATGGCGGGAGTGACGCTGTGCGCCAAGAACCACTACGGCTCTCTGATCCGCACGCCGCCCCAGAAAGGCTATTTCAACATCCACGACAGCCTGCCGCGGGGCACTCCCGGCCCCGGCCGCTACCGCGCCCTGGTTGACCTGATGGGGCATGCCCACATCGGCGGCAAGACGCTGGTGAGCTTCATCGATGGCCTCTACCCGGGAGTCCATCCCATCGAGGCCTCTCCCCGCAAGTGGGCCAGCGCTCCGTTCAATGGCAACTGGGCTTCCAGTCTACTGGCTTCGCAGGACCCGGTGGCGATTGATTCTGTCGCTTTCGATTTTCTGTGGGCCGAGTGGAACGACTATCCGAGGATGCCCGGAGCCGACGACTACCTGCACGAAGCGGCGTTGGCGGACAACCCGCCGTCGGGCACCTTCTACGATCCCAACCACCGAACGAACACGAAACGGCTGCCGAGTCTCGGTGTTCACGAGCATTGGAACAACCCGGCCGACCGGAAGTACTCTCGCAACCTGGGTCGCAAGGAAGGGATCGAACTGATCGCTTTGCTGTAACCGCGCGTGGTCAGTGTCCGCACGGAAGCAGCGCTCGCGGACAAGTTGCTTGAATGAGCCGCTGCCAGTAGGCTCATACCTCACGGCTCCAACCGCGGTTCGGGCGACGCTGTGGGGGTTGGCGCGCCTTCAGAGCTTCGCGGGCCTCTCGTAAAACGAATGAGGGAGGTCGTATTCTACGGTGAGTTCCACACGGTCGACGGTGACTCCTCCCGACATCCCCTCCGGCCGGGATTCCAAGGCAATGCCGAGCACGTTCTCGCCTTTCTTCGGCCTCACGGTTTCGAGCAAGTACTCGAGCCACAGGAACTCGTAGCGGTGAGAGGTCTTTCGCAGCGGTTGCCGATCGAGCGCTACGCCATTCAGGCTGATCCGAATCCGGTCCGCGGCCAGCAGATTCGAGATGCGGACCAGAAGACGAACACGCGCCACGCGGTTGGACGCACAGTCGTCGGCGACGGAGAACGGGATCTCCTGCGTGTGCCTGGGGTCGGCGGAGGGGAGTTCCGCGGGCAGCGGATGACGGTAGCCGAGTTCGGCGGCCTCGTCCAACCGGTGGGAGACGAAGTAGTGTTTGTCCCGCTCTGCCACGGTTGCCGGGTCGCCGATGTCGGTGAGGAACGAGCGTTCCTCATCGCGAAACGGCCAGCGAAACCAGGGGGCGACGATCAGTCCATCGGCGCCCCGCGACCAAAAGTTCGCGGCCGCGGCCCGCAACATGGGCATCGTGGCGTGTTCCCCGTCCGTCAGGAAATACGGCTGAAGGACCGGATACACTTCCGCCTTGGCCGCGTGGGCGGCCTTCACCAGACTGTCGAACGGCAGGTTGGGGTCGAGCCGGAAGTAGCCGTAGTAGAGGGGCGCCACGTAGTCGACCAATTTCTGGGAGAGCCACGTCTCCACGTCCAGACCCAGGGCCCGGTTCATCTCGACCGTGGGAAAGACGCGGGCGCCCACGATGCGATCACGGCCTTTCGAGCGAATCATCGCGGACGCTTTGCGCACGTAGTCCGTCATCAGGCCGGCATTGGCGCGAGCGGCTTCGGGCTTGAAGTAAAACGGCGTGTACGCAAAGTCGAGTTCGACGCCCTCGACGGGATAGGCGGCGAGTTCCTCCAGCCAGCGGAAGCGGACGTCGCGCACGGGCGCCCGGGCGTAGTCGTGAAAGCGCGCGGCGGGCCCGGTTCCGCCAATGAAATAGCGCTCGTCGCTGGGCCCGCCGCCCATTCGCATGCTGACGATGAAATCGAGGCCGCGCTCGTGGGCGCGATCGATCAGGACCTGCAGGGGATTGAGCCCGCGATCGATCAGGCTCTGGAGGTTGTACCACGCCCGCCAGGCAATCGCGCTCGTGAACGGCCGCGGACCGCTGGGAGCGCGAACGGCCGCCTTCGTGTCGTTGAACAGGCCCTCGGTTTCGATGCCGTAGATGAACGTATTGACCGCGGTGCCCGCCAGCTCGTCAATCGGACGCCAGGCGTCGGCCATGTTCAGCGGCGGCTCGAACGCGTACAGGTAAAAATGACGGGCATCGTTGAAATACATCGTTCGGCGCACGGCCTTGCGGCGATGCCGCGGCGGTTCGGCGGCTGAGGCGAGGGCTGCGCCGAGACATGCGTGGGTGAACAAGTGACGCCGGGTGATTGAGTTCATTCCGATTGAGCGGTATCGTATCAAACCCCCGGACGCGCGGCTGGCGCGCCATCCAGGTAGCGCGTCCGGCAAGGGAGGTCTGGTTGAATGGGCCGGGCCGCTGGCTCGGCTGGCCGGGTCAGAAGGCGGCGGCGCGGCCCCAGTGGTCTGCGAACAGGCCGCTCATCGCTTCGCCCATGCCCTCGTGGTCAAACACCACCGCGGTCCACGCCGGACGCGTCAACACGGGATCGAGGAGGGCGATCATGCCGCAGCGCCCATCGAACACCGCGAGCTTCATCGGAAGCGAACCGGCCTGGCGGATGTCGACACCGGCGGCCGAGTATTCAGCAAGACGTTGCCGGTGAACATCGTCGATGGTGGCGGACTCGATCAACAGTCTGCAGGCGACGCCGCGCTCACGCGCCTGTTTGACCAGTTTTTCGTCCAGCGGGTCCACCGCGTACGGCGGGCGCGAGAACTCGACATACTCGCGCTGCACTTCCGCAAGCATGCGGCGGTATTCGGCGGCAGTCTGGGCCGGCTCGGCGACAATGCGCAGAAAGTCCAGGGTTCCGCGGCCGCCCTGGCCTTCGGCGTACATCGACTTCAGGTCTTCGATCAGGCCCGAGGCGTGGCGATGCTGGTCAGTGAGTTCCTGCTCCAGCGACTGCCGCCGCCGCGCCAGGTAGCTGGGGATCGCCAGCGTGGGCTCAACCGCGGAAAAGAGCTTGGTCTTTTCCTGGATGACGCGAGCGAACCCTTTCTCGACCAGGCTGTCGAGCACCTCGTAAATCTTCTGCCGCGGGACGTGCGATCTCGCGGCGAGTTCCAGCGCCTTGAACCTCGGATGTCCCAGCAAAACCAGATACGAACGCGACTCGTAGGCATTCAACCCTAACTGCTGCAGCCGCCGCCAGAATCTTTGAAACTCCAGTCCGTCCAATTCCTCCGCCATGTCTCCTCGATTCGCCCGATCGCCACCGGCTAGTGTCCTTCGTTGGAACCTGACGATCGGCGACGCAGGCGATCGAAAGGCCTGCCCCCTTTTTCAACTCCCTACTGAGCCGGCTTTCTGCGGGTTTTGATTTCCTAAAGTATATACTGAACCATGTTTCGCAATCGGATCTTCGAAGGAAAAGTTGCCGTGATCACGGGGGGCGGCACCGGGTTGGGCAAATCGTTCGCCAGCAGGTTCGCCGAACTGGGCGCGCGAACGGTTCTCGCCAGCCGAAACCAGGAGCATCTGACGGCGGCGCGGGATGAGATTGCGGCAGCGGGCGGGGAGGCACTCGCGGTCAGAGCGGACGTTCGGAAGCCCGAGGAGGTGGAGGCCGTGATGCGGGCCGCCCACGACGCCTACGGCCGGATCGACATCCTCATCAACAACGCCGCCGGCAACTTCCTGTGTCCGGCGGAACGGCTCAGCTACAACGGCTGGCGGTCCGTGGTGGATATTGTACTGAACGGAACGTTTTTCTGCTGCCGCGCGGCATTTCCCTACATGAAGGAGCAGAAATCGGGACGGATTCTGAATATTCTGGCGACGTACGCCTTTGGCGCCAGTCCCGGCACGATCCATTCGGCGTCGGCGAAGGCAGGCGTTCTGGCGATGACCCGGACCCTGGCGGTGGAATGGGCGCGCTACCACATCCTGGTCAAGGCGATCGCGCCGGGGTTCTTCCCGACACCGGGCGCCGCGGAACGATTGTGGCCGGGCGACCCCGAAGAGCAGCGAGTCCGCATGGAGCGCGCCGTGCCGGTGGGGCGAGCGGGCGAGCACGGAGAACTGGCAAACCTGGCGGCGTATCTTTGCTCGGACTACGCCGACTACATCACGGGCGAGGCGGTGGTGATGGACGGCGGGATGTCGTGGAACCACCCTCTGTTCGAGTGGGAAAAGGTGTAGGCCACCAAGACGGCGCAGCGGCTCAGCTGGTGATCTGCTTCAACACCCCGAGGAAGTCCGCCTGGCTCCAGCGCTCGACGCACTTCCCGTTGACAAAGCGCAGGATGGTGATTCCGGGCGACGTGATGGCCTTGCCCGTCGGCGGCACACCGAGGAACTCCCCGTGATGCGTGCCGGTCATGGTGAAGCGGCACACCACCTTGTCGTCCACGCCGAAGGCGTCGTCCACCCGCACGGCCGCGTCGGGGAAGGTCGTCCAGAGATTCTCGTAAAACCGCTTGACCCCGTCGAGGCCGGGTTCCACGCCCGCGTATCCGATCAGCCGGACGGACTCATCATAGAGGTCGAAGTAGGACGCGCGGCGCGCCTGGTCGCCGAAGCATTGATGGCGCGATAGAGCGCGGAGAGGTTCGTTTCAATCGACATTCAGTTGGCTCCTGGTTGCGATACGCCGGAACCCCCTTTACCGGATCTCCACAAAGCCGGATTTTGATCACCACCAGACCTTCGGCGTGACCCAGAACACGCGATTCGACTTGACCGTCTCGCCCGCGGTGAGCGGCCGGGTACACATCGTCTCCAGTTCTTCCCCGCACAGCGTCACCTGAAAGAGCGGTAGATCCCGGGGCTGGACCACATATTTCCCCATGTCGATCGCCAGGGAATCGGATCCCCTGGTGACCACGTACGGGTTGTCGTGCTTCACGCGGACGCGGAACCATCCGGAAGGCGCCTCGTAGTTCCCATAGCTGAAGCAGTGCCCCAAGCAGGCGCGGTCGAGCGTGTGGGCGATCAGGAACACCCGGCTCCCCGGGTCGTAGAACGAGCCGACCACGCGGCTGCCGCGAGGCAGACCGCGGACCAACCGCTCCATTCTGGATTCCACCTGGTCCAGCCTGCGCGTGTCGACAAACAGGAACGAGAAGTACACGACGGCCACGACGGCAAGGGAAATCTTCTGCCAGCGCAAAGGCTGGGCCGCGGCCAGGACTCCGCATAGAACGACGCCGCTCAACAGCGTCATCCGCTCTGCGATCAGGCTGACTTCCATACCGCGGCCGGGCAGGTTCACACTGGTGGGGATCAACACGACCCCCAGCGCTGTCAGGACCGCGATCTGAAACGCCGGCTCGCGCACGACGGCGGAGAAACTGGTCAGGTGGGTCAGGCGCAGTAACAGAAAACTCCACACGATACCCAGCACGATCATCAGCACGTAGTATTTGAACCCGAACACCCAGACCTGGTCGACGGCCAGCAACCCAAACATCTGCAGAGAGACCCACACAGTTTTGAAGCGCGCATCCAGGAAGAGGCGGATCGCCACCAGGGCGGCGCAGGCCAGTCCGGCCAGGATCCACCGGCGGCCTGGATCGATGGCCCTGGCGACGCTTGCATACGCAAAGATCGCAACGGCCCAAGCCACCGGCAGGGAGTGCGCCGTCCACGCCAGAGCGAGCAGTGGAAGGGCGGCGCCGATTCCAGGGCGCGATCCCTTCCAGGCCAGGGCCAAGGCCACCAGTGATAGACCGCACGACAAATAGAAGTTGAACAGACCCATGTGAAACACCCAGCCGTAGGTCAACATCGCCAGGGAAGGAACCATTGCCCACCGGCTGTCGCCAAGCAATGCTCCCAGGAACGCAAAGGCTCCCCAGAAGAACAGCAGGACCGCGGTTGACACCGCCAGGCGCTGCGCCAGGTCGGGTCCCAGGGGAGCGAGAAGCGCATCCAGCATCCAGTCGAACAGGACGTTCGTGGTGGGCGACGCCAACTCGAGGCCGGGCGCCTGGCCGGACTTCACCAGGTGAGTCAGCCAGGCGTTGTAGATATGACTGCCGAGATCGGTCGACTGAATCCGGGCGGTCCAGAAGCAGGGAATCAGCAGCAGGAGCGACAGCACAATCCGGCGGACGGAATTCGAGACGAGCATGAGTCTTGGCTCCTAATCGGCGGGGGCGATCCAGGCCAGTAGGGAGAAACGCCTCCCGGGGATTGGCCTTTTGCATGCCACTAGTCAGCCCCGAGGACGTGCCCAGGCGCTAACCAAGGGCTCAAGGAGGGTGAATTCGAATGGCACACGAATGGATCAAGCGGCGGCGCGTGAAGGGGTGGCTGGCCGGATTGGTGGGTTTCGGGATCTTGTTGAGCCTGCGGCCTCTACCCGCCAATCCAGGTTCGGGTCCGGCTCTGGGAGGAATGCACCCCCCGCCGGAGGTGGCCGCCATTTTCGAGCGCTCCTGCGTCGACTGCCACACCAATCACACTCGCTGGCCGTGGTATGCGCACTTTGCCCCAGTGGGTTGGATGATGCAGCGGGACGTGGAACGCGGCCGGCGGACCTTCAACCTCTCGGAGTGGGAGCAGTCGTCGAAAGGAAAGAAGCTGGGGTTCATGGCCAGCCTGGCCAGTTCGGCGGCGGGCCACCGCATGCCCCCACGGCAATACACCCTGTTGCACCCCTATTCCCTGCTCACCCCGGCGGATCGTACCGTGCTCGGCAATTGGGCGAAAGCCGAATACCGGCGAATTCGGAAGGAGCCGGCAACCGCGGAGTTGACCCAATCGCGTTAGCCGCCTACGGCGAATCACCGAGACTGTTACACTAGCAGCGAAGATGAATGCCGCCGTGGAGAAAGCCGCCAGCCGGGCATCCGCCCAAACGGCAATCGCGGATGCGAAAGGCAAGAAGATCGGCATTCTCGTGGTCGCCTACAACGCGGTGACCACCCTGGTCAACAAGGTCCTGAAACGAATTCCGGTCGAGGTGTGGGACAACGTCGCGGAGGTGGCGATCTTCGACGACTCCAGCCAGGATCACACCTACGAGTTGGCGCTAGGTTTCAAGGCGGCCGACGAGCGCGCGGCCGAAAAGCTGACCGTGCTGCGGAACGCCCGCAACCAGGGATACGGGGGCAACCAGAAGCGCGGATATCAGTATTTCATCGACAAAGGCTTCGACATCGTCATCCTGCTGCACGGTGACGGGCAATACGCGCCGGAGATTCTCGCCTCGATGTACCGGCCGATTGTCGACGGCGAGGCGGATGCGGTGTTCGGCTCGCGCATGATGCCCGACTACGGCGGTCCCCTGAAGGGCGGGATGCCGCTCTACAAATTTGTCGGCAACCGCATCCTCACCTTTTTCGAGAACCGGGCGCTGGGAATGAACCTCAGCGAGTTTCATTCCGGCTACCGGGCCTATAATCTTCACGCCCTCCGGAAGCTCAACCTGTCGAAGATGACGGACGATTTTCACTTCGACACGGAGATCATTATCAAGCTTCGGCACCAGGGCATGAGGATTCGCGAAGTCCCGATCCCTACGTACTACGGCGGCGAGATCTGCTACGTGAACGGAATGCGTTACGCCCGGGATGTCGTGCGGGCGGTCATGCGGTACCGGCGAACCGTGAATTCGATCGAGGCCGCGCCCGAATTCGAGGAATATTGGGTCCACTACCCGATCAAAACAAGCCGCTATTCCAGCCACGATTTTCTCTGGCGCACGGCCGGGAGCAACCAGCGCATCCTGGAACTGGGCTGCGGCGAGGGATTCATCGCCTCGCGCCTGGCGGAGATGGGCCACCGCGTGGTCGGGGTCGACCTGCTCGATCAACCAAAGCACGCCGACGCGATGGAGTGCTACTTCTCGGGCGACCTTGACCAGGGGTTGAATCAGGTTCGCGACTACGCGGACAGAGAGGGGAAGCGATTCGACCTGGTCCTCCTGATGGACATCCTGGAGCACCTGCCGAATCCGGAGAAAGTGCTGGCCCAGTGCAGCCGGGTTTTGGCCAACGACGGAAAGATCCTCGTCTCGCTCCCCAACGTCGCGAACTTTACGGTGCGCCTGCTCCTGCTATTGGGCCGGTTCGACTACACCGCTCGCGGCATCCTCGACCGGACCCATTTGCGCTTCTTCACCCGTAAGACCGCTCGATCGCTCCTCGGAGAGGCCGGCTACGAGATCGTCAGCGAGATGACCACGGTCATCCCTCTGGAACTGGCACTGGGGCTGACGGCCGAGAATCCACTGATGCGGGGGCTCAACCGGTTGCTGCGGATCTCCACGGTCGCTTGGCCGACGCTGCTGGGCTATCAGTTCATGTTTCTGGCGCGTCCCCGGTCGCAGTCGTACGCGACGACACCGCGGAACTCTCAGGGTTAACCTTTATTTCCCTGTTTGCGGCTCCATGCGAGAATCAGGCGTGGCCGGTCCGAGCCCTTTCTGACGGCGGCAGATTGAGGGCACGGCGTCATGCGCTCTCGGACGGCGAGGCACAGGGTTCGAGGGCGCCCACGGGCTTGTCGCGACGAGATCCGATTGCCGAGTCACGACACCCGCATTCGAAGGGACTCACGGTGATGGCCGAAACGATCCGCTTTCTCCTGGTTGCCGCGTCGCTTCTCATCCTTTGTCCGCCTTCGGTGGGTGAAGATGTCGCCAGTCGCAACGCGGCGGCGCGATCGGGTGAGCGGACCGCGGCCACTTGCAGCACCACCGGAATCGTCATCGGCCAGAGCGTGAATGGTTCTCTGTTGGAAACCGACTGTGTGTCGGTGTTGCGGCCCGCGGACATCGCCAACCCGCCCGCCTATGGCAGGCGATATACGTTTTCAGGGATCGGCGGTCAGAGAATCGCGATCACCCTGACTTCGCCCACGGTGGACACCTACCTCTACCTGCTGGGTCCCGCGGGAAACGTCCTGGCCGAAGACGACGATGGAGGCGGTAATCTCAACTCGAGGTTGCCCATGGACTCCGGGCTCATCACGCTGCCGAACTCGGGCACGTTCACGATCGAAGTCACGACCTATCAGATGGAGACGGGGCCGTTCACCCTGGAGTTGAGCACCGATCAGGCTCCGTCCGGCAATGGACCCTTCCGATTCGTGGCCGTGACGCCGTGCCGTGTCGCCGACACGAGAGCGGGACAAGGAAAGACTGGAGCGTTCGGCCCGCCGACCCCACAGGCGCAGTCCATCCGGAACCTGCCGATTCCCTCGAGCGCCTGCGGGATCCCGGGGACCGCGCGGGCATATTCGCTGAATATCACGGTGGCACCGGCCGGCGCGTTGTACTACCTGACAGTGTGGCCGGGCGGGGCGGCTCAGCCGTTGGTCTCCACCCTGAACTCGTTCGAAGGGAGAATCGTGGCGAACGCGGCCATCGTTCCGGCGGGCTCGGACGGTTCGATCAACGTGTTCGTCACGGATCGGACGGACCTGATCGTCGACATCAACGGCTATTTCGTGCCGTAGGTAGGGATCCCTTCGGGATCGTGACCTCGAATCAGGCCGGGTCCCTGCCGAACGTCGCCGGGCGGCACTTTCAAGGGAGTCCCCCTGTGCCTGCGGCCCACCAAAACAAATGAAGAACGGGTCGCATTCACTCGGCTGGCAGAACCTCCATCGCAGCGTGAACCGGTGTCTCCTCCCACTTGACGATCTTCAAGTCCAACACGCAGATCGAATAGAACACCGGCACCAGCAGCAGGGTAATCACCGTCGCCGCCGTCAGACCGCCGATCTGCGCGTAGCAGAGCGGCTCCCACAGAGGCCCGCCGTGCAACGCCAGCGGCACCAGTCCGAAGACCGTGGCTCCCACCGTAATCAGCACGGGACGCATGCGCAGGAGCCCGGCTTCCAGCACCGCCTGTTCGAAGGGTTCGCCCTCGAGATGCTTCTCCTCGATGAAGTCGAAGAGAACAATAATGTGGCTGACAATCACGCCCACCAGGCTGATCACGCCCAGGAACGCCATGAACCCGAAGGGGGTATTCATGATCCACAGCGCCATCAGTGCGCCGACCACCCCAAAGGGCACGGCGGCGAAGACAATGAACGGCTTGATAGCGTTCTTGAACTGAAACGTCAGCGCGAGGAAGATAAACAGAACCGACGTTGCCAGCACCACCGCCAGACTGCCGAACCCGTCGGTCTGTTTCTCCTCTTCGCCCCCGACTTCCAGGCTGTAACCCGGTGGAAGCGACGCCGCGATCGACTGGAACGCCGGCCGTACCGCCGACATCACTTCCGACGGCAGCACGCCCTCATGCGGCCACCCCGACACCGTAATCGTCCGGAACTGGTTTCTGCGCCGGATCACTTCTCCGCGGAAACTGTAGTCCAGGTGCGCAACCTGCCGGATCGGGATCTTCTGGGTGCCCGAACTGGAGTAGGCATACAGGCTGTCGACGTCGCGCAGGTCGGCGAACTCGTCCGGACGCAACCTTGCCATCACCTGGATCTGTTTATCGCCCTCCCTCAACGTCGTCAGTGCCCCTCCACTCACGGCGTTCGCCGAGGCGCCGGCGATGTCTCGATTGGTCAACCCCGCCAGGTTGGCCCGGTCCGAGTCAATCTTGAGTTCCACGTTGAATCGGTCTTCACCCCAGTTGTCGCGAATCCTCGTCACCAGGGGTACGTCGCGCATCGCTTTCTTCACGCGCTCGGCCGTGGCACGCAAGGTGCCGATGTCCTCGCCGGAGACGCGAATCGCGACCGGAAGCCCAACCGAGTCGCCCGATTCCAACTGCCGGACGTCGACCCGCGCTCCCGCGATCTGCTGGTTCACCCGCTGCTGGATGTGCGGCAGCAGGTGCTGCGTATGGTGCTTGTCGACGACGACCAACACGATCTGCGCGTAGTTGGCGTGAGGCGATTCCGGCGACAGCGAATACCAGAACCGCGGAGCCCCTCCGCCGACGAAGGTCGACATCGCCTCGAGCGGCATCTTCTTCTCCGTAGCCACCTCGGCCGCGATCTTCTCCACCTGCATCACGATCTCGCTGGTCGACGAAATCGCCGCGTCCTCCGGCAGCATCACGTCGATGAAGGCGAGCTGCGACAGGTCCTTGGGGAAGAACTGCGACTTCAGGGATTTCCCCACTGTGGCTCCCACCGCCAGCACGCCCACCGCCCCGGCCATCACGAGCCATCGATGACGGATGGCCCACTGTCCCGACCGCCAATAAAAGGCTCCGAAACCACGGCTCTTCCGCTCCTCCACCGATTTCTCACCACGGGCGCGCAGGAGATAGTACCCGAGCAGCGGAATAAAGGTCCACGAAACGATGCGGGAAGCCACCAGCGAGCAGGTCATCACCACCGGCAGGGAATGGATGAACTGCCCGGTCGTCCCACCGACCAGCAGGAATGGGAGGTAGGCCACGATGTTCGTGATGGTGGCGTATAGAATCGCCGTCGCCAGCTTGGTTGGGCCCAGCCACGCCGCAATCCCCCGAGGCGTCCCTTCGGCCAACTCGCGCTTGATGGCGTCGCCCGCAACCACGGGGTCGTCCACCAGCAGGCCGAGCGCGATGATCAGGCTGGCAATGGAAATCTGCTGAATGTCCAGCCCCAGGACGCTCATCATGCCAAACGTCATCAACAGCGTCAGCGGAATCGAGAGCGCCATGAGCGCGGCCGAGCGCCATTCCCAGAAGCCGATCAGTGAAACCAGAATCACCAGGCCGACCGCTTCGTACAGGCTGCTCATGAACAGATCGATCTTTTCTTCCACCTGCAGGGGCTGATCGCTTGTCCGGGCCACGATCAGGTCCTTGGGCAAACGATGTTTCAGGTCCGCGAGCGTTGCGTCCACCTGTCTTCCAAACTCGGCCACCTGCTGCCCGGCTCCCATCTGCACGGCCAGCGTGACCGCGCGCGTACGCTCCCAGCGCCCTTGCGCATCGCGCCAGGAGTAGTAGTTGAGGTAGCGCGGCGGATTCTCATACCCGCGGATGATGTCCGCCACGTCCCGCAGATAGAGCGGGCTGCCGTGCGTGGTCGATCCCACAATCACGTCGGCGATCTCCCGCTCGCTCCGGAATTCGCCCGATGGGTGCAGCGACACGGTTTTGCCGCCCGCGTCGATCTCGCCTCCGCCCACCGTGAGGTTCCGCGCCTGCAGCACGTTCGACAGCGCCCCCACCCTCACGCCGTAGGACGCCAGCCGTTCCTGCGAATAGATGACGTACACCTGCTCCGGCAGCACTCCCGAGCGGGTCACCTTCGCAACCAGCGGAGCGTTCACGTCCTTGCGGCCGGTGGCCAGGAGAGCCTTCTCCATGACGTCGGAAAACTCGTCCAATTCCCGGCAACTGTATTTTTCCCGCGCAACCGCGGCGAGTTTGTCCCGAAGGTGAGTGACGTCGCGTACCAGGAACGGCTCCCACACGCCAGGCTCCCACTTCGTACGGGGATAATTGTCCAGGAGGAAGGCGCCGAGCAGGCCGAGGATGCGTTTGTCGGACTGCACCGCGCGGACGTCGGCGCCCACGCAGCTGGCGCCGTCGATCAGCTGAGGGTCGAACTTCGCGTCAACCGAACGCAGGTGGTCCACCAGCTTGCCGGCTCCGAGCCGCAAGAGCCGAAGGTCGTCCCTCAACGGGAAGCAAAACACCAGCGAGGCGCGCTCTTCCCCGGGAGGCCGGATGGATTCGATCGACCTTCGAAGCTGCGCGGCGCGGACGTCGATCTCGGCATCGCTTGTCTTCGGGCTCGCCATCGTCAGCATCAGCGTGGCCGTGTCGCCGAAGTCCCGCTGATACCGGATCGGCCCGGCGCCGTCCGGCAGGTCGCGGATCGCCCCCAAGCGCCCGCCCACGTCATCCAGCACCTGGCTGGCGTCTTCGATATCGTCCGACACCGAAAACGTGATCACCGACACGTTACTGCGCGACGTCGATTCGATCTTCGAGATCTTCGAGTTCGAGGCCAGGACTTTCTCAATGTTCCGGGTGACCAGTTCCTCCACCCTCTCGGCGCTAGCCCCTGGCCAGCGCGTCTCCACCAGCGCGATTTTGATCGGAATGTCCGGATCTTTGCGCTGTGGCATGCTCACATAGCCGTAGACCCCCCACACCAGCGTGCCGACTAAAAGCACCCACGTGATGTGCGGGTTTTCCACCGAGAACCTCGACAGGTTCATGCCGTCATCTGGGGCAGCGTGGGATTCGCCGTGCTTCACGGAATCACCTCCACGGCTTCACCGTCGTTGACCATGGTGGCGCCGGCGCGAATCACGCGTTCCCCGGGTTTCAGGCCGCTAGTCACCGCCAGCAGCTCACCGAACGTCTCGCCGAGGCTCACCTTCCGCGCTCTGGCAACCTTGCCCTCCACCACCATCACCGCGAAGTCCGTCGCATTCTTCGGGTCGCGGACCACGGCGCTTACGGGAACCACCGGAACCTGCGGCGCGGCCGCGCCGCTCTCCAACTCGAGCGAGGCGATCATCCCGGGCTTTAGCTGGTGACCGCCATTGGCGATCGTCACCTCTACTTGAAACAGCCGAGTGGCTGAGTCCGCCACGGCCCCCACGGACGTCACCTTGCCGCGAAAGTCGCGGCCGGCCAGGGCTGTCACCGAAATGGCGAGCGCTCTCCCGGGCCGAATCTGGACCACTACCGTATCCGGAACTCCAAACGCTGCCTTTACCGTTCCGATGTCGGCCAGCGCGTACGCGGTCAGGCTCGGCCCGGCCAGCGTGCCGATTTCCACGTTACGCTGCACCACGGTCGCTGCGAACGGCGCCACCAGAACGGCGTCCTTCTTCGCCAGGCGAGCGGTCGCCAGACTGGCTTCCGTGTTCCGAATCTGGGCGGCCGCCGCGTCCAATTGCGCGGAGGCCGCCGCCACCTGTGCGGCGGCGACATCCAGTTGCGCGCGCGCTGCGTCAAGGTCCGGCCGGGTGAGGCTCTGCGTATCGAACAAGGTTCGTGCCCGCCCGAAATCCGCTTCGGCCTTCACCTGAGAAGCCTTTGCCTGCGCCACTTGCGCGGCGGCACTCTTCTGCGATTCCTTCGCCGCTTCGATCTGGCTCTGGGCTTGTGCCGCCGAGTGATCAAAGTCTTCCGCCCTTAGCCTCGCCAGAACGGTCCCGCCGGCGACATTGTCTCCCGGTTCCAATCCCCGGTTTCCGGTCCGATGGATCTCCGACACCAGGCCTGATACGCGAAAGGCCAGATTCACCTGCCGTCCCGGGAGGATCGACGCCGAGTAACGCGCGCCGGCCCTCGGCTGATACATCTCCACCGCGACCACCCTCACCGGCGTCACAGTGCCTTCCAATGCCGGGGCCTTGTGGCACGCCGCCAGCGCCAAGCACGAAGCAATCAGGACGATGTATCTCATTGCGCCTCTCCCACCGCGCGCTCGAAATCGGCGCGTGCGTTCCAAAACGAAGTCAGGGCCTGCTGATAGCCGGCATTGGCCTGCTCCAGGCTCACTTGTGTCTGCAGTACATCTCTCACCAGCACCGCTTGCACCCCGTATTTGTTCTTGGTCACGCGGAGGTTCTCGATCGCCGTCTCCTGCGAGAGCCTGGCCACCCGAAGCTCCGCGTGCCGGTAGCGCAGTTGCCGGAACTTGTCGTTTACATCCAGAAGCACCTGGCTTTCCGCTTCCCGTCCCGCCAGCCGGGCCTGTTCCACCGCGCGCTGCTTCTCCGCGGCCTCATGCTTCTTACGGCCCCAGTCGAAGGGCTCCCAAGTCAGGCTTACGCCGACGCTCATGCTCTGCGTCGGCATGAAGCGGCCCCAGTTGAGAAACGTGACGTCGTTGAACTCTGCCGCGATATCCGGAATGGACTCCGCTTTCTTCGCCCGCAGGTCCTTCTCCGCCTGCACCTGACGAAGCTGAGCCTGCCGGACTTCCGGCCGGTCTCTCAACGCACGCGTGCGAGCCTCGTCGAGGTCGCGCTCGTCGATAACGGCCTCCAGCACTGGCTGAACGTCGAACATGGTCAGCACATCCCGCCCCAGCAGCAGATTGATCTGCTCTTTGGCCGTGGCCTGCTGGTTGAGGAGTTGGGTTTCCAGTTGCTGGGTTTTCGCCAGCCGCGTCCTGGCCTCGAGCAGGTCGCCTTTGAGCGCGACCTGATTCAAAACGTACGTCGACGTGAGTTTCTCCACCTCCTCGTACAACTTGGAGGTCTCCCGCACGCTCCGCAGCGACGCCTCCACCTGCTGCAGGCTGTAGTAGACGTTCTTGACGTCCCGAACGATCTTGTGACGTTCTCCCCTCGTCACCTCGTTCGCCAACTGAATGCCCGTCTTGAGCGTGTCCATATTGCGGCGGATCCGAATCAGCGACGTCAGCGGCTGCGACGCCCGCGCCAGGATCAGCCCCGTGGGCGCAAGGGGCGTTTTCAGCGAGACGTTGTCCGCCGGCAGGGGACCCGTCCCCGCATATGTCCCCAATATTCCTCGTTCGAGCGTGAACTCGAACGAGCGCAACTGCTGAGCGCCCAGCGCGTAGACACTGATACCCGGAAACTGCCGCGTGCGTGCCGCGGCCAGTTTGTCCTCCGCCTTCCGCGCATCCAACGCCGAGCTGTGAAGATTTCGGTTATTGGAAAGAGCCAGGGCTACCGCTTCGTCCAACGTCAGCGTTTCAGCGCCTGCGCCGGCAGCCCACCCGATCACGATAACGGCGGGGGCGATGCGCCCCCACTCCCACTTCCGCGGCATGAACCCTCCTATGCGGCCGCCAGTCGACCTTTCGCAGGCTCTGCCGCGTTTTTCCATTCTCGAGCAACCGCGATCAAGATCATCACGCCGACGGCCATGAAGGGAACGGAACTCACCAGCCCTGGAAAATACTGGCCCCGCACCAGCGCCTGCACCAGGTGGTGTCCTTCGGTAATCGCCTGCACTCCGAGGAAACCCGCGGCCAACAGGCGCCAGCGCCCTCCGGCGAGCATCGCCAGCAACAGCGACTGCACCAGCGTAAACGCGGCGACCACCAGCAACCACGTTCCAACATCGGGATTGCTGAAATGAGAATAGTATCCCGCAAAAAGCGCCTTCAGTTCGGAGAGTTGGTCGAGTCCGAACAGTAACTGTTCCGTCATATGGATGGGTCCCACCAGCACGAGCATGGCGAACCAGAATTTCAGGCCGGGCAGGGCCTTACCGCTGTCGATTGGATGTGTCATGTAGTCTTCCTCCTGGCGAAGCGGATTCATCGCCGCGCCTGCAACAAGGATGCCGCGGGCGGCCCCGGTTGCAGGAGTCGATTACGGTAGATTACGCGAGGGTATTCAGAACAAGCCCCATCTGGGCAAGCAACTGCCGGAAGTCCCGGTCTTCGAGCAACGGCGCGAAGCGGGGGTCGAAGGGGGCGAGCAGCAGATGCGGTTCCCGGTCCTCCATTCCCTTTTCGAACCATCGGATCGCGTCCGCGCGGTCGCCCAACCCGGCGTGGAGCAAGGCCATTGCGTAGCCGTAGGGTGCGGCGCCCCGGAGTTCCCACAGGACCTCCCGCGCCTCGCCGATCGCTCCCGATTGCGCCAGGGCGTGGCCGAGCGAAGCAGCGGCATAGGGTGCGCGGCGGGAGAGTTCACAAGCTCGTCGATAGGCCGGCAGCGCTTCCTCCATCCGGCCTTCCGTCTCGTGCGTCGTACCGATGGCAAGATACGTCGCCGGATGGTTCGGGTTGACTTCTTTGCTGAGCGCAAACTGGCGCAGGGCCGCGGAGTAGTTGCCCACCGCGGTGTAAATGAACATCGCGCCGCCGCACAAGACGGCATCGAACGGGTTCAGCAGCAGCGCGCGTTCCGTCGAAAGCAGTCCTTCCTGGTAGCGGCGCTGCGGCATCAGGCAATTGGTGGCGTAGTACTGGTGCGCGATCGCAAGGCTGGGCTGGACTTCGATGGCCCGCCGGAAGCTGCGTTCGGCTCCTTTCCAATTCCAATCCACGATCGCCTGCGCCACTCCCAGCGTCGCGTGTCCCAGCCCGAACGCTTCGTCGCGCCCGAGCGCCTCCAGTGCCGCGTGCTTTGCCATGGGCAGCGCCACCTTCGAAGGCATCATCCCGTACCACACCTGGATGCAGTAGGCGTTCGCCAACCCCGCCCACGCCGGCGCGTACGTCGGGTCCCGGTCCAGCGCCTGGCGGAAGATCTCGACGCTCTCCCGGGGACCCGTAAACCGGCTGGCCAGCGCGAACATTCCCTTCAGGTAAAGGTTGTACGACTCCAGGTCCGCCGTATGGTTCCGCACGACCGCCGGATGCGAGCCTCCGCCTACCGTCGGCATGATCTCCGTGACCACCGCGCCCGCCAGTTCCTCCTGCAACGCGAAGACATCGTGCAATTCCCTTGGGAAGGTCCGGGAGAACAGGTGGTACCCCGTAGCCACGTCGATCAACTGCGCGGTGACGCGGAGTTGGTTTCCCGAACGCCGCACGCTCCCCTCGAGTACGGTCCGGACGTTCAGTTGCGCGCCGATTTCCCGCACATCTTTCACCGCGTTCTTGAAGCAGAACACCGAGGTACGCGCCACCACTCTCAGCCCGGGTATACAGGTCAGTACGTTGATCACCTCTTCGGTCAATCCGTCGCTGAAGTACTCGTTCTCCGGATCCCCGCTCATGCTCACAAACGGAAGCACGGCGATGGATTGGACATCGCGATCCCGGGCCGCGGGTGGGGCAATCTCCGAGCGGGTAAACACGGGAACATACGCCCCCTTGGGGACGGTGATCATGATCGGGTCGTTGCGTCCCTCGCTCGAGTAGTATTCAGCCAGACGCGCGCGAAGCTTGGAGGCCTGCATCCGGACAATCGGGTCGACGCGCGGATCAAAGTCCGCCCCTCGGCTGAACACGTCGACGCCCAACCGGTACTCTTTCAGTTCCTGTTCTTTGCCGCCGAGGGTATGTTGGATGACAAATCCGAGGAACTTGCTGAGCGCGGCCGAGCGGGCGAAATGGGCGCTGGCCAGAATCCGGTCCTTCTGGGCCAGGATGGACTGAGCAGAGAAGTCGCCTTCGAAGTCCACGGAGTTTCAACAATCTTAGCCCACTTCGCTTCTTCAGGTCCCCGGCCGCGGTTCGGGGAGGTTGTGCGCCGCGACCGTAGGGGCCAGCCTACCGGGCTCCTAAGTGAACAGTATTGGGGCTAGCCCGCGCTTGCACGGCTCCCACAGCAGCACGGGTATACTTGAGTCAACGTCCGACATGTCATCCGGAGAGAATCAAACTGCGCCGAACTGCTGGTGGAGACGGTTGCTGGCCGCCGTGCTGCTGGCGCCCGCTGCCTCCGCCGCCGGCACCGAGTTCAACCGCGACGTCCGCCCCATCCTCTCCGGCCGCTGCTTCACCTGCCACGGCCCCGACAGGAACCAGCGCAAGAGCGCCCTCCGTCTTGACCTGGAGGCTTCCGCCAAAGCCGACTTGGGCAAAGGCCGCCGCGGGATCGTGCCTGGTCGTCCCGATCAGAGCGAAGTCTATAAGCGGATCGTCTCCGCCAACAAGGCTCTGCGCATGCCTCCCGCCTACGCCGGCCACGACCCCTTGCCGCCGCGCGAGATCGACGTGATCCGGCGCTGGATCGAGCAGGGCGCTGTCTACCAGAAGCACTGGTCGTTCATCCCGCCCGAGCGGCCCCCGGTCCACTCGGTCCCGGGCGACTGGCCGCGCAATGCCATCGATCATTTTCTGCTCGCCCGCATCGAGCGCGAGGGACTGCGCCCCATGCCCGAGGCCGGCCGCCCGGCGCTCATCCGCCGGCTGAGCCTCGATCTCACCGGCCTCCCACCCACTCCCGAAGAGGTTCAGGCCTTCGTGAACGACGCGTCACCCAAGGCCTACGAAACCGTGGTCGATCGCCTGCTCGCGTCGCCGCGCTACGCCGAGCGCATGGCCATCCGCTGGCTGGAGGGCGCCCGTTATGCCGATACCAACGGCTACCAGAGCGATGGCCCGCGCGACATGTGGCGCTGGCGCGATTGGGTCATCGATGCTTTCCACCACAACATGCCCTTCGACCAGTTCACGGTCGAACAGATTGCCGGCGACCTGTTGCCGGACGCCACGGTGCCGCAGAAGGTCGCGACCGCATTCCATCGCAACCACCGCACCACGGCTGAAGGCGGCATCGTCGACGAAGAGTTCCGCGTGGAGTACGTCGCCGACCGCGTCGAGACCACCGGCGCCGTGTGGTTGGGCCTGACCATCGGCTGCGCCCGCTGCCACGATCACAAGTACGACCCCATCACCCAGCGCGAGTTTTATCAGTTCTTTGCATTCTTCAACAACGTGCCCGAGAGAGGCTTCGTCTACAATTTCGGCAACGAGCAGCCTTACATCAAGGCGCCCTTGCCGGATCAGCAGGCGAAGCTTGACGAGTTCGACCGCCGTGTCGCTGAATCGGAAAGCCGGCTGGCCAGGCTGCAACCAACCATCGAAAAGTCCCAAGCAAAGTGGCAAAAGAAGATCGCCAAGTCCAAACCGCCCCTCGTCTGGAATGTGCGCGACGGCTTGGTCTTTCACGAGACGTTGGATTCCGCCGAGACTCTACCGGTCGAACCGGGCCGTATCGGCCAGGCCGTCCACTTCGACGGCAAGGAGTTCGTCAACTCGGGCGATGTCGCCAAGTTCAATTTCCGCGATCCCTTCACCTTTGCCGCATGGATCAAGCCCGAGTCGAACAGAGGCGCGATCCTCTCCCGCGCGGAAGATCACTTCCAGGGCACCGGCCATGCCCTCCACGTGCTGGACGGGAAGATCCGGTTGCATGTGACGTATCGCTGGAGCGATCTCGGCATGCGCCTCGAGACCGTCGACCCGGTCAAGCTCAACGAATGGCAGCATGTCATGGTCAGCTACGACGGCAAGATGAGGGCCGCCGGCGTTCACTTCTATATCGACGGCCGGCCCGTGCAGTTGAAGGTCCTGTTCGACTACTGCATCTGGCCCATCGATTCCAAAGAGCCGTTCCGCATCGGCGCCGGCGGAGGCCTGCGCTTCAAAGGCTCGATCGATGACGTCCGGGTGTACAATCGCGCGCTGACGCCCGACGAGGCGGCCGTCGTCCCTCTCCTGGACTCGCTGTCGGAGATTGCCGCGCGCAGCCAGCGCTCCAAGCCCCAATCGGACAAGCTGCGAATGGCCTTTCTCGACCGCTACGCGCCGCCAAAGGTGATCGAGGCCCGCGCCGCCCTTGCCGCGGTCAACCGGGAGCTCGCGGCGTACTACGAAACCGTGCCCACCGTCATGGTGATGGCGGAGCGCGAACAGCCGCGAGACACCTTCATCCTCCGGCGCGGCGCCTATGACGCCCCGGGGGAAAAGGTCACAGCCTCTGTCCCCGGATTTCTCGGCTCCTGGCGTCCCGAGTCGCCGAAGAACCGGCTGGGTCTCGCCCGTTGGCTGGTTGACCGGTCAAACCCTCTCACCGCGCGCGTCATCGTCAACCGCTACTGGCAGATGTTCTTTGGCCAGGGTCTGGTGAAAACGGTGGAGGACTTCGGATCCCAGGGCGAATGGCCTGCGCACGCCGAGTTGCTCGACTGGCTGGCCGTCGCGTTGATCGAAGCCGGCTGGGACGTCAAGCACCTGCTCAAGACCATGGTGATGAGCGCCGCCTATCGCCAATCGTCGCGCGTGACGCCGGAGTTGCTGCAGAGGGACCCCGAGAACCGCCTGCTCGCCCGCGGACCCCGCATTCGACTCGCTCCCGAGATGATCCGCGACCAGGCTCTGGCCGTGTCCGGATTACTGGTGGAAAAGACCGGCGGTCCCTCCGTCAAACCCTACCAGCCGCCGGGACTTTGGCAGGAGTTGATGGGAGGCAAGGGCTACGAACCCGACAAAGGCGAGGGCCTCTACCGCCGTACTCTCTACACCTATTGGAAGCGCACTGTCGCCCCGCCGAGCATGATGAACTTCGATTCGCCCAACCGCGAGACCTGCGTCGTCCGCCAATCCCGCACCAATACACCGCTGCAGGCGCTCAACCTGATGAACGACGTCACCTACGTCGAGGCCTCGCGCAAACTGGCGGAGCGCATGTTGCTCGAAGGAGGCGCGAGCCCAGCGGATCGGATCGGCTACGCTTTTCGCCTTGCCCTGGCTCGCCCTGCCAGCGAACCGGAACTCCGCGTCGCGCAGCGGGTCCTCGGCAAGTTCGAGGCGTACTATCGCACACACGCGGATGATGCGCGGGCCCTGCTCAAGCAAGGTGACGCGGCGCCTAATCCAAAACTCGACCCAGCCGACGTCGCCGCCTATGCCGGCGTCGCCAGCCTGATCTTCAACCTGGACGAAACGGTGACCAAGGAATAACCATGCCCCGTTCGCTGCCCCTCTCTCTCACCCGCCGTCATTTCTTCGGCCGCGCCGCTACGGGTCTGGGCACGGCTGCATTGGCGTCGCTCCTCGAACGTGACGCTTCCGCGAGCGTCCGGGCTCAACCCGCGCTGCCCGGGTTTCCGCAGTTCGCGCCTAAGGCCAAACGCGTCATCTACCTGTTTCAGTCGGGCGGCCCCTCGCAAATCGACCTCTTCGATCCCAAGCCGCGTCTCAAGGAATTTGCCGGAGCGGACCTGCCGGAGAGCGTGCGTATGGGGCAACGGCTCACCACCATGTCCGCGTCCCAGTCCAGTTTTCCGGTGGTGCCGACGAAATACCAGTTGACGCGCCACGGACAGTCCGGCGCATGGGTCGGTGAACTGATGCCGCACCTGTCGAAGATCGTCGACCGGTTGACGTTCATCAAGTCGCTCCACACCGAGGCCATCAATCACGATCCCGCCGTGACGTTTCTTCAAACCGGATCACAGATCGCCGGACGCCCCAGTCTGGGCTCATGGGTCTCCTACGGCCTGGGCAGCGAGACCGACGACCTGCCGGCGTTCGTCGTCATGATCTCGCCCGGCCAGGGCGGCGGAGGACAACCGCTCTACGATCGCCTCTGGGGCAGCGGCTTCCTGCCCACGCGCTACCAGGGCGTCAAGTTCCGCTCCGTCGGCGACCCCGTCCTCTACCTCTCCGATCCGCCCGGCTTCCCCAAGCAGAACCGTCGAGATTATCTGGATGCCCTCGCCGAGATGAATCAGATGAAGTACTCCGATCTGGGCGACCCGGAGATCTCCACACGCATCGCTCAATACGAGATGGCGTTCCGCATGCAGACCTCCGTGCCGGAACTCGCAGACCTCTCGAAGGAACCTCCGGCCACGTTCGCCCTGTACGGCGACGACGCGAAAAAGCCGGGGACCTTCGCGTACAATTGCCTGCTGGCCCGCCGCCTGGCCGAGCGCGGGGTTCGCTTCATTCAGCTGTATCACCGCGACTGGGATCATCACGGAAACCTGCCCAAGGGATTGCCCAAAGTCTGCCAGGAGACCGACCAGCCCGCAGCGGCGCTCGTCACCGATCTCCAGGCCCGCGGCATGCTGGACGATACGCTCGTCATCTGGGGCGGCGAGTTCGGCCGTACCGTCTACTGCCAGGGCCGCCTCACCGACGGCAACTACGGCCGCGACCATCACCCGCGCTGTTTCACGGTCTGGCTCGCCGGCGGCGGCATCAAGCGCGGCTTCACCTTCGGCGCGACCGACGACTATTCGTACAACGTGGTGGAAAACCCCGTGCATGTCCACGATTTGCAGGCGACCATCCTGCACTGCCTGGGAGTCCAGCACACGCGCCTGACCTACCGTTTCCAGGGCCGCGATTTCCGGTTGACGGACGTCCACGGAAACGTCGTGAAGCAAGTGCTCGCCTGAAGAGTAGCTTGCGCAAATCCGTGAGTCGACGAAGTGGCGGAGTGTGCCATAATGCCGTGACTGACAGGAGAGATCGTCATGTTTCGAATCCCCGCTTGCCTTCTCGTCGCCGCTCTGCCCCTGTCGGCGGCGGACCCGGTTCGCCGGATCCACTCCCAGCCCTCGTGGGTGATGGAGAACGACCAGATGGAACTGGCGGTGACTCAACTGGGCGGGCAGATGGCGCCGGTCGTGTTCTACCGCACGTCCAAACAGCCTGTGAAGCCGTATCACATCTCACCCTGGCAGGACGAGGGACTCAAGATCGACGAGCCGGTGCTGATTCCCTTGCGCGGCGACTTCTTCTGCATGCCCTTCGGCGGAGGCAAGGAGGCCAACGGCCGCCAGCACCCCGCTCACGGCGAGACCGCATCGCGCACCTGGACCTTCGGCGGCGTCGCCAAACAGGGCGCCGTGACGGCACTCACCCTGACCATGGACACCAAAGTCCGGCCCGGCAAGGTGACCAAGCGCCTGATGATGGTCGATGGCCACAACGTCGTCTACGCGCAGCACCGCATCGAAGGATTCGCGGGACCCACCACACCGGGCCACCACGCCACGCTGAGACTGCCTTCGAAGGACGGGACGTTCCGTCTGGCCACAAGCCCGTTCGCCTACGGCACTACGCATCCGAAGGCCTTCGCCGACCCTCTGGCCGGCGAGCATCAGAGCTTTGAGGTCGGCGCGGTCATCCGCGACCTGCGCCAGGTTCCGATGCGGTTCAAGGATGCCAAAGCTCCCGCGGACATGACGACTCTCCCCGCGCGCACCGGGTTTGTCGACCTGATGGCCATTTATAAGCGTCCCGGTGCCGAGCCCGGGTGGATGACCGCGGTCAACACGGAGGAAGGCTATGTCTGGTTCTCGCTCAAGGACGCGGCCGTGTTGCCCGGCACCGTGTTCTGGCTGGAAAACCGGGGACGCTACGCGGCGCCGTGGGGGGGCCGCAATCGCTGCCTGGGGCTGGAGGATGTGTGCTGGTACTTCGACGATTCGTACGTCGCCAACCCGGTCTCGCGCCTGGGCATTCCCACCTTCATGAACATGGACGGGCGGAAGCCGGTGACGATCAACTACATTCAGGGCGCGGCCAAGACGCCGGCGGGATTCGACATTGTCAAAACGATCGAGTTCTCCCCTGGAGCCATCACACTGGTATCGGCGAGCGGCAAGCGCGTGAAGGTTCCGGTTCGTCACGAGTTTCTGAAGAGCGGGCAACTGTAGCCGCTACACGCCCCGGCCGTAAGGGCACGAACCCCCCACGGCTCCCTGACGGTCGCGGCTCTGAAGGTATCTTCGGAGCCGCGAGTGAGCGAGCGGTGGCGCACTGTCCCGATTGGCCTATAGCCTCACCGTCAGCGTCACCGGACCATTGTGGTTCAGCCTGATCTCCAACGCTCTCGCCTCCGCGTGCCAGCTCGATTCGACGCTCCCATGCCGCGTCAGAGGCGACAGTGACGGCGCATGGTCTCCCGGCACGGCAAGTTTCAAGGTGGTGGTCCGCCGCTCCTGGTCGTCTGGGTTGGTCACGTATCTCTGCAAGTACCCGGGGATGTTGAAATCGTCCGGACGCGGCTCGTCCCAGATATGCGTCTTCACCAGGTAGTTGTTCACCAGCAGGATGAGCTTGCCGCCGCGCTCGGCGGCCACGAGCATCGAGTGCGGCTCCAACCGGCCCGACAACTCCAGCGAAGCGCCGCCCGCCGACGGCTGGAAGCGGAAATCTTCCGCGACATTTCGGTTCTCGTTCGTGTTGGTCACATACCAGGCGTCATTAATGTGCAGCACCAGTGCATCGCCGGATGATTCGGCGGGAAAGAGCTTGTCAAAATAGGTCCGTTGCGCCCGCGCGTCCGCGAACTGACGGGGCCTGATCACGTGCCGGAATCGCGCGCGAGCCTTCTCGGGCGCCAGCTTCGGCACCACCGGCAGGTAGAAGTAACGGCCCGTACGCGGAATCAGCGATGAAGACAACTTCCCGGCAAGAATCGCCTGGTCGGGCTCCCGCGATCCGTAAAGAGGCCGGTAGAGCGCCTCGCCCGTCCCATCGAGTTCCGTTCCTTCCTCTCCCGAATCCTGGTAGGCCACTTTCATCCGGGCGATCACCTGCTCGCGCTCCGGAATCAGGTGGTGCTCCAGCATTGCCTCGAGCAGCGGGAAAATGGAATGCTTCCACGCCGGAGTCAACCGATAGTCTCCGTTCCGGTCCGTGCTCGCGTACGCGTGCGAGGACTCGAAGCTGTACACGGTCGCCCCACCTGCGATGGCGCAGAGGACGTTTTGCGCATAGAAGATATCCGGGCAGGAGAGCGCGCTGGCAAATTCCCAGCCCTTGGTCACCTTCAACCCGGCGCCGTGCCGGGGCGCGTACCCGCGCCTGCCTTTGCTGGGCACGAAGCGTTCACCGTAGCCCTGCTCGAACCACCACCAATCTTCGGCGTTGAATCCCCAGTTGCCGACGATTCCCGAAGCCCACATCCCCAGCACCAGCGAGCGGGTTTGGTGGTACTTTCCCCAGCCGTTGTTCTTCTCCGTCAGGACCACGGAATCGCCGTTCTCCACCAGGGCGCTGAACAGCTCGCGATCCCGTCCCGCCTGCATGAAGATGTGCTCGCGCTGGTAAGGGTATCCCATGTCCTGCCAGTGAAGGAGGGCACGGTGCTGCCCGCAAAGGCGGATGAGATCGATCAGATTGCGCCGCTCCGGAGGCGTGAGGCCCGGCCCGCAGCTCAGCTCACAGGCGCGGCAGCCGATCAGGTTGGGAAATTTCTCGAAGGCCTTGGCGATGGTCTCCAGGCGCGTCGGCGGGCTGTCCACCTCGTCGCCTTGCACGGAAATCACCACGGGGATGCCGGCGTCCTGAAGTTTTGCGAGTTCGTCAAACAGGGGCGATGTGCTCACGCCGGACCCGGCCGCCATCATGACGGCGCAATAGGGTCGAAAATCCTCGGGCAGCAGACTCCACATGGGTCTGCCCCCTTCGACAAGGACGAGCGGCCGTCTCGTCGAAATGACCCGCCGCAGCGGCTTGGCTTGGCCGCGCCCATCCGCCAGCGCAGTTCCGAGGCCGACGGCGGTCCCCGTCAGTCGAAGAACATCCCGCCGGCTGAGGTCCGGAGGCGTGCTGGGATCGTCACGAATATGCAAGACTCCCGGACCCGATCATGACACAGCAAACCGCGCCCGAGAACCATCCAGTAGGGTTGCTTACTTCGTCCACTGCGACCGCAGCAGGCTGTACACGTTCAAATCGACGTAGCGGTCTCCCACCCGCTGCCCCTGCCGCGCGATGCCTTCCTTCACGAAGCCCAGGCGCTCCGGCACCGCGCAACTGCGGCGATTGCCTGTGCCGCAGCGGATCTCCACCCGATTCAATTCCAGGTCGCCAAACAGGTGCGACAGCAGCGCGCGGCAGGCAGCGGTGACGATTCCTTGCCCCTGATGGCCGCGGTCCAGCCAGTAGCCGATCGACGCCGAGCGGTTCGCCCAGTCGATGGGATGAATGCCAATCGCCCCCGCCAGCGATCCGCCAAACCACAAGCCGGCATGGAAACCGTCGTTGCGTGCGTGCTGCTCCAAGCTCTTTTGAATGAACTCGTGGGCGTCGGCCTCGGAGTGCGTGTGCTCCGCCCAGGGAAGCCACTCGGCCAGAAACTCCCGATTGCGCTGAATCAGCTGAAACAGCTCCCCGGAATGGCGATGTTCAAAGATCCGCACGTCCAGTTTTTCGTTGATCCTATGGCTAAAGACCATATGCTGCGATTATCCCCCGCCGGGCGGCGAAACACGGATAATGGAAGACTCGCATGCACACTCGAATGTGGACCTTGGCGCTCGTTCTGGCCGGGTCCTGCCACGCGCAGGCCGGCGCCCCCGAGCAGGTCTCGCTCCAAAAGATCTGGGACCAGGGGCGGCACAACGCCTTCACCGACCTGATCCGGTTCCGGGGCCGCTTCTTTTGCAGCTTTCGCGAGGCCGACGATCACGTCGGCGGCGACGGGAAGATTCGGATCCTAGTATCTCGCGATGGCGAGAAGTGGGACTCGGCGGCCCTTCTGGTGGAGGACGGCATCGACTTGCGGGACCCCAAGCTCAGCATCACCGCCGACAAGCGCCTGATGGTCGTCGCGGGAGGCTCCGTGTATCAGGGCGGAAAAAAACTGCTGGGCCGGAGGCCGCGCGTCGCGTTCTCCAGGGACGGCTCTCAGTGGACCCCGCCGCAGAAGGTCCTCTCGGACGGCGAGTGGCTGTGGCGGGTCACCTGGCATCAAGGGAAGGCCTGGGGTGTCAGCTATAACGCGATGGTCCCGGACGGGCAGGATTGGACGCTGAAACTGGTCAGCGCTCCCGACGGCGTTCAGTTCAGCGACGTGGCGCACCTGAAAGTGCCGGGCCGCCCCAACGAGACCACCCTCTGCTTCCTGCGGGACGGGACCCTGATGGCCCTGGTACGCCGTGAAGGGACGCCGCAATTGCGGCCGATGGCGTTGATCGGCACCAGCCCGGCGCCCTACACCGAGTGGACCTGGAAGGAGTCCAACATGCAGGCCGGCGGCCCGAATTTCATCGAACTGCCCAACGGCGAACTGTGGGCGGTCACGCGCGACTACCGCAAAGGGCCCAAGCGCGTCACCAGCCTGTGCCGGATGGACCGTCAATCGCTCACGCCGCTGCTCAGCTTTCCCAGCGGGGGCGACAACAGCTATGGCGGCCTGCTGTGGTTCAAGAACCTCTTGTGGGTCAGCTACTATTCGGGTCACGAGGGGAAGGTGAGCATCTATCTGGCGAAGGTGCGCCTGCCCAAAGCAAAGTGATGACGACCTCGGAATACCTCGAGAAGATGCGCCGCGAGTGGGACGTACGGGCCCGGGAGAACGCCGCCCACTACATCGCGAATGGCGAGGAACAGTGGGACCAACGCGAATTCTACGAGTCCGGTAAACTCACCGTCGAGCAGGACATCCTCAACGACCTGTGGCACGTCTGCCAGGACCGCGACCCGAAAGAGATGCGCGTGCTGGAGGTCGGCTGCGGCGCCGGACGCGTTTCGTGGGCGTTGGGGACCGTGTTCGGCGAAGTGCACGCCGTGGATGTCAGCGAGGAGATGATCCGCAGGGCCCGCGCCAACTCTCCTTGCGGGCCGAATGTCTTCTTCCATCGGAACAACGGCATGGACCTTTCGGTGCTGCCGGAAGCGCCCTTTCATTTTGCTTACTCCACGTGCGTCTTTCACCACATTGCCAGCCGGGAAGTGATCGAGAGCTACGTGGGGGAGGTTCAACGGGTTCTGTTGCCCGGATGCCTGTTCAAGTTCGAGGTGCAGGGTTGCCTGGGCATTGACAGCCCGGCGGATGATACATGGCTGGGGCTTCCTTTCTCCGAGACGGACGCGCACGAGATGGCCGCCCGCTGTGGATTCGAATGCCACTATGCCGTGGGCGCGGGCGAGGAGCGCCTCTGGCTGTGGTATTTCAAGCCGGTGATCGAATGAGCAACAACTGGCGTGAACTCAGCGTCCTGGTCGCCGGGTGCGGAAGCATCGGCAAGCGCCACGCGCGCGTGTTGGGCGAACTCGGTCTCTACGATGTGCGGGCCTGCGATCCGCTGACCGCCCAGCGGGACGCCATGGCCGCGGCGGTTCCGGACGTGCGCCTGTACGAGACCTTCGAGGCCGGCCTTCGCGACAGGCCGGACGCCGTCGTCATCGGGACCCCGCCCTGGCTGCACATTCCCATGACGATCCAGGCGTTGCGCGCGGGTTGCCATGTCCTGTGCGAAAAGCCTCTCTCCGACACGCTGGAGGGGGTCGATGAGCTGGAACGGGCGATCCGGGAAACCGGGTTGACGTTCATGGTCGCCCTCTGCTTCCGCTTTCACGAAGGACACCGCCGAGCGAAAGCTTTGCTGGACGACGGCGCCATCGGACGCCTGGTGTCCATCCGCGCGCTCGTCGGCGAGCACCTGCCCGACGTCCGGCCCGACTACCGCGACTTGTTCTCGTCGAAAACCAGCGGGGCCTTCGACTTGATGCACGAAGTGGACCTCGCCCTCTGGTATGCCGGGTCGCCCGTCCGGCGCATCGCTTGCTTCAGCGGCAGCTACAGCGATATCGGAATCGAGGCCCCCGATGCCGCCGAGATCCTCATCGACTTCGAAGACCGGCGACTGGCCAGCATCCATCTCGACTTCTTCCAGCGGCCACGCCGAAGACAAACCGAGTTGATCGGCACCGAGGGTGTAATTACGGTGGAGTTCGCCCAATGGGACCGTTGCACGTTGTCCTGGCATCAGCTCGGCCACTGGCATCACGACGAATTCGCGACCGACCGCGACGACATGTTCCGTGCCGAAGACCGCGAATTCCTCGAGGCGGCGGCTTCCGGAAGGCCGGTCGCCTGCGGCTTGGCGGAAGGACGCAAATCGGTGGACGCCGTCGCCCGCGCCCGAGCCGCGAATAGTATGTTTTGATGACTTGACGAACCCCGGCCACCCTCCGCTATACTCACCCAGTGTCGACTTCGACGGACTCTCGCTACGACGTTGTCATCGTGGGCGCCGGACTTGCCGGTTTGACCCTTGCTCGCCACCTGCTTCTCTACACGGACAAGACCGTTCTCCTGCTCGACAAACTCGAGAATCCACCGGGCCCCCACCAGAAGGTGGGAGAATCTTTAGTTCAGGTGAGCGGCTATTACCTGTCCAAAGTTCTCGATCTGGAAGAGTATCTGCTCCAGAACCACTACCTGAAATACAACCTGAGGTTCCACTGGCCGACCGCTGGAAAGGAGAACAAAGGACTGGAGGACTACAGCCGGACGTTCATCCGGCTGGGGTCGAACCTGGCCACCTTCCAGTTGGACCGCAACCATCTCGAGGCGCACCTTCTGGCGACCGCCAAAGAGCATCCGCGGTTCCGGTTTGTCGGCGGGCAGAAGAACACCGAGGCCCAGTTGAATGCTCAGGGCGATCACACGGTGACGTTCGGTGGAACTGAGGTCATGTGCAATTGGGTGGTGGACTGCTCCGGCCGGGGCTCGTTCCTGAAGCGCAAATTGTCGCTGGCTCAGCCCAACAGCATTCGTCACGGCTCGACCTGGTGCTGGGTCGAGGGATTGGTCAACCTCGAAAAGCTGACCGACCTCTCCTGGAAGGACGTGCGCGTCAACCGCAACCGGATGTCGCAAGGCCACATGCCCTTCTTCCTCTCCACGAATCACTTCTGCGCCGAGGGAATGTGGTTCTGGATCATCCCCCTGCACGGCATCACCAGCCTGGGTCTGGTGTACGACAAGGCGGTCCTCGATTCCGATCGCGTCTCCACGGCCAAAAAGATGCTGGAGTACGTCTGCGAAAAGTGGCCGCTCTTCCAGCGCGACCTGCCGAATCGCAAGGTGGTGGACGAAGGCCGCTTCTACGATTACTCCTACGACGCGAGACAGACCATCTGCGCCGACGAACGCTGGGCGATGAGCGGAGAGGCCGGCCGTTTTTCCGATCCCCTGTACAGCCCCGGCAGCGATCTGATCTCCATCTACAACACCCTCATCGTGGATTCCATTCAGTCCACGCCGGAGGATGTGAAACGCAAGGAAGAGTTGTACGAGTTGACGATGCGAGTGATGTACAGCGCCTACGTCCCTTCGTACGCGATGAGCTACGATTGCCTCGGCGACAAGCAGGCGTTCACGTACAAGTACACTTGGGAACTGGCGATCTACTTCGGCTTTTACGTCGTGCCGTTCATCAACGACCTGTTTACCGACACCGAGTTTCTGCCCCATTACCTGCGGAAGTTCGGGTTGCTGGGTCCCCTGAATCGCAGTCTCCAAAAATTCTTGAGCGACTTCTTTCAATGGAAGAAGACCAATCTGACTCCTTCCACCGAGGTTTTCATCAACGACTTCTACGAAATTCCCTGGATGCGAAATTCCGAGACGCTGTTCTACAAGGTCGGCCTGAATCGGGAAGAGGTCCTGGATGTACTCGACATGCATTTCCAGAACCTGCGCGACTTTGCCCGCTGGATCGTGGCGCAGGTGTACGCGACGGTCCTCGGCGAACCCGAAATCGGCCGGGATATGTTTTTCCGGGACCGGATCCGCGTGCGCGACGTGATGTTCAACCCCGAAACAATGCGCATGGAGTACGAAAAGATCCGAATGGACTACATGTCGGTGCGCGGGGACGCGGAAACGGTTGAAGTATGAGCATGGCCCCCGCTGTGGATTGCGCACCGTTTCTGGAACGGGCGTTTCTCTTCGATGCGGTGGAGGACTCGTACCCCATCACCGGAATTCGGGGAGAAGTTCCCCGCGCTGTGCGCGGTTCCTATTACGTGAACGGCCCGGCGCGCTTTGCCCGGGCCGGGATGCAGTACAAGCACTGGCTCGACGGGGACGGAATGGTCTGCTCCGTCCACTTCAGCGACGACGGCGT
>CAZGUX010000263.1:0-22671 GCA_964529305.1 uncultured Solibacteraceae bacterium | reverse complement strand
TAGTCCTCGAGGAACACGATCCGGTCGCGGACCTCGGGCTCGCGAGCGAAATGAATGATCTGACGGATCAGGTCCTTGCCGTCGTTGTCGTGAGGATGAGCTTTTCCGGCGAACAGGATCTGCACCTGACGTTTGGGGTCGGTCAGGATCTGCTTGAGCCTCGGTTTATCGCGCAGCAACAACGTGGCTCGCTTGTAGGTGGCGAACCGGCGGGCAAAGCCGATGGTCAGGACATCGGACTCGAGTACGCTTTGAGCGGCGGCGATCGCGGTGTCGGCGCCTCCCCGCCGCCGGACCTGGGAGGCCAGGCGGGTGCGCGCATAGTGAATCAGCCGCTCGCGCCGGATCTCGTGAACGCGCCACAACTCCTGGTCGGGGATGCGGTCGATGCGGTTCCAGGCGGGCGAGTCAGCGGCTTCCTCCGCCCAGCGCGGGCCGAGATAGCGGTTCAGCAGGGCGTTCATTTCCATCGACACCCACGACCGCGGATGAATCCCGTTGGTCACGTAGCCGATGGGGATTTCGTGCAGAGGATATCCCGCCCACATGGGACGCGCCATTTTGCGGGTGACTTCGCCGTGAAGACGGCTGACCCCGTTCGAGTACGCGCTGTGCCGGGCGGCGAAATACGCCATGTTGAAGGGTTCGCCCACGGCCGTGGGGCTTTGACGGCCGTAGTTGAGCAGTTGGTCGAAGCCGAGTCCGACTTGCTGGGAGAACGCCCGGAAGTATTTCTCCATCAGGCCGGGGTCGAAGCGGTCGAAGCCGGCCGCAACCGGGGTGTGGGTGGTGAAGATGTTGCCCGCCGCTGCGATTTCGCGCGCACTGTAGTAGGGCAGGCTGAACTCCTCCATCAGCATGTGGGTTCGCTCCAGCCCAAGGAAGGCCGAGTGCCCCTCGTTCATGTGGCAGACGGTGGGCCGTATGCCGAGGGCCCGCAGCGCGCGGAACCCGCCGATCCCCAGAGTGATCTCCTGCTGGATACGGAGTTCGCCGTCGCCGCCGTAGAGCGCGCCCGTGACCTTGCGGTCCTCCGGCGTGTTCCTGGGCACGTTGGTATCCAGCAGATAGAGGGGGACCCGGCCCACCTGCACCCTCCAGACCCGGGCAAACAGGTGGCGGCCCGGGAAGTCGATGCCGACCATCAGGGGCTGACCCGTGGTGTCATTGACGGGGAGAATCGGGAGGTTATGAAAGTCGTTGATGGGATAGGTTTCCTGCTGCCATCCGTCAGGATTGAGGTACTGGCGGAAGTAGCCGCCCTGGTAAAGCAACCCGACGCCCACCAGCGGGAGGCCGAGGTCGCTGGCCGACTTCAAGTGATCCCCCGCCAGGATCCCCAGGCCTCCGGCGTAGTTGGGAACACACTCGGTCAACCCGAACTCGGCGGAGAAGTAGGCGATCTTCAAACCAGCGGCCTCGGGGTGGGCGTGAACAAACCAGCCGGCGCTATTCAAATAGCTTTTGAGACTGTCCCAGACACGATCCATCTGGGCGAGAAAAGCCTCATCGGATTCGAGTTCCAACAGCCGCTTCTGGGGAATTCGGCCCAGCATCAGGCGGGGGTTGTGGCCGGTTTCCTCCCACAGGTCGCCGTCCAGGCTGCGAAAGATCTCGATGGTGGGGTGATCCCAGGACCAGCGCAGGTTCAGAGACAAGTCGTTCAGACATTGCAGCCGCGTGGGCAAGGACGGAGATACGTGATAGGTAAAGATACGGGGCATCGGGGCCGCTTTCGAGGGTACCCAGGGTCTCGCGACGGCTGGAGCCATGCGGAGCTACCCTCACTTGTAGGTCAGCGCAGGAATCCATCCGCGTCAAGGGTTACCGCTGTTCGGTTTCGGAACGGGAACCGTCGTTGCCTAGAGTGGCGCACTTGTCATGTCCCTTCGACCCGGGGTAAGATTGGAGACCCCATCGCGGAACCGAATGCCGAGCGATAGTTCCCATGCGGACGAACGGCCGAAGGCCCATCGGTCGCTTCCGTTTCTCAGCCGTGGGCTGCTGGCTTCCCCGGATCCACTGGCGAGAATTCTCGACCTGGCCGACGACGCGGTCATCTCGATCGACGAAGAGCAGAGGATCTTCCTGTTCAATCAGGGCGCAGCCAAGATCTTCGGGTACTCGCTCGAAGAAGTGAATGGCCAGCCTCTCGATATCCTTCTGCCGCATCGGCTGGCGGAATCGCACCGGCAGCACATCGAGGATTTCGCGGAATCCGATGTGACGGCCCGCCGCATGGGCGAGCGGCGGGAGATCCTGGGCCGCCGCAAGGACGGCAGCGAGTTCCCGGCCGACGCTTCCATCTCGAAAGTCGAAGTGGAGGGCCGCACCATGTTCACGGTCATCCTGCGCGACGTGACACAACGCCGGTTGGCCGAAGAACGAATCAAAGCTTCGCTGCGAGAGAAGGAAGCTCTGCTCAAAGAGATCCATCATCGCGTCAAGAACAACCTGCAGGTGGTATCCAGTCTGCTCGGCCTGCAGTCCCGCGCGGTCCCCAACCCGGAAACGCGGAGGATGTTCCAGGAAAGCCAGGACCGGATTCACTCCATGGCCTTGCTTCACGAGAGTCTCTATCAATCCGATAACCTCTCGGAGATCGATTTCCCGGAATACGTCCGGCAACTGGCGGCCCATTTGTTCCAGTCGTACGGCGTAGTCGCCGA
Organism: uncultured Solibacteraceae bacterium; assembly: GCA_964529305.1. Lineage (GTDB taxonomy): Bacteria > Acidobacteriota > Terriglobia > Bryobacterales > Bryobacteraceae > CAZGUX01. The sequence goes on along the minus strand of CAZGUX010000263.1, from coordinate 20,002 downwards.
GCGCATTCACCTGCGCACGGACCTGGGGCCTTTGCATCTGAATCTGGACGCGGCCGTCCCGTGCGGCCTGATCATCAATGAACTGATTTCCAACTGCCTGAAGTATGCGTTTCCCGACGGGCGGGAGGGCGAAATCCGCATCGAACTGGGCGAACACGAAGATGGAATGACGCGGTTGGTGGTGGCGGACAACGGAATCGGCCTGCGCGGCGATGTGGACTGGAAGACCGCCCGGTCGCTCGGGCTGCGGCTGGTGCGGACCCTGGCGGAGCAGTTGGGGGCGAAGATCGAAGTGCAGTCGCAGGGGGGCACGGCCGTTCATCTGATGTTTCAGGCCGCCGCGTGACCCGGGAGAGAGAATGCCGGCGCGCATACTGATTGTCGAAGACGAACGGATCACGGCCGAAGACCTGCGGGACATCCTGGTCGACCTGGGGTACGACGTGGTGGGGGTGGTGTCGTCCGGGGCGGAGGCCATCGCCGCGGTAGAGCGAACGTCGCCGGATCTGGCCCTGATGGACATCCGGATCAAAGGGGAGATGGATGGCACGGAAACGGCGAGAATCCTGCGCCAGCGGTTCAATGTTCCGGTCATCTACCTGACGGCGCACGCCGACCGCCAGACGCTGGATCGCGCCAAAGTAGCTGAACCGCTGGGCTACATCGTCAAGCCGTTTCAGGAGACGGAACTCCAGGCGAGCGTCGAGATCGCCCTTTACAAACAAGCCGTGGATCGCACGGCGCGGGAGCGGGAGGAACTGCTGGCGGGGACGGTGCGCGCGATTGGAGAAGGCATCATCTCGGTGGACCGGGACCGCGCCGTGACCCTGCTGAATCCGGCCGCGGAAGGCTGGACCGGGTGGAGCCGCCAGGCCGCGCTCGGAAAGCCGGCGAGCGAGGTGTTTCCGCTGATCCGTGCGGCGGGAGGCGCACCCGTCGCGCCACCGCTGGCGGAGGTGCTGGCCGGCGGCGACATGGAGATCTTGCCCGACGATGCGATCCTGATCTCCAGAAACGGCGAGAGACGGCCGGTGGGCGGTTCGGTGGCGCCCATCCGCGACCATCATGGCGAGGTTGCCGGGGCCGTGATCGTCTTCGGGGCCGCCGGCGACACTCTGGGGTCCAAGCCCTCGGGGCCTTCCGGCAAAGGGGAGGCCGAACCGCCGGCCACCGGGTTCACCCTGATCGCCAATTCGGAAAACATGAAGCGGGTGGTGGGCTTCGCCCGACGGGTGGCCGAGAGCGAAGCCACCACGATCCTGCTCGAAGGGGAAAGCGGTACCGGTAAGGATGTCCTGGCCCAGTACATGCATCGGTTCGGCAAACGGCATCAGGGACCGTTCGTTGCTCTCAACTGCGCGGCCATCCCGGAGACCCTGCTCGAAAGCGAGTTGTTCGGCTACGAGAAGGGCGCCTTCACCGATGCGCGAACCCAGAAGAAGGGCCTGCTCGAGATGGCCTCGGGCGGCACGATCTTTTTGGATGAGATCGGGGAGATGCCGCTGCTGATCCAGGCCAAAATGCTGCGGGTGTTGGAGCAGCAATCCTTCCGGCGCCTGGGGGGGACCCGCGACGTCGACGTGGACCTTCGGATCATGGCCGCCACCAACCGCCAACTCGCGGACGCGATCAACGCCGGCCGGTTCCGGCTCGACCTCTACTATCGGCTGAACGTCATTCAGTTGCGGTTACCTCCGCTGCGCGACCGGCAGGAGGACATTCTCCCCCTCGCGCAACATTTCATTGGGATGTTCAACGCGAAGTTCCACCGCCAGATCCGGGGCCTGTCCGATACGGCCATCCTCGCCCTGCGAAATCACTCGTGGCCGGGCAACATCCGCGAGCTGCGCAACAAAATCGAACGCGCCATGGTGCTGGAAGACGCCGACTGGATCGAGGCGTCGACGCTCGAACTGGAGGCGCCGGGCGCGCTCCTGCCGCCCGAGATCAAGCTCGACCTTGCCACGGGGGGCTCTAACGTGAGCCTGGAGGAAGCGGAGCGCATCCTGCTGGTCAAAGCGCTGGAAAAGACCGGCTGGAACCAGAGCCGGGCCGCGGTGGTCCTGCAGATCAGCCGTGACACGCTGCGATACCGGATGAAGAAGCACAACCTTCAACCGCCCCCGGCCGAGAGCGCCGAGAATTCGGTCTGGAAGCAGTGATGGCCCGGGTGTCGCTCAATTCAGGGGCAGAGTCGCCGCGCGGGCGGCAGAGCCGTTGATCGTCAGCCCCACCGGCTGCAGCCCCGACGGAGCATCCGCGGGAACCCGTACGTTGATCTGATAGAGCCCTACGCTTCCTGGCGTGAGGCCGCAGAAGAACACCTCGGCCGGACGGTTGCCGATGGTGACCGTGGGCGCATTGACCGTACGGGCCAAGGGGCTCACCGGAGCCGGTTCGCCGCTTTGCTGCTCGTTGTCCACGGGGCCCAGGCCGTTGGCGTATAACTGCACGATGTCGCCGCGGCGGATCGGATTCCCGACCGTCACCACTTGCCCGGCCAGATTGACCGCGGCCAGCAGACGGCGGCCGCCGGCGGCGTCGTCGAACTCGAAGAAGGCCGGAGACTGATTCGCCAGACCGACGCTGTAGAGGGCCGACTGGTCGTTGGGGCCATCGGCGATGGACACTTTCATCTGGACGGAATTCAGGCCGCGGAACTCCCACGGCACCTGGACGTTGATCTGGCCTTCGCTGACGAAGTGCAGCCGGCCCGGCACGCTGATACCCGGCGTATCGAAGCTGACGCTCACGCCGGCCAGCGACAAGGGCAGGGAAGCGGTGGAGGCAATGCGCGTCGCTTCGGCCAGGCCGCGCCCGAAGATCGAAATGTAGGAGCCCGGGGCCACCCGGCCCACCTGCCCGCTGGCCGCGTTCACCACACCGTCGGTGTCGATGACCGGCTGAAGCCGGGCGCGGCCGAAGAAATCGAGGCGGATGGAGCCGATATTCAGCGCGAATTGCTGCTCGCCCAGAGTCGGGCCGAGCGTGATGTTGGCGAAGGTGATGCCGGCCACATCGGTTTGGGCCAACTGCGAGTCCACGCGACCGCCGCCCCGTACCGCCGTGAAGTTGGCGTTGGCGTTCTGGACCGGCACGCCGTAGCGGTCCACTACCTTGGCTTCGAGGAGCCAGCCTTGCTCACTGACGATTCCCACGAAATCCTGGCCGTACATGGAGAGGACGTCGAAGGGCCTGCCATCGCCCACCAGATAAAGGAAGGGAACGCGCAAGTCAGAGCCGGAGCCGCGGATGGTCAAGGCGCCCTCGTACTGTCCGGGCGGAGGTACGCTCCCCGCCAACCGGACGGTCACGGTGGTGCGCTGTCCGGGAGTCAACTCGACGCGACTCGGTGTGACCGTCAGTTGGGCCGCGCTGTCGGCATCACGCCTGACAATCGCCAGGTCGAGCGCCGTGGGCTGACCGGTCACGTTGGTCAAGACCAGCGAAAGCGTCTTAGGCAACGGGGAGCCGGAGTTGATCACGCCAAACGAGAGCGTCACCGGATCGACAACCGTGCTGACCTGTAGAGCGCCCTGGACATTCAGCTTGCCGTTGCCCACCGCGACGACGCGGGCGGTGCCGTCGGGTCCGTCGACATCAAGGGTCGCCGTGGTGACCACGGCCGATTTGATTTGGGCGGGAGTGAAGGAGGGGAAACGCTGCTTGACCAGCGCGGCTGCGCCGGCCACCATCGGGGCGGCGAAACTCGTGCCCTGGTCGGCGGTGAAGCCGGTGGCGTCGTACTGCGCTCCGTTCGGATCCAGCGACTGCGTTGCCATATAGAGGTCCGTGCCGACGGCGACGAGTTCCGGTTTGATGGGCGCCTCCCCCCGGGTGACGTCACCGATGGAGGGCCCGTGCGAGGTGAAGTAGGCGACGGTGTTGGCCACCTCGGAGCGCTCGCGCAACCGGATGTCGAGGGTCACCGGCGGATCGGGATTAGCGGCCACGAATTGCTTCAAGGCCACGCCATCACTGTTGCCGATGAGAACCAGGGGAATGCCTGTCCCGGCGAGTCCTTGCGGAAAGCCGAGTCCGTTGACGCCGTCGGGCTGATAGAGGATGACGCCGACCGCGCCGGCGCGCTGGGCGTTGTTCACCTTTTCGGCATAGGAACAGTCGCCGCGCTGAATGAGGGCAATCGCGCCCGCCAGTGTTCCGTTGCCGAGCGGCGTGCACGCCAAGCCGTTGTCCTGGAGCGCGGTGACATCCCGCAGAGGCGCAGTCAGGGTAGGCGTTGGTTTGGGTCCATTGCCGAACAGCGTGTCGATTTCGCGCAGATTCGATGGAGCCGATACGCTCTCGACCCGGACCGTGGAGAACCAGACGTGGGCGTTCGATGAGGCGCCCACCGTGATAGCCGAAGTTGCCGTGCCCGGCGTGTTGATGGTGTTGTAGGCCGGAATCTCGAACTCGATTCCGTCGTTGCCGGCGGCGACGACGACGGTGAGCCCGAGCCGGACTGCGTTCTCGACCGCATAAGCCCGCACGTCGCAGGCGTCGGAGGGAATCTCCAGGCCGGGTGACTGGCCGGCGCAAAACGGGTCGCGCACCAGAGGCCCGAATTCGGCGGGGCTGCCCAAGGAGAGCGTGACAATGTCCATGCCGTCGGCGATCGCGTCCTGCAAGGCGCGGATGATCACCGACGTGCGAGTGGCATCGTTGACGCCGGGCGACCCGAAGATCTTGTAGTTGCCGAGGAACGCCTTGGGGGCGACGCCGGTGATGGTGGCGGCCGGTCCGGACACGCGGCGGCCGGCGGCGGCCATCGCGACCGCGGTTCCGTGGCCCTTCCGGTCGCGAGGCGTCTTGTCGTCCGGACGCGAATCTTCTGCCCGGACTTCGGCGAAGGGAAGCAGCGAGACATAACTGCGGGCAACGATGATCTTGCGGTTGGTATACGGGAGGTCTTCGGGCCGGCCTTTCGGGAATCCGGCGGGCACCTGGAGCGAGTCGTCCTGAAAAGCGGGGTGGGTATGGTCGATGCCGCTATCGAGGATGCCGATCCTGACGCCGGCGCCGGCGTTGCCCTCGCCGCCGACGAGGGTCCACCCCTCGAGGACCCGCATCAGGTCGAGGGCCCGATTCAGCTTGGGCTTGACCGGAGGAAGAAACTGGACGTAGCGCACGCCGGGGGTTTTGGCAATCTCTTCGGCCTGGGTAGGCGTGGCGCGGACGAAGATGGCATTTACGAGGAGGTCGGTGGAGTAGGTTTCCCGGACCTTGCGTTCGGCAAGCGTCTTACGGACCGCGGCCTGGGCGCGTTGAATGCGCGCACGGCGGTCTACGGCGGACGTGGTCTTCAGTTCCTTGGTAGAAGAGATGGTGGCGGCCAGGGGAGGGTCTTCGAGGACGACGGCGTATTCACCTGTCGTCCGTGGGGGACCGCCGAAGGCGGCTAGGGGGAGGAGAATCGCGATCAGAAACAGGTAGAACTGCCGGATTCCGTGGGTCATACGCCGTTTTGGACGCCCTTTCTCACGAGGTGGTTGCGAAACGGTAATGTCCCTGTCATTGTCGCCGATCGGCCGGGAGGGAGGCACCTGTTTTGGCAAAACGAAGCCAATCTATGGATGTAAGTAATTGATTTTATGGAGTTTGTCTGGACTTGTCCATTGGCTTCGAAGGGCTTCGACGCTGACCACAGTGCGGCGCCTCCGAAACGGTTGCACTTGGAGATGACCCACCAGATCAGGCAGCGGCCCCAAACGCGGAGGTTCCAACCAACACATTGGTTGCCAACAAAAATGTTGTGGCGGAGATTCCCGAGGTTGCAAAGGACGTCGCCGAACGCATCCACCCGATCCATGACCAAATGTAAATCGGCTGTTACCCAACGTGCCGCTTCACCTGGCGCTGTCACCGTAGAATGAAGAAATGACGCGCCTGTGGTTGCTGATCGCCTGCGGGGCATTGCTGCGGGCCCAGCCTCAATGCCCGCCGACGCCGGTGTTTACGCATTGCGACCTGGTCTTCGAGATGAATGCCGCCGAGGCGAAGGCGCATCCGAATCCGTACGTGTCGGTCCAGATCCACGCGGAATTTCGCAGTCCCAGGCACCGCACCTTCCTCCAACCGGCGTTCTGGGACGGCGGCGCGCGCATGGTGATCCGGTTCACCGCCACCGGGGCCGGCGAATGGGACTACCGGATTACGAGCAACCTCAAGCGATTCGAAGGGATGACCGGCAAGATCGAGGCCACCGAAGCCGACACGCCCGGCTTTGTCCAGACGGCCAACGTGCACCACTTCCGGTACCAGGGCAACGGCGAACCCCACCTGTGGATGGGCGACACCATGTACACGTTCGCCACGATCGATGAAACGGTGTTCCGAGCCGTTGCCGACGCGCGAGCCGCTCAGAAGTTCAACCACATCCGCGGTCTCGCGCTGGGATCGCACGATGATGTCTCGGGCGTGATCCTGAAGCCGGACCGGATCGCCCCCAGCTACTTTCAGAAACTGGACGAGCGGATTCTCTACCTCAACCGCAAGGGCATCACCGTCGATCTGATTATCGGGAGCGATCAGAACCAACTCGCGGATCTCTTTCCGGAGTACAAGGACCGTGAGCGGTTCATCCGCTATATCGTGGCGCGCTACAGTCCGTTCAACCTCACCTGGCAGTGCGTGCAGGAATTTCAGGAATACTCGAACGGCCGGGCGCTGATGAAGGAGATCGGCGGCCTGATCCGGCAGTTCGACCCGTACCAGCACCCGCGGACGACCCACACGAACAACACGTCCAGCATGCTTGCCGACGACGGGTGGATGAACTACATCTCCTACCAATCGTCTGAAGACGCTCTCGGGGCGATCGAGCACCAGTTGTTCGCGCTGCCCCAGGTCAACATGGAGTTCGCCTACGAAGACTCGGGCGCCGGCAAGACCCATACGCATCACGTCGACGCCGATACGTTCCGCAAGCGACTATGGAACGCCACCATGAACGGGCAGTACGTCACGTTCGGCAACACCGGCACCTACGGCGGCCGGAAGACTCCGGTGGATGCGAAGTTCGCCGACTCGCCCGCCGCCAAACAGATGACGGCTTGGTTCGAGTTCATGTCGCAGACCCGTTATTGGGACCTGGAGCCCTACTTCGACGTCGACAACGGCCGCGCCCTGGCTCTGGAGACGATCGAGTATATCGTCTACGTCGAAAAACCGGGTCCGGTCGAAGTCCTGGTGGAGAAAAAGACGTACGATGTCGCGTGGTTCAACCCGGTGACGGGGGAATTCATCCGGGAAAAGAAGGACTTCAAAGGAGAACGATTCAGCGGCTCGCCTCCCGATAACTCGCACGACTGGGTGCTGCACCTGTCGCGTGAAGGCCGCAAGGAAGGCATGCGGAAGTCGTACAAGTTCGAAGCCCGGAAGGTGCTGCTTCAGGAGATTGAACTGACGCCGCAGAAAGTCCCGTATGAGATTGAGCTGCCCTCGACGGAGACGCTGTCGATGTCGAAGCCCGTACCGTACAAAGCCAAGATCCGGCGCGAGACCCGAGCGACGCGGTCGATGTATTTTCTCTGGATGGCGGAGGTGAGTTCCGAAGGGCAGGGCACGCGGTTCTTCGCCACGGGCGCGGGCGGAGAGGCCAAATTACCAGCCGACCTCACAAAGAAGTTCCCCGCCGTAATGCTGTTGCGGCTTACGGGGATGAACGCAAACGGGAAGGTCTACCAAGCGGACCGGATCTATCAACTGGCCCCGTGATTCTCGCCGTCGACACCACTCACGAGTTCGGTAGCCTGGCGCTGGTGGATCGGGGCGCGGTGATCGAGGAAGTGTCTCTGCACTCACCCGAAGGCTTCGGGCACATTCTGTTCGGACAGATCGAGTCGCTGCTGGGGCGTCACGACACGCCGCTTTCGGACATCGACGGCTTCGCGGCGGCGTCCGGCCCGGGATCGTTCACGGGCGTCCGGATCGGCCTGGCGTGCGTGAAAGGACTCGGCGAAGCCAACGGCCGTCCGGTGTTGGGCGTGTCGAATCTCCAGGCCCTCTCCACGTTCGGTGAAGGGCCCTGGCGCGCGGTGATTCTCGACGCCCGCCGGGGAGAGATCTACGGCGCCGTGTACGATGACCGGGCCCGGCGAGTCCGCGAGGAGATGGTGGCGCGCGTTCCGGACTGGCTTGCCGGCCTTGGGGACGAGCCGTACGAATTCATCTCGCAGAGCCTGGATTTCTTCGAACCGGCCCTGGCCGCGTCGCGCTATGCATCGTGTCCGCGGATCCGCGCGCCCCGAACGATTGCGGGGGCCATCGGGAGACTGGCGGAGCGGATTCCCGGCGTCGACCCGGCGGCGCTCGATGCGAACTACGTGCGGCGGTCGGACGCGGAACTGCTGTGGCGGGACCGGACTTGATCCGTACCGGCAATGGCTCAACGGGATTCAAGGAGGGGGAACTAAAGCTCGCTGGGGGAACTAAAGTTCCCTTGCACGCTGGAAGCGTGCGCCACTAGTCAAATGTCCAAACTCCAGGGGCGCGCTGAAGCGCGCCGCGGCCTAAAGGCCACCCCACGAAACCTGCGGCAGCGGAGCGTCGGTGCCGTTCACGGTTCCAGGGCTGATACACTGATTGCGGATATGGCAATCAGCAAGGAACTGCTCGAGATCCTCGTGTGCCCGTTGTGCAAGGCGACCGTCGAACTGACGGCAGGAGGGACCGGGCTCAAGTGCGTGCAGTGCAAGCGAGTTTACCCGATTCGCGACGATATTCCGGTCATGCTGATTGACGAAGCCAAGATCGAGGACTGAAGGCGATTTCGCACCGAACCTCAGCCAATCTCTTCGCGCAGTTGCCGGGAGGCGCTCGAGTCGCGGTGATCCGGTTGCGGTCGTTGGGCGACTGCGTGTTGACCACACCGGCACTGGAACTGGTGAAACGGGATCGTCCCGATCTCGAGATTGGCGTCGTGGTGGAAGAGCGTTTTCGAGATGTCTACGAAGACAACCCGGATGTGGCGCGAATCCTGCCGCCGGAGATGGCCGCCGTGCGGCGGTTTTGCCCGCTGCTGTGCTTGAACCTGCACGGGGGCACACGGAGCGCGTGGATGACGGCAGGGTCGGGGGCGCGGTATCGCGCGGGGTTCGCCCACTACCGGTTTCCGTTTCTGTATCACGCGCGGATCCCGCGGGCGCAGGACATCCTGGGAGAAGAGCGCGTGATGCACACGGCGGAACACGTTGCCTCGGCGATGTTCTGGCTGGGAGTGCCGCGGACGGAGATTCCGCGAGCCCGGTTGTTCGCGGGTTCGGGGCCGGCGCCGTATCCGCGGCCGTACGCGGTGATCCATGCGAACGCCTCGCAACCCGGCAAGCGATGGCCCACTGAGCGATTCGCCGAGATCGCCCGCTGGATCGAGGCAGAGTACGGATTCAAATGCATCTTCGCCGGAGGGCCCGGTGACGACCTTTCGGCCTTTTCAGGGCACGAGCGATTCACGGGGAAGCCGCTGCGGGAAACCATCCGGCTGATCCGGCACGCTTCGCTGTTTGTCGGCAACGACTCGGGACCGGCCCACGTCGCCGCGGCCTGCGGACTTCCGGTGGCGGTGATCTTCGGATCGTCGGACCGCGAGGTGTGGCGCCCGTGGCGCACCGAGGCATGCGTATTGCACTCGGCCAAGGGGATCCAGGACGTGAAGGTGGACGAGGTGAAGCAGGCGCTGCTCCGGATGCGGGTGCACGCATGAACGAGCGGAGGCGGTTGCTGCGCTATGCGGGGCGCTATTGGGTTCTGCTGGGCGGGTCGGTGATCCTGATGGCGGTGGTGGGGGCGGCGCACGGCCTGATGGCGCTGCTGCTGGCCCCGATCTTCGACCTGGTGCTGAACCCGTCCGCTCCGGATACACCGGTCCTGCTGTTCCGCATCCCGATCACCGACGCGCCGGTGTATCTCAACCAATTGATGCCGGCGCGCATCCACAACGTCTGGACGATGGTGGCGCTGGGGATTCTGGGGGTCTTCGGCCTGAAGGGCGTGTGCGACTACTTTGGCAACTACCTGGTGAACTACGTGGGGTTGGCGGCGGTGGCCGATCTCCGGAACCAGGTGTTCGCGAAAGTGATCCGGCAGGGCAGCCAGTTTTTCGAGTCGCACGCCACGGGCAAGTTGATGTCTTCGATCATGAACGACATCGAGAAGATCCAGGTGGCGGTGTCCCACATTCTCGCCGATCTACTCAGGCAGGTCTTCATCGTGCTGGGCCTGTTGTTCGTCGTGATGCACCGCGACTGGAGGCTGGGGGTGGTCAGCCTGACGGTGCTTCCGTTCGTGCTGGTGCCGACGGCGCGGATCGGGCGGCGCATCCGCCGGACCACGCGCCGCGCCCAGGATGACGCGGCGGAGGCGAGCCAGATTCTGCAGGAGACCTTGAGCGGCCACCAGGTGGTGAAAGCGTTCGGGAGGGAGGCGTACGAGACTGAACGCTTCCACCGGGCGACGGAGCAACTGAGGAAGAGCAATCTGCGGTATGTGTTGCAGCAGGCGCTGGCCTCGCCCCTGATTGAGTTTTTCGCGGCGCTGACGATTGTGGGTCTGCTGACGTATGCGCGGGACCAGATCAAGGCCGGAGAACTGACGTCGGGCGAGTTCACCAGTTTTGTGATTGCGCTGCTGATGCTGTACGAACCGGTGAAGCGACTGACGGGGATCCACAACATCTTTGAGCAGGCGATCGGCGCTTCGCAGAAAGTATTCGACTTGCTGGAGAAGCCGGACGAACTGGCGGACCGGGCGGATGCGCGGCCGATGGCGCGGTTCCGCGAGTCGATTACGTTCGACGACGTCGGGTTCCACTACCCGTCCGCCCCTGGGGGTTTTGCGCTGCGGAAGATCCGCCTGGAGGTGAAGGCCGGAGAGGTGGCCGCCCTGGTGGGGCCGAGCGGCGCGGGCAAGACCACACTGGCCGGTTTGGTCGCACGGTTGTACGACGTAACGGAAGGCGCCATTCGCATCGATGGAGTAGACATCCGGGACGTGACCCTGCAATCGCTTCGAGAGAATATCGGGATTGTGGCGCAGGATACGTTTCTGTTCAACGATACGGTGGCGGCGAACATCGCATACGGACTTCCCGCGGGCTCGCCGCTGGCCTCGCCGGAAGGGATTCGCGAGGCCTCGCGGAACGCCCTGGCGCATGAATTTATCGAGAGGCTTCCGCAAGGGTACGAGACCGTGGTGGGCGAGCGGGGCGTGAAGTTGAGCGGCGGGCAGCGCCAGCGGATTTCGATTGCGAGGGCGCTGCTGCGGAACGCGCCGGTGCTGATTCTGGATGAGGCCACCTCGCACCTGGACACCGAATCGGAGATGCTGGTGCAAAAGGCTCTGGGGAACCTGATGACGGGCCGGACGGTGATCGTGATCGCGCACCGGCTCTCGACGATCCGCCGAGCGGATAAAATTGTCGTGATGGAAGGGGGCGAGATCCGCGAGGTGGGGCGGCACGGAGACCTGGTCGCCGGCGGCGGGATCTATCAGAAACTGCATGAACTGCAATTCGTCGAATCGGACGCGGTGGTGGACTTGTGAGCATACGTAGCATGACCGGCTTTGCGCGCGTGCGGCGCGCGGCCGCCCACGGAGAGATCCTGCTGAGTGTCAAGAGCGTGAACCACCGCGGCCTGGATCTGCATTTTCACCTGCCGGCGGAACTGGATCCGTACGAAGTTCCGATGCGAACGCTGTTGAAGGGGCGCGTGGCGCGGGGGCATCTGCAGATCCACGTCAATTTCACACCCAGCACCGACGCCGCCGACGGGTTGAACGAAGACCTGTTGAAGTCGTATCTCGACGCGTTCCGGAAAGCCGCGGCGAAGTTTGGGATCCCGGGTGAGCCGGACCTGAACAATGCGCTGAGGATTCCCGGCATGTTCCGGACGGAAGCGCCGATGGAAGCGGGGCCGGAGACCGAGCGGCTGCTGCTGGAGTTGATGGACGAAGCGATTGTGACGCTCAATTCCTTCCGGGAGAGGGAAGGCTCGGCGATCGCGGAGGAAATGCGGGGCCGGTGCGGAGCGATCCTGGCCAACGCGGAGCAGATGGAAGCGATCCGGGGGCAGGCGACGGCGGAGTTCCAAAAGCGGCTGAAAGAACGGATGCGCAACCTGCTGCGCGGAACCGGCGTGGAACCCCAGAGGCTGGCGCAGGAGGCCGCGCTTCTGGCGGACCGCAGCGACATCGCCGAAGAGCTGATGCGGCTGAAGACGCACGCCGCTCACCTGTTGAAGCTGCTCGACGACGGCGGCGAGACCGGCAAGAAGCTGGACTTTCTGCTGCAGGAGATGAACCGGGAGACGAACACGATCCTGTCGAAAACCAGCGGATTAGGCGACATGGGGCTGACGATCACGGAACTGGCGCTGGGGGTGAAGGCCGAGGTCGACAAAGTCCGGGAACAGAGCCTGAACCTGGAATGACACCATGATCGTGTTTATTATCTCGGCTCCCTCCGGATCGGGTAAGTCGACCCTGGTCAATCGGTTACTGGCGGAAGTGCCACGCCTGATCTTTTCCGTATCCCACACCACCCGAAAGCCGAGGGGCCACGAGAGGGAAGGCGAAAGCTACCACTACCTGAGCCGGGACGAGTTCGAGCGGCGCATCCGGCAGGATGAGTTTCTCGAATGGGCTGAAGTGTTTGACAACTATTACGGGACGCACCGGAGCATTCTGGAGCGGGGCGAGCGGGAAGGGTCGGACGTGGTACTCGACATCGACGTCCAGGGTGCGGCACAATTAAAGGAGAAGGTCCCGGGGGCCGTTTCGATCTTCATCCTGGCCCCGTCGCGGGCAATTCTGGAGAAACGGCTGCGGGCGCGCGGCGAAGACTCCGATGAAGTGATCGGGCGGCGTTTGCGGGACGCAGCCCAGGAAATCTCCAACTACGGCGCCTACGACTACGTGCTGATCAACAGCGATCTGGAGATGTCGGCGGCCACGCTATGTGGGATCGTGCGCGCCGAGCGAGCCCGCCGGGTGCGGATGGAAGGTCAGATTCGGCCGATTCTCGAATCGTTTGACGAGGACGGCGAGAGAGAGGGTTGATGTCAGAGAAGGCGATACGCAGCATTTCCGGTTGCGTGATTCCGGACGATCCGGAACAGAGCGTGAACCGGTTTATCATCGTCGCGGCGAAGCGGGCGCGGCAGCTTCAGAACGGGGCGAGGCCGTTTCTGCCGACGACGGCCAAAAAGTCGACCGTGATCGCGATGGAAGAGGTCAAGCGCGGCCTGGTGAAGTACGAGTTGCTGAACCGGACGGAGGAGCCTCTGGAGCCGGTTACCGAGGAAGCCTGACGGCGATGGACGCGGGCTCGGCTGTCGTTCTGGGTGTGGGCGGCGGAATCGCGGCGTACAAAGCCGCCGAGCTGGCGCGGATCCTGATGCAACGAGGCGTCAGGGTGCAGGTGGTGATGACGGCGGGAGCGCAGGAGTTTGTGCGGCCGCTGACGTTCGCCGCACTGACGGGACAGAAGGTAATTTCCGAGCTGTTCCCCGATACCAGCCCGGAGGCGACCCTCTCGAGCGCGATCGAACATATCTCGGTAGCGCAGGAGAACCGCCTTTTGGTGGTCGCGCCGGCGACGGCCGATCTGCTGGCCAAGTTCGCCAACGGTCTGGCAGACGATTTTCTGTCCACGTTGTACCTGGCGTTCACCGGGCCGGTGGTGCTGGCGCCCGCCATGAACACCAACATGTGGACCCACGCCGCCACCACGCGGAATGTGGAGACCTTGCGGCAGAGGGGGCACCGGATCGTGGATCCAGGCGAGGGGTATCTGGCGTGCGGCATGGTCGGTCCCGGGCGGCTGGCGGAACCGGAGCAGATCGCCGATGAGGTGATGGCGGCGTTGCGGCCCCGTCACGACCTGGACGGAGAGATCGTGCTGATCACCGCGGGCCCCACGCAGGAGCCTCTGGATCCGGTACGGTATATCAGCAATCGCTCCAGCGGAAAGATGGGGTACGCGCTGGCCGAGGCCGCGCTCCAGAGAGGCGCGAAGGTCATCCTGGTGTCCGGACCGGTGAACCTGAAGGCTCCGGCGGGAGTGACGCTGGTACCGGTTCATACGGCGGTGGAGATGCGGGATGCCGTGATGGCTCATTTCGGGCCGGCGACGGTGGTGATCAAATCCGCGGCCGTGGCGGACTTCCGGGTGGCGAAGGTGCCGGACCAGAAAATCAAGAAGACGGCGGCCCGGGTGTCGCTGGAACTCGATCCGACACCGGACATTCTGTCCGAGCTAGGCCGGAAGAAGGAAGACCGGCTCCTGATCGGGTTCGCGGCCGAGACCGAGAACCTGAAACAGGAAGCGCGGCGCAAACTGGAAACCAAGGGCGCTGACATGATTGTCGGCAACCTGGTGGGGCAGGAAGGCACGGGCTTTGAGTCCGACCAGAACCAGGTGACCCTGGTGATGAGGACGGGAGAGACGCTGGATCTCCCAAAGGCGTCCAAGCGTGCGATCGCGGACGTGATCTTCGATCAGGCCTTGCGATTGCGATTGGCGCTGTACGCGAGCCGGTAAGAGGCCATGGACTCCGAGCAACTTCGCGCGGTTCTGGAGTTTTATCAAGATTTAGGCATTCAGTCGCTGTTTCGCCGGAAAGCCGACCCTCAGGCGGTGCCAGGCACCGCGCCGGAGGATCCAGCTCGAACCGAATCCCTGTCGAGTTCCGCATCAGCACCCTCTTCGCAGCCGAGCATGGAGACGCGAGAACCCGAACCGAACCTGTTGATGTCTCAAGAACTTCCGCTGCCCGAAGTCGTTCCCGCCAACGACTCTCTACCGGCAATCCTCCAGGATATCGGCGACTGCACCCGGTGCCGTCTGCACGAGGGCCGGTCAAAGATCGTCTTTGGGGTAGGGAACCCGGAGGCCAAACTGGTGTTTGTCGGCGAGGGTCCGGGCGAGGAAGAGGACAAACAAGGACTCCCGTTTGTCGGGCGTGCCGGGCAGTTGCTGACCCAGATGATCGAGGGCACGGCCAGGAAGGAAGGGATTTCGCTGCTTCGGGCGGACGTGTACATTTGCAACGTGGTCAAGTGCCGGCCTCCGAAGAACCGGACCCCCGAACCGGATGAAATGGAAATGTGCGGCCAGTTTCTGGCCCGGCAATTGCGAGTACTAGCCCCGAAAGCGATCTGCGCGTTGGGGGGCACGGCAGCGCGGGCGCTGTTGGGAAAGAAGGAAGGGGTCACGCGGCTGCGGGGAAACTGGTTTCGATGGAACGGGATTCCCCTTATGGTCACCTACCACCCATCGTATCTGTTAAGGGCGTACAACCAGGAGGCCAAGAGGGAAGCGTGGGAAGATCTGAAGAAGGTTCTGCACTCGGTCTATGACTGAGGGGGGCCCGTACTGCCGTGAAAATACAGGCTTCACAGGATTTGCGGGGAGTGGGGGAGACGGTAAAGTAGAATCAATAGATCGGAAGGAATTGAAAGAACGTCTCCTTCTCTCCTCCGAGTCGGCAAAAATATTCGCGGGGCGTAGGTGAGGGCACAGCGAGTCACCTAACCTACTCCCCGCGATTCGCATTTCTGGCTCCTCTGTTTCAGTTGTCTCCCTAGTTCCTCGTCACTTTGAATGAACGGTTGTTCAGGTGAGCGCCGGTCTGGGCTTCGGGTGTTGGCCTTCCCTGGGCCGCGAGAAGTCCAACGGGGAACACCTGCAACCTCTTGTGCGCTCCCCACTGTGTGGATGAGCGGCAGTCCCGAAGCGGTGCGATAGTGGCCACTTCACGGCCCAATCGCGGCCGTGCAAGGGGGGGCGGCCAAAGACCCTTGGGCGCTACCTAAGAAACTTACTGCAATGATTTGTGGCGCAGGCACTCGTGCCTGCAGCTTCGAGACTCGTCTCGAAGCTTTGCCGGGCCGCAGCCACCCATCGACACCGCCGACCACCCGTGCTAATTTCTCCAGGAGGCGGGTCTTCGTGACAAAACTGCCAATCTTGCTGATCGCCTTTGTTGGCGTGGCCTCCGCCGCCGAGCGCTGGACCCGCATCAAATCCGCGAATTTCGAAGTGTTCACCACCTCGGGCGAAAAACGGGGCAGGGAAGCCGTCCTGCATTTTGAGCAGGTCCGCGGTTTCTTCATGACCGCGCTGGCCAGCACGGGCACGCCCTTGCCTGTGCGCATCATCGGCTTCTCCTCGGAAAAGGAGTTTCGTCCCTACCGCCCGACCGAAAACGCCGCCGCGTTTTATCAAACCTCCCGTAACCGCGACTATGTCGTGATGAGTTCCCTGCGTTCGGAAAATTATCCCGTCGCCGTGCACGAATACGTGCACCTTCTGAATCGCCACTCTGGAGTGCCCATCCCCCTCTGGATGAACGAAGGTCTGGCCGAACTCTACTCGACCATGACCCCATCGGGTGAAAAAGTCCGCGTCGGCGACCTGATTCCCGGCCGTTATCAGGCCCTGTTCTCCGATAAGTGGCTCCCTCTCGCAGCCATTTTCGATGTCGATCACCAATCGCCGCTCTATAACGAGAAGAACCGGACCGGAATGTTCTACGCGGAAAGCTGGGCCTTGATGCACATGCTCAATCTCGACGCCACCTACCGCGCCGGTTTTACCGAGTTTGGGCGGGCGCTTCGCACGGAGCCGGCCGCCGACGCCTTTCGCAAGGCCTACGGAAAATCCGTTCGCGACGTCGAGAAGGACTTGCAGGCCTACATCCGCGGCAGCACCTTCCAGGTCGCGCTGTTCGACATCAAGCTGGAGAAGAAAACGCAGGAGGTCGAAGTCTCTCCGGCCGACGAGATCGAAGTCAACATCTCCCTGGCCGACCTGATGATCGGCGTCAACCGGACTGAGGCCCGGGCACGCTATCAGAAGCTCTCTCAGGACCACCCCAAGCGCCCGGAGCCGTTCGAAGGCCTCGGCTATCTCTCCCTCTACGACCGCGACCCAGACCAGGCCCTTCCGTCGCTCGCCAAGGCCGTCGAGCTGGATACCCGCAACGCGGAAGTGTATTGGGATTTCGCGAGACTGGCCAGGAGCAAGCCCGGCCAGAAGGCGCAGGTCATTGCCGCGATCGACAAACTACTGGTTCTGGCGCCCGCGCATGTGGACGCGCGTTTGATGGCCGGCGAACTCATGCTGCGCGACCAGAAGTATTCACAGGCGCTGGCGTATCTGGCGCCGGTGAAGAAGATCACTCCGCAACAAGCTCCGTACCTGTTTCGCGCGCTGGCCTATGCATCCTGGCACGTCGGCGACCAACGGGCGGCGCAGACCGCCGCCAAGCGCCTTCTGGAAGTGGTCCCCAAGGAGGAACGGGCGGATGCCGAGCGCCTCTACCAGGCGGTGAACCAACCGATCCGGAAGGACAGGCCCACTACCGTCGTCGCGATGGCCCCACCCCCTTCGGCTCCCCAATCCGCGCCAGCGCCCGACGACGATCAGGAACCAGGGCGCCCGAGGATCGCGCGCCGCGAGACCCCTCCGCCGGGAACCTCAACCCCTGTCGATCCGGCGGTGACGATGAAGGGCAAGCTGCAGCATGTCGAGTGCCTCGACAACCGCGCCCGCCTCACTGTGTCGGTCAGCGGCAAAGCGCTCCGGTTCCACATCGAAGACCCGAACAACATCGTAATCCGCAGTGGAGCCGGAGGCCCGCTCGAGTTCCGATGCGGCCCGCAGCAAGGCCAGCAGGTGACGGTCGAGTTCCTTCCGAAAGACGATTTGAAGAACGGCACGGTCGGAATCGTTCGCGCCCTGGAACTTCAATAGCGTTCCGAGATGGGTGGAGAGGGCCGCCCAGCGCTCCAGAGCGATGTTTCCACCGGGCGGCGTATGCCTGGCACCGCCGTTCCAGGCACCTTGCCAGAACAGTCAATTTCATGTAAATTGCATGGTGTGGCAGTCCATCTCTCCGACATTCACTCGCTCAGTGAATTTCAGCGCAACACCCGCGAGCACATTCAACACCTGAAGCAATCCGGAAAGCCCCTCGTCCTCACCGTCAACGGGCAAGCTGAAGTTGTCGTGCAGAGTGCCGAGGCATATCAGAAGCTTCTCGACGATCAGGAACTTCTGGAGAGCATTCGCGGCATCAGCCGCGGCCTGGAACAGGCCAAGCGGGGTGAGGGCCGTCCGATGCGCGAATTCCTGGAGAGGCTCGGCAAAGAGCACGGAATCAACCTCAAGTGAAGACATTCGAGGTCATCGTCACACCGGAGGCGCAGGCGGGCATCCGGGAGTCCTTCCTGTACATCCATGAACGTTCCCCGCTGAACGCCGCCCGCTGGCTTCGAGGCCTTTACGAGGAGATCGACTCCTTGGAGCGCTTTCCGGAGCGGTGCCCCTACGCCAGGGAACGGGAGTATCTGGAAGAGGAGTCTCCGGCAGCTCGTCTACAAGTCGCACCGCGTGGTCTTCTACGTGGACAAGCCGAAAAACACCGTCTACATCCTCTATGTCCGCCACGGGAAGCGTCGTGCCGTCGGGGAGCCGAAGGAAGCCGACGATGAATGAGAATGATGAATAGCGCGAACGCGCCGAGACTGTAGCGGCGATCCGCCGGGCCATGACGCAGGCCGCGATAACTCTAGATCTAGAGGATCAGGTGGGTGCGGACGCTGGTTTCTCGGTCAGGGAAGGAAGCAGGACGAAAGCCGACTTTCGAAGGCTAAGTACGTCGGACGGAGCCACTCTGTCCGGGCCGAGGATCCGTTGGAAGGCAGCAACGCTTTGGCAGATGCCTCGACGCGAATCGTTGCGGCCGAAGGCTATCGGCGAGCCCACGCCGACAGCCTCCCACTTGCCGGCGGAGGGCGCTCCGGTGGCATCGAGGCGGCCCGCATAGCGATGTGCCTATTCCAGTGGGCGGCGTATCATTGTGTACAGGTGAGTACACAGGAGCATATGTCATGGAGCCAGTGAGAGTCGGCATCCGGGAGTTCCGCCAGAAGCTTGCGAACTAGGTGTTGGAGAGCGACACGCCGCTGGCGATCACTCGGCATGGCGACACGGTTGGGTACTTCATCCCCGCCCGGCGCAAACGCACGGATGAGGAGCGGACAGCCCTGAAGGAGGCGGCGGAGCGACTGCATGCGCTGCTGGCCGCCAAAGGCGTCACGGAAGACGAACTCGTCGCGGACTTCAAGCGCTGGCGGGCGGGCAAGCGTCGATGAGCACCCGCAAGGGGCTCGTGCTGGACGCCAACATTCTGATCCGCGCCGTCCTCGGGCGGCGCGTCCGGCCGCTGCTCGAGACCTACGAGGACTCGACGGATTTCTACGCGCCGGATGTGTGCATTGAAGACGCTCGCAAGTACATCCCTCTGGCGTGCTCACCAGTCGAGGCGAGGATCCAGAAGTGGGCTTGGCCGTGCTCGAACAGATTCGGGCGCTGGTGACGCCGGTGCGTCGGGCGCTCGATCAGGATCTGAAGCACTTCGCGCGGCGGCGAGTGGCCCCGCGCGACGAGGAAGACTGGCCGGTGGCCGCGGTGGCGTTTCTCCTGGATGTTCCCATCTGGACGGAAGATCAAGACTTCTTCGGCAGCGGCATTGCGACCTGGACTACCGATCGAGTGGAGTTGTACTTCGAAGACGAAACGCCGCCGTCGCAGAAGCGGAACCCAACCTGACGCATCGGTGCGGTCTTCTCCGACAAACCCAACCGAGGATTGTTCTGGTTTGCCACGTTTGCCGTTGGTGACAAGAAACCCGTGACAAGGCACCGGCAACTGGCGTCGTCGCTCGTGTGCAAATGGTTGATTTGATTCCACTGTCGTTGATAGAAACCGGGAAACGCGTTGGACGGCCCCGGTCGTCCCCTGCATCCGTATCCCAGCGTGCGTTTCGACGCTCGCATCCAAGGCAGGAGCCGTGTGCGTTAGGAGCGCTCGCACGGATCTGTGCGGGGGGCGGCCAGTGATGACCGTCCCTACCGCGACGTGCGCCGGGATAAACCGGCATGTTGTCGGGGATGAAAGAGCCCCACAAGAAAGGAGTAGCGATCCATCTTGACCTCG
>CAZGUX010000262.1:0-27580 GCA_964529305.1 uncultured Solibacteraceae bacterium | reverse complement strand
GAACGAACCGCTCGGCAAGCTGCATTTCTACCTGACCTTCATCGGGACATACGCGATCTTCATCCCCATGCACTTTGTGGGATTCGCCGGGAATCCCCGCCGGTATCCGGACTTCACGAACTTTGATTTCCTTTCGTCGCTGCGGACGTTGCATCTGGGCATGACCCACGCGGCGTATGCTACGGCCGTCGCGCAGTTGATCTTCCTGATCAACCTGGTCTGGAGCCTGAAGAAGGGGAAGAAAGCGGAGGCGAATCCGTGGCAGGCGACCACGCTCGAGTGGGCGACGGCATCGCCACCGCCCGAGCACAATTTCGAGGGGGAATTTCCCAGGGTTTTCTATGGGCCCTACGAGTACAGCGTTCCCGGGGCCGCAAAAGATTACGTGATGCAGAACGATCCGCCGGCCTCGAACCAGTGAGACCATGAGAGCTATGGTGTCCTCCACCGACATCGCGCGCGGCGGCGGCAATCCTCCCGTTGGGATTGACGGCGGCGGCGAGGGCCGCGGGCCCGACGGCCAGCCCGGGGGCCACGGTTCGCAGCGCCGCGCGTCGTTCACCGGGCTGTTGGTGGCTCTGGCGGCGATCTTTATGTTCTTCGCCGCCATTCTGAGCGCGTTCATCATCCGGCGCGGCATCTCCGGCGACTGGCGGCCGACGCCGCTGCCTTCGATCATTTGGTGGAACACGGCCGCGCTGCTGCTTTCGAGCGCAATGCTCGAAGCGGCGCGGCGCTCGTTGCGCGCGGGCCGGCGAATCGCCTTCAACCGCTTCTGGACTGCCGGTACGATTCTGGGTTTCGGATTTCTGGCCGGCCAGGGCTGGGCCTGGTGGCAACTGAACGCTCGAGGGTTCTACGTCACCGCGAATCCGTCGAGCGCCTTCTTCTATATTCTGACCGTCGCCCACGCGATTCATTTGTTGGGGGGCGTCATCGCGCTGGGGTACGTCAACGCGCAGGCACTGCGATTGCAGATGGGTCCGGGCAAACGCACGGCCGCCGACATTAGCGCGCTGTATTGGCATTTCATGGACCTGCTGTGGCTGTGTCTGCTGGCCAGGCTGGCCAGGTGGGGTTAGCGATCCAGTGACTTCCGCGACATCGACCATTTGGGAAGGCGGCCAATCGCCGTTCGCCACCGGCACCAAAAAGCTGGGAATGTGGCTGTTTATTGTCTCCGACGCGCTCACGTTCTCGGCCCTGCTGGTCTGCTATACATACCTGCGCATGGCGACGCCTGACTGGCCGACGCCCTTTCACTTTGTCCCCAGCCTGGTGCTGTCGAGCGTGATGACCCTGGTGTTGCTGACGTCCAGCCTGACCATGGTTCGGGCGGTGGAAGCGATGCGCAAGCACGATTCGTCGCGAGCGATTCGCTGGCTGGCAGCCACGATCGCCTGCGGAGTGTTGTTTGTGATTCTGCATTTGGGTGAGTGGAACAACCTGTTTCGCGAGGGCGTGACTCCGTTCCGCAATCCCTGGAACGAACCCTTGTTCGGCGCCACGTTTTTCACCCTGACCGGCCTGCATATGGCGCACGTCCTGGTGGGCGTGGTCTATCTGGTGGTGATGGCCGCCGGCGTCGCGCGCGGCCGATATTCCCTGGTTCCCGTCGAAGTGAGCGGCCTCTATTGGCATTTTGTGGATTTGGTATGGATGTTTATCTTCCCGTTGGTGTACTTGATGTCCGTCCGGCTGTAAGGACGCCGTTCAAAGCGCAGGGCATCTTTGTCGAGATGTCTACTCCGTTCGACCACGCGGGCGCGATCTATCGCGTCAAGGTCGAGTTCAATGTCGCGAAGTGGAATCTGACGACCGTGTCCGGGTTTCTCGTGGGCGGTCCCGCCGGCGAAGGCCCGTTATTGTCGGCCCAGGATCGCGTCTCGTTGTGGGAGTGGGTCAAAGCCGCCTCCGCGCTCAACAGCGACAAGGAGCGAATGCTGATCGCAGGGATCGATTCGGCCGGCGTGGCGGAGGCGGCCGAGTTGGCCGCGAAGGCGGAGTCGTGCGGCTTTCACTCGGTCGCCGCGATGACGCCGCGTTTCGACCGCGATCACGAATCCCGGCCGGAGACCCAGTTGCTGTACTACCGGTCCCTGGCCGACCGGTCCGGTCTGCCCGTGCTGATCCAGCATCAGCCGCGCGTCACCGGAGTGAGCCTCGCGACCGAGACCCTGCTGGATCTGGCGAAGCATCCGAACCTCGTGGGGGTCATCGGCTCGGGAGTAGACGTTCGCCGCCTGGCAGCGGAGGCGCGTAAAGACTTCGTCATCCTGGCGGGCGATGAGACCACGCTGTGGAACGACCTACAGGCGGGAGCAGCGGGAGCGGTGCTGGGTGTCGCCAGCGCGATTCCGTACGCGGCCATCGCGGTGTGGGAAGCCTTCCGGACGCGGGAAGAAGAGGCCGGCCTCGACTGGCAGGCCCGCATTCTGGAGCCGGCGGACCTGGTGACCCGGCGGTACGGGGCGGCGGGATTGAAGCACGCGATGGACCTGAACGGCTACTATGGCGGACCCTCTCGACTGCCCCAGTCTCCGCTAGACGGCGGCGCCCGAGAAGCGATTGAAAGGGCGTTTCAAGCCCTCAAAGGGTAGGTCGACGGGCCGTTATCCACTACCATTCCAGTAGGGTAGAATTGGAAGGTAGATATGGTAGAAAAATCGTTGAACCTCAAGAATGGCGAAGCCTACCGGCTGGCCAACCGGGTCGCGAACATCACAGGCGAAACCATGACGGAAGCGGTCACCACCGCGTTGCGAGAGCGATTGGTTCGACTCGACAAAAAAGCCCGAAAGGTTTCGCTTGCCGAGGAACTCATGGCCATCGGAGCGGATTGCGCGTCTCGTCTCGGCCGGCGCACGCGGCAAATCGACCATGGCGAATTCCTGTATGACGATAAGGGGCTACCCCGTTGATCCTCGATGCCTCGGCCGTCATCGCCATTCTGCGTCAGGAGCCCGAAGCGGCATTGTTTGCGAAGGCGATCGAAAAAGCTCCCGTGCGCCGGATCTCCGCCGCGAACTACGTAGAAACGGCGATCGTGATCGACTCGGAGAAGGACCCGGTTGCGAGCCGCCGGGTGGATGAACTGTTGCAGCGCGCCGGCGTGGAAATCTCGAGCGTCACACCGGAGCAGGCACGCCTGGCCCGCGAGGCTTATCGCACCTTCGGAAGGGGCAGCGGTCATCCGGCCAGACTCAATTTCGGGGATTGCTTCGCCTACGCTTTGGCGGTAATCGTCGACGAACCGATTCTGTGCAAGGGCGACGAGTTCAAGAAGGCTGGCTTACATCTGGCAACGTGAGCCGAAACCCGACGTCTTTGGCGATGTCGCGACACGGATTTAATGGAGACCCGTGAGACGAAGGTCGCTTGTGCCGGTTTTGTTCGGCGCAAAGCTCTTGCACCGGACGAAACTTGCCGGCTGCGATATCCGCCTTGACTCTTTCACCCCAAGCTGTGCCACAGCCACCGGGAAGGAAGTCCTCAGCGATCTGCTTGTCCCACTCGTCGGACTCTAGGTTGATGAGCCAGGCGGCCAGAGAATGCAACTGCCCGGCAGGGGCACTCGAAGTGCTCGAGCTATCGGACTTCAAACACGGAGAAGGCCAAGCCCAAGGCCCGCCGGTCTTCGGGGGGGGAGAACGTGCGGTCTACCTCGAGGACGACTTCCACGGAAGTCTGGCCGGCCAATTCCGCAGGGATCGCGTAGTCGAACTGGAATTGCCCGTCCTTGGGTCCCACGCGTTGGCGGGGCAATGATCTGCCGTCGACGGACGCGCGAAGTTCCACCGGCCAGGTCCAGCCCGCGTGTTCGGGCCGGAATCCGCTGACCCAGAGACGCCCGCCAGCCGAACGCGGCCCGCCGATTCGGAGAGCGCCGCGCTTCGACATCCAGCGCGTCCCGTTGGCGGGAGGATACCAACCGTCCACGAAGTATTTCGTGAACAGAGCCCCGCCGGCGTCGAGGCGGCGGGGAAATTCGTCGACCAGCGTGGCACGCGCCTTGGCCTCGTAGAGGGCGGTCACGTTCTTGAGACGCGGACCCTTAGCCGAATAAACAACCACCGTCCCCCGGTCGAGGCCGGCCAGGGTTGTGGCCGCCGGCAGCGCGTAGTCGGCAACCGGGTTGAAATGCGGTCTTTGGCGAATTTCCCGGATCGCCTCGGGAACGATGTAGACCTTGTCGATGCCCAACAGGCGGAACGGGTTCTCGCTGACGCCGAGCCAAAAGACTTTCTCGTCGACCTCCGTCAGCAGGATCGTCTTGCCGGGATGAAGGCGCTGAGCGCGAGCAACGCCGCCCACGAGCGATTCAATTTTCCTTGTCGTCTCTACCGACCGCCGAAGGGACGTACGCAGGGGTTTGATCCCGGCCAGCGCATACGTGGTGAACAGCACCAGACCCGCCGCTTGCAGGGGCCAGCGCGCTTTCCAGAGCGCCGTGAAGGCGATGGCCGCGGTGAGGCTAAGGCCGATCACGGGAATCGCGGTGTAGTACTCGGTGAGATGATCGCGCAGGGGCAGGACCGGCGCCAGGGTGATGAGGAACCACAGCAGGCCAAACGCGGGCAGCCACTTTCCCTGCCTGGTTTGCACCCCGATGAACGCCAACAGCGAGAGAGAGAGAGTCCAGAACGCGACGTAGCCCCAGATCTCCGGCACATGGGAGAAGGCATAAAAGTGCGTGGTGTTGAACGCCCACTGCCAGTAGGTCCAAAGAGTCGGAAAGATCGAGAGATCCCAGTGCAGACGATATCCCGGGACCGAGATATTCCAGGTCGCGACGCGATGGATGACGGTGAACAGGATCGATGGGACGAACAGCGGCAAGGTGATGCGCACGCGGTCGCGGGCGAACAGCCAGCAATAACTGAATGCGAGCGCCGGATAAACGACGTTCAGTTCAAGCACGCCGAAGCCGAGGAGGAAAACGGCCCACTGGGCGATCCAGAAGGCGCGGCGGCCAGTCTCGAGATAGCGCAGCAGCAGATAGAAGGCCAGCAGAAACACGAAGGCCCAGGCCACCTGGTTGTAGACCGAGTTCCAACTGAGCGGATAGAACAGAGCGAGGTTCGAGCACCAGATCATCGGCGCCGCGACCCCGGCGAGACTTGAACCCGTCAGCTTTCGCGTCACCAGGGCAAAGATCACCACGTTGGCGGCTTGAGTGACGCAGGCGCAGAGGCGATAAGGAAGACCGTTGAACCCGAACAAATTGAACAGGGCGAAGAAATAGAATCGCTCCGTGATGGGGCGGATGCTGCCTTGCGCCTTCGGCGCGAAGAAGGTGGTCCAGACGTCGCGCGAGTGGGCGAACGAGTCGACGATGCCCATCCAGCCGAAGTCGTCGGCCTGAAACCAGACAAACAACCCGCGCCAGTACAGTGCCAGGAAAAAGCAGGGAGGCAACAGCCAGAACAACAGGCGGGCGGCCCGCGTCATTTTGCTTCCAGTCCGATGGAGGAAACGATCAGGCCGAGTTCCCGGGAGTCGAAATCGCCCGGCTTGGCGAATTTGTCCAACTCGAACTCCACCTTGATGGTGTCGCCGGCCAACAGCGCGGGTTCCAGATCGCGCGCGAAGACCAATTCACCCGGCTGTGTGTAAGTCTCGGGAGGAAGCGGCGTCCCGTTGACTTTGGCCGTCAACGACATCGTCTGGAGTTTCTTGATCACCGCTTCGGCGACCGAGAAGCGCATCTCCAGCACCGCGCCATACTGCGCTGCCCGTGCGGGGGGCTTGAGAGCGACACTGAATTTTCCCTCGGTCCACCGCCAGGAGTTCTGCTCGACGCCGTGAAAGCCGCTGAGCAGTTGCTTCTCGGTGCGCGGGTCGGCGACGTGCACGACGCTCGCCGGTCCCGCCGCGCCCTCCTCGGTCTGGCCAACCTTAATGCGATCCCGCTTCTTGCAGGCGGGCGAAACGAGCGAGGCGAAGGCGACCAGGATGAGCAGCGGTCTCAATCTCCCACCCTCTCCACCTGCACCAGGCAACTGTAGAAGACGGGTCCGCCGCCAATGTCGGTCAGCCGGTCGGAGGCAAGCGCGTTCACGTTGCGCCGGCCCGCCGATTGGCGGCCTTGACGCACCGCGGGCGAGCACACCACGCCGGCCTTGACGGAGCCGTCCACATCCGCGGTCAGGACACACGAGCCTCGATCGTTGAAGACCCTGACCTGATCGCCGTCGACGATCCCTCGCGCCTCGGCGTCGGCGCGATTCAGTTCGAGAAACGAGGTTTGCAGATCGGTGTCGGGACGGTTGCCGAAGGTCGAATTCATGCTGTCGTCGTTCTTGGGGGAGATCAGTTCCAGCGGGTACTTCGCGCGCAACGACGCCGCGCCGAGCCTCGACTCTTCGGGCGGAACGTAGTCGGGCACGTCCAGATTGCACTTCCCGGACTCGGCGCCGAACCCGCCTTCGGCAAACGGCCGGAACGGCTGCTCGACGTCGGAAACGTTGAGCCGCACGGAATGTTCCCGTTCCAGCCGTTCGAACGTCACGTCCTTCAGGAACGGGTGGCCGGAATCGAGGAGGCCGCGGATCATGTCGTCCTCGGACTCGTCGAAGCAGGCGTCAGTGAAGCCCATCCGCTTCGACAGCAGGCGGAATACTTCGACGTTGGATTTGGTTTCGCCCGGCGCGGGCAGCACCGGCGTGGCCATTTGCATGTGGTAATGCCCGTAGGCGAAGTAGGCGTCGGTATGCTCGAGGAACGTCGTCGACGGCAGCAGGATGTCGGCGTAGTCGGCGGTGTCGTTCTGAAATTGCTCGAGGACGACGGTGAACAGGTCGGAGCGTTCCAGGCCGCGAAAGACCTTGTTCTGCTCGGGAGCAATCGCGGCGGGGTTGGAGCAGTAGACGACCAGGGCCTTTACGGGGGGCTCGTGGTTTCCAGTCAGGACCTCGCCCAGCAGGGTCATGTTGAAGATGCGGGCTTCGCGGCCCAGCGTCTGCTGCTGGAGATCGGGCCGCTCCAGATTGGATCGGTTGACCTGAAACGCGCCGGAGGTCGAGACCTGAAGGCCGCCGCCGACGTCGCGCCATGCGCCCGTGACGGCCGGCAACAGGGACACAGCGTGCACGGCCAAACCGCCGCGCTCGCTGCGCTGAACGCCGTAGTTGAGGCGAATCACCGCGGGCCGCGTGGTGGCGTATTCTCTCGCGAGTTGAACCACCTCTTCGCGGCCGATTCCCGTCAGGGCTTCCACGTGTTCGGGCGTGTAGGGTTTCACCCGGTCGCGCAACAGGGCGATGCCGGACGTGTAGCGGTCGATGTAGTCCCTGTCTTCGAGTCCTTCGGCGAAGATGACGTGCATCAGGCCAAACGCCAGGGCTGCGTCCGTCCCCGGGTTCACAAAGAAGTGCTTATCCGAGAGGCTGCCCGTGCGGTTACGCCGCGGATCGATGGTGTAGAACTTCGCACCGTTGCGGCGCGCCTCGACGATGAAGGGCCACAAGTGGACATTTGTGCCGAGGATGTTGGCTCCCCAAGCCAGGATCAGTTTGGAGTGGCGGAACTGTTCCGGTTCGGTGCCGTAACGGCAGCCGAGGGCGCGCATCAGGCCCGCTCCCCCCGCGGCCGAGCAAATCGTGCGATCCAGGCGCGAGGCCCCCAGGCGATGGAAGAAGCGGCGATCCATTCCGGAGGCCTGGAGGTAGCCCATGGAACCCGCGTAGCTGTAGGGCAGGATGGCTTCGGGCCCGTGTTCGGCGGCGATGGCCTTCAAGCGGTGGGCGATCTCGTCGAGCGCTTCGTCCCAGGTGATCCGGGCGAACCGGCCCTCGCCCTTGCGGCCGATCCGGCGCTGCGGGTACAGCAGACGATCGGGGTGATACTCGCGCTCCAGGTAGCGGGCGACCTTCGCGCACAGGAAGCCACGAGTCACCGGATGGTGCGGGTTTCCTTGCAGTCGCGTCGCCTTTCCGTCCTCGACGGTGACCAGCAGCGAGCACGCGTCCGGGCAGTCCAAGGCGCAGACCGAGGGCTTGACTTCGCGCATGTTTCTAGTATCGCAGAGCTATAGTGGAAACATGGCGGTGAAGACCAGCGTTGCCGTGGAAGAGTATCTGCGAACCGCCTTCGACGGGCCGGACCGCGAGTACCGGGACGGCGCCGTAGTGGAGCGAGACTTGGGCGACGGTCCCCACAGCGGGGCGCAAACGCGGCTGATCGAGATCTTTTACGAGATTCGAAAGCGGTACCCGCTGTTTGCCCGCGCGGAACTCCGCTTCCGCCGGTCGGCGAGCCGATTCCTGATTCCCGACGTCGCTGTGTTCCGCGATCAGGTCCCCGCGGAACGAGTTCCCTCGGAGCCCCCGTTTATCGCGATCGAGGTCCTATCCGCCGACGACCGCAATGGCGAGGTGATGGCAAAGCTCGCCGAGTACAGCGACTGGGGTGTGGCGCATGTCTGGCTGGTAGACCCGAACAGGGACAAGGTTTATCGCTATCTGACGGCCGGGGTCACGGAGGTGGAGGCCTTCGAAATCCCGGAGTTTGACTGCCGCATTCGCGCGGACGAAATCTTCGTTGTTTGAATAAGGAGGCCGCAGCGGCAACCGGCGGAATCAGGCGCCGCGAAAGGCCAATCAGCGCCATAATCTCTTTATGAGTGTCAAAACGGGCGTGAGCGTGGAAGAGTACCTCCACATGACGTTCGACGGACCGGACCGGGAATTTGTGGATGGCTCGGTCGTGGAGCGGAACATGGGGAACCGGACCCACAGCCTGATCCAGGCGAGATTGGTCGAGATCTTCTACGAAATACGCAAGAGCCACGCCCTGTGGGCCATGCCGGAATTGCGGCATCGCGTAGCGCCTGACCGCTTTCGTATTCCGGACGTGGCGGTGTATCGGGATCAGCCTCCTGGCGAAGAAGTCCCAACCACCCCGCCTTTTGTCGCCATCGAGATCGCCTCGCCCGACGATCGTTGGTCGGAGATCGTGGCCAAGTTGGCGGAATATGATCGCTGGGGAGTCGCGCACGTGCTGCTGGTGGACCCCGGCAACCGAAGGCTCTTTCTCTACAGCAACGCCAGGCTGAACGAGGTAGATGCGTTTGAAATCCCGGAATTCGGCTGCCGGATTCAAGCGGGAGAGATCTTCGCCGCCTGAGACCCGTTGTACACTTGCCTCATGGCAGGCGGCCTCGTCACCATTGAAGACAGCCTGAGTCTGCGCGAACGCAGCGGCCCGGCGCCCAGGATCAACTCGCTGTTGATCAAACCCGCGTCCGCGGTCTGCAACCTCGACTGCGCGTATTGCTTTTACCTGGATCGCGACGCCGATCCCTACAAGTCGATGCCGGCGCGGCGCATGTCGGCCGATACGCTGGAGCGTCTGGTGGATACCTACCTGTTCTACTCGTATCCCAACAGCGTGTTCGCCTTCCAGGGCGGCGAGCCGACCCTCGCGGGGCTGCCGTTCTTTCAGAGCCTGTGCGAACTGCAGAAGCAGTACGGCCGCGACGGCCATAACGTCTCGAATGCGCTCCAGACCAACGGCATTCTGCTCAACGACGATTGGTGCCAATTGTTTCGGAGCTTCAACTGGCTGATCGGGATCTCCATCGACGGACCGGAAGAGATCAACGACCTCTATCGCTTCAACAAGCAGGGGCGCGGCACGTGGAAGCAGGTGATGCGCGGCATCGAGACGATGCAGAAGAACAAGGTGGAGTTCAACGCGCTGTGCGTGTTGAGCCAAGCCAACGTCGGCAAGCCGAAGGAAGTGTACAAGTTCTTCCGCGGCCTGGGCATCGACTACATCCAGTACATTCCGCTGGCGGAATTCGACCCCGACGGCAACCCTCTGCCGTTCACGATTACCGCCGAACAGTATGGCCGGTTCCTGATCGAGACGTTCGATCTGTGGTGGCCGGAGCGGCGGCGCGTGCGGATCCGCTTCTTCGACAACATCGCCGAAGCGCTGGCGGGCCAGAAGCCCGGCAACTGCACCATGCACGAAACGTGCGACAGCTACGTGGTGGTGGAGTACAACGGCGACGTCTACCCCTGCGATTTCTTCGTAGAAAAGCATTGGAAACTCGGCAACGTCGCGATGGACTCCTGGAGCGAAATCGCACGCCGCCAGACGCGATACAATTTCGCGCTCAAGAAGACCCTGGCCCATCCGGAGTGCCAGGCCTGCGAATACCAGAGCATCTGTCACGGCGGGTGTCCCAAGCTGCGGCACGGGCCCCACAGCCGATTCGAGGATCTCGACTACTTCTGCAAGGCCTACAAGATGATTTACGCGAAGGCCACCGGTCCTCTGCGCAAGGAAGTGCAGAAGATTCTCAACCAGTCGCCGATGACGGCGATGAACCCCTACTGAAGCCGTTCTGGAATGACCGCGAGCGAACGAAGCGCCGATTCGGGACGCAGCCCAGGCACCGCGGCGCTGCTTGCCGCCGGCCGCGACGCCCTGGCGGCCGCCGCGTTCTTTTACGCCTGCTACTGGCTGGCGATGTTCACCGTGAGGGCTCTGCCGGCTTGCCTGAAAGTGGCCGCCGCGGGCGAGAGTTTCCTGTGGTTCCGGTGTGCGCCGCTGTACGTCGCGGCGGTCAGCCGTCCCCAAGGACAGGCGGTGCTCGGGGGGAGATCGGCCGGTGAGGCGCCGTTGCTGACGATGGCGGCGGTGGTTGGGGTCGCGTTGGCAGCGTACTTCGCGCCCACCCGGCACCGCTGGCTGAGCGGCTTGTTTGTCGCGTGCGTGGGCCAGGTGGCCATCGGCTTTCCGCTGGCACGTTGGGCGTTCCAGCCGCAGGCTTCGTTGCAAACGCGGCTGGGAACCGTCCTCTATGGCTTGGTGCTGGCGGTGGGACTGTGGCGACTGCTCAGTGGATGGGCCGGACTTGGCCCGAGGCTGGCCACCGGGATCGTCGGATTCCTGCTGCCACTGACCCTCTTTATCGCGCAAGCCTCACGATCGCTCGATGCGCGCTTCGCGCTGTTCGGGTTGGGTCCGGCCCTGCTGGCGACGGGGATCGTGGCCACGCTCCGGCCGGTGAGGGCTGCCGCCGTAACGCCGGGTTGGCGCGGCGTCATCGCCGGCGCCGCGGTTTCGTTTCTGGTGTTCGGCGGAGCTCGGGCGGCGGGCTCGCTGGAACGCCAGTCGAAACAGGCTGCGCGCGCTTCCACGATGGCATCGCTTCCGAAGCCCGATCCCGCCCAGCCGTACCCGCGCTGGTTCTTTCAGAAGGGCGTCAACTTCACGGCGGAAGGCCCCACCGGGTACTCCCCGCGCGAATCCGCGGCCATGCTCGACCACCTGGCGCGGAACGGCGTCAATGCGATTGCCCTGGTGCCTTACGGGTTCGTGCCGGCGGGGCAAACCACCGTACGGTTCGGCAATGCCTGGGAGCGCGATGAAGACCTCCAGGCCCTCGTCGCGATGGCTCACCAGCGAGGGATGAAGGTAATGCTGAAGCCTCAGGTCTGGCTGCACCGGGGCTGGCCGGCGGACATCCACTTTGAGGCCGCGGCCGACCGCGGCCGCTGGTTCGAGAGCTACCGGCGCTTTCTCGATCACTATGCGAAGATTGCTTCGCAAAGCCATGCCGACCTGCTGTGCGTGGGCACCGAGTTCGGCCGAATGAGCCGGTATGAAGAGGAATGGCGCGAGATCATCCGGCGGGCTCGCGAGCTGTACCCCGGCCCGTTGGTCTACGCCGCCGTCCAGGGCGAGGAATTCGAAAACATCAGGTTCTGGGATGCGCTCGACTATATCGGCCTGAACAACTACTATCCGCTGCCGGACGATCTCGATGTACAGGCGATCGTGCACAAAGTGGAGACGGTACAGTCGCGCTTCCAGCGGCCGGTGATTTTCACCGAAGCGGGTTTCGCCAGCCTGAAGGCGCCACACCGCGCGCCCTGGGACGAATCGCCCAGGGAGATCTCGGGGGAAGATCAGGCCCGGTGTTACGAGGCGGTGTTGAAGGCGTTCTACGATAAACCCTGGTTCTCCGGCGTCTACTGGTGGAAGGTGGGCACCAACGGCTTTGGCGGCCCCGAGGATGGGTCGCACACGCCGTGGGGTAAGCCGGCTATGGAAGTGGTCGCGCGCTGGTACACGCAAGGCGGACGCTGACTGGCCGAAATACTGTTCACTTCGGAAAACTGCGGCGGACGATGGCCGACGCCCGCGGTTCGGAGAGGTTGTGCGCCACGCCCCCAGGGGCCGGACCAACCGTATTATGACTAGCCGATTCTCTTCGGGCCTTCGCGGCAGATTCCGCGCTCGCTCGCGCGGATGAACGCCACCAGTTCGCGCGAGGCTTCACCCGGACATTCCGCCTGAATGCGCTCGAGCGACTCACTCAGCCTGAGACCCGACCGGTAGAGAAGCCGGTAGGCGCGTTTCAACTCCTGCACCTGTTCCCGGCTGAAGGCGGCACGCCGCAGTCCGACCAGGTTCAGGCCGTGCGCTTCAATGTTGAACCCGTTGTAGAGGAAGAACGGCGGGGCGTCGGAGTTGACGCGGGTGTTGCCGCCGATCATGGCCAGCCTGCCGATCCTGGAGAACTGGTGAATCACGACGCCTCCGGAGACGAACGCGCTGTCGCCCACCTCGACGTAGCCGGCCACGAGCGCACAACTGCAGATGACGACATTGCTCCCAATTTTGCAGTTGTGGGCGATGTGGCCGGAAGTCATGATGTAGTTGTCGTCGCCGATGACGGTGACCGACTCCGGCTGCGTGCCCCGAGAGATGGTGTAGTGCTCGCGAATCTTGTTGCGGCTGCCGATCACCAGGTAACTGCGACGGCCGCCGAAGGCCTTGTCGAGCGGATCGGTGCCGAGGGCGGTTCCGG
Source organism: uncultured Solibacteraceae bacterium (assembly GCA_964529305.1). Lineage (GTDB taxonomy): Bacteria > Acidobacteriota > Terriglobia > Bryobacterales > Bryobacteraceae > CAZGUX01. Next base: position 14,751 of record CAZGUX010000262.1, on the reverse strand, counting down.
CGGAGACTTCGTTGTCGTCGCCCATCGTGGTCCAGCGCTTGACGTACACGTAGGGTTCCAGCCGGCAGCGCGAGCCCAAAACCACGTCCTGCTCGATCACGCAAAATTCGCCGATCACGCAGCCGGGGCCAATCGCGGCATCGGGATGAACGCGGGCAACGGGTGAGACAACCGCGGAGGGGTCGATGGGCATTGCTTCCGTAGCTATCATACAAAGGCATGACTGTCCGCGAACTCGCTGAACGACTGGGCCTTGCGTTTGAAGGCGACGGAGACCTGGAACTGGGCGGCGTGGCCCCGCTGGCGTCGGCGGGACCGGACGAATTGTCCTTTGCCGGCGGGGCCAAGGCCGCCTTACAGGCCCGGCAATCGGCGGCCGGGTGTCTGGTGGTGGCCGTGGAGTTCGAGAACCAACCGGAGCGGACCGTGATTCGAGCGAAGAACGTGCGGGCTACGTTCGCGCGAGCCGTCGGCGTGTTCTACCCGCGGCTCCCGGTGACACCGGGCGTCGATCCGACCGCCGTCGTTGCGCCCGGCGCGGTGATCGCCGCCGGCGCTTCCGTCGGACCGCATGTCGCCATCGCGTCCGGCGCGAGGATCGGCGCGCGCGTGCGGATTGACGCGGGTTGCGTGATCGGCCGGAACGCGGAGGTGGGGGACGATTCGATGCTTCACCCGCGAGTCACGATCTACGACAACGTGCGGATTGGCGCACGGGCGATCCTCCACAGCGGTTGCGTGCTGGGGGCGGATGGTTTCGGCTTTGCTTTCGAGAAAGACCATTACGAGAAGTTCCCGCAGGTCGGCCGGCTGGAGATCGGCGACGACGTCGAGATCGGGGCTAACGCCTGCATCGACCGGGCGGCCTTGGGTGTGACCTCGATCGGCGACGGCACCAAGCTCGACAACATGGTGCATGTCGGGCACAACTGCCTCATTGGCCGGCACGTGTTGATTGCGGCGCAGACAGGACTGGCGGGCGGGGTCACGGTGGATGACTACGCCGTGATCGGTGGCCAGGTGGGAATCGGGGACAAGGCTCACATCGAATCGGGCGCCGTGTTGGGGTCGGGCTGCGGGATCCTGACGTCCAAGATTGTCCGCAAGGGGCAGGTGGTGTGGGGAACGCCGGCGCGTCCGCTGAAGGAGTATCTGGAGCAGCTGGCGAATCTGTCGAAGGTGGCGGAGTTGCGGAAGCAGGTGGCGGAGTTGCGGAAGCGGCTGGGCGAGCGCTGTCCTTGAAAGTGACGCCGGGCGACAAGAAACGTCGCCCAGCGCCACTTGTGGGGCGCGGCTCTGATCGGTCAGGTGGAAATCCCCCCATTGAGGCCCGGTTCCGTCATAAAATTGTCAGATTCCATGAGAATCCAGGGTTTCTCCATCCTCGCGGTCTCCGTCCTGCTGGTGTCGTCCTGCGCGAAGAAGTCCGGCCAAGGGCCGTTGACGGCGCAGGAGTCGCTGAAGGCGATGACGTTGAGCGAAGATTTCCGCATCGAATTGGTCGCCTCCGAACCCGACGTCGTCGATCCGGTCGACATCGCCTTCGACGAGTTCGGCCGCTTGTACGTGGCCGAGATGCTGGACTACCCCGATGATCCTCCCCCGGGCAAACCACCCAGATCGCGTATCCGCCTGCTGGTAGACGCGGACGGCGACGGCAAGTTCGAGAAGAATACGATTTTCGCCGATCAGGTTCTGGAGGTTGCCGGATTTCTGCCCTACAAGGGCGGCTTGCTGGTGCCCTCCGCCCCCGACATCCTGTTCATGAAGGACACCGACGGCGACGGCAAGGCGGACGTGAAGGAAGTTTGGTACACAGGCTTTCCGAAGGTCAACCCCGAAGGACGAATCACCAATTTCCGTTACAACATCGACAACTGGATCTACGCCGCCAACAACGGCGCCAACGGAACAATCACGTCGAAAGTGAATCCCCAGCAACCCGCCATCCTCGTTCGCGGGGCGGACTTCCGGTTCGACCCGGTGAAGCACCGCGCCGAGCCGGCCTCGGGCCCCACTCAGTACGGCATGGGCGTCGACGTTTGGGGCAATCGTTTTCTGACGCAAAACACGGTCCACGTCCGGCACGCGATTGTCCCCATGAAGTACCTGATGCGCGCGCCTCTGCTCGACGTCGGCGAAGTCTCGCTGAACATCTACACATACGAAGCGGCCAAAGCGAAAGTGTATCCCCTGACCAAACCGCAGGAATGGCGGGAGAAGCGCACCAGGCTTCGCCAGCAGCGATACAACGAGAACCAACTGAACCGCGTGGAGCAGGTGGGCGGCTACTTCACCGCGGCTACCGGCGGCACCATCTACACGGGCGACGTGTTCCCCGCCGAATACGTGGGCAACCTGTTCACGGGCGAGGTGAACGGCAACCTCCTCCACCGGGACATCCTCAAGCCCGACGGCGTGACTTTCAAGGCCGAGCCGGCCAAGGAAGGCGTCGAGTTCATGGCGACTACGGACGTCTGGACGCGCCCGACCAACTTCACGAACGCGCCGGACGGCAACCTCTACTTCTGCGATATGTACCGGGAGTTCATCGAGACCCCCGAGTCGATTCCGGAAGAGATCAAGAAGGGCATGGACTTCTACTCGGGCGACACGATGGGGAGGCTGTATCGCATCGTGCCCAATCAGCCGCGGAACAAACGCTCCCTCCAGACCAACATCGGCAAAATGGGAATCGATCAACTGGTGGCGGAGTTGGCGAGCAGCAATGGCTGGAACCGGATCACGGCACAGCGCCTGATTGTCGAGCGGCAGGACAAGACCGCGGTCCCTCACTTGAAGACACTTGCGCGCGAGCCCGGGAATGCGCTGGGCCGGATGCACGCTCTGTGGACCTTGGACGGCCTGGATGCGTTGGAAGCGCAGATGGTGGAGACGGCGCTGAAGGATCCGGAAGCGGGCGTCCGCGAGCAAGCCATCCGCATGTCCGAGCGCTTCCTGCCCGGGCTCTCCCCATCTCTCTTGAAAATGGTCACGGATCCGGCCATCCGGGTGCAGTTTCAGCTCGCCCTGACGCTGGGCGAACTTCGCCAGGGCGAATCCCTGCCCCCGGCCGTGATGAACGCGCTGGCCGAGCTGGCGGCCCGCCACGCGGGGGACAAATGGTTCCAGAAGGCCATCCTCAGCTCGGTGGCGAACACTCCCGCCCAGTTCCTCCCGCTGTTGTTGTCCCGCAAGAAGACCGAGATGCTCCCACAACTGGCGTCGCTGATTGGAACTCGCGGGAAGCCGGGGGAGATCAGCCAACTGCTGGCGAGCCTCCCGGCCGCGCCGCAGCCTGGGCCGGTGCTCGACGGTCTCGCCCGAGGACTGCGGCTGAGCGGCGCGAAAAAGCTGACCGTTCCCTCGGCCGAGGCCGCCTTGAAGCCGTTCCTGTCCAATAAAGACGAAGCGCTCGAGAAGGCCGGGTGGGAGGCGGCGCGCTACTTCGAGTTGCCGAACGTGATCAACGCCGCATTGAAGGAGGCGGCGAATGAACAGGCCGCGCCGCCACAGCGGGCCCGCGCGTTGCGCGCCTTGCGGGGAGCAGATTTCGCCAAGGTGAATCCGATTGTCTCGAAGGTGCTGTCGGGGAATGCGCCCGGGCCGGTGCAGGTGGCCGCGGTCGAGTCGCTGGCTTCGTTCGGCGACGCTTCGGTTCCGGCCACGCTTCTCGCAAACTGGAAGACCTACACCCCCGATGCCCGCGTCAAAGTGGTGGCTGCCTTGCTAACCACCCAGAGCCGGATCGACGCGCTGCTCGACGCCCTCGAGAAGAATCAGATCGAAGTGAACGCCCTCGACATCGCCGCGCGGGCTCGCCTGCTGGACGCCGGCGAACGGGCCAGAAAGCTCGTGCGCGCCGGGGAGGGCGATCGCATGAAGGTGGTCGAGTCCTACAAGGATTCCGTGCAACTGGCCGGAAATGTCGATCGCGGCAAAGCACTGTTCGACGAAAACTGCGCCCGCTGCCACATGCCTCGCAAGCAGGGCGGCCGCGTCGGCCCGGACCTGTCCGGCGTCAACAACAAGTCGAAGGAGGAGTTGTTGACCTCCATCCTGCACCCCAGCTACGCCATCGACCCGCGTTTCACCAACTACGTGGTGACCACTAAAGACGGGCAGATGTACGACGGCGTGATCGGCTCGGAAACCCCCGCCGTGGTGACCCTGCGCGGCGGCACCGAGGAAGGCGATCAGGTGGTGCTGCGCAAGAACATCGCCGAGATTCGCGGGTCCAGCATCTCCCTGATGCCCGAGGATTTCGAGAAGACGATCAGCAAGCAGGGGTTTGCCGACATCATTGCGTATTTGCGGGCAGGATTGTAGGCTCGCACCAGATGACGCTCGCTCCCAGGCTCTTTCTCCGTTGCCTGGGAGCGGTCTATTTTGCCGCCTTTTGTTCCTACGCCTGGCAGTTTCCCGGTTTGAACGGAAGCCTGGGAATCGCGCCTGTCTCGGATTTTCTGTCGACCGTGGAACAATCGTTGGGGCCCGGCCGGTTTCTCGCGCTTCCGACCCTGGCCTGGATTAGCGCTTCCGACAACGCCGTCCAGGGCTTGGCCTGGGCCGGTGCGATTCTCGCTGTTCCGGCGGTATTCGGATTTCTGACGCCATGGCTGTTCTTCGTGCTGTGGCTCTTCTACCTGTCGCTCGATCTGATCGGCCAGGACTTCTATTCGTTTCAGTGGGACGCTTTGCTCCTCGAGGCGGGATTTGCCGCCATCCTGGCGGCTTCGCACAGGCTGGCGCCTTCCCCGTGGGCGGTGTGGGTCTTGCGCGCTCTCCTGTTCCGGCTCATGTTCTGTTCCGGCGCGGTGAAATTGCTCAGCGGCGATCCGGCGTGGCGCGGGCTGACGGCATTGCGATTTCATTTTCAAACGCAACCTCTGCCGAACCCGCTGGCGTGGCTGGCGCAGCAGGCGCCGGACTGGGTTCTCTCCGCTTCCACGGCTGCCGTCCTGGCGATTGAACTGGTTGTCCCGTTCTGCATCTTCGGCTCACCCGTACTCCGGCATGCCGCTGCACTCATCATCGGAGTACTCCAGTTCCTGATCCTGTTGACCGGCAACTACGCCTACTTCAACTTCCTGACGCTTGCCCTATGCCTGACACTGCTGGATGACCGCGTGCTACAGAGATGGTGGTTTCGCAGCTTTCGAAGGTTACAGGAAGTGACACCCCTCCCCGTCTGGAGAGAGAAGACGGTCAGGGCGGTTGCCGTGGTCCTGCTCGCCGCGGGAGGCTTGCGTGTGGTTCAGGCGGTGTACCCGAGCCGGCTGCCGGGCCCCATCAGCGTGGCCGCGGAAGCCCTCGAGCGCTTCCGCATCTCCAACCGTTACGGCCTGTTCGCCGTGATGACAACAACCCGCAACGAGATTGTCATCGAAGGCAGCAACGACGGGCGCATCTGGTGGCCCTACGAATTCCGGTTCAAACCCGGCGAACTCCGCCGCGCGCCGCCCTTGATCGCGCCGTTTCAACCTCGCCTGGATTGGCAGATGTGGTTTGCCGCCCTTTCGTCCTACCAGAGCAACGTGTGGGTCGAGGGGTTTCTTCAGCGGCTGTTGAACGGATCTCCCCCGGTCGCGGCCCTGCTGGAGCGAAATCCCTTCTCGGGTACGGCGCCCAGGTTTATCCGCGCCGTGTTGTACGAGTACCGGTTCACCAACCGTGAGGAGCGCGCTCAAACCGGCAACTGGTGGACGCGCCAGTACCGGGGTATCTACTGTCCTCCGATCACCCTTCGCCCCGCGGGCAGTCCGGCCGCGCCAGTGAGGCCGTTCACTCCTTTGTGACAAAAGTCGGGTATCATCGAAGCGATCCATTCATTCACTAAAACAAACAGCAAGCAGAGGTTCGAACATCTCATGAAGAACACGACCTGGATTCTTGCGCTCCTGGTGTGCCCGGCGTTGCTATTCGGGCAATCGAATGCGAACAAAGGACAAATTGTCGGGACGGTAACTGATCAGCGGCAAGGGGTGATTCCGAACGCAAAAGCGGTAGTCGTCAACACCGCGACTTCCGCCCAACGGGAACAGTCGACCGATAACGAAGGCCGCTTCCGCTTTCTCGCCCTTGACCCGGGAATTTACAAACTCACGGTCGACGCACAAGGGTTCGCGAGTTCGGTTTTTGAAGGTGTGGTCGTCAACGTTGGATCGTCCGTGGACCTGCCGGTGGTGATGCAGGTCGGCACCACCGTCCAGACCGTCGAGGTCGGCGAGTCGCTGATCCAGGTGGATATGCCGAGTCCATCGTCGCTCGTCAACATGAGAGCGATTGAGAACCTGCCAATCAACGGCCGGCGCTTTCACGACTTCGCCGCGCTGACGCCGACCGTGCAAGTCGACCAGGCGCGGGGGTCCATCTCGTTCGCCGGCCAGAGGGGCATTAACGGAAACGTAATGGTGGACGGAACGGACTACAACAATCCGTTCTTCGGGGGGACGCGGGGCGGCGAACGTTCGGGCTTCGTTTTCACAATTCCCCAGACCTCAGTCCAGGAGTTCCAAGCCATCACAACGGGCTATGCCGCTGAGTACGGCCGTTCGACGGGTGGATTGCTGAATGCCATCTCGAAATCCGGGACCAACTCCCTGCACGGGGAAGCGTTCTATCAGATCCGTCACAAAGAGACCGGCCTGCAGACGCCGTTCAAGACGCAGAACCTGGAGACGCTTCAGCAGTTCGGCGGGGGAGCGGGGGGCGCAATCAAGCAAGACAGGATTTTCTGGTTTGCCGCGGCCGAGAGACAGATCGCTCGCCTGCCGCGTCAGATCTTCTTCGCGACGCTGCAGAGCGTGGCGCCCACGCCTCAGACAGAGGAAGCGTTGAGCTTTTACCGGAGCCTGGAGCAGGGGTTCAAGTCGACCAACGACGGAACGGCCACCACGGGACGCCTGGACTACCAGTTTCCGAACGGCAACCGTTTGACGCTGCGGATGAACTTCAGCGATGCGAATGCTGACAACGCCATCACGACCGGAGCGCCGCTGCCGACCCTCGATACCCGAGCCTTGAACGGAACGGGTTCGGAGAAGGACCGCACCTATACGGGGGTCGCCCAATACACCGCCATCCTCAGCCCGCGGATGACGAATGATCTGCGTTTTTCGGCGACGCACGAGGACCGGCCCCGGACGTCCAATTCGGCCGTTCCGAACGTGAGCAACACGATCGGCAACTTCGGCGCGCGGAACTTCCTGCCCACCGTGCAGGACGATACGCGTTACCAGATCAACGACGGCTTTTCGGTGACGTCGGGCGCCCACACCTTCAAGTTCGGCGGCGACTACAACTACCTGACGACCTTTCAGCGATTCGGTTTTAACCAGTTCGGTTCGTTCTCCTTCAGCGTGAGCGACGTCCCGACGCTGCTTCGGGTGATGTCGGTGGCGCCCGGGCAAAACCGGTTCGACAATACCGCGGTGCGTTATAACCTCCAGATCGGGAACCTGCTCGCGGACTACCACATGCACCAGGTGGCCTTCTACGCCCAGGACAGTTGGAAGGTGACCCCGCAGTTCCAGATCAATCTGGGGGTTCGCTGGGAAGGCCAGATCAACCCCGCTCCCGTAGCCACCAATACCGATGTGGTGAATGCGATCCGTTCGGCCAACCTGCCGATCAACAGTAAGTTCGACCCGTCTCAACTGCAGAACAACCTGAACCAATGGATGCCGAGGTTCGGATTCACCTACACGCCGTTCCGGCAGTCCAGCAAGACCGTGATCCGCGGGCATGCCGGACTGTTTTACGCCGCTTCGCCGATGCTGATTTACGGCGGGACGACCAATAACTTCCGGATCCCGCCCGGGGATGTCAGCTTGTTCTACGGCCCCACCGCCACACAGCCCACGGTCTACCAGTTGTTTCGAGCGGCGGGCTTCGATCTGAACACCACCAAACTGGACAATATCCCGATTCTGACACCGGACCAGGCCACACGAGCTATCGGCCAGATCTCGGGCGTCACGCCCAATCCGTTCCTTCAGGCCAACTTCACCGGCACCGCCAACGATTACCAGAACCCCAGGGCGTTTCAGGCGGGAATCGGGTTCGACCAGGAGATCGGAAAAGGATGGGTGGCGGGCGCTCAGTTCAACTATGTGAATACCGTCCACCTGGAACGCAACCGGGATTACAACCTCCCTGCGCCTACAATCCGCGCCGCGGATGGCCGCGCCATCTTCAACCGGACTAACCGTCCGCTTCCCCAATTCGGCCAGATCACGCTTCGGGAAAGCTCGGCGCGTTCCATGTACCGGGGCACGACGTTCCACTCGCGGTACAACGCCAGCCGCCGCCTCCAGTTCGGAATCCAGTACACGGTCGCCCAGTCGTATTCCGATGACGACAATGAGCGCTCGGCGGGCGGATTCGTCTATGACAATCCCTTCAATTTGAAAGCTGAGTACGGCTACTCGAATCTCGATATCCGCCACAACTTCTCGAGCTACGCCGTCACCAGCCTGCCCTGGGGAATCGAAGTCTCGGGCATCTTCCGCCTCAACAGCGGGCAGCCGATCGACCCGTTGGCGGGCGCCGACGCGAACACCGACGGCTCCGGTTCGAGCAACGACCGCGCCTTTCAGGCCGTGGGCGTACCCTTCAAGCGGAATGCGTTCCGCAACCGCGGCTTCAAAGTGGCGGATATGCGCTTCTTGAAGAACTTCCCTCTGGGTGAAAAGATGCGGATCCAGTTCTCGACGGAAATCTTCAACCTGTTCAACTTCGACAATGTCGTCTACGGACCCGTGTCGATCAACAATGCCAACACGATTTACGGATTGGGTATCGACGCCACCGGGGCCACCGTCGCTCCTCGCGCGACCTTCATGCTACTGAGGAATGCCGACGGCAGCTACAACCGGAGCAACAATCAGCTCGGGACTCCGCTGCAGGCGCAGTTCGGGCTCCGCTTCTTCTTCTAGCCCAGTGGCGCCGGGCGACGTTTTTCGTCGCCCGGCGATCCCCTGGCCCAGGCCCCGCTGACACTTACGCCACTGACGCAGTTCGCATGTCGACCACGGCCTCGGTGATCTGGCCCAGGTACTTGCCGTTTCGCACTACGTCGGCGGCAATGGCGAAGCGGGGAGCGGGCGCGGTCCACCCGCGCGGAATGGTCAGGTGGATTGGCCGTTCCACCGACTGGCCCGCGGGAATCTCCACGGTGAGGGTCGCGGGCGAGATCTGCCACTCCGACGGCGCCACCAAAGCCAGCTCGATCTTCATCGGCTCCTGGTAGTAGTTCCGGATGTGCACGGTCAATTGCTGCCGGTCGCCCGGAGCACACAGCATCTGATACGGGTACAACGAGACCCAACTTGGGTCGAGACCGAAGTTGGTCTCGCCCTCCGGCAGCAGGTCGAAGAAGAACTGCTGCTGCTTCCGGAGTTTCTGCTCGGTCGCCAGCAGAATCTGTTTGTCCACCGGGTAGGCTTTGCCATGGCCGGGGCAGATCAGCGTGGGCTCGCGCTCGATCAGGTTCCGAACGGACTTCAGGTGGCTGTCGTTCTCCACGTGATTACGGAAGATCAGGTTGTGCCGCAGCGTCCCATCGTTGCGCGGGTTGGGAAAGAAAGCATCGCCAGTGAAGGCGCATTTGTTCCCGTCAATATTGACGAACAGGGCCATCTGGTATTCCGTGTGTCCGGGCGAGTGCTTGATCTCGAACTCGAACTCCTCCCACTTGAACCGCTCCCCGTCGCGAAACGAACGCGCCACCTTGAAGGGCTCGCCCAGAATACAGCCCAGATTGTAGCCGCGCGGATTCTGGAAGACGTCCACCATGTTCTGATAGCACCAGACCTGGCAGCGATGATGGCGGACCAGGTGCGGGAAACCGTTCATGTGATCGTCGTGCATGTGGCTCGGCATAGCGACATCGACGGCCTTGAGGCCGTAGTCGCGCTTCAGGCGGTCGACGCTGTGTTCGACAAACCGGATCCGGTCCGTGGCGGCCGTGGCGCGCTCGAAATTCCCGAAGTGCAGGCCGGAGGCCGAACCGTAGTCGATGAACATCGCCTTTCCGCTGTTGCTCAACAGCGCGTAGAACGATGAAGTGGTGGTGTAGTGGCAGATCAGGTGCGGGCTCACCGCGTAGGGCCGGCCCTCTTCGACGGGATCGTTACCGGTCTGGAAGCGGTAATAATCGGTCAGTCTTTGGATGGTCTGTCGAATTGCGCCGTCTGGGTCGGGGATCGGCTCGCCGTGTGACGGGCAAAGCAACTCGGGCTTCAATTCGCCCAGGCGGGCCAGCGAATAGATGCCCAGGTCGATACCTTCCGACCCGCCGTAGTTCACCTGCGTGTCGAAGAGATTCAGAATCTTCCCCGGGGAGTGAATCAGGTCACCGGTGAACGCAATCTTCCTGCCGTCGACCGATCCGATCAACGTGATGGAACCCAGGGTATGTCCCGGCGAAGGGAGGACGAAGAAGTCCGTCTTGCCCCAGCGAAATGTGGAATAGTCCTGCAGCGGCTTCGCGACGGGAATGTTCTCGGTGATGGTGTTGAAATCGTTCCGGACGTAGTAGAGATGGAAGACGCGGCGGTTGCGCCAGAAGTTCTGGGCGTCGGCGAACAGGTGATGCTCATGGGCGGGAACGGCGATGGGGATCCTGCGCGCGGCGGCCTTCCAGTCGCCTTGACACTGGTCGCGGTGATGGTGCGTGTGCAGAATCCAATCGATCTTGGTGATGCCGAGGCCGGAGAGGTGATCGAGCACCTTGCCGCTGCCGAAGTCGATCAGGACGCAACTGGAGCCGTCGCGGACGATGTAAACCGTGCAGGTGTCTTCAAACGAGTAGAGATTCTCGCTGATCTTTTTGGGGGCGCCGGTAGGCGTGAAGCCAGAGCGCCGGTATCCTTTGTTGCGGGTTTCGGTTTCCGCGGCGACCGCGGGGGAAGCTGCCGCCATGCCGGCGGCGCCAAGGAAATGACGGCGCGATGCCTTGTCCATGGGCCGATTCTACCCGACATGCGCCTCGGGAGGAATCGTCAGACGCCTCGGGCAAGCAGGGCTCGCTCGAGCGGGCCTTCACACGTGCGCGGGCCGCGTTCCTTCGGCCTGGGAGAACCGCTGATGGCCTGAATCCGCTCGTGAAGGGCTTGCCGAAGCGGCTCGCGGTCGGGCGGGACCAGGTCTCGCACCTTCGCGGGCACGTCTTCCGGAACGACGGCCACAGGCCAACTACGCCGCCGCTTGACAGCTTCGAAACCCAGGGATTCCGAGAGCAGGCAGGACAGGCAAGCGAAACTCAGGGGCACGGGCCCGTGCCACACGACGGATTCGCGGTGCCGCCGCGCGGCGGTCACGATGTCCTCGGGAAACCCCCATTCCTCCAGAAGGGCTCCGCCCAATTCGCAGTGATCGGTGTTCCAGCGTTCGCGCTCGGCGGCCAGCGTCGGGGTGAACCGGTTCTCCACCGAGCGTTGGAACTCGCGGTATTTGCTCTCGGGCGCGCCCATCAGCAAGCCGAGCGAGCCGATGTCGTGAAGCAGGCCGGCCGCATACGCTTCCGGGCAGCGAAAGCCGCCCGCCGCGGCGAACGCCTCGCTCAGCAGCGCTGTCCCGAGCGAGTGGTTCCACCACGCGCGGTAGCGGGAGGATCGCAGGGGCGCTTTGACAAACGATCGCAACGCCGTCGTGAGAATGAGTCCTTTGAGCCGGTCCCGGCCGACGATCATGATGGCATGCGTCAGCGTCTTCACCTGCGCGGCCAGGCCGAACAACGCCGAATTGGCGCAGCACAGCAGGTCGGCCGCGAACACGGTGTCGGAGGCGACCACTTCCTCGATCTCGCGGGTCTCCGCGTCATCTCTCGCCAGGACGCGCATCGCCTTCAGCGCGACGGCGGGAAAGGGCGGCAGTTTTCGCAGGCTGGGTGGCAGTTCGAACCCGTCCCGCGGCGATTCACAAAGTGAAGGCATGCTCCTATCCCTCTCATCGGAGGTTTGGGCTCGAATTTCAGGATCCACGCCACTACACTGAAAGCGAACTCATGTCCATTCCTCGCCGCGCGTTTCTGGCACAGGCCGCGTGCGCCGCCGCCGCGCCGCCGCCCGGGACATTCTCGATCGAATCGAGCCTGTGCCGGCTTACCCTTGATGCTTCCGGCGCTCCGGCCTCGCTCAAATGCGGGCAAACCGAACTGGTCCCCCCTAATCGGTCCGGCTCTCACCTGCGAATTTCTCTGCCAGGACCTTCCGAACTCATCTGCGACCGGCCTCGCCAGCTGCGGCGGATCGGACGGACGCTGTCGGTCGAGTACTCGTTTCCCACCCTCGACGTCGAGCGGACGTACCAGTTGCTCTCCCTCGATCACGCTTCGGCGGCCCTCGAGCAGACCATCACGCTCAAGCCGCGGTCTCCCCTCAGGCAGAACGTCGTCGTGCACCTTCCGGCGCTGTTCCAAGTGCCGTCGGAGGGACGAAGAGTCTTCGCGCCGCTACAAAACGGCATTGGCCGTGTCGAGACCGCGGGCGCCAATGCTTTCGTGTTCCGACTGGCCGGCGGGCGCCGCGACGGGGTGCCGCTAGCCGTCCCAATGCTCAGCGAGTTCTCCGGCGGGCAGCGGCTCACCTGGTGCGCGGATCCCCGCTTCACCACGGCTTTCCATTTATCGTCAGGCGATCGCACGGGCGAGATCGCGTGGGAGTATCCGGAGACAGCCGGTGTTGTCGGGCCCGAGAGCCGGACGATCTTCACGGGGATCCATCCTGGAGATCCTCGCCGGGCCTTCGACGCGTTCTATCGAACCGCACTGGCCGACGTTCCCGAAGGTCCCGGCTGGGTGCACGACATCGCGATGGCCGGCTACGACTATCTGAGCAAGAGCGGCCGCGGCTGGTTCGCCGACATCGACTTTCTCGAGGCCCGCGTCGCGCGCGCCGACCGGCCGAAGGTTCTGCTCGCCCTGCACGGCTGGTACGACTATGTCGGCCGCTACGCGTACAATCCCCGCACACGGACTCTCGATAAGGAATGGACGGCATTCCCCAACGCGAAGGGCCGCCACGTGCTCGCCCGCGCCGAACAACCGGATCGCGGCAACCCGTTCCACTGGTCGAAGGAGTCGATCCTCAGCCTTCAGCCGGTGAAAATGTCCCTCGACGATCTGCATCGCCGCATCCGGTATGCCAGGTCGCGCGGCTTTCGCGTCGCTCTGTACTACGCTGACGGACTCGTCTCCTGCGACGGACTCGAGGATGTCTTCGAACCGTCGAAAGTTTTGCGTTGGGGCGGCTGGGAGGGTCCGGAGACGGTGGGCCGCAGCCACGTCCAGAATCCCCTGCACCCCGAGGTACGGGCATTCTACAAAGGGTATCTCGAAGCGCTTCTGGCTGAGTTTGGCAAAGAAGTGAATGCCTTCGTCTGGGACGAGACGTTTTATGTCCAGCCAGGCGATCTTGGCAGCGATCCCTATCCCGGTTATGCCGATCGCGCCATGATGACGCTGGTGGGCGAACTCACCAGGATGACGTCGGCCGCCAGTCGCGACCTCGCGTTCCTGGCTTCGGACGATGTCGGGATCGGGCGCGGCCCGTATCTGGCGCCCTACGCCCTGGCCGCGCATGGAACGTATCAGGACAGCGGATGCAACCCGCTCGCCTGGCGATTCGGCCTGTTGCCCAACTTCCGCAACGCCCTGTGGTCGTGCGGTTGGGCGCCGACGAAGGCTTTCGCCCGGAGCCGCTATGGCGTGGAGACGTTCGACACAGCGGTGCCCATCTCCAATGGCTACGGCGAGGATCGCGGCGTGTCGGAACTGCCGGTCGAGCGGCTCGCGCCACTCATGGAGTTGTTCGAACGCCGCAAACAGCGCCGCATGGAGATCGGGTGGATTGAGGAGAAAGACGGCCGGCTGCAGTACCGGGGGCGCGATCTCCAACGAGACTACCCGGCTGGATGAATCGCCGTTCGAGCAGGCCAAAAGCCCTGTCTGTGTGGATGTCTTGCCAACCGAATCGCCGTCGTTCGCCGTTCGCGTCTGTGCCTACCGCGGGACACCATCCGCAATTGGATCGCCGCCCCCAACTAGCAAGGGCCCGGGGTCCTCACGGCTGGGCTTCCATCAGCCGCAACCGTGAGGCCCCCGGAGCAACGATACCAGGGCACAGGAGGATCAAAGGTCGTCCCGAATCGCCTTCTGCTTGAGCCACGGCCGGTCGGGATCGAAGCCGTATTTTTGCAGGCGCTCGCGCACCAGTTGTCTCACCTGCTCTTTAGTCGCATTGGCGGGAGCATCGAGGATCGCCTCGGCGACGATGTCGCTGCGCGATTCGCCGTGGCTGACCTTGCCGATGCGCGCCGGCAAACCGCTCTGCACCGGCTCGTGAGCCGAGGAAATGCCGGGCGCCAACGGTTTGGTGAACGCCGGGGAACCTGCTTCGAACGCCTCCGGATGCTTCTTTGCATAGTCCAGAACCAGATTCTTGACTGCCTGATAGTTGCCCGGCTCCACGTACAGGACCCCGGCGTCGGCTCGCTTGAAATTCTCCAGGTTGCGCGGAATCTTGAAATTGAATTGAATGCCTTGCCGGTTCAGGTGTTCGGCCAGATAGTCAGCCAGTTCGGTCGCTTTGTCGGGCTTGACGTTGAAGTAGAAGCGCCGCACGTCCCCGTCCAGCCAGTCCTGGTTCAGTTCCTTTCCCCGGGCGGGCTTGTTGGACCGAACATGCCAGTTGTCGTTGTTCTTGGTAGGCCCGTCATACTTGTGGAAACGGGTCTCGTATTCAGCCT
>CAZGUX010000261.1:0-58960 GCA_964529305.1 uncultured Solibacteraceae bacterium | reverse complement strand
CCTGCCGCTGTCACGTTTCCGGTCCCACTCGGCGATCCGAGCCTACCGGGCACTCCCCCGCCATCCTTCCTAGCTGGCGTTGTCATCAACAGCACCACGGCAGCAAAGGGTACCAATCACTGGAACAACGGCGATACCTATCTCAACGCAGTGACTCTGCTACACGAATTGGGCCACGTGTTCAATGTCCACCAGGCGGGTGGTTCGGGCGGTTCGCGAATCTTATCACTCGACTGGGCCCCGTCACGACAAGACGCGAACGAACTGATGATCATTGAGAACTGTTTTACCGCTAAGGCTCGATAATGAGCACTCCGAGAAAGATTTGTCTCCTGTCGTGTTTGGTGGTATCAGTTTGCCTCCTGGGGTGCGTGGGTGTGGACTTCCCAAGCCCTCGACTTAGCAATGATATGCGGGCTCTTGAGACAGTTCGAGAGATCCTGGCAGCGGAAGAACGCTACTACTCGTCAACAGGAGCCTTCGGTGATCTATTGGGAAAAAGGGGTCAGCCTGATCTGAGCAATTTTCTTGAGAAGATCGCGAGCCCGGGGCCACCTCTCTTATGTGCCCAGGCGACAGCGCGTCGTTCTCCCCGAAGTGGCCCACCATGCAGGATTGCACCTACGCTGGGCGGCCGTTTGGCGGAGAAGAGTTTGTCCAGCAAGTTGGAGAGTCTCACGGGCCGCCACTGGGTTCGCGGCCGGCCGAGGAAGACCGTGGTGGTGGCGAGGCGCGCAGGAGCCGAAACGGGCAGTCTCTTTGTAGACGATGATGTCGACTGAATTCCCATCGAAAACCACGCAGATCAGGACGACCCCATTGTTACTGTTCTCGGATTCACATGTCGGGTGGCGCCGTTCACGGGCCGTAGACCACAGTGTGCACGCCGTCAGTGGTTGTAAGCGAACTCCCGTGAGCTGATGACCGCCCAGACGAGCCCTTCCAGGGCCGTTTGCCGCCGGG
This sequence comes from uncultured Solibacteraceae bacterium, assembly GCA_964529305.1. Classification (GTDB taxonomy): domain Bacteria; phylum Acidobacteriota; class Terriglobia; order Bryobacterales; family Bryobacteraceae; genus CAZGUX01. The sequence goes on along the minus strand of CAZGUX010000261.1, from coordinate 57,997 downwards.
GACGCCGGTCCTCCAAGACCTTTAGCAAGGACTGCCGTTCACTCTGCGTGGGCCGGCGTCCGAGAGCCGCAAGGTAGAACTCTTCCAGGATTTCACCGTCCGGCGCACCCCGTTTCAACAGCGTCGCCAGCCTGCCCTCCTCACGGGAGATCTTCGACGTATACGTCGAACCCGCCAACATGTGCAGCGCCTGCCCCAGGTTGGGCTGGGGAGCGCCGGGGGAAGGAGTCTTTCGCATCGACCGCCCGAAGGCGTCCATGAACTGGGACGGGCAGAGGTCGGGAATCATCTCGACGGCCCTGGTTCCAGGCGGAGGGTCGCCTCCACCGGAGATCGGGTGAAAGCGGAAATCCTCGGCCACGCCCGTGGCGCTCGAAATGGCGTCCAGAAGGACGGCCGCCTCGAGGGGCCGGGGCCGCGCACGGGAATAATTGTTGGCGTCGTCCCGGTTGGTCTCATTCGGCGTTCCGGACAATTGATACGTCCGGGATCGCACGATCGTTCGCATCAGGTGCTTCAGGTCGAAGCCGTGGTTCTTCAGGTCGGAGGCCAGAGCCGCCAGCAGTTCGGGGTGAGTCGGTGGATTGGTGGTCCGGAAGTCGTCGACCGGATCGACAATTCCCCGTCCGAAGAAATAGCCCCAGATGCGATTCGCCGTGGCTTCGGCAAAATAGGGGTGGGACACCACCCAGTTTGCCAGCCTCATGCGGGGATCGGTCCATTGCTCCGGAGGAAGCGTACGCCCATCCAGAAACGTGGGGACAACCTTTTCCTTGGTCCGCGGGTGAAGCACGGTCATGTCTCTGGACTTGTCGGGATGGTCGGGCCCCAGCGTATCGACAATCACGCGGGGACCGCGCAGCTCAGTAACTCCGCCGAAGAAGGCCGTCAGACCCCAGAACTGGTTCTGGCTCCAATTCTCGAACGGGTGGTTGTGGCACTGAGCACAGTCGATCCGCCGCCCCATGAACACGCGAATCAACTCCGGCATCAGCACCTCCGGCGCAACCTTTTCCGAAACGTAATAGAAGTTGCGCGACGGCGCGCTGTATCCCTGGGCAGCGATGCGCTCGATGGCCAGTTGGTTGAAGGGCTTGTTCGAGGCGATGCTGTTCAGAATCCAGTCTTCATAGCCTTTGACGGCCTGGCGGTTATTCGAGGTGACGTAGGTGGCTCTCAGCAGGTCGCCGAAGCGGAAGCCCCAGTAGTCGACGAACTCCGGAGAGGCCAGCAAAGCTTCAATGAGTTCGTCCCGTTTGGCGGGATTCCTGCTCGCAAGAAACTCGCGGACGCGCTCGGGCGGAGGCAGAGTGCCGGCCAGGTCCAGACACACCCGCCGCAGGAACTCGCCATCGCTCGACAGAGGCGACGGAAGGATACCGAATCTCCGAAGCTTCGCGAACACGTGCTCGTCGATGTAGTTGCGCGTCTCGATCCTCGGATACTCCGCGAGGGCCTTGCCGATGACGCCGACGCGGGCGCTGGCCGCATGACCCGCGGCCCGAATCAGGATGGCGGTCTCGCCGGTGTGCTTCGCGCTCAGAATGCCGGCTTCCCCTACCTCGACGACCGCGGAATCGTTGGACTGGTACAGCACCTGGCCGGTGATGTCCTCGCGCCGGCCGTTCGAAAGCCGGGCGGTGACCAGCAGTTGATGCCGCTCTCCGGGGCGCAGGACGACCTCCGCCGGAAACACTTCGACGCCGCTGATGGAGATGCCTTTCTTTTCCGATTCCTCTCCCAGCGGAGCGCCCGCGCGAATCCACTCGAGGATCGTCCGATACTCGGAGGAGTCTCGAAGAAAGCGCCGACCTCCCCCGTGAGGCACCTGCATCGTCGCCTTGGCGAGTAAAAGACTGGCTGGAGGCTCCCTGAGGTTGATGCGTGGAACCTTCGCACCCTTCGATTCGGCGCTCAAGACATCGAAGGTGCCTCCCTGGACCGTCCAGCGGTAGTCCTCCGCGGGGAACAGCGCGTTGGCGGAAAGTTTGTAGCCGCCCTTCCCTTTGACACCACCGTGGCAGTCGCTATTGTTGCAGCCCCGCCGTGTGAAAATGCCCCCGATATCCCTTGCGAAGCTGAAGGGCCTCTGTTTGCCCGCGCCTTCGATGCGAACGACGGCCTCGGCAGCGAGATTGTCATAACGAGCGGTCAAGGACACCCGGCCGTCTGCGCGCGCGACGAACTTTCCCGACGGGTCGATCTCGCCGGCGGACGCGCTCGACAGGGAGAGGGCGCTGCTCGACGTGACGTCGCGCTCCACGCCGTCCGCACTACGCGCGAGGACCAGGAACCGCTGTGACGCCGCGGTTCCCCACAGGCTCGCCTCCCGGGGATAAATCCGCAGAGCCAGGGATTGCGCCTGCGGATATGCCGGCAGCGCCAGAAGAATCGCGGCGATTGCCCTGAATCGCATGGCTGCTATCGTTTCTCCTTCGGGCCGGGACCGACGACCATCAGGGGCACCGTGCGGACCAGCAGGTTGGGGCCGGGCATTCCATCCACCACCGGCCGGCAGAAAAGCCGAACCACCGAGGGCTGCGAAGTCAGAGCCGCATCGGGGTCCGCCAGCAGCGAGATCGCGGCGGCGGCACTGGACGGCACAACAGCCTCAGGGTTATCGGCTATGTCCGTAGGCGCGCGTTCTGTCGTGGGCTGACTGGCCGCCAGTACGGTGACGCCTCGAGGCAATCCTTCGAAGGCAAACGCAACATCGCCACGAAAACCCTCCTCCAGCAGCGTCGTCAGCATCAGCTTCCGGGCTTTTCCGCGGACCAGGTTGAGCCGGTCCAAGCCTTGGCTCGACACCTCGCCCACGTGCGGAACCTGAAGCCGGACGAGCACCCGGTAGGCGAAGGTGGAATTGCCGTATCGCGAGGTCATGTCGCGGATTTGGAGCGTGTACTCGCCGCCGGCCGGGAAGGTGTGAATCGCTTTGGGCTCCACCTCCTTCAAATAGACCTCGCGCTCCGCGTTGTTATTGAACAGCGAAACACGACGGTGCACATTCGACACCACCTGGCGGCCTTGTCCGTCGATGACGGCGACTCGTGGGTTGAAATGGGGCGGCGTCGCTTCAGGCGTCTCGATCTCAAAGGCCAGTCTCTGACCGGCCTCCACGTGGAAGCGGAAGTGGTCCACGTCGCCGGGTTTCTCAATCCGGCCCTCGACCAGGGCGGGAGTCCGGATCTCGAGTGCCTGCCCGATCTGGCCGTTCGGTTCCCTTTCCACGGAACGGGAAACGTCGCCAGTTCGCGGAAGAACCGGAGGGGGCTCGGCGGAAGGTCCAGACGGAGGGGGGCCGCCGGCGTTGGCGGATCCCACGGCCGCCGCCGGCATCGCACCGCCCGCGCCGAGCGATCGCGAGTGGAGGGCCTTGATCCAATCCGGATCGAGCCTGCGGGCGAAGGTCCGCTCCCGCCAAACGCCGGATACCGGCGTTCCGAATTCAGTTCGTTCGCGGCCGGAAGCAATTCTAAGATGATAGGTGCTATCGGGGGACCCTACACCAAACAGGGACGCTATCTGCAAAACGTAGCGCCCGGGCCGGGTTACCTTGTAAGTGGCGCCGGGCCGGACCGAGAGAAGGTCGGATGACCGTTCCTCTTCAAACAGCGCCCGGACCAGACGAGCCTGGCTGAACCAACTCGCTATTGGATGATACAGAGCCATGCGCGGCTCGAAATTCCCAGCAAGCAGAACCTCGAATGAAAGCTCCTGCCCTTCTCTTGCTTCGAAAGCGTAGTAATCCAATTCCCCGGGTTTCGCGAGCCTACCGCTGACCCGGGCGGGAAGGGCGATTTCCTGAGCATGCAGGGGATCCTGATGGGACGCCGGGCGTTCCACGAACACCGGACCGCCGGTCACTCGAAACCGGATTGCGTCCGAAAGGCCGCGGGAGCCAACCATGCGCAACGTGTGGTTTCCCGCCCGCGCCCCGGAACCGATCGTGATGTCGACCAGGGCGAGTTGGATCGCCGGAGGCTTCTTCATTTCACCGTCCGCCGGCGTGACGCGGTCCTTGACCGGATCACTGACCTGGTTGACCTGGACGATGGTCGCGGACAAGGCAGGTTCGTCGAACCACACGGAGCGGGCGTCCTCGAGATGATGGCCGCGGACTTCGACTCGAACGTTCGTTCCCCGTTGCGCGGCGGAGGGAAAGACAGACAGGAGTGTGGGATCGGAAGTATCCTCTTTGGCCTGCGCAAGGGCAAAGGTTGGCAGCGTCGAGACCCAGAGACAGAACCACATCGCCGAAGCGCGCGAGGAGAGTGTCCCCGGAATTCGAGCCACAGTGGCGCTGGCCATGAGAAGACTTTGTCCATTCTACCTGGGATGGAGTCATGTATCCGGTCATGCCGGTTCCACTGCCATCCGAGGAGACAGCGTAACCCTGCAACCCGCGCGCTCACGCGCGCGGTTCGGTTGCCGTTTGTTGATACAGCAGGGCTTCATACCGTGGCGCGACGGTAAGGGAGCGGTGGCTCCTCACCGGTCAACATGCATCGCCACCGCTCGCTCACGCTCACGGCTTTCACAGCTCCTCACCCGCGCGCGTCACGGCCGGACACGGCTGGACCTGCAATCGAACCGCGTGCGAAACGTGCGAGGGTTCCGTGCCGCGGCTCGATGAGTCACGCGGGACGTACCACGGTCGAGCCCCAGGCCAATCACCGATTCCAACCCTCCGCGCCGTGCAGAGATGACCAGAACACATCCGAGAACGGTTCTGACGCTAGAGCGCGTCGTAAGAACCAGACACATGGACCCGTGACGGTGACTGCTGCGCGCCGTTCAGTTCTTCCGTCAAGCAACCTCACGGCCTGGAACGTGTGCGGAAATCAAGCGCGAGCGCTATGTTCGGGCACGCCTGATCCAACATGTGGCCCGGCGCAGCCAGCGGCCCCACCGTCCTCCGCACCGGGCAATGTTGTGGGTGATCCGTCTATCGGCCAATGCGCTCGCCTGAGGCGAGAGTTTTCAGGAGAGCCGGACGCGGGAAATCTGCACCTCCGGTTCGACGAGGGGAGATGGGCCGGAGCTGTGCCGCCGCTTCCTCTCTTACTCTACGGCCTCTGAAGTGTGGACCCTCGGGAGTGGTGGAGGGTTCCGCGCGGACGGGACGCCTGGTTCCTGACGTCGACAGGTGCACACGGCCGGTTCTTCTGTTCTTCTGGTAGCAGGGATCGATCGACTTCTATGCGAAAGCCGCACGTTTTGATTGGGATCCTGGTGGCGGCGGCGTGTCCGCCGTGGGGCCTGGGTCAGGATTCTCTCTCCCTGCAGCAGGCCGTCGAACGGGCGCTGGCAACCCATCCGCTGCTGGCGGGGAGTGCCGAGCGCATTGCCGTGTCCCAAGGACTCCGCCGGCAGGCGGCGCTGCGCCAGAATCCCCGGTTGACGCTGCAGACGGAGAATTGGCGGCCCTATGCGACCCGCGACTTTCTTCCCTCGCGCGATACGGACAACTTTGTCTATTTCTCCCAGTTGTTTGAAACGGCGGGCAAACGCGAACTGCGAACCGATGCCGCCGCCGAAAACGTCAAGTTGACCCAGCTCGAGAAAGAACTGGTCTCGCGACGCATTGCCGCGCGGGTGAAGACCGCCTTCTGGCGCGCGGCGACCGCGGCAAAGGTTCACCAACTCCGGCTGGACGATGTCCGCAATTTCGGGCAGATTGTGGAGTTCCATGAGGTCCGGGTCCGGGAGGGAGCCATGGCCGAGGCCGACTTGCTGCGCGTGCGGCTCGAGTCGGAGAGGCTGCAGGTGGAGGCCAACACGGCGGAACTCGAGGCGGATCGGTCCCGGATTCTGCTGCTGCAGGAGATGGGGCAGACGGAGTTCCCCCGGCTGGTGTTCGCGGACAACGTCGAAGAGATCCGGCCGTTGTCCGTCGCGGATGCGCCGCAGGCGCTGCAGAACCGTCCGGAACTGCGGATCACCCGCCAGATCCTGAACCGGGCGCTGGCCGTCGAAAAGTTGCGGCGCGCCGAATCGAAACCCGATGTGGAAGCCTCGATCGGCTACAAGCGCACAGCCGGATTCAATACGATGATGGGAATTGTTCAGGTGCCGTTGCCCTTGATCCATCGAAACCAGGGCCTGATTGAAAGCGCGTCGGCGGAGGTGAGACTGGCGAAGTCGGAGATTGCGGCGCTGGAAGCATTGGTGCGCGCGGAGGTGGCTGCCGCGGCAGCCAACCTCGCGATTCGCCGGCGGCAGGTGACCGAGACGTTCCGGGGTCTGCTCGATAAAGCGCTCGAGTCCTCCCGCATCGCCCAGGCAGCGTATCGTGAAGGAGGATCCGATCTGCTCCGGTTGCTGGACGCGGAGCGGTCGCGCATCGAGGTACGGGTGCTTTACTACCGGACTCTGGCGGAGTATCACGAAGCTGAGGTGGCACTGGAAACGGCCGTGGGAGGAACGCCGTGATTCGTTGGACGTTGGCGATGCTGACGATCTTCTGTGGCTGCTCGCAAGCGCCAAAACCGGACTCGGTTCGCGCGGACGCCGCGCCAAAGGCCGTGCCCGCACAGGCCAAAGACGAAGTGGTCATCAGCCTGGACGCACAGCGCCAGGCGGGGATTGTCGTGGGCGAGATTACGGGAAAGCCTGTGGCGCAAACGCTGCGAGCCGCGGGACGGATCACGCAGGATGAAAACCGCACCTGGCGGGTGGGCGCGGTGGCGGAGGGCCGGATCGAGCGGGTTCTGGCGAACGTCGGCGACCGCGTGGAGGGCGGCGCCGTTCTGGCGCGCATGCACAGCCACGATATTCACGAATCGCGCGCCGAGTTCCAGAAAGCCAAGGCGGAGTTGAATCGGGCCAGGACAGCCGAGGAATTCGCGCGCCGGACGCGCGACCGGACCGCCCGGCTGCTGGCCCTGAAGGCGGCTTCGGTGGAGCAGAAAGAGCATGCCGAAGCCTCGTGGCGGTTCACGGAGAGCGCGGTGGCCCACGCGGAGGTCGAGTTGAACCGCACGCGGCTGCACCTGGAGGAGTTCCTGGGAATCCCGGCCGAAGACCCTCACCCGCAGGCCGGGGTCCATCGCGACGACGAGGACCTGATTCCGGTGCGCGCGCCCGCGCCGGGAGTGGTGATCACCCGCAACATCAGCCGGGGCGCCGTCGTTACTCAATCGAACGACCTGTTTCTGATCAGCGACCTTTCGAGCGTCTGGATGATCGCGGAGGTCAGTTCCGAAAACCTTGCCAACTTGCGGGTAGGGATGCCGGTCCGGCTGTTCGTGGCCGCCTATCCCGATCGCCCGTTTCCGGGGCGTATCGGAAAATTAGGCGATGCGCTCGATCCGCAGACGCGGATGGTTCACGTCCGCGTCGACGTCGGCAACTCCCGCGGGCTGTTGAAGCCGGAGATGTACGCGACCGCGGAGATCGATGTGGGCAAGTCGGCGCCCGCGCTTCTCGTTCCCCAGGAGGCCATTCAGGAAGTGCGCGGGGCGAACTCGGTGTTTGTGCGCCAGGCGCCCGACCGGTTCGTCGTCCGCCCTGTGGAACTCGGGCGGAATCTCGACGGCTCCTCGGAGGTGGTGCGCGGCCTGTCGGCGGGCGAGTTTATCGCCACCAAAGGCAGCTTCATCCTCAAGTCCGAGTTCCTGAAGGCCTCGTTGACGGAAGAAGAATAAACCGGATGCTCGAACGCATCATCGACTTCCATCTCGAACATCGCTGGCTGGTTCTGCTGGGGCTCATCATCATCATCGGCATAGGCTTGCGGTCGATGCTGGAAATCCCAGTGGATGCATTTCCGGACCTGACCAACAACCAGACGGTCGTGATCACGGAAGGCCCGGGCATGCCACCGAGCGAGGTCGAGCAACTGGTCACGTTCCCCATCGAAAGCGCCCTGATGGGACTGCCGCGGACGGAGGAGATCCGGTCGGTGTCGAAGCTGGGGCTGTCGATCGTGACCGTGATCTTTGACGACGACGTACCCACGTACTTCGCCAGGCAGGTGGTCAACGAGAGGCTGCAGGAAGCGCGTTCGCGGCTCCCCGCGGGCCTGGAGCCACGCCTCGGCCCCGTGGCCACGGCGTTTGGCGAGGTGTACCAATACACCCTGCAGTCCGATTCGCTCGGCGCGATGGATCTGAAGACGCTGCACGACTGGACGATCAAGAACCAGTTGCGCACCATCCCCGGCGTGAACGAGGTCAACACGTGGGGCGGGCAGACCAAGCAGTTTCAGATCGAGGTAGATCCGGTCCGGCTGCAGGGCTACGGACTGACCCTGCGCGACGTTTTTGAGCGAGTCCGCGAGAACCACGCCAACTTCGGCGGTGGATTCATCGAGCACGCTTCCGAGCAGTACATCGTGCGAGGCATCGGCCGGGCGCCCAATGAAGCCGCGCTCGAACAGATCGTGCTTTCGTCACGGGAAGGCACGGGTGTACTGCTGCGGGACGTGGCGCAGATTCGCCTGGGCGCGATGCCGCGCCAGGGCGCGGTTCTTCGCGACGGCAAGGGCGAGACGGTGTCGGGCATGGTGATCATGCTCAAGGGCGAAAACGGAAAGAACGTCATCGAGCGCGTGAAAGCGCGGATGGCGAGAATTTCCCTGCCAGCCGGGGTGCGAATCGCCGGTTTCTACGACCAGGGCGAGGTGATCGACCGGACCATCGCCACCGTCAAACGCAATCTGCTGGAAGGCGGCGCGCTCGTGATCGTGGTGTTGCTGCTGTTCCTGGGCAATATCAAGGCGGCGTTGATCGTCGCGGCGGTGATTCCGTTGTCCATGCTGGTCGGTTTCGCCGGGATGGCGGCGTTCGGAATCTCGGCCAACCTGATGTCGCTGGGGGCGATCGACTTCGGGATGATCGTCGACGGCGCGGTGGTGATGATGGAAAACGCGGTCCGCCGCCTGGATAAAGCGGAACCGGGCAGCACGTCCCGCGAACTGATCCGCGAGGCGGCGCACGAGGTGGCGCGCCCCATCGTGTTCGCGGTCGCCATCATCATCGCCGTCTACATTCCGATTTTCTTCCTGGAGGGTCTGGAGCGGCGCATGTTCCAGCCGATGGCGGTCACTGTGATCTCGGCACTGGTCGGATCGCTGATTTTCTCGCTCACGGTGGTTCCCGCGGCCGCCTCCACCCTTTTCCGGAAGCCGGTGCACGAACGCCACGACCGATGGTTCGAGCGCGTACGCGAAGGGTATCAGAGCACTTTGGCGTTTCTCCTGCATCACCAGGCATGGACGATTTCTACGGCACTGCTGCTCGTCGCCACCGCCATCGGATCGCTCTTCTTTATCGGCACCGAGTTCATGCCTCGGCTTGACGAGGGTTCCATCCTCATCGAAACCCGCAAGCTGCCGGGCGTTTCGCTCACCGAATCGATAGACATCAGCAACCGCGTCGAGCGAATCATCCGCGAATTGCCCGAGGTAACGGGCGTGGTTACCAAACTTGGGCGGCCGGACCTGGCCACCGAAGCCATGGGCATCCATCAGGGCGACGTCTACGTTCTTCTGAAACCGAAGGAGCAGTGGAAGGCGGCGAACAAGGAAGACCTGATCGACAAGATGAACACTGCGCTGAGAGCCGTCCCTGGCGTCGCGTTCAACTTCACACAGCCGATGGCCATGCGACTGGACGAGGTGATCAGCGGCATCAAGGCGGATGTGGCGCTGAAGATCTTCGGCGAAGATCCTCGCGTGCTCGAGCAGAAAGCCGAGCAGGCGTTGCGCCTGATCGCGGCGGTACCGGGAGCGGCGGACGCACAGATGGAAGTGGTCTCCGGCGTCGCGGAACTCCTGGTGGAAGTGGACCGCCGCGAATTGGCGCGCTTCGGCTTGAACGTCTCCGACGTTCGCGACTTGATCGAAACGGCTATTGGCGGGCGCCTCATCACCGAGATGATCGAAGGACAAAAGCGGTTCGACATCACCCTGCGCCTGCCGGAGCGCCACCGGAAGGACGCCGATGCCTTGCGCGAACTGCTGCTGGTGGCCCCCCATGGCGAGCGCGTGCGGTTGGGGCAGGTGGCTCACATCCGGGTGGGACGCGGCGCCGAGGCGATCACGCGGGAAGGCGGCCTGCGGCGCATCGTGGTGCAGTGTAATGTCCGCGGGACGGACCTCGGTAGCTTTGTCGCCGCGGCGCAGGCGAAGGTCAACGCCGGCTTGACCCTGCCACCCGGCTACTCCGTCGACTGGGGCGGACAATTCGAGAACCAGGAGCGCGCCAACAAGAGGCTGATGCTGCTGGTACCGGCCAGCCTACTGATCATCTTCGGGCTGTTGTTCGCGACGTTCCACAACGTGCCGCAGTCGCTACTGATCCTGTTGAACGTGCCGTTCGCGTTGGTCGGAGGCATCGCGGCGCTCTGGCTTCGTGGATTGAATCTGAATCTGTCCGCGTCGGTCGGATTCATCGCCCTGTTCGGCGTTGCCGTCCTGAACGGCATTGTGATGGTGAGCTACATCAATCGCCTCCGGTCGGAAGGGAGGCGTTTGCGGGAGGCCGTGATCGATGGCGCGTCGATCCGCCTGCGGCCGGTCCTGATGACCGCGCTGGTCGCGAGTCTCGGCTTTGTGCCGATGGCGGTCTCGACCTCGCCCGGCGCGGAAGTGCAGAGGCCCTTGGCGACGGTCGTCATCGGGGGACTGGTGACCGCGACGGCTTTGACGCTGCTCGTGCTACCGGTGTTGTACCCCTGGTTTTCGAAAAAGGATGAAACGTTGTTGCCGCCCGCCTGAACCGCGGACGGTTGGCAATGGAGGCGAAAAACGGCCCGGGAGTATAAAGCAGAATCTTCAACTGTCAGGCTCACGCATCGCAAGAGCTTCCGCCATGTCTTCGGGTAACGAGTCGAAGTCCGGGGCGATCCAGATCTCGCCCGCCATCGAGCCGGGAGTTCGGGGCTGAGGCAGGCCTCGATAAGCCACCAACCGGGCAACTGGCTTCCCCGCTTTCGCGAGAATCACCTCATTGCCTTTCTGAACCTCTTCGATCAGTGCCGACAATATCGCCTTCGCCTGGGAAACATTACGCACCAACACGCCTCTATTGTCACAGATCTGGTCCGGTCCTTCGTCGTGTGCGCTTGAGCACCAAGTCCCGCGTATGGAGTTGTATGGTCTTTGGTCCGCCAAGATGAGGACCGCTGGTGACAAACCACCCCTTCAGGTCGCCGCCTGACCAATCAAGATTGATGCGTCCGCCTTCCCTGGTCACGTCGTCCCGCTTGGAGAGCGGACCGGCGAGTTTGAAGTCGATCCGGTATTCGAAGTGGTTGAAAGCCCTCGGCTCAAGCGAAGACCGGTGCCTGATGCACCCATCGACGATGCGGGCATCGCCCACTGAACCTGAGAGTTTACCGTCCGGCAAGATCGTCAGGTCGATCGTCAGGACTCCGCCAGTCAGGGGCGGAAAGCTTTTGCATTGGCCTTTCCATTCTCCCGCCATTTGATGAGTGGTTGCAGGTTGAGCATAGGTGAGAGTGCAAAGAGTTAGAACGGTCCACAGTCTCGTCCACATCGGAAACCTCCACGACCAGTTGAAGCGAGATCTGGCACGAAGGAAGCTTCTGTTTTCTTTCCGAATTTCTTCCGATCCTCGGCGAGGGATTACGGCACTGCTCTGGCGCGGATCGAAAGGTGGGCGCCCACCTGAGCAGTAATGAGCTTGGCCGCCTCGGCTTGGGCCTCCGCCAGACGGGATCGGTCGAAGTCGTAACTTTCCGACCAGATGAGCTTGCCCGTGTGCACGTCAACCAGGCGCGCGGTCACTCGCGTTCGGCTCTGCACCATCTGCGCGGTACCCTCAACAAGAACCTCAAGCCCGAGCAGGCGGGCCATCAGACTGGTCGGGAAACCGGCCCGCCGATAGCGCAGAACGGTAGTTGGGGAAACTACATGGACACCCCCGATCTTGGACAGGCCCGCGACTACTATCTCCGTGAGCCCCCTCGCGAAGGCGATACTGGTCTGGTCTCCATCCAGACTCTCGAAGGACGATACCGCCAGAGCGACCTCCGCCCGCCCGAGGTGGCGCGACGGTACATAGAACTGCCAGTAGGCAAACACGGCAATGAAGAGGGCCAACCACACGGGCCAGCGGATCCTACGGAAAAGGCCAGTGGCGCGCCGCAAGGAAGCGGCCGCTCCGCCCCTCTCATGGTCGACGAGCGCCGGCGGGGAGACCCGGACTTCGCCGACAAAGCGGTACCCCTTCTTGGGAATGGTCTCTATGTAGCGGTCGGCGTCCTCTTCGCCGAGGGCTTTCCGGAGGATCGAGACGTTCCGCGCCAGACCCACGTCTTCCACGGCGGTGTCGGGCCAGATCTGCCGCAACAATTCTGCCCGGTCCACGACACACCCGTGGTGGACCAACAAAACGTGCAAGGTCTCGGGTGCCTTAGGCGCTAACGGCACCAGGTTCGAATCTCGATACAACAGGTTTTGCACGGCGTCGAACCGGAATGGTCCGAACTCGTAGTTCCTGGGCTCCGAACTCGCGACACTCCTTGAACCGGGCAAAGCCCATCCTTCTCGGTCGATTACGGTCTGACGCGTCCGGCGTTGCCGGCGGGCACTCACTCCCTGACGCAGGCGACGTCAGTTGCCCCGAAATCGCTTCCCTTGAACAAAAGGGGTTCACCGGACCACTGCGCGAGAGCATATGAGGCGCAGTCTCCAAAGTTCAGTCCAGCCTTGTGACGACCCTTTCCAAAGCGGCGGAACGCCATGCGGGCGACCAGCAGCTGCTCCTGATCGAAAGGTATGATCTCGATGGAGGCTCTCTGCAGGAACAGGTCCAAGTCGGAGCCCGCATCATCGCCTTTCCGCCCCTCGAGGACCATCGCCGCTTCGAGCACCGAAACGGTCGAGATCAGACATCGAGACGATTGCTCGATCAGGGACACAAAGCCGCTTCTCTCAGCCTCATCCTGAAGTACAGCAAGAACCGCGGATGTATCCAAAGTCATCGCGTCGGCACCCCAGACGCGTCGTAGCCGAGAATCTCGTCCGAACTGAGCGTCGACACGGCGGGCCGCTTCGCGCAGCGGAGAGCGATCGCATTGAGTTCGTCGGCCAGGGTAAACCTGGTGCGGGTGCGGCGGAGCCGATCGTACCTTTCCGCCAAAGAGGCTCGAACCACTTCGGTCAGCGTTTCCCCCGTCAGTTCCGCGAGCTTGCGGGCCAGGACTTCGGTCTGGTGGTTCTTTATGCTGATTGGCATGGAGAATCTACCTTTCATCAATCGTATCATGAAGGGTAGAACCCACTCGCGAGCAGGCGTGTCGTGAACTACTTGCGACTGGTTCCAGCCGCCGCGTCATTCCGGAAACACGTCGTCAAATGGTCGTTCACCAGGCCGGCGGCCTGCATGAACGCGTAGCAGATGGTCGGTCCGCAAAACGTGAAGCCGGCTTTCTTGAGGGCCTTGCTCATAGCCTGAGACTCGGGGGTTTCGGCCGGGACCTCGCTGAGGGTCTTGACGGCATTCACGCGAGGCTTGCCGCCCACAAACTGCCACAGGAACTCGTCGAAGCTCCCATGGCGTTTTTTGATCTCGAGAAAGGCTTTCGCGCTGGCGACGGTGCCTTCCACCTTGGCCCGGTTGCGGATAATGCCTGGGTCGGCCAACAGTTTTTCGATCTTCGCCGGAGTCCAGCGCGCGACCTTCTTTGCATCGAATCCGTCGAAGACCCGCCGGTAGTGTTCGCGCTTCTTGAGGACCGTAAACCAGCTCAGTCCCGCCTGGGCGCCTTCCAGCACCAGCAACTCGAACAACGCGCGGTCGTCGTGCAGAGGGACTCCCCACTCTTCATCGTGATACGCGATGTAGAGCGGGTCGCCGAGGCACCACGGACAGCGCTCCGGCACTACGGCACCGCCATGCGGGCTTCGCCCGCGGCCTCGATCGCTCCCATTTCGTGGGCGTAGCGCAGGTACAAATCCATCCCCGCGTAGTCGCGATCCCCGAGTTCGTTCACGATGTGCGAGGTCAGATACTCGCGGCTCAACTCCGGCGGCAGACCCCGGGCCGCCGACTCCCGCGCGATCAATTCGTCGAGATGGTCCAGACCGTAACGGCAGGAGGCACGGAGAGATTCCTCGATCTCCGGGGCGGCCGCCTCCGCCCGTCCCGCCCACACGGCGAAAACCATGGGCAGGCCGGTCATTTCCACCCACTCTCCGCCAAGATCGAGCACCCGATAGGGCATCGTCCGCGGATCCAGCCGTAGCGCGGGGTCGCCGATGATCAACGCGGCGTCGGCGTCGGCCAACATGACCTCCAGATCCGGACGTCGCGGCAGCAGTTCCGGAAAGGCGCCGTAGCGCCGCGCAAGGATGATTCGCGCCAGTTGCGTCGAGGTGCGCGAACTCGTGTCGGCGGCCAGGGTGCGGATCGCCTCGAACGGAACCCGCGAGACGAGAAGGATGCTGCGTACCGGTCCGTGGCAGGCCACTCCGGCCCCCCGAAGGAGCGTCAGACCCTGCCGTGCATACTCGATCACCGGGACGTTGCCGATATCGACCTCACCGGCCCGGAGCAGGTCCGCGCACACCGAGGGCACCTCGAATCGCAGTTCAAACAGGCCGCGCTGGGGTCCGTGGAGCAGTCCCCAGACCAGCGGGGCGGAATTCAGGAAGTCGACGGAACAAAGGTGGAGGCCCAACTTTCCATTGTATCGTCGCGGGCGCGGGTCCCGGCCGGAACAGTAGAATAAGACTGCTGGTCTCGTGCCAGTCCGGTGATCAGGAGGTTCGCGCGGATGCGCCATTGTTCGATCGTTCTTGGGTTGGGATTGCTGGCCGGTGCGCCGGCGCGCGGAGAAATCAGCTTCAATCGCGACGTGCGGCCGATCATGTCCAACACGTGCTTCGCCTGCCACGGACCCGACAAGAACAGCCGCATGGCGGGATTGCGCCTCGACCTTCGCGAGCAGGCGCTCAAACCGAATCGGAAGGGCCTCGCGCCGATCGTTCCCGGCGACCCGGAGGGGAGCGCGATCATCCAGCGCGTTTTCGCTTCGGATTCAACGCGCGTGATGCCTCCCAAGTACGCGCACAAGGACCTCACCACCGCGCAGAAACAGACGCTGCGCCAATGGGTCGCCGAGGGCGCCCGGTACGAAGGGCATTGGGCGTACGAACCGGTCAGCCGCCCCGCCGTCCCGGAAGGCGCCGCTCATCCGATTGACGCTTTCATCCGGGTGCGCCTGGCGCGTGAAGGGTTGAAGCCTTCACCCGAAGCCGCCCGCCGGACACTGATCCGCCGTATCTCGCTCGATCTGACGGGCCTCCCGCCGGCTCCGTCGGAAGTGGATGCGTTTCTCCAGGATTCCTCGCCGGACGCCTACGAGAAGGTGGTTGACCGGCTCCTGGCTTCGCCGCGCTACGCGGAAAAGCAGGCCCTCCATTGGCTGGACGCGGTCCGATACGCCGATACCTGCGGCTTTCACGGCGACAACCCCATTCCGGCGTGGCCCTACCGCGACTACGTCCTGCGCTCGTTCCGGGACAACAAGCCCTTCGACCAGTTCACGCGGGAGCAACTGGCGGGAGATCTGATGCCGGACGCCACCGTCGAGCAAAAGGTCGCCTCCGCCTACAACCGGCTGAACCGAACGTCGGCCGAAGGCGGCCTTCAGCCGAAAGAATACCTGGCCAAATACGCGGCGGACCGCGTGCGAACCCTCGCCTCGGTCTGGCTCGGCAGCACTGTGGGCTGCGCGGAGTGTCACGACCACAAGTTCGACCCGTTCACCAGCCGAGACTTCTATTCCCTGAAAGCATTCTTCGCCGACATCGAAGAGACCGGACTGGTCCCCGACCGTGGAGAAAAAGCCTGGGGAACGCAAATGCGAATGCCTTCCGGGGAACAGACACGGCAACTGGACGATCGAACAGCCCGGCTGGCGGCCCTCAAACAGGAACTGGACGAAAAGACCTCATCCGAGAAACTGGACGCTTGGGTCAAGACGCTGCTCGAGCGCCACAACGCGGGGGAACTGGATTGGCGTTTTCAGCGTCCGGTCGCGGCCAGGAGCGCGAACGGCGCCCGCCTCGCGATCTACAACGACGAAAAGATCGACTCGAACTACGAGGCCGGCGGCTCGCTGGTGTCGGCGCAACTGCCGGGGAACGGCCTGGTTCTCGCCGACGGACCCAACCCCGACAACGAAACCTATACCGTGACTCTGAAACCCGGGGCCGGCTCCTGGACGGCGTTGGGGCTGGAAGTGGTTCCGGACGAGAGTCTGCCGGGGGTGCGCGTGGCTCGCGGGGCGGACCGCCTGGTGCTCACCGAGGTGGAGGCGGAACTCCAGTCGGGCAGGATGAAGGCGCAAAAACTCTCCTTCGTGATGGCGACCGGCAACCTCGCCTTCCCCGCGAAAGAGCATCCGGCGATGTCGACCATCGACGGCAACCCGAAGACTGGCTGGGGACCGACCATCCATGGAAGCGCGAGCCTCTTCCTGGCGCTGCGATTCCCCACCCGGCTCGAAACACGCGCCGACTCGATTCTGACCGTGCGACTCCGGCACGATTCCGACTATCGCCGGGCGACGGCCGGCCGGTTCCGGCTCGCGCTTTCGGCGGCGGAGTACTCCGCGCCCGAGATCCCGCAGCGGCGCAGGCCCGAGGATCCGGAGTTTGAGAAGATGCAGCATTCCGGGTTGCCGGCCGCCGTCGAGAAGGCGATCGAGACACCGGAGCAGGATCGCACCGACGAGCAGAAGCAATCGATCCGATCGCATTTTCAATGGTCGTCACCCGAATTGCAGAGCCTGGTGGCCGAGATCTCGAAACTCGAAGGGGAGATCGACCTGATCGAGGCGTCGGTTCCGCGAGTGGTCACGACCGTCATCACCGAACCTCCAGTCACGCGGATTCTCAACCGCGGGAACTTTATGGACGAGTCGGGCGCCATCGTCGAGCCGGCGGTCCCCGCCTTCCTCGACAAGCTTGATCCAGATCGGCGGGCGACCCGCCTCGATCTGGCCAATTGGATCGTCTCGCGGAACAATCCGTTGACGCCGCGGGTCTATGTCAATCGTCTGTGGCGGCAATTCTTCGGAACCGGGATTTCCAAGAACCTGGATGACATTGGTTCGCAGGGCGAATGGCCGGTGCATCCGGAACTGCTTGACTGGCTGGCGGCGGAGTTCGTCGAGCCGAAAGCCCCGCAAGGCCACGCCTGGGATGTGAAGCACATCATCCGGCTGATCGTGACCAGCCAGACGTACAGGCAGGCTTCCGCTCCTCATACTGAGGCCGATGCCCGCGATCCCGACAACCGCCTGTTGGCCCGGCAGAATCGCCCGCGCGTCGATGCCGAGGTCGTCCGCGATATCGCGTTGTCCGCCTCGGGGCTGCTGGTGGAGGAATTCGGCGGGCCGAGTGTGAAGCCGTATCAGCCCGACGGCTACCTGACCGCGCTGAACTTCCCGAAGCGGGAGTACTCGGCCAGCCACGGCGCCGGACTCTACCGGCGCGGGGTGTACACCTTCTGGCAGCGAACCTTCCTGCACCCGAGCCTGGCGACGTTCGATGCGCCGAGCCGGGAGGAGTGCACCGTGAACCGCTCGAACTCCAACACGCCGCTGCAAGCGCTGGTCCTGTTGAACGACCCGACGTATGTGGAGGCCGCGCGGGCGCTGGCGCAGAACATGCTGAAGGATGGAGGCTCGACCTTCGCAAACCGCATCGCGTGGGCCTTCGAGCGTACGGTCAACCGCCCGCCCACGGCCGATGAGCAGCGCGTGCTCGACCAGTTGTACCGTCACAATCTCGCGCGATTCCGGGCCTCTCCCGCGTCCGCGCGCCAATTGATCTCCGTCGGCGAAGCGCCGGCACTGAAGAAGGCTTCACCGGCGAGTCTGGCCGCCATGACCACGGTCGCGCGCGCCATTCTGAATTTGCACGAAACCATCACGAGGAACTAAGGCCATGACGACTCCTCTCCCTCTTCACCGCCGCGCCTTCCTGGGCCGCACCGCCGCGGGCTTCAGCCTCATCGCGCTCAACTCTCTGCTGGAAGGAGCGTCGCGTTTGGAAGATGGCAAGTGGCGCGGCGCGGTCAATCCTGTGCATCACCCGGCAAAGGCCAAGCGGGTCATCTTCCTCTATCAGGCGGGTGGGCCTTCGCATCTGGAGATGTTCGACCCCAAGCCGAAGCTGGCCGAAATGCACGGCAAGCCCATGCCGGAGTCGTTCACCAAGGGCCAACAGATCGCGCAACTGCAAGGCAAACCGCTCGTGTGTTTCGGGCCGCAGCACGAGTTCGCCCGGTTCGGGAAATCCGGCCAGGAGATCAACCGTTTGTTCCCCCGGATCGGAAGCGTTGCCGACGACATCTGCATCGTGCGTTCGATGTGGACCGAGCAGATCAACCACGATCCGGCCCACACGTTGATGAACACGGGTTCGATCATCACTGGGCGACCGAGCATGGGCTCGTGGCTGATTTACGGCCTGGGCGCCGAGACCGAGGACCTGCCGGGCTTTGTCGTGCTGATGAGCGCTGGCAAAGGCGGCCAGATGCAGCCGATCGCCGCCCGTCAGTGGTCGGCCGGAATCCTGCCGAGCAAGTTTCAAGGCGTCAAGCTCAATTCTATTGGCGACCCGGTGCTCTACATTCAGAACCCGCCGGGCATCAGCGCGCAGATGCAGAGCGAATCGGTGGACGCGATCAACAAGCTCAATTCCCTCCAACACGGGACCCTGGCCGACCCCGAGATTCTGACGCGCGTCGCCCAGTACGAGATGGCGTTCAAGATGCAGTCGAGCGTTCCCGGCCTGGTCGACATGAGCAAAGAGCCCAAAGAGGTATTAGAGCGGTATGGCGCGCAACCGGGCGACGGATCGTTTGCCTCGAACTGCCTGTTGGCCCGGCGCCTGGCCGAGCGCGGGGTGCGTTTCATCCAGCTGTACCATCGGGACTGGGATCATCACGGCAATGTGAAAGCCAACGTGGCGTTGAAGGCGCCGGAAGTCGATCGCCCGACCGCGGCACTGATTCAGGACCTCAAAGAGCGGGGCATGCTCGACGAGACGCTGATCGTCTGGGGCGGCGAATTCGGGCGCACCCCCATGTCGCAGGGCGGCAACGGCCGCGACCATCACATTAAAGGGTTCTCGTACCTGCTTGCCGGAGGCGGGATCAAAGGCGGACTCTCCTACGGAGCCACCGACGACCTGGGCTACGCGGCGGTGGAGAAGCCAGTCAGTGTCCACGATTTCCATGCCACCATGCTTCACCTGCTGGGAGTCGACCACAAGCGCCTGGCCGTGAAGTTCCAGGGTCTGGACGTTCGCCTGACCGGGATCTCTGGCGAGGTGGTGAAGGATATTCTGATGTAGCCTGGCCGTGCATATCGCCAGAATCGACGGAAGGGTCGACCTACATTGCTTCCAAGTTGCTCCTTGCACCGAAGGGCGGGCGTCAGTGGCCCAACTTCAGTGCACCTGGCGCGAGGCTGGTTTTTAGCTGGCGTGTCGACCAAACATGCGACGACCAAACCGTTCGATCCCGGTGGCGTCTGGCATATATTAGTTGCTCAGGAAATGGTTACGTTTACTCGATACCCGGTCGTTTCGCTAGGCGCCGAATACCTCGTGATGGGTAACCTAATGCGGCGCAATATTCTAGCGTACAAGGCACCACCGAACAATGAAGGGTACGATCTCATCTGTATCCATCCGGACCCACGAGCATCGGGACGGCAGGTGCGGGTTCAAGTCAAGAGCCGTTTGGCGACTGACAGCGACCGCGGCTTCCCCGTTAAGGCTCGGACCTTCGACGCGTTCGACTATGTTGTTGTCGCGTTCCTGAACGTTGGATTCTTCTTCCGGAAGAGACACGGTGGCTCGGTAAGGGACGGCTTGGCCCCCCCGGAGTTTTATACGCTTCCCGTTTCGTTCATTCGGGAGCACCACAATGCTTCTTCATCTTGGGAGAAGGTGCGGACTAGGGGCCTGGATCTTGGTCCATACCGAGACGAAACGGGGTTCGAGCAGATTGCACGGGATCTCGGAGTACCCTACCCGGCAAAGGTCCAGCCAGGTGACATCTGACTGCATCCTTAGGCTCCCGAATGCAAGCAGCATGATTCCGAACCTCGGTCGGCGCGCTCGAACGAACCGCCAAAGGCTGACGATCTGCCCGACTTGCGCGCGGGGCGACTGCACCCGTCCGGGTGAAGTCTCAAGAGTCGCTCTCCCTGGGACACGCACCAGCGCCTCCTGCGGACCGGCCCGCGGCGTTGGAGACCGGCTCCACATGGTGCCGATGCCCTATCGGTACCCTCCACGGGATCTCAAACCTGCAACTCCCTGGTAATGGTTGGTTTCGTCTGCCCGGCTCCTACAGGCCTAGCACTTTCATCAACACCCATCATTCCTTCTGCGAACCGTCCTGGCACATTGGCCCTTCACCGCCCTTTGTTCGATTCAGCTTTCTCGCGCGTTACCATCAAACACGGCCATGAGAATCGTGGCGTTCTTCAACAACAAGGGTGGCGTCGGTAAAACGACGCTCGTCTACCACCTCGCCTGGATGTTCGCCGAACGCGGTGTCAGCGTCCTGGCCGTCGATCTCGATCCTCAGGCAAACCTCACCAGCATGTTTCTGGAGGAAGACCGCCTTGAAGAACTCTGGCCCAAAGACAGGCATAGGGAAACGATTCAGGGCGTTGTGAACGCGATGCTGAGAGGAACTGGAGACATCGGCAAGCCTCATGTCGAACCGATCAACCGCAGAATTGGTTTGCTTGCGGGCGATCTCGCGCTTTCGGGCTTTGAAGGGAGGCTGGCGGATGCGTGGCCGCGATGCCACAAACGCGACGAGTCTGCGCTCCGTGTAACGACCGCCTTCTATCGTGCATCATTGATGGCTGCGAAAGAGCGTGAAGCTGACTTGATCCTGTTCGATGTGGGCCCGAACCTTGGCGCCGCGAGCCGCTCGGCGGTCATTTCCTCGGACTATGTGGTAATCCCCTTGGCAGCCGACCTGCTTTCTCCGCAGGGACTCCGTAGCATGGGACCGCAACTTCGCTCCTGGCGCCAAGCCTGGCGGGACCTCTGCGATAAGAGCCCGTACCACGAACTGCTTTTGCCCTCGGGCAGCATGGAGCCGCTCGGCTATATCGTCACTCGCCGGGCGATTCGGTCCAACCGGCCCAGTATGGCGAACATACGGTGGATGGAGAGAATTCCCGAGGAGTACGACGGTTCGGTTTTGGGCTCCACGCCGCCGCGAGCGACAGACCTCGGTACGGATCCGAATTGTCTTGCGATTCTGAGACACTACCGAAGCCTGATGCCCCTTTCGATGGAAAGCCGCAAGCCGATGTTCTTTCTCAAGCCAGCCGACGGTGCGATTGGCGCGCACGTTGAGGCGGTTCGCGACTGCTACCGCGACTTCGACCATCTCGCCCAGAATATCGCTCACAAATGCGGTCTCGAACTGCCGCAGCTCACGTGGGCGTAGGCGGGTCAGCGCCCGAAGATGATCCGTTCCCGGTGAAGCAGCCTCGTCGCCAACTCGACGAAGGCCGCAGCCAGAAGCAGCGAGACCGCCCCGGCAGAGACGAACATGAGGGCCGATGGCATCTTACCGCCCAGCAGATCGTTCAAGAGGGAATACTGGCCGAAGATGGGAATCAGGGCCATCCAGCGCTGATCACTGACGGGATACAGCCGCGTCAGCACTCCGGGCAGCGTGGTCACCATGATCAGGATGCTCAGGTACATCTGGGCTTCCTTGAATGAGCGCGCGAAGGTGGCGACAAAGATCTGCAGCGCGCTGGCCAGGAACGCCGCGGGCAAGGTCACCGCCAGCACGCCGGCAATTCCTTGCGGGTCGATGCGAAACCGCACCGACAACTCATGCAGCGGCAAGTACTCGAGAAGCCCCAAACAAAGCGCGGACGTCAGGATGACGTTCACCACCGCGAAAGTGGAGGCCGCCAGCCACTTGCCCGCCACGATGGCTCTTCTTGGAACGGGGTTCAGCAGGAGCGGCTCGATCGACCCGCGCTCGCGCTCACCCGCCGTCGAGTCCGTGGCCAACTGCATGCCGCCGACCATGGAGGCGAGCACGATGAACATCGGGATGAAGCTCAACACCAAGGCGGCTCTCTGCTGCGCGCTCGATACCTCGACATCCTCAATGCGCACGGGGCTGGCGATGACGGGGCTCACGCCGTGGCTGATCAGCCGCAGGGTGGCGATCTCGGCGCTGTAGGCTTGCAGCAACTGGCGCGCGCGCCGCACTTTGGCCCGCGCCGTATCGCGCGAACTGTCGTTCACCAGCTTGATCGAGGCCGGCATCGAGCGGTTGAAATCGCGGCCGAAGTCCTTGTCGATGATGACGACGAAATCCTGCTTGCCGGAGCGCACCGCCTCCTCCGGATCGGCGGGCGCGGAGATCACCTCCACGCCGCTCTGCTGCTTGAGCCAGTCGACAAACACCGGCGCGTGCCCGGCGCCCGCCACCGGGACCTGGATCTCCTGGGCGCTGCGCTGGAGGCTCGCAATGCGGCTGAACATCAGCCCGATCAACACCATGCCGGCGAGGCTCGAAAACACCATGGAGTAGATGGACCGCCGGTCGCGAATGCCATCCACGAGTTCCTTGCGGTACACCACCCAGGCAAACCTCACGAGGCCGCCTCCAGGCCGGTCAGTTTGACAAACGCGTCTTCCAAATTCGCGCAGCCGGTCTGCTCGCGAAGTCCGTCCGGAGTTCCCTGCGCCGCGACGCGCCCCTGCGCAATCATTACGATCACGTCGCACAGGGCCGAGACTTCCTGCATGATGTGGCTCGAGAACACGACGCAGCGGCCGTCCCCGCGCAGTCGGCGGATCATCTCCCGGACCGCGCGCGTGCTCATGACGTCGAGGCCGTTGGTCGGTTCGTCCAGGAGAACATTCTGGGGTTCATGCACCAGGGCGCGCGCGAGCGCCACCTTGGTCCGTTCTCCGTGCGAGAATCCGGCGGTCCTCCGGTCGACGACGTCCCCAAGCCCGAGGAGTTCCACCAGATGGCGGGTGCGCCGCTCCAAATCCGCTCCTACCAGACCTTGAAGCTGTCCGAAGTAGAGGAGGTGCTCGCGGGCCGTCAACCGCGGGTACAGCCCCTTGGTGTCGGGCAGGACTCCCATGCGGCGCTGCGCACCCAGCGGATCGGCCGTGATGTCGATGCCATCCACTCGAATCGTGCCCGAATCGGCCTTCATCAGTCCGGAGATGATTCGCAGGGTGGTCGTCTTTCCCGCGCCGTTGTGGCCCAATAGTCCGGTGACACAGCCATCCGGAGCGGAGAAGCTGACGCCGTCCACGGCGGCCACGCGGCCAAAGCGCTTGTGCAGGGTGTCGACTTCGATCATGGCTTTTGGGAGGGAACCAGAGGTCCCGAGCGGGTGGAGAAGAAGGGCGGCCGGCGAATCTGGCTGACGCATGCGGCGTCCAGGCGGCTGCCATCTGCCTCGTTCAGAAAGCGCTTGAGCAAACTGGGAACACAACCCAGGGTCGAGGTTCCGTGCCCCGCCGCGGGAACCACGATGTGGCGGGAGTTCTTCAGGTGCTTTGCCACGCGATCGCCCCACTCGGGCGGAGTCACCGGATCCAGCCCGCCCGACAGAATCAGGACCGGCTTGTCCGAAACCACCGGTTCGTAGAAGGTCTCGGGCACATGGCCTTTCGGCCAGAACTCGCACGGCTTCATGCGCAACCGGAACATCGCATCGCCTACGAACTTGCCGTTGGTTTCGGCCGCCACCTCGTCGCTCGCGATGCGCGGCATGTCTTCGGCGCAGACCACCGAAAGGAACATGCCTTCGCTCATCATGCCGGCCCCTCCGTCGGCGGAGGCCGCCAGCGCGAACAGGCTTTGGAAATCGCCTGCCGCGGCGTCCTCGATAATTCTCGGCAGCAGGGCGCTCTGCTGCGGTGAATACAGGGCGCTCATGACAATGAGGGCCGCGACGTGCCTCGTCAGCGGCGCTTCCGCGGCTTCACCGGTACGCGGATGCCGGATCCGCACTTTCGGTTTCTCCCGGTCCAGGCGCATCAATACGGCGTTGATCTTTCCCGGCAGATCGGGAAAGCGGGATCCGCAGTCTTTGTCCTCCGCGCACGCCTTGGCCAGCAAGTTGAACGCCCGCTGCGAGTCCCTGGCAAGGTAGAGGGGAAGCTTCATGTCGGGGGGCGCTACACCGTCGAGGATCACCGTCCGGACGACGCCGGGGTGCTGCCGGAGATACACCAAGGCCGCGCGTGTTCCATACGACCCACCCCACAAGTTGATCTGGCCGTAGCCCAGATAGCGCCGGACGTCCTCCAGATCGTCCATTGCCAAAGGGGTAGTGTAGAAGCGCGGGTCCGCCTGGTATTGGTCCAGGCACTTCCGGAAGCGCTCGACCGGAACCTGGTCGATCTTCGAAAGATCATCCTGGTCGGCGTCGGGGACCTCGCAATTCAACGGGTTCGAGTCCCCCGTGCCGCGCTGATCCACCAGGACAATGTCACGCTCCTCTTGCAGCCGCTGAAAGCCGCTCCGAAAGAACCTGGCGATCTTCGCCGCGCCTTGGCCGGGACCTCCAGCCAGCAAGAACACCGGATCGGGAAACGCCTTGCGGCGCAACGCCGGCAGGACGACGATCTTGAGCTTGATCTTCCTTCCGGTGCGGGCGGTCCGGTTCTCGTAGACTTCGAGCGAACCGCAGTACGCGTCTGCCGGTCCTTCGTCCAGCGTGCAAGGTTTCAGCCGGTCAATGGCGGAGATTCGAGACCCGCCACATCCCGCGCAAGCGGCGATGGCGACAACCAGCAACCCTGACAAGATCGCGGGCTGATCGCCATTCACACCTCAAGGATACGATAAGGGGCCAAATTACGCGATGGATGAACACCCCCCGCGGAAGCCGTTCCGCGGGTCAGGCATATGTGGTCGCAGCCCTCTCGAGTTCGGGGGGTACCGGCTCCAGGCGAAGCGCTTCCTTCCAGTGACGCCAGGCCAGACTCACGACGCGAAACACCTCCATCGCATCGAAAGGTTGAGCCAGAACGTCATAGCCTCCCCGATTGAGGACTTCCGCCCATAGTTGGTCGTTGGCGTCCGGACACGTGACTACCAGATGAGGGGCATGATGCCGAACGGCAAGTTCCTCCAGCAGATCTCTCCAGTTTCCGTCCGGCAATTCGGGGTCGCAAATGATCACCGAGATGCGCTGGTCTTCCAGAAGCGCTCTCGCTTCGGCGAGTGAACTCGTTCCGTACAGCGTCCAGTCGGAATGAGCAAAGATATTCGACAAGGTCCGATGTTCTTGGATTCTTGACGTTACAGCAAGTACGTTTACTTTGTTTTCGGACAGGGGCTTTAGCAGGTTCCGCAGAGCCATGAGTTGCCTCGATACTTCGCGGGCGACACCGCATTCAAGTCATGCAGGCGCTCTCGCAGGCATGACGAGTGAGAGGACACCGGCCTGACGGGACAGTACCGGTACGAACCGTGCTTCAATTCCAGTATACGGGAACGCATCAAAAAGTAAAACTAAATTCTAAGTGACAGAAGCTGGAATTCCTCTCAGCAAAAACGCGGTGACAATTCAGAAAATATACGGAACCCGAACGATTCCACTGAGGTGACGAAAAAGACAACAGACTGCACGGACTAGAGAGACCAGTGGGCCGTCCGCAGCACCGCCCGTGGCGATTCGGCCAATCGTTCGTACCAGAGGGTTAGCAGACTACGGTCTGCCAGTTCGACTGTGGAAGGGTAGCCCAGATCGCCGCCAGCCCCTTCGGTCGAAAGGGAAATCGGCTCCGACCAGGTTCGCCCATGATCTTCGCTCAGCCGCGCCTGGTTGCCGAAGGGCTTTCGGCGATAACCGTAGGTCATCAGGAGCCGTCCGTCGCGCAATCTCAGCAGGTGGCTGGGAAGACCCCAGACTCCGATCGGATGGGGCATCGACCACGTCTTGCCGCCGTCGGACGATTCGCATTGGAGCGTCTCCCGCTCGTTCGTGGAGTTGTGGTTACGGATCTGGGCCACGATTCGCCGGTCGGCCGTTTCCACGGCATGGAGTTCATGGTAGTTCGAGCGGTCGTCGCCGGGCCTGGTCGGGATTTCGGAAAGCCAGCGCCAGGTCTGGCCGTCATCGGTCGATTCGGCCACGCCGTTGCGCCGCTCGTCCGACCACAACTGTTTGCCCACGTACAGGATGCGGCCGTCAGACAACGGGTTGGGCCCGTGCGGGCTGTTCACCGGCACCCGAAACGGCGCGGACCAGGTTTCACCGCCGTCCGCCGAGCGCACCATCCACGTTCCCAGCAGCGCTTTGCGCCGGGCTCCCTCCAATCTTCGGTGCGCCGCCTGCCAACGGTGTAAGTGTTCGGGGGACCATGCTTTCTCGCTTCCGGCCGGCAGCGCTTCCGCCCTCTCCAGGATCGGCTGGTAGGCCAGCGACGTGAACGTCGTCACCAGCAGGGAGCCCTTGGCGGTCTCGCAGACGCCGGCATCGCGGTCGTCGATGGCCGAGTCCATCAGGATCTCCGGAAAGCTCCAACTCCCGCCGTCGTCGTGCGAGCGCATGATCTCCACCCAGCCAAACGGGCAGACGTGTCCTTCGCGGCCCCCGGAACAAACCACCACGATTTCTCCATTGCTCCGGCGAGCCATCGTGGGCCACCCGTGATAAAACTGCGGCCTCAAGCTGATGGTGCGGATCGTCTGGATGCGCGCGCCGGGCGCGGCCTTGCCTCGCCGCAGAAAGAACGGCGCGCCCCCCAGAAGGGGCAAGGTTTGACGGCGTGTGATTCGTGAGGACATAAGAGGTGCTCCTGAAATGACGGCACCACTGTAACATCCGCGGGCAGCGGATGCGCGCGTCGTCGCGCACCCTGTAGAATCGGAACTTGCCATGAAAACGATCGCCGCAGGGCCCCTTGTCTACGAGTTCGACCGCCGCCTGGAACCGCGCGCGCACATCCATTCCGGCGAAAGTCTGCTGGTCGAAAGCGAGGACGCCTTCTCCGGCCAGATTCGCACGCCGGACGATCGCCGGGACAAGACTAAAATGCCGTTCGGCAACCCGCTCACCGGCCCCATCTACGTGGAAGGGGCACAGAGAGGCGACTCGCTGGCGGTGACGATCCACGACATCCGGCCGACGCTCGGAAAGTGCTTCACGCGCACCTCCGATCCCCGCCAGTTGTGCGAGTGGCTGGGCACGGATTGCCCCCACGGCACGCGGATCTGCGAGATCCGGGACGGATGGATCCATTGGAGCGACGCGATCGTGCTTCCCTACGCGCCAATGCTCGGCTGCATCGGCACCAGTCCCGATTGGGGCGTCCCCAGCACCGGACCTGCCGGACCTCACGGCGGGAACATGGACATCATTGAAACGGGTCCCGGCAGCACCGTTCATTTGCCGGTGTACGTGCCGGGCGCCTTTCTGTACCTGGGCGATGCGCACGCGGCCATGGGGCACGGGGAGTTGTCGGCCTCCGGCCTCGAGATGCCGGCGGAAACGCGGATCACTGTTGACCTGATCAAGGGCAAGACGATTCCCGGCCCGCGCATCGTCAGCGCGGACGAAATCATGACGATTGTTTCCGGTGCGCCGATGGAACGCTCCGTCGCGCACGCGATGGCGCAGTTGATTCTCTGGATGGAAGCCGATTACGGATGGAATCGCTGGCACGCGTACGATCTGCTGACCCACGCCGCCCGCATCTCCACCGGCTATTACGCGATCGGCACGGTGGCGGTGAAGCTCGCGCGGCGGTACCTGGAAGCGTCGCGGGTCTGATGCTTCCGGTAGCCGATACAATGGTCGCAGGCTCATGTTTGTCGTAGTTGGAGGCCATTCGCGCAATATCGGCAAGACCGCGGTCGCCGCTTCGATCATCGGCGAATTGAGCGATCTCCACTGGACCGCCGTCAAGATCACGCAGCACGGCCACGGAATCTGCGCTCCCGTAGGTGAACCCTGCGGCTGCAGCATCGAGTACGAACACCCGTTCGCGCTCAGCGAAGAACAGGACCCCACGACAGGGACGGACAGCGCGCGGTTTCTGGCCGCGGGCGCGCTCCGTGCCTACTGGCTGCGAGCGCCGGTGGGCCAGTTGGGCCATGCCGTTCCCGCCCTTCGCCGGCTGCTCGAGTCCAGCCAGAACCTGATCGCCGAGTCCAACAGCGTATTGCAATACTTCCAGCCCGACCTGTACCTGTCTGTCCTCGATTTCCGCGTCGAGGACTTCAAAGACTCGGCATTGAAGTATCTCGACCGGGCCGATGCGCTGGTCACGATCGGGTCTCCACAGCCGCGGACATGGGACCGAGTGTCGAACAAGCTGTGGCGGGACAAGCCCTGCTTTTCCGTGTCGCCGCCGCGATTCGCGTCGCCGGCGCTGGCCGCCTTCGTGCGGCAACGCCTATCTCCCCACGCAACCGTCTGATACACTCCTGGGCGAGGAGATATGAAGCGCCGCCACTTTGTGGGAGGAGCGCTGGCCGCTCCCGCCGTCTCGACCCCGTCCCCTTCGTACCGCCTGCGCTACGGCCCGCGGGTCGGCTTTCTGAACGACCTGCCCGTACCCCGCCAGCTCGAAATCTACGCCGAACACGGCTTTCGCGCCTTCGAGTACAACGGACTCCCGCGCCACTCCGATCAGGAGATCGCCGCGTTCCGTAGAAAGATGGACGAACTCGCAATGAGCATGGGCGTGTTTGTGGTCAATTCCGGAGGCTGGAAAGAGAGCTCCCTGGTTGACGAAGCGTTCCACCCCAAGCTTCTCGCGGACGTGAGGCGCGCGGCCGAGATCCACAAGATCATCGGCAACGAGTGCGCCACCGTCACCACCGGCGTCGCGGTTCCGAACCTCACCTTCACGGAACAAACCACCAACTGTGTCGAAGGCCTCAAGCGGGCGGCCGAACTGGTGGAAAAAACCAGGCTGGTGCTGGTGCTGGAACCGATCAACATCCGGGTGGAACGCGCCAACTATTTCGTCGTTTTCTCCGACCACGCGGCCGAGATCGTCGGCCGGGTCAACCACCCCAATGTGCGCGTGCTGTTCGATATCTATCATCAGCAGATCTCCGAAGGGAACCTGATCAACCACATTCGCAAACACTTTGCCTGGATCGGCTACTTCCAGACCGGAGACGTGCCCGGGCGCAAGGAACCGGGCACCGGCGAGATCAACTTCGCGAACGTGTTCAAGGCGATTCACGAGCTGGGCTACAAAGGCATTCTTGGAATGGAGCACGGTCTCTCGATGCCCGGCGAAGCGGGGCTGAAGAAGTGCTTCGACGAGTACCGCAAAGCCGACCGCTGGTCGTGACCCGCCGGCGCTCACTCGCTCCGTAGCCAGGCAGGCGCACTGCGACCTGTCACGATTGCCGGGCCAAGGTATATCGTATGGGATGGTGGAGAACACGCCAATTGGCTCACGGCCTGGCGATCATCTGAAAGCCGGGCAGGCGTATCCAAAGTCAGCATCGAGATAGGGGTGCGGTCATGATAACGCGGAGGGTGTTCGCGGGCGCGATGAGCGCTTCGGCATTGTACGGGGTGGATGCGCTGTCGCGCGAGCCGCTGAAAATCGAGCTTGGGCCGGAGCGCTTAGTGGCGCCCGGGGTGCCTTGGCCCTATCTGTTTCAGGGGCGCGGCGGGGCGACCGTGATGTTCGGGCACGTCCGCTGGCCCCAGGGCGGGAAATACCCGATCCACTACATCACGCGGTCGTTCGACGGCCGGAACACGTGGCAGGAGTTGAAGCAAGTCTCCGAACCCGGTAAAGGTCCCTTGACGGAGGGGGCCGCCGTCCAGTTGCGCGACGGGACCTGCCTGCTGTTCGATGTGCACTGCGAGCATGTGGGGAACCAGCGCTTCGAGGCCCACGTGTGGCCGTCCCGCGACGAGTTCCGGACGCTGGGGAAGCCGGAGGTGTTCTCGTTCGAGATCCCTCAGGCGGACACCGGCGGGTTCGACGACCGGGGCGAGCCGGTGTCGCGCGTGTACCTTCGGCGGAGCGTGGAGGAGTTGCCGAACGGCGATCTGCTGGCCACGGCCTACAGCCGGTTCAAAGAAGACAAGACTCCCATCGAGTACGAGCCGAAGATGAACAAGGTCCGCTCGTGGCTGATGCGGTCTTCCGACAAAGGCCGAACGTGGCGCTACGTTTCGACGATCGCCGCCGAACCGGTGGAGCAGGAAGGGTTTGCCGAGCCGGTGATGGTCCGGTTGACGAAAGGGAAGGCGGCCGGACGCCTGATTTGCCAGATGCGCACGGGGCGCGAGAACCCGATCTACCAATGCGAGTCCGAAGACGAGGGTCTTACCTGGACACGAGCCTATCCGCTGCGGTGGACGTATTCGAAGTGGGGCCGCTACCGGGACATTGTCGGCGCGGATCCGGATTTGTGCGAGATGGCCGACGGCACCCTGGCGATGGCCTACGGCCACAAGCCCGACTATCGCGACCATGGCAGCTACGTGGCCTTCAGCATCGATCAGGGTCATAGCTGGCTGCAGGTGACGCAGGTGTCGGCGGGGCTGACGATGGCGTACTGTGGCATCCGGGAGGTCGCACCGGGCGAGTTGTATGTGGTGTACACGACCACGGACGAGAAGCAGGTTTCGAGGTATCGGGAGGCGACGTTCAATACAATGGGCAGGTCGATTCACGTGAGACGCGTATGAGCTACGAACCTGTTCCGAGCCGCGGAGGGTGCATTGACGTCTGCAGCCCCGACCGCTGCAGCCCCGACCGTAAGGGAGGGGGCCGCGTTTCATCAGAGCCGCGACCGGAAGGGAACGGGCAAGCTAAGTCCCGCGCGTGTTCGCAGGGAGGAGTGGCCTGGGGCGAGGGCGCAAACGGGGCGAGTGTTCGACGGGCGCGGGCGCAAGGGACCCCCTCCCTGACGGTCGGGGCTGCCACGGTCGCGGCTGTCCTTCTTCTTCCGATTTTGATCGCGGTCTCGCAGGCACAAGAGGCCTTCCAACTCAAGGAACTCCGAGCCGAGCGTTACACCGTGGTGCAGGGAGGCTACTTCCCGCGAATGGCCGGCCTGCCGAACGGCGACCTCGTGGCCTTCTTCAAAACCGGCGCGGCGCACATCGGCAAGTCCGGACGGGCGTCCATGAGCCGCTCGACCGATGGAGGCAAGACATGGTCGGCGCCGCGGACCGTGTTTGACATCCCAAACGCAGACGACGGCGTGGATGCGAACGGCCTGACTCGCAACGGCCACCTGCTGGTAGCGGCGGTGTCGTACACGTGGAATGGCGAGCGGTACACGTTCGACGGCTGGAAGGCGGACACATACTTTCTCGAGTCGTCCGACCAAGGCAAGACGTGGTCCAAGCCCGTGAAGGTCAACATCGCGCCGTTTCAGTGGGCCTATCCGTTCGGCCAGATCCAGGAGGAGTCCGACGGGACGCTGCTGATGACATGTTATGGCGGCTCACTTCCGTTCCGGAAGGATGATGAGACCACGACCTTCGTCGTCCGCTCGAAGGACGGCGGACGGACCTGGGGTGACGTAACCTCGATCAGCAAAGGCTACAACGAACTTTCGACCATCCGGCGCAAGGACGGCTCGCTGCTGGCGGTGATGCGGTCCCGGATCGGTGCCCACCTGTCGACGACCGTCACCAAGGATCAAGGGAGAACGTGGTCGAAGCCGGTGAACATCACCGAGGATCAGGAGCACCCGGGCGACTTGCTGCGTCTCCCGTCGGGCGATCTGCTGCTGACGTTCGGCCAGAGGAACAAGCCGTACGGCGTCCAGGCGATGATCAGCCGGGACGACGGCGCCACCTGGGACCGCAAGAACCGGATTCTGCTGGCGTGGGATGGCGATCACCGGGACCTGGGGTATCCGGTGACGGTGAACCTGAAAGACGGCCGGCTGGCGACGATCTATTACATAGTGTACGGCGAGCGGGATTCGGAAGGGACGAAAGGGATCGCGCCGAAGAACGCGTTCTGCCGGGTCGTGGTGTGGAGTCTGGGCGGGCGCTGAGAATTAACTAAACTAAGAGCAGCAAGCTGACGCCCATATGGTTCCCAGGTCAGTCGACTGCGCAACCAAACAGGTGGGGGAAGTTGGGCTACCCTCACAATACACGAGCGCCACCCGCAAAAGAGGGGATTGAAAATGCCCTGGGGGGGGGGCGTATTCTGAACTGTTCAGAACCGAGAGAAAGGAGACCGGCGCGACCAACGGAACATGACCGAAGGCCCCTTTTCGGGACCGATCGATAGTACGCTCTCTTCCCACACGCTCTGACCCGCGCCCACGGGCGCGATCCACCCCTTCTACCCCAGCCTCATTCCACAAAGTAGCCGATGAACCCAGCCTCCCAGTCGCGTTGTGTTCATCTGTACCACCTCGCTTTTGTCACCCGTGGCCGTAGTCAGTAGGGCCAACGGATTCTTGAAAGGCAGGCTATGAAAGTCCTGATGAGGATCCTTGTCGCCGTAGTCATGATCTCTCTGACTCTTGCGGGATCAGCCGGGCAGTCTCCCCAAGCGACGACATACAACGTCATGGAAGATCCGGAGGTTCTCTCATTCTTCTACGATCTTCACTACCGTGTCCAAGCCGAGATTGAAAGGAAGCGCGGAGCCGATCCCGCCGAAATGATCGCATTCCGGGACGCCGCGCTCCGGTACTTCGGATTGGGAAGCGCGGATTTCGACGCCATCGCTCCGGTGGCCAGGCAGGTGGCCACCGGTCTTCAGGCCTTTGATCAGGAGGCGATTGCACACCGGGATGCGGCGTATGCCGCCCGGCGGGGCGTAGACGTCCAGACCCTCACCAGGATCCATGAGCGCAGAAACGCCGCGCTTGTCCAGTGGGCGAAGGACATGGATAGGGGACTGTCGCCGGAAGGGCGGCAGGCGGTTCGCATGCGCCTTCTGGAGTTGAAAGCGAAGATTCAAAGAGTGCCGCTGGAGGTACGCAAATGAGACGATGGCCCCTCTACCTCGTATTCACTTTGCCCGCGGCGGCTCAGTATTTCAGCGATGTCACATCGGAAATGCCGTTTGTCAACACTGTCGAGCGGATGCGACAACTCGGCATCACCTCGGGCTGCGCGCCGGGCCAGTATTGCCCCGGCAGCGTCGTAACTCGTGGCCAGATGGCCGTTTTCATTGTAAGGGCGCTCTACGGCGACAGTTTCACTTATTCGTCCACGCCTTACTTTGACGATGTACCGGGACCAAACGACCCGCTCGGCCGGCCGCAGCATGCCTTCTTCCGTTATATTCAAAAAGTCCGGGACGTCGGGATCGCCAACGGATGCAGCGGATATCCGCCCTTGTACTGTCCTGACGACTCGACCGTAGCCTATCAGTCGGCGATTCTCGCCGTGCGAGCGTCGCAACTCAAGCCGGGACATCCGAACTACCTCGGATACGTCGACAATTACTTCAACAACTATTCCTGGACTCCCTGGTTTCCGAGCGACGTGCCCTCCAATAATCCATACTTCCGGTTCATCCAGAAGGTTCGGGACCAGGGAGTCATCGATCATGGTTGCGCTTCCACGTGGTTCTGTCCGGATGCGGCCGTCACGCGCGGAGAGGCCTCCTTTTATATCGTCAGCGGCATTCTCAATGAATTCCCATACCGCCCACCCAACGTGAACGGCGCCTCGTTGGTCAACCTGTCCGCGCCGGCAAGTGTGGGACCCGGGCAGGCCTTTTCCGCGACGCTGACGCTGCGGAACAGCGGCAATACCGTCTGGATGTCGCCTACGTATGATCCATACCGGCCGCATCGGCTCGGTTCGGAAGATCCCGCCAACAACGCGAGGTGGGGGATTTCACGGCTGGAGATGCCCGTCCCGGTTGTCAGCCCCGGACAGGAAGTGTCCTTCACCATCAACGCCACCGCCCCTCCCGAACCCGGAAACTACGCGTTCGACTGGCGTATGGTGGAGGATGGCGTGGAGTTCTTCGGCCAACTCGCTCAACAGACCGTCGAAGTCACCTACGCCGCCAGCGGAGTGACGATTCGGGGCACCAAGCTTGACGTAAACAACTCGCTGTTCACCGTCCCGGGCGCGACGATTTCCGTCAATGGCAGTCCCGTTGCCGGACCGTCGCAAGCCACCTATCAGGTGGCGAACCTGCCCGCTGCCTATCAGCACACGGTCAGCACCACGGTGCCCTCCGGGTACGCGGTGTACTACTCGATTTGCCTCGACTGCCAGAATCATCCCCCGCAAAGCTACTCCCTCGGCAATCAGGTCTCACTGGTCATCCAGGCCGGTCATTTTGTCGATCTGGCCTGGAAGTATGTCCCGCCAAACACCGCATTGCCCGTCTGGTGTACGGATGGCGCGACCACCTTGAGCCGAGTGCCGACTGAGATCATCCGGTATTCGGGGAACGGCGTGTGGGCGTACGCCAGCTCACGAGCTGTCGGGCCGCTTGCCCCGTACTGGACCTCAACCACTCAGAGCACTGGCTACCTGAACAGCGGCGCCATTCCCGACGGCTCCATGAGAGCCACGTCCCAAGGGTCCACCTGGGCGCGGACTGATTTGTGGTTCTATCCCTCCGTTCATGGAGTTGGCGAGTACAAAGCCGTGACTCAGCACTCGTACTCGGCCGGCTGCTGGGTTGGCGGAATCTGGCGAAACGACAGCTTCAGTGTCGTGACCGGCGGGGCGCCCCTGATGATCGAGAAGCCGGTAGTAACTACCTCGAACACCCTCTGGTGGCTGGGGGAAGGCGTGACGGAAAGCGCCACTCGCATCACACTGAAGTCGACCGCCACGATGTGGGTGGACCGGAAGGGCGCCCCGGAAATCCCATCCTGGGAGCTTTCCTCGACGAGCCCGCCCAAGGCGCAGTTGTCGTGTACAAACTGCATGGAATCGACAATTCAGTCCCTGGCTGCAAGCCCAGGCTGCCCAGTGGTGGGAGGGGTGCCGCAGCCGCAGTACGACGTTTGGATCCGGGCCTGCGCCAGCGGACTGTGCTCGGAGTGGTTCTCGATTTTTGTTCACTCTCCCCAGAGTGCGATAAGGACTGACGATCCCACCCAACGGTGGGGTGTCAGTGTGGGCAACGAACGCGGGTATGGGACAAGGATGTTTTATCGAATTCGCAACTCTTGCGATGAGGAGATACTAGACATTTCCGTAAACGAGGAGTTCTCCAACCACCGACTGCACCCAAGTATGATCGGCGCCGCCGGTTCATTCTGGTCACTGAGGCCGAACAACGTCTGGACGTGGCCGCAACTGGATGAGATGCCTGGAGGACAGAATCCAGCACTAATCGATTCCTACCAGGAATCCTGTGATTACACCAACACGGAAGAATGCAAGCCGGTCCCGGTCATCTATGTGGACGGCCAACTGCTGAGTCCAATCGAAGTAGACCGGCAGACCCAGAAGTACCGTGCCGGGTCCGCTCAGTTTGGCAAGGGAGTTGTCGTCCGGAGCCATGACTATGTTCGTTACGAAAACTGGTCCACGACGGATCCCTACGTGCCGTGATCCGCTTGAACTGGAGGGTCGATGCGATGAGTAAGCGTGTGAGTATTGAACTCGTGTCATGCCTGATAATGTTCTTGACTGTGTCGCGCGCCAATAACCCGGGCCCCTGCTCGGCGGTCGTGTTCGAAAAGCAGTCTACCGCAATCGTCGTGGGAGCGGTCTTGGGAGGCCTCCAAGACAAGGACGTCGTTTCCTTTCAGTTGTCGGTCAAACGCGTGTTGAAGGGAGACGTGTCGCCCGGCGCCGTTCTGGGGGCGAGGTGGCGCTCGTGGAAATCCACCGCTCCACGAAACGTCGTCCCTTTACCCGAAGGAGTGTGGTTTCTTCGGGCTGGCTCCGACGGCGCCTATGACGTGGTCCCTGTCTTCCAAGGGACCATTCCGCTTGGGATGACCTATTACCCGACCCCAGCGGCAGCGCCGTCTCCCGCGTACCAGTACACGGCGCGCGCGCCCGTGTTGGACAAGGTCGCCCTGGAGCTTGCGTGGGCAGCGGAGCAGTCAGATCGGGAGCCGATGACTGACTTTGCGATCTCACGGGTCATGCGCGGCTACGATTCACCGGCCATCAGGGCGATTTACCAGAGGTTCGCCGAGTCACCGAAGCCGCACCTGAGGGCGACGGGGCTGGCGGGGCTGATTCGATTGCGGGACTGGAATTCACTTGCTCGTCTTGCCAACGAGATCAAAACCCTGGGCGGTAGCTTTCAGTTGGCGGAGGCTGTCATGACCGTGCGTGATCCGTCGCCGGAAGTCGTGCGCGCCATGGCCCGGATCGGACTGGAGAGCCCCTGCAATGAGAAGGACGGGTGCGGATACCGCCAGACGGCTGTTTGGATGCTTGCCGACGTCCATACCAGGGAGTCGCTGCCCTTTCTTGCCGCCATGCTCGACGACAAGAAACCCTTTCACCGGCGGCAAGCCGTTCGTGGCTTCACGCTGTTCGTGGGGAACTACCCCATCGCCACGCCGGAGCGGGTGGCGTCGGGCGAATCGCTCCGTCGGCAAACGGCATCCAATTACGAAACCGAGGAAACTCGAATGCACTACCACGCCGGCGAATTCAAGGACGCGCAGCACGAGTCGCGCATCATCGCGTTCTGGAAATCGTGGTGGGCGCGCAATCAGGTGGAGTTGACGCGCGAGCCGTAGCGCGGGCAGCCGGAACCAGGTGAAAGCGAGGCCCGCGCGCCGGAGGTGGATGCATGAATCGTACGCTCAACATCGCCTGCCTCCTGGCGTGCGGGCCCGCTCTTCTGATGGCGGACAACGCGGGACCGTGTTCTGCCATCGTGTTCGAGAAGTACTCGCAGGTGATAGCAATCGGTCACATTCTTTTCGGGACCGCGGGTGGCGACACCATCTCGTTCCAACTGTCGGTAAGCCGGGTTCTAAAGGGTGACGTCGCCCCTGGATCTGCCCTCGCCGTGAAGTGGCGTTCGTACCGGTCCTTCCGTCCTGGCCCAGTCAGTCCTCTGCCGGAAGGACTTTGGTTCTTGCAGCAGGCTGAGGGTGGGGGCTTTACGGCACTGCCGGTTCTCGGTGGAATGATCCCATTGGGCTCCGTCTTCTATACGGTGCCGGCTGGTGCGCTGCCGCCTTTGTATCAATACTCCTCGCAGGCCCCGGTCCTCGACAAGATCGCGTTGGAGCTTGCCTGGGCAGCGGAGAGCTTGGATAAAGCCCCTCTGTCGGTAATGGCCATGCCCAAGGTAATGAGGGGCTATGACTCACCGCTGCTGCGCTCGATCTACGAAAGATTCAGCCAATCGCAAACACCCCGTCTGCGCGTTACCGGGCTGGCGGGGCTAATTCGCTTTAAGGACTGGGCGGCCCTGTCCAAACTGGCGGATGAGATCCAGACCCTGCGGCGGGCGGCTAACTTCCCCGAGATCGAAGACGCCCTCATGACAGTCTCGGATCCCTCGTCGCAGGTGATCCGCACCATGGCTCGCATCGGGCTGGCAGGTCCTTGCACGGGCACCGAGAGGGCCTGCGGAGACCGGAGAACCGTTCTGCTCTACATGGCCGATATCCACAGCCGGGAGACACTTCCGTTTCTGGCGGCCATACTGGACGACAAGGATCCCTTTCATCGAGGGCAAGCCGTCCGCGGCTTCACGTTGTTCGTGGGCAACTACCCGATCGCCACACCTCAGCGAGTGGCGTCGGGCGAGTCGATCCGGCGGCAAACGCCGTCCAAGTATGAAACGGAAGAAACTCGCCTGCACTCCCACAGCGGCTTGTTCAAGGATGCCCAGGAAGAAGCACGCATCGTCGCGTTCTGGAAGTCGTGGTGGGCGCGCAATCAGGTGGAGTTGACGCGCGAACCGTAGCGCGGACAAACGGGAACCGTCTCAACCCCCGGCTCGCGTCGCTGGAGGTGGATGCATGAATCGTATGCTAAACCTCGCCTGTCACCAGGCGTGCGGGCCGGCCGGAGGCGAGGCTGACCGCTGACTGCTTCAGATCAACGTGGTCTCCCCCGGAACGAACACCGGATAGATTCCGTCTTTACCGGGCCTGACGGGCGGTTCCAGATCCGCGCGACACTCCTCCGGCTTCGGCGGATAGAAGAAGTCGGACGCGGTGATCCGGTCCCAGGTGACGTCTTTGCCCGTATAGCAACTGAACTGGCCCATTAGGGTGATCAGCGTGCTCCGCACCATGTAGTCGCCGTTGTTGAGGGGCTTGTTGTTGCGGATCGAGTCGAAGAATGCCACGTGCTCCAAGTCGTAGGCATTCCCCTTCGACTTCGTGCCGGGATGCTCCCAGTTCGTCTCGCCTTCAATCCGCAGCTTCAACAGATCGCAGCGGCCCTTGGTGCCGAGGATCAGGCTGCTGTTCTCCCCGTAGCAGTTCGGAATGGTGCGGCAGTAGGCGTACACGCGGACGCCGGCCGGGAACTCGTAGACCACCGCGTGGTGGTCGAAGACATTGCCATAGATCTCGTCGCGCAGCGTGGAGCGGCCGCCCATGCCGTAGGCGCGAATGGGCGCCTGGTTCCGCAGGGCCCAACTCGAACGGTCGAGGTTGTGAATCAAGGTCTGGGGAACATCATCGCCGGAGAGCCAGTTGAAATGATACTGATTGCTGGCCTGGTGGACCATTTCGGAGAGACCCGGGCGGCGTGGATAGAGGACATACGGCGCCCGCAGCCAGGTCTCCTGAATCGCGACGATGTCGCCGATGGCGCCGTCGT
Organism: uncultured Solibacteraceae bacterium; assembly: GCA_964529305.1. Lineage (GTDB taxonomy): Bacteria > Acidobacteriota > Terriglobia > Bryobacterales > Bryobacteraceae > CAZGUX01. The sequence continues at coordinate 19,279 of CAZGUX010000261.1, read as the reverse complement.
GAACCCGCTGCATCGTCTCGCGGTAGCCGGGATGATAGCGGCTTTGCAGACCGGATACGACCGAGAGCCCTTTTTGCCGGGCCCGTTCGCAGGCCGCGCGCACCCTCTTGATTCCTGCGGGATCGATGGCATGCGGTTTCTCGACGAACACGTGCCGGCCCGCCGCGACCGCCGCCTCGAGGTGCAATGGATGGAACTTGGCGGCATTGGCGATGATCACCACGTCGGCCTCGGCCAGGACACCGCGATAGGCCTCGAAGCCATGGAAGCAGCGGTCGTCGGTAACCTGCATCTGGTCGGGGTACTTCAGTTTGAGAGCCGTTCGCTTCTCGCGCACCCGGTCGAGGAGCATGTCGCCCATGGCAACGATACGGACGTCCTTGCCGGCGTTCATGGCGTTGGCCGCCGCCGCCTCGCCGCGGCCGCCGCAGCCGATCACGCCGACGCGAATCGCGCCGCTACCGGCGGCATAGGCTCCCGCAGGTGCCGCTATCAGGAATCCACGGCGGGTCAGATTGTTCATTCGAGCACCTCCCACGGGCGCCGGGACGTTGTTTGTCGCCCGGCACGCCGGTCACTTTCCACTCGCCGGTCGGAGACCGGCGCTACTATTCTTCGCGGCGGGCCGTCCAGCGGACCGCGTTCGCCATCAACCGGCGAAAGCCGGGGTGGTTCATCGTGTGTTCCGAGTGCCCAAGCTGGATGTACAGTACCCGGGCCTTCGGGTGGGGGCCGGCGTACACCACCGGGCGGTCGTTTTCAGGGTGCGCCGTCTCCATCAGGACATCGATCTTCGGCGACAGGTACATGTCGCGATAGACCTCCTCCTGAACTACCAGCGGGCCGACGCCCCGCAGCACCGGATGACGCTCCTTGCCGCGCACCGGCGTCACCAGCAAGTCAATCCCTCCCCGATTGCGGCTGGCCGGGTGTCCGTCCGCCGGTTTGATGAAATACTTGCCGCCCGTCACCTGTTCGTACCACCAGGGCCAGTCGGTGTAGTCGACGATCGAGTGGTGCAGAGAGATGACGCCCTTGCCAGCCTCGACGAAGGCTTTCAGCCGTTCGCGCGTTGCTGGCGAGGTGGTGTCGAGCATGTCGTGAAGCAGAACCACGTCAAACCGGTCTTCGAGCGATTTGGCGAAGGCTTCGTCATGCGTCGCCGCGTGGGTCCACCGGACGCCGAGGCTGCCCAGCATCGAGTAGAACGCCACGGAGTATGGGTGCCCGCTGGTCACGACCAGCATCCGGATCGATGCGGCTTTCGGAGCCGGCTGGGGGGCGACCGTTCCCGTCGCGGCCCACTCCACGCCGCGCGCGAAGGCTGTCTTCATGCCGGGTTGGTAGAAGGCCATGGCATCGTGACCGAGGGTGGTAAAGAACACACGGCCCTCGCCGTACCGGTTGGTCCAGATAAGCGGTTCGCGCCGTCCGGTGCCGCCGAGCTCCGCGGGACTCAGCGCGTCGGCCAGCACCTCCACGTCCGAGGTGAGATCGATCTTGTGATACAACTCGTCGTTCGCGGCGAAGGACGGCGCCAGTCCCAGCGCCACCGGGTGATGGGGGTCCTTCCACTCCACGACGAACGGCCAGCGGCGGGCGTGGCCGAGGTTCTCCGCCTTCCACCGGGCGCCGATCATCCGGGCAAAGGCAGGCCAACCGGTATCGGGACCGTCCGCCCACTTGCCGCCGCGAAGTTGCATCCCGAAGAATTCGCCATAGCTCGCCTGGTGAAACGCCACCAGCCCGCCGCCGGCGCGCACGAACGCTTCCAGTGCCTGCTCGGCCTCGGCGGTCCAGCGGGGCCCGTTGTAATTCAGGACGATGGCGGAGTAGCCCTCGAGCGCGGCCGACGTAATGCCACGCGGTTCTTCGTTGACCCGCACGTCGAAGCGGGGGCTCAGCAGCGCGCGGATCGGGGGGGTCGTTTCCTCCCAGCGATGATGAGGCAGATCCGACAGGCCGGTGAGGATCAGCACTCGCGGCCGGACCGACGCGGTGTCAGCTAAAGCCGAGCCGGCGATTAAGGCCAGGGTAAGGCAGTACTTCATCGCAACCTCCCGCGGACTAGGGGCTATTTCCACACGGCGATCTGAGCCGGATCACCCATCTGGGCGTCGATCCGCCCGCACCTGATCGCCACAGGGCTGTGCTCCCCATCCTTGGACGGAACTGGTTCCCGGCCTTACAGGCTGGGTTGGCCGCATTGAGGCATACCCGATCGAAATCATGGCGAAGCCTCTCCCGGCCCCGAAAGAATCCTGGGTGCACCTGACACACCAAACCAAGTGGTCTCTGGTTAGAGTTGAGGGCGCAGTCGCGCCCGCATGGCCGACCACCGCCGGGTGAACCACCCACGGCCTGCCGCCCGCACCCGTTGACGCCAGGCCTGCCACCTCGGCCGGAGCCAGCGCACCGCCGCCGAGTTCCGCCAGAGATCGTAGGCCGCGCGGCGCAGCCTGAGGACCTGGGCCTCCCCCCAGGCGAACCAACCAATGGAGGTTAGCGCCGGCCGGGTCAACTGGTACAACCGAGCCACGAAGGCCGTACCCGCAACCTTGGCGCCCAGGATGGTCGCGAGTCCGAGCGTCGGGTGCCCGCCCGCCAGCCAATAAAGGGCCAGCAGCTTGATGGGGGCGAGAGCCAGCGCCGGGAGCGCCAGCAAAAGCAGGGCTGGGTACGGCCGGACCGTCCGAACCCAGGCTTCCCCCTGGCGCAGGACCGGCAACCTGGCGATGAGGGCGTAAACGGCGGCGAGCCGCCATTGCAGTTCCTCAATGCCCAGGAAGACGGTGGCGGCGACCAGGAGGGGCGGGGTGAGCAGGCGCTTCCAGAACGTGCGCATCGGCGGTGCTCTTCAGTCTACCGCCGGGTTCAAGGTCCTTCTTACGTGAGCCTCACACCGAGTGCGGCGAACGGCCGACGGGTATGCCAACAGCAGATCTTCGATCCATAGGGCCGACCGGTTCCACGGGAGACGGACGGAACCGGCCTGCACCGGGCGACCCAAAACGTCGCCCGGCGCCACTGGGCTACTGGCGGCCCCGGCGCCCCATGCGACGCCACATCGGCATGCAGGTGTGTGGTTCCCGCAACTGGAGCTTGATCTTTCTCGACGGGATTTCGATCCGCACGGCCAGGACGGTCGCGGAATCCCGAACACCCTGGATTACTACTTCATCCCCGGCGTGGGGGTCGAACGATTGCTCCATCAGATAACGCAGGGAGCCCAGCATCACCTTCTCCCGTCCTTCGCCGGTACGAATCTCCAGGAACGGCATGCCGGCTCCCGGGACGATCTGGATCTTCTCGATCGTCCCTCGCAGCTCAACCGTCCTGGCCCGGCAGTGGGCAGGCGGACCTTGTCCGTGTGCGAGCCACACGGCAGTCATCGCCAGCAAGACAAGGCGAAGCCGGAGCATCGCATCCTCCTCATCTCCCAACCGCCAGCCGATCTACTTCTTCGGGGCCTGTTGTTGAGAACCGCCGCTACCTCCCTGTTGGCCCTGTTTCTGGCAGCAGTTCTTCTTTCCGTGTTGATGGCCGCATCCCTTGCAGTCTTCACACTTGGGGCAGTTCCCCTGGTGGGGACAGTCTTTGCAATGGGGAAGAGCCGGCGTGACCATCGCCAGGGCCAGGATCGCGGTGAGCAGAAGTTGTTTCATGGCAGCATCTCCGGATTCAGCTGGTGCATTTGGCTCGCCACGCGGAAACCGCAGAAGACATGTCGTTTTGCGAGACGGGCAGTGCAAAGGACGCACGGGCCGGGACGATCCGCTGCAGACCTTGCACGGCCGAGGCGAAGCCTTGCTACTTTGGCCAGCGGTTTGCATCCTCTTCGGTGTGTCCCCAGGAACGAGGATTCGGTTGTGGCTGGCAGTGTCCACGCTAACGCTACCCGCGGTCCTGCTGTTCAGTTCGTGGCGTACCCTCCGCGAGTTGGAGGAGCAGCGGTTGGTGTACCTCCAGAGCCGCGCCGCCACGCTGGCCGGGCGCCTCGAGACTCTCCCGCCAGAAAGATCCCAAAGCGAGATCCTCGACCGGTTGGCCGAGGAGGAACCGGGCCTGGTCGACCTTGCCCTGGTCGATCGGGCACAACCCGATGGGCGCCTGGAAGAGATCTGGTCCGGCCGCAGGCTGTATCTGGCCGAGCAAACGCGGCAGGGAGGCGAAGACCTCTTTCGAGCCTGGATCCCCTTCCATTCCGGAGGACGCCTGCGGATCGCGCGTTTCGACATCGCCTTCTCGTCGGCTGATTTTCTGCTGGTTCATGCCCGCCACAACGTGTCGTTGTCCATTTTGGGCGGGCTGGTTTTGATGATCCTGTCGCTGGTTATCGTCTGGACCACGCATCGGCTGTCGAAGCTGGAACAACGCAACCTGGAAATGGAGCACCTGGCGCACATCGGAAAGATGTCCGCGGTGCTGGCGCACGAAATCCGGAATCCGCTCGGGACCATCAAGGGATTTGCCCAACTCGCCGCGGAGCGCCTGGGGCAGGAGGGGAGGCCCCTGGTGGAGCCTATCTTATCGGAGACGGGCCGTCTGGAAACGCTGGTCACGGAACTGCTCCGGTATGGCCGGCCTCCCCAGCCGTGCCTGCGCATGGTCCGCTGGAATGAGATTGCCCGATCGGTGCTGACCCACACATCCCCGTTGCTGGAGAAGCGGCATATCCACCTCAGCCTGGACGGCCAGGACGGGGCATTGCGGACGGATCCACAGTTGCTGGAGGAAGCATTGCTGAACCTGTTGAGGAACTCGGTGGAGTCCATTCCGGAGGGCGCCGCCGGCGTCGTCCGGCTGAGCGCGCGCTTCGACGAGTCGTCCGGCGCGACCATTTGCCTGGCCGACGACGGAGCGGGCATCCCGGAGGATATGCGGGGCCGGCTATTCGAGCCCTTCGTGACCTCCAAAGCTTCGGGAACCGGGTTGGGTCTTTCCATTACGCAAAAGCTGGTGCGCGCGCTCGGGGGTGAAATTGAACTGACTCCGGCGGAACCGAGAGGCACGGTCGCGACGCTTCGTTTTCCGGCCGCGATTCTCGGGCAGGTTTGACTGACATGGAAACCATACTGGTTATCGACGACGACGCCGGGTTCCGGAGGCTGCTGGAAACGATCCTCACGGGCGAGGGCTACCTGGTCTCGACCGGGGCCAGTGTGGCCGAGGCCAAGGCCCACCTGGAGAAGCGCCAGTTTCACCTGGTGCTGACCGACCTCCGCCTGCCCGATGGCGATGGGATTGACGTCGTGCGGGCGGTTCGAGAACAGTCGCCGGACACGCCGGTCCTCGTGATTACGGCCTTCGGGACGGTTGCCTCCGCGGTGGATGCAATGAAAGCGGGCGCCGCCGACTATCTCGGGAAGCCGCTCAGCAGTCCGGACGAACTGCGGATCGCGGCACGGCGTGCGCTGGAACATCATCGGGTCCGCCAGGAGCGCGACCTGATTCGCGAGCAGGAGCAGGGCCGGTTCGGCTGCGATTCGCTGGTGGCCACCGATCCCCGAATGGCGCGCGTGCTCGAACTGGCCCGGAAAGTCGCGCCCACTCCGGCGACCGTGCTGATCACCGGTGAGAGCGGAACCGGGAAGGAGTTGATCGCCCGATGCATCCACAATCACAGCCCGCGGGCCCAGCGGGTCTTTGTTCCCGTGAACTGCGCGGCCCTCTCACCGACGCTCATTGAAAGCGAGCTGTTCGGCCACGAGCGCGGGGCGTTCACTGGCGCGGCGGTACAACATGCCGGGCGGTTCGAACGGGCGCACGGCGGCACCTTGTTTCTCGATGAAATCGGGGAGTTGGACGGCGCGCTCCAGGCCAAGTTGTTACGCGTCCTGCAGGAGAGAAAGGTCGAGCGGGTGGGAGGGACCCGGGAACTGACGGTCGATGTGCGCATCCTCGCGGCGACGAACCACGACCTGCCGAAACTGGTCGCCGGCGGTAGGTTCCGCGAGGATCTCTACTACCGGCTGAGCCTGTTCCCGATCGCGATTCCTGCCTTGCGCGAGCGGGGTACGGACATCGCGAAGCTTGCCCGGTTCTTTCTGGCGAGGGCCGGCGCACGATTGCGGAAGCCGGCCCTGGCGCTGACGCCCGGGGCCGAAGAGGTCCTGCTCTCGTACGGCTGGCCCGGCAATGTGCGTGAACTCGAGAACCTGATGGAGCGGATGGCGATCCTGTGCGACGACGTGGTGGAAGCGGATGATCTGCCCATCACGGCGAGCGGGCCGGCGCGGCCGGTTCTGTTCAAGGACATCGAGCGGAGGGCGATCGAGGAGGCGCTGGAAAGCCATTCCGGCAATCGCGCGCGCACGGCGAAGCAGCTTGGCATCAGCCTCCGGACCCTGCAGTACCGGTTGAAGGAGTACGGGCTGACGCAAAGGGAGTGAGACGGGGCAGTGCGATATTGTTGAGGCGTGGAAAAGAACCTCGGGATCGATGAGGATTTGCTGAACGAAGCGGTGAGGCTCGGAGGGCACCGGACCAAAGCGGAGACCGTCAACGCCGCTCTTCGCGAGTTCGTCGACCGCTGTCGGCAAAGACAAGTTGTGAACCGGCAAAGACCGGTTGTGAACCTGCAAAGACAGGTTGTGAAGATGTTCGGCACCGTCGACTACCGCCCTGACTATGACAATAAGGGGCGAGGCGCCGAGGGGTGAGCCGCCGGAGTTCGTCGTGACGCCCTCAGTGAACCTCTCCGTCTGTGACTGTGAAAGCCGGTTACAATAGCTACCAAGTGTCATGAGGGCCCTTCTGTTGAGCTTGACCTTTGCCGCGGCTGGTTTGTGCGCGCAGAATGCGGCTCCGCCTCCCCCGCGGCAGCCTGAGCCGTCGAAGCCGGCGGGGACCGAACAGGCCCCGGCGCCCATTCAGGTGGAAGTGAACGAAGTCATCGTCCCCATCACCGTGACCGACGAGAAGGGGCGCTTCGTCTCCGACCTGGATCAGCAGGATTTCCGCATCCTGGACGAGGGTAAGGAGCAGAAGATCAGTTTCTTCACCCGGGAGCGCGGCCAGCCGGTCGTCATCGGCTTTTTGATGGACCTGAGCAACTCCACACGGATTCAGTGGAAGCACTTTCAGGAAGCGTCGACGGAGCTGATGTTCCACCTGCTACCGGGGGACAAGCGCTTCAGCGGGTTTCTGATCTCCTACTCCAACGACGCGGAACTGCTGGTGGACACGACCACGGATTCGGAGAAGCTGGTGGAGAAGGTCCGGCGGATGAAGCCGGGCGGGGGCGCGGCGCTTTACGACGCGATCCACATCGCGTGCACGAACCGAAAACTCGTCAAGGGCGAACCGATCGAGCCGCGGCGCATCCTGATCATTATCGGAGACGGGCACGACACCGCCAGCAAGCACAGTATGGACGAAGTCCTGGAGATCGCTCAGCGCCAGTTGGTGACGATTCACGCCATGAGCACGGTGTCCTTCGGGTTCTCGAGCGACGGCATGAAATCTCTGGAGCGCCTGGCGGGGGAAACGGGCGGCCGCGTGATGTATCCGCTCAACAATCTGTATAAGGATGTTTCCGGCTATCTCTCGACGCCATCGGACGAGGGCAACTTCGCCTTCAAGGTCGGGACAGGCGGATACGCGGCGGAGATCGCGCAGGGGATTGTCAACGCCGTGGCGGCGGTGGCCGGCGAGGTGACCACCCAATACATCATCCGCTATATCCCGGACTACGGGCCCAACGCGAAGCCGAACAACAAGGTGTTCCGGAACATCGAGGTCAAGATCGCCAATCTGCCGAATGTTCGGATTCGCGCGCGCAAGGGCTACTATCCGTTGAATCCGTAGGCGCTTGGGAAATTCCAGAACGGTTTTGAGCGAATCGGGCCCGCCAAACCCCGCGGAAAGTGCCGCCCGGCGATTTTTTTGTCGCTTGGCGGTGCGCTTGATGCCAGGACCCGGCAGCGCCGGGCGACAAAGAACGTCGCCCGGCGCCACTGTGGCTTCCGATAAGATAAGAGACAGGACATGAGCGTGAGCGCGGCAATTCAGGCCGAATACCTGATCCTCCGGGCTGATCTGCCGGGCCACGACCCGCGGAACATCGGCGTGCTGCTCCACGATCCTTCGGAGGCGCGGCTGGAGATGCGTCTCATGGCCGATTTTTCGGAAGTTGCCGAGGAAGAGGATGCCGAGGTCCTCGAGAGACTTCAAGCCGATCTCACCCGCAGGGTGGAGGAGATGGGCGCGGACCGGTTTCTCGCCTGGCTCGAAGATACGGCGTCCAACGTTGTGACGTTGTCGCAGCGCAGGGCCGTCAGGGTTCACGACTTCGGCGGGACGCTGTCGGATCTGTTCCACGAGCACGTGGTTCCGCCGGCGCGACCCGCAAAGGTGATTCCGTTTGTCACCCATTTACCGCTGTACTCGCTGCGGGCCGCCGCGACCCGGTTTGGCGAGGACATGGAGATCGAGTGCGAAGACTGGCTGGAAGCGCCGGGAGGCCTGCGGATCACGCCGGACATGTTTGTGGCCCGCGTGGTCGGCCGGTCGATGGAACCCCTCATCCCCGACGGCAGCCTGTGTGTTTTTCGCGCCAACGTGGTGGGCACCCGGCAGGGGAAACGCCTGTTGATTCAACGTCTCGGCGCCACCGATTCGTCCGCTGAGTTCACCGTGAAGCAATACCGCAGCGAGAAGACGGCGACGCCGGAGGACGAATGGGCGCATCGCGTGATTCGGCTGGAGCCGCTCAACCCCGAGTTTGCCGCCATGGAATTCACCTCCGAAGACGAGTTCCAGTCGTTTCGAGTGATTGGCGAGTTTGTTCGCGTTCTCTAAAGTGATCATGCGTTTCCCCGCGCTCGTGATGCCCGTCCTGCTGTTCACCGCCTGTTTCGAAGCCCCTCAGGTGGAAGAGAACCCGTATGTTCCGTCGTACGGCAACGCCACGGTCTTCAAGACTGTCGGTACGAGCGACGCGGAGGTCTACGAAGTGTACTACTCCACGCGCGATGCGCCAGACCGGGTCGCCAGGTGGTACGCGGACGAGTTCACGCGGGCGGGCTGGAAGGTCAATCAGAGCAGCGGTCTGGGGTTGATGGCGGTCGTCGCGGCGGAGAAACCGACGCGCCGGGTGGGCGTCCAGGTATTCGAGCAGGGCGGGCGCACCGTGATTCACCACAACATCAAAAGGAAGAAACCGCGCGGCTGGTGGTAGGGGCCGGCCGGCCTACGCCGATGAGCGCTTTCGCCGCTTGGCTTTCGAATCTGCCTCGGCCATCTCCCCGGTGGTGATTTCCGCCACGGGCTCCGAGGCCACGGCGACCGGCTTCTTCTTGATCTCGAGGCTGCGCTTTAACGCTTCCATGATGTCGATGACCGGAGCCACCGGCGGCGGGGCAATCTCGACCACCTTTCGGCCGTCCAGCTTGGTCTGAATCAGCGCCTTCAGATTCTCCCGGTACGTGTCCTGGTATTTTTCCGGCTCGAAGTTCGCCGCCAGCGACTCCACCAGCATTTTGGCGAGGGCCAGTTCCTTCTCTTTGACCAGACCCTGGTCGGTGCGGAATTCGTCGACCTTACGAATCTCGTCCTCGAAGTACATCGTGTGCAACTGGATGCCGCGGCCGCCGGGCCGCAGAATCACGATGTGCTCGCGGTTGTGCATGGCGATCTTGGCGACGCCGACGTACCCGGTTTCGCGCAATGCCTCGAACAAGAGCGCGTAGGGTTTCTCGCCGCCGTCTTCGGGCGCCATGTAGTAGGAGCTTTCCAGGTAGATAGGGTCGACCTCGGCGACGGGCACAAACTCCAGGATCTCGATGACCTTGGAGGTTTTCGGGGCGACTTTCTTGATGTCCTCGTCCTCGATGACCACGTAGCGGTCTTTCTCGTACTCGTATCCCTTGACGAGTTCGCTGCGCGGGACCGGTTTGTCCTCGGCCTGGCAGAACGTGATCTGCTTGATCCGGGAGTGATCGTCCTTGTGCAACAGATTGAAACTCACGGTCTGGGCCCGGGCGGCGCTATGTAGCCGCACCGGCAGCGAAACCAGACCGAAGGTCAGATGCCCCTTCCAGACACTTGCCGCCATGTTGACAAAATAGCAGGAATTTGTTTGGGATGCTGACTACCGGAGGTCAGGTTGGATCGTTGGCCAGATCCGTGTTCTCGTAAAGTTCCGCGAGAGTCAGCTTGCAGCCAATCGACCGCAATTCAAGGACGTCTTCCAGACGGGCCGCTTCGCTTAACAGCCAGCGTCCGTCAGGCTGGCGGGTGTATTGTTCTACGTGCACACGATCGGTTGCGACGAGCAAGTATTCGGTCAAGGACTCGATACCCCGGTAGAGTTCGAATTTGCGGCCGCGATCGTAGGCTTCGGTCGAACGCGACAACACTTCGACGATCAACGTGGGGTTCACAAGCGTATCGAACTCGTCGTCCGCGAACTGCCGCTCCCCGCATGCGGCCACCACATCGGGATACGTGTACAGTCCTCCCGGGCTTGTACGGACCCGCATGTCGGCGAAGTATACGCGACACACCCGCCCGCGAAGCTGCTGGTACAGCGTTGCGTATAGACTGCCGCTCAACAAGTTATGCCGTTCGCCCGCACCCGCCATGGCGAACACCTCGCCCTGGAAGTATTCGCTTTTGTGCTGGGCGTTGCGCTCGAGTGCCAGGTACTCGTCGGGCGTTAGAAAGGTCTTGGGCTGGCTGGACATGCCTCCCCCAGCGACTACGTTATCACACGCCACGCGGGGGCGATCACTTACACCATCCGGTTCGCCCGCGACCAGCGGATGCGGGCGATCCGGACTGCGCCTGTCCATCTTTTGTTCACCACGGTCCCCGTGCTGACGAGCGATTCCTCCGCGCTGACGGCCGTGGTATGGAAGTTGCCTTGATGCTCCACTTCCGCGGCGCGCGTGACGCCATCGGCGTTCATGGGAATCACCACGCGCTCGGTGGCGCGAATCAGCGTCCCTCGGTTCCGGTCGACTTCGGCCACCCAGAGCGGCGCCCGCCACCGCATGACGTTGATGTTGGAGGCATCTTTCCGGGTGTACACCAGGAACAGAGCGCCGGAATGCGGGAGCCAGCGCTGCTGCGTGGTCGACATCACGATCGGTTCGCCGTCGTCCCAGGTCCAGGGTTTCATTGGCCGCCAGTCCAGGCCATCGGATGAGGTGGTGACGAAGCCCTGTCCGTTTTCAGCACGGATCGTCATCCAATAGGTCCCATCCATCAGGGCCAGCGAGGGCTCGAGGAGGCCGCGCCCAACGGAGCATCGCAGCACGACTCCCTGGTGCCGGATGGCGAGCGTTTCGCCATCGAAAGAGCAAAGGACCGACGTGACGCCGCGGTCCACGCGCCCTTTCGGACCGAAGGTGAGGGGGACGAGAATGTTCCCGTTCGCGAGTGTGATCCGCTGCGAGCAGTTGCTGGTGTAGAGGGCGCTTGCCTCGGGATTGTTCCACTCGAGTTTCCGGACCCTCGACCAGACGTTGCCCTTCCGAACCGCATAGACCGGCCAGCGCTCGTCGCTGGGACGGGTCAGCTTGCCGTCCTTGTAGTAGACATTGTGCGCCATCGCGAGCACCGTACCGGTCTTGGCGTGGAACTCGGGCACGGTGTCGCAATATCCTTCTTCGACGCCGTCCGGATTCGTGTGCCGTCCCATTGCGGGAATCGGCTTAGGCTCCGTCCAGGTGCGGCCCAGATCCCGGGATTCCGACCAATGAACCGGGTGGAAGTAATCGGAACCCGTGATGCCTTGCAGCGTCATCAGCAGGCTGCCGTCACCGCGCCGGCAGATGCGGGGGTGAAACCACGTCGTCCCCTTGCCGTCGAGGTTGCTCCAGAAGGCCGTCTGCTCGATTCCGGAGATCAGGCCGCCGGGGCCCGCGGCCTGCGCGGCCAGCCCTCCGGTGGAAATCAGAAAGTCGCGCCGCCTCACAAGTCTTCCTTCAGCCATGGCGTAAAAGTAAGTATCAGCAAGAGTTGCCGAATTCCGGCGCGCCCGATCGGCCGCTGGTTGCCCTGGCTGTTATAGTGAAGGTATCCCACAGTGCAAGACTCCCTGGTCATCCGTGGCGCACGGGTGCACAACCTCAAGAATATCGACCTGACGATCCCGCACAATCAGTTTACCGTCATCACGGGAGTCTCCGGCTCGGGTAAATCGTCGCTTGCCTTCGAGACCATCTACGCCGAAGGCCAGCGGCGTTACGTGGAGTCGCTGTCCGCGTATGCCCGGCAGTTCCTGGAGCGGATGGAAAAGCCGGACGTCGACGAGATTGACGGCATCGCGCCGGCAATTGCCATACGGCAGAAGAACACCACCCGGAATCCGCGATCGACGGTAGCGACGTCCACCGAGTGCTACGACTTCCTGAGGCTGCTGTTCGCGCGCGTGGGCCAGACCTGGTGCCCCAACTGCGACATCCGGGTCGAGCGGGATACGGTCGACCAGGTGGCCGCGCGGATGCTCGCGCTCGAGACGGGCAGCCGCTGGTATGTGTTGTTCCCGGTGATGCGGGAGGGCCCGGTGGCCCATACCGAAGAGACGCTCAAATACCGGCTGAACGAACTGCGGTCGCTGGGATTCAACCGGCTCTACCAGGAAGGCCGGACGTTCGAGTTCTCCTCGCCTGAGTCGCTGCTCGAAATCGATTTCGCCGCCCCGGTCTACGTGCTGGCGGACCGCATCGCGCTCGGGCCCGAGATGCACTCCCGCATCGTCGACACGGTCGAGGTCTGTTACCGCGAAGGAGGCGAGGTGCTGTTCGAGAATGCGGGAGACGCGTCGCGCCTCCGCTTCAACGAGCAGTTCACCTGCAAGCAATGCGGTCTCGAGTTCGCCGAACCGGAGCCGCGGCTGTTCAGTTTCAATTCGCCGTTCGGCGCGTGCCGGCGCTGCCAGGGATTCGGCAACACGATCGACTACGATCTCGACCTGGTCATTCCCGACAAGTCGCTCCCGATCAAGAAAGGCGCGATCCGGCCGTGGCGCAAGGACGAGTACCGCCACTGGGCGACCCACCTCAAGGACGCGGCCGGCGGCAAGGTTCGCCTCGACGTTCCCTACGCCGAGCTATCGGCGCGGGAGCGGCAGTTCGTATACGAAGGAGACGGCAAGTCGTACAGCGGCATTCGCGGCTTCTTCGAGGCGCTCGAGAAGAAGAAGTACAAGCTTCACGTGCGCGTATTTCTCAGCCGGTATCGAGGCTATACGGAGTGCCCGGAATGCGGCGGCGCGCGCCTGCGCCCGGAGGCGCTCAATGTCCGGATCACGGGCCGCACGATTCGCGATGTCGTGGCCATGAACATCGCGGAGGCCCACGCGTTCTTCGACCAGTTGCGATTGTCGCCGGAGGAATCGGCCATCGCCGAGAAAGTGCTGGTGGAGATCCAGCAACGGCTGAAGTTCCTGAACGACGTCGGGCTGGAATACCTGACGCTGAACCGGCTGTCGTCGACGCTCTCCGGCGGCGAGGCCCAGCGGATTCAGTTGGCGACGTGCCTCGGTTCACGCCTGGTGGGGGCTTGTTATGTTCTCGACGAGCCGTCGATCGGGCTGCATAGCCGGGACACGGCGCGGCTGGTGAATATCCTGCACGAACTGCGGAACCTGGGGAACACCATCCTGGTCGTCGAGCACGATCCCGAGCTCATGCGGGCGTCCGATCATATCGTCGACCTCGGACCGGGGGCCGGGGAGCAGGGTGGGCGCGTCATCTACTCCGGCCCGTTCGACCGGCTGTTGGCGGACGGCGCCCAGTCGCTGACCGCGCGCTATCTTCGCGGCGAGATCCAGGTAGCGCGGCCGGCGAAGCGGCGCACCCGAAAGGCGAAGAACGTCCTGCGCTTTCTCGGGTGCGTCCAGCACAACCTGAAGAACATCGATGTCGAAGTGCCGCTGGGGATGATGGTGGTGATCACCGGGGTCTCGGGATCCGGCAAATCGACCCTGGTGCACGACGTGATCTTCCAGTCATTGCGCGCGCTCAAGGCCCAGGGGGACGAGAGCGAGGCCGTCGAGGTTGGAGAATCGGAGGGCGGCGAAGAGAATTCGCGCATGACGTGCCGGCGCGTCGAAGGCGCCGACCGCATCCGCGAGATCGTGATGGTCGACCAATCTCCGATCGGGCGCACGCCGCGGTCGAACCCCATCTCGTACATCGGCGCGTTCGATGCGGTCCGGCAGTTGTTCGCGGCCCTTCCGGAGTCGGAAAAGCGAGGCTACACGGCGGGACATTTTTCGTTCAACGTCCCGGGAGGGCGTTGCGAGACGTGTCAGGGCGACGGGACCGTAAAGGTCGAGATGCAGTTTCTGGCGGATGTCGAACTGATCTGCGAGGACTGCAAGGGGACCCGTTATAAGAGCGGCGTCCTCGAGATCCGGCATCGGGGAAAGAATGTCCACGAGGTGCTGCAACTGACGGTTGCCGAGGCTCTGGACTTTTTCAACGACCAGAAGCGGCTGCACAGCAAGCTCGCGTATCTCGACGAAGTGGGCCTGGGCTATGTGCGTCTCGGCCAATCGGCGACGACGCTCTCGGGCGGCGAAGCCCAGCGGGTCAAACTGGCCGGTTATCTGGGACAGGCCTCGTGCGACCACACGCTCTACATCTTTGACGAGCCGACCACCGGCCTTCATTTCGACGATATCGCCAAGCTGCTGGCTGCCTTCCAGCGGTTGATCGAAAATGGCGCCAGCCTGTTGATCATCGAGCACAACCTGGAGGTGATCAGTGCCGCCGACTGGATCATCGACCTGGGTCCCGAAGGCGGATCCGGCGGCGGGGAAGTAGTGGCCACGGGTACGCCTGAAGAGGTGGCCGAGGCTGACTCGCACACGGCCCGCTACCTGCGCGCGCGGCTGGGTTGAACCTGGCGGCCGCTTCCGCCGGTGGTATCTTGATTCGCAATGACCCGAACGCTTGTTCTGCTGCTTTTGCCTCTCTCGCTCGTGGCGGAGACGCATCGGATCCAGCCCGATCGCTATCACGACACATTCGCTGCCCACGCACCCATCGCGAAGATCAGGCCTGGCGACACGGTTGTGACCAAACTGCTCGATTCCCGCGGACGGGATCACACCGGCAAGCTCGTTCTGGACGCCGACAACGTCCTGACCGGGCCGTTCTATATCGAGGGCGCCGAACCGGGTGACACGCTGGTGGTGAAACTCGACCGCGTGCGACTGAACCGCGACTGGGGCTGGAACGGGGTTCGCCTCAGCCTGGACGCGCTGGCGCCGCACTCCATCGAGGGACTGGAGACGGCGATCTGCTGCGATACCTGGCTGCAGCCCAGGCGGCGGAATGCTCTGAAATGGAACCTCGACGTCGAGCGCGGCGTGTTGCGCCCGTCGCGGGCTTTGGGAACAAGAGCAAAGATGGAGTTCGACGCGAAGCCGGCCGTTGGCTGCGTTGGCGTGGCGCCCGCGGTCAAACAGGCCATTTCCTCCGGACCCGCCGGGCCCCACGGAGGCAACATCGACTCCAACGAAATCGTGGAAGGGGTGACCGTCTACCTTCCGATCTTCGAGAAGGGCGCTTTCTTTCTACTCGGCGACGGCCATGCAGGCCACGGCGACGGCGAACTGCTGGGGCAGGGAACGGAGACCTCGCTCGATGTGCAGTTCACGGTCGATCTGATCAAGGGCCGCGGCATCCGCTGGCCGCGGATGGAAAACCAGGACTCCCTGGTCGCGTTCGGCTGCACGCCGGGCGCGCTGGAACGGGGCTTTCGAGAAGCCATCAGCGAGATGCTCTCCTGGATGAAGAACGATTATGGGCTCACGCAGCAGGAGGCTCACACGCTCCTCGGGATGCGCGCCGAACTGCGGGTGGCCTCGTGGTTCGCCTCCTCGGCGTGCAAGATCGATAAGCGTTACCTGCCGGAGAAACTGGCGCCCGCCACGCGCAGGCCCTGACGAAGCGCGCCTTTCTGGTTCAATGGTGCGGCCAGACGCTATACTGGTCGTTCCACCCATCAATCGAAGGTGTGAGAGGAGTCGGCTTTTTTTCATGAATGCAACACAGCTACGCCCGGGAATGGTGATCAATTTCAAGGGCGATCTGCACTCGGTTTTCAGCGTAATGCACCGCACGCCGGGTAACCTGCGCGCGTTCGTGCAGGCCAAGCTGCGCAACCTGCGCTCGGGCTCGATGTTCGAGCACCGGTTTTCGTCGAACGACGACGTCGATCGCGCGGTGCTGGAAGAAGTGGAGATGGAATACCTCTACGACGACAGCGAGTACTTCTACTTCATGAACACCGAGTCGTACGAGCAGATCCACTTCACGCGGGAATTCCTGGGCGATGCGGTGCAGTACCTGATTCCGCAGTTGCGGGTGAAGGTGGAGTTCTACGAAGGCAAACCGATCAGCGTGGAGTTGCCTGCGACAGTGGATATGACGGTGGTGGAAACCGAGCCCAGCCTGAAGGGCGCGTCCGTGTCGAACGTGGGCAAGCCGGCGAAGATGGAAACCGGTCTGGTGGTGACGGTCCCCGCGTTTATTGGAGAAGGCGAGAAGATCCGCGTCAATACGTCGGAGGGGACTTACCAGGAACGGGCCTGACCGGCGGCGGCCCGAGCGGGAGCTAAAGTTCTCCTGCACGCTTGAAGCGCGCGCTACGCGTCAGATGTCCAACTTTAGCGCCGGTCGGAGACCGGCGCCACTTGGCTAACGGCAAGAGCGGCTAGCGCGTTCACGAGGTGGTCTTCCTCTTCGGGCAACACCGTTCGCAGATCGAGCAACACTTCATCGGCTTCAATACGTGCGATCACCGGCGGGTCGTTGGCCCGAAGCCGGCGTTCGATGTCTTGCACTACACCGCAAATCGCAATCAGGCACGTCGGAATGCTCTGATCCGGCGTCGAGCCCCCGCCGACGACCGATTCTCCTTCGCGAAGCTCAGCCTTCAATCCGGGAATCCTCTCGAGGAGCGCCTCGGCCCGGCCGCGGATAGCGGCTTGCGCCAGGCGGATCATTCGCAGTGCCGGGATCGCTTCCCATCGCTCCAACAGAATGTGGCGCAGCGTGGCTTCGAGCGATTGATAGATCAGCTTGTCCAGGCGCAGGGCCCGGAACATTGGGTTGCGGCGCAATCGCGAAATCCATTCGGGCTTGCCGGCCAGCACACCCGCCTGCGGCCCGCCGAGCAACTTGTCCCCGCTGAAACTGACCAGGTCGATCCCGGCATCGAGGCTGTCGCGAACCAGTGGTTCCTCCACGCCAAAGGCGCGAAGATCCACCAGACAGCCGCTGCCCAGGTCCTCATACACGGGAACTCCCGACTCGCGGCCAAGGATGGCCAATTCCTTCGCGGTGGGCCGCGACGTGAACCCGCGAATCCGAAAGTTGCTGGGGTGGACGCGCAGGATGAGGCGCGTTCGTTCGGTGATCGCGCCGCGATAGTCGTCCAGATGGGTGCGATTGGTTGTGCCCACCTCGCGCAGGATGGCGCCGGAGCGGGCCATGATGTCCGGAATACGGAAACCGTCGCCGATCTCGATCAGTTCCCCGCGCGAGACGACTACCTCGTGCCCCGCGGCCAGTTCATGGAGCGCCAGGTAGACTGCCGCCGCATTGTTGTTCACAGCGATGGCCGGGCAGCCCAGCAGGCGCTCGAACAGGTACGCGGCATGAACATCCCGCTTGCCGCGCAATCCGGCGTCGAGATCGTACTCGAGGTTGGAGTAGCCGGCGGGATGAGGCGTGTCGGCCAGAGGAGCCCGGCCGAGATTGGTGTGGAGCACGACGCCCGTTGCGTTGATCACGCGGCGTAGCGAAGGCTGTTCGAGCCTGGCGAGCGCGCGCTCCACCTGGGCCTTCACATCGCCCGCGCCGGCGCCGGCGCGGATGGACTCGCGGGCGCGGTCGAGCACACGACGGACCTCGCCGGCGATCAGGCGGCGGGGGAATCGGGCCTCGAGCGGAGCCAGTTGTCCGAGAAGCACGTCCACCGAGGGCAGCGCCCGCAATTTGTCCGTGGAGGTCAAACCATGATCCTACCCGCATCGGGCCGGCCGCGTCCATGCCAGACGCCGCGCGGGCCGCATCGACTACGGACCTGCACACGTCGTACAATTCGCGCTGGGGCCGAGGAACAGGAAAACATTCGATGATTGAAACGGGACTAAAGGGAAAAGTGGTGATCGTGACAGGCGCGGCCTCGGGGATCGGGCGCGCCACCGCGATCCTGTTCGCCAGGGAAGGATGCCGCGTGGCGGCGTGGGATGTCAAGGAAGATGCGGGCGGCGTGGACGACATCGTCGCGGCCGGGGGCGAAGGATTGTTTCAGAAGGTCAACGTTGCCGATGCGGCATCCGTGGAAAGCGCCGTCGAGGGCATCGTCCAACAGTGGGGCAACCCCTGGGTGCTGGTGAACAACGCCGGCGTCCTGCGCGACGCGCAGTTGGTGAAGTTCAAGGACGGCGTGGTACAGAGTTTGATGAGCGACGAGCAGTTCGACTCGGTCGTCGGCGTGAACCTGCGCGGCGTGTTTCTGGCGGCGCGGGCCGTGGCTCCGCGTATGATCGCCGGCGGAGGCGGTGTGATCCTGAACGCCTCCAGCGTCGTGGCTCTCTACGGCAATTTCGGACAGACCAACTACATGGCCAGCAAAGCGGGCGTCATCGGGATGACGCGGGTGTGGGCGCGGGAACTCGGCCGGTACAATATCCGGGTGAACGCCGTCGCGCCGGGATTCGTGGACACCGGGATGACCCGGTCCATGCCGGAGAAGGTGTTTGATGCCGTGAAACAGCGAACTCCAATCGGACGGATGGGGCGTCCGGAGGACATCGGGAACGCCTACCTGTGGCTGGCTTCCGACGCGGCGACGTTTGTCACTGGAACCGTGCTTTCAGTCGACGGCGGCATCGTCACCGGGACCTGACCCCGATTTCCCCGGATTGCGGAAAGACTGTCACGATAGAGAGAGACGCCATGAAGAAGATCTATATCGCCGCCTATCATCAGTCGAGGTTCGGCAAGCTGATGGGGATGACCGTGCCGGAGATCCTGCGTAGGGCCGTGGACGGTTGTTGCCGCGAAATTTCCACCGAAGCCTCGGCGCTCGATTGCGGCAGCGTGGGGGCGGCCTGCAATTTCAGCCTCAACGAGCAGGGATTGCTGGCCGGCCTGATGGCCGAGATTCCCGGGCTCGAGTCGAAGCCGATCGAGGCCGTCGAGAACGCATGCGCTTCGGGCGGACAGGCCGTGCTGAGTGTCGTGCACAAAATGCTGGCGGGCCTGGCGGACACCGGGATTTCTGTGGGCTACGAGAAGATGCGCGA
>CAZGUX010000260.1:0-30001 GCA_964529305.1 uncultured Solibacteraceae bacterium | reverse complement strand
CCGCTCCGCCCTGCCGCGGTTCACCTTTGTTTCTATTTCCTTGGGTTTTTACTGCACGCGCGGCCCCACCGGGCGCGGGTCCCACTCCCGGATCTCGGTGGTCTCCCGGGCAACCGTCTCTTCCAGCCGGGAGAACCTTGTCTCGTAATCTCGCATCTGCGAGCCGAAGAGAATGTCCCGTATCCGGTCGACGTTGCCCGCGCCCTGAATGACCTGGGGCGTCCTGGCATCTTTGTCATCTGGTCCGGCAGCCTGTCCGGCCGCCGGTTCGCTGATCTCTGAGTGTTCGCCTGAATTCATGCTGCAATCCCCCGACCTTCGACCGTAGCAAAAAAAGTCTACTGGCGCGGCAAGCGCACCAGGCACGCGCGGACCCGGGCATCGAGCTGCGGAGGAGTGAACGGCTTGCTCAGGAAATCCACGACCCCCAGTTCAAAACACGTGCGGACGCTGTCCTCGTCGCCCTTCGCCGTGAGAACCACCACTGGCACATTTCGCGTCTGTTCGTTGGCGCGGAGGCGGCGGAGGATCTCGAACCCGTCGGGCGGCGGCATCATCAGGTCGAGCAGAACCAGGTCGGGCCGGTGCGTCTCGATCAGCCGGAGCGCTTCTTCTCCGTCCGCGGCGAGCAGGGCTTCGTTGCCGCCGCGAACCAGCGCCTTGTGCGCCAGGATGCGCAAGTCCTCATCGTCGTCGATCACCAGAATCAGGGGCGCCCGTGAGCCGCCCGCGTCGCTGACCACGGCGGGGCTGGTGAGAGCCTGGGTAACATCTCCCTCGAACGTCTCCTCGCAGCCTTCGTAAGCGCACGAGACGTTCATCGAAGAGCCAAGCCCCGCCGCGATGGCACGCGCGTGCTCTTCCGTGCGGTTAAGGAAGTCATCGTCGTGAGCCGGATCGTGGTGCGTGAGGAACAATCGCTTCACATTGGCCGCTGCCGCGATTTGCGTCACGAAGGTGTACGTCGAGTGTCCCCAATTCTTTTTGGCCGGGTACTCTTCCGGCGTGTACTGCGCATCGTGAATCACGACGTCGGCATTTTCCATGAACGCGGCGTGACGGCGGTCGCCGCTGTGAAGGATGGAATCCAGGCGGCCGGGTTCGGCATCGGAGCGCCACAGGCTCTCCCAAAACGGCTCGTGATCGCAGAGGTAGACCAGTGTCGCGCCGTCCGCTTCGATTCGATACCCCAGCGTGACGGCGGGATGATTCAACGACTGCGTGGTGAGGCGGACTCCGTCCAGATCGTACGAGCCTTCCGCCAGATCGCGATACTCCAACGCCGCTCCCAGTTGCGCCAGTTCCACTGGAAAGTACGTGTACTCCATTTGTCCCGAGAGCGTTTCCGGCAGCGAATTGTACGCGCCCTTCGGGCCGCAGATGATAATCCGCCCGCCCGGCACAAAGACGGGGGCGAAGAAGGGAAACCCCTGGATATGGTCCCAGTGGGTGTGGCTCAGCAGGATGGTAGCGACAATCGGCTTGGGCGCGTGCGCCATCATGTGCGCGCCCAGCAAACGGGCGCCCGTCCCACAATCGAAAATCAACCGTTGGCCCGCTTTGGTGACCAACTCCACACAGGAGGTGTTGCCGCCAAACCGGTTGGTGCCCACTCCAGGTGTTGCAATCGAACCCCGAGTCCCCCAGAAACGCACTTTCACCTGTGTCCGCTCCTCCCCCCAACTGTCCTTACTTATTCAACGTAGTCCAACCGCACGCTGTCGATATATCGCGCCAATTCGGCCACCTTGGCGTCACAACCGCTCGCGTCGCCGCCCTGCGCCGCCTTCTCGATCGCCGCTCCAAGCTCGGTCAACGTGGCGAAACCGTACCCGGCGCCGGTCCCTTTCATCTTATGTCCGAGCATGCGCAGCGTTTCGAAATCGCCCGAGGCCAGGGCCTGACGGTAGGTGGGGATGTCGTTGCGGCGCTTGTCCAGGTACGATTGCACGACATCGGCCATGTCTTTTTCCACGCGGATGCGGGTGGAATCCGGCGCCGGTTGCTCCCGAGGCTCGTCCTCGACGGGTTCAGCCGAGCGCCGGGCATGCTGTGCCAGGGCCGCCAGGAGCGTGGCTTTGCGGATCGGCTTGGTCAGATGACCGGTGAAACCGGCCGCGAGACTCTTTTCCGCCATGTCGGCGAAAGCGTGAGCGGTGAGCGCCAGCACCGGCGAGGGCGTAGCGCCGGCCTCCCGTTCGTGACGCCGGATCTCGCGAGTAGCCCTGTAGCCATCCATCCTGGGCATCTCGATGTCCATCAGGACTACGTCATACCGGCCGGTCCGGAACTTGTTCACCGCGATCTCGCCGTCCTCGGCGATCTCGATGGAACACCGGACTCCCTTCAGGTACGACAGAATCAGGAACCGGTTGTCCTCGGCGTCGTCGGCTAACAGGATTCGCAAGCCGTCCACCGCCCGCTCGAGTTCCACGATGGAGGACTTCGCCGGTTCCGTGGGCTTTCTCTCCGATTGGTCCTGATCGATCCCCAGCTTGACCGTGAAGAAGAACGTGCTGCCTCTCCCCACCTGGCTCTCGACCCAGATCCGTCCGGACATCAACTCCACCAGTTGCCTCGAGATGCTGAGTCCGAGTCCGGTGCCACCGTATTTGCGCGTGGTGGAACTATCCGCTTGCGCGAAGCTCTCGAAGATCCGCCCCAGTTTATCCTCGGGAATGCCTATGCCCGTGTCGGTCACCCCGAAGCGCAGGCACCCGGGACGAGGATCTTCGAGGTCTGGCTCCACGCTCACCGAGAGACTCCCCTGTTCGGTGAATTTGATGCCGTTGCCCAGGAGATTGATGATCACCTGCCTCAGGCGGTTGCCATCGCCCATGAGGTGCACCGGCACGCCCGAGGCGATCTCCTGCCGCAGGGCGAGGCCCTTGCCCCGGGCGCGCCCTTCCACTACCTCCATGGCCCGGTGGATCACGTCGCGGAGATCGAGCGGGGCAATCTCCAGTTCGATCTTCCCGGATTCCACTTTGGCCAGGTCAAGAATGTCGTTGATCAGGGTCAGCAGACTTATCCCGTTGCGCTGAAACACGTCGACGCATTTCTGTTGCTCCGGCGTGAGGCTGCTTTCCGAAAGCACATCGGCCATTCCAATGATGGCGTTCAAAGGCGTGCGAATCTCGTGACTCATGGCGGCCAGGAAATCGCTCTTCGCCCGGGTGGCCCGCTCCGCTTCCTGGCGCTTTATCTCGAGCTCGCGGCTCAGCCGCTCCACTTTTTCTTTGGCCAACTCGACGTCGTGCGCCAGTTGCTGGTAGGTGAACAGCTCACGCGGCAGACGCGCGACGGCAATCAGGCGGCGTCCGTCCACCGCGGTGGAGATGGCCTGAAGGTAGTGAGTTTCGCCATCCGCCCCGATCTCGGTCCACATGTCGGATTTGACACGCCCCGCGCCGGAGCCTTCCCAGACCGGCTCGCAGTCGGGAAAGAAAAGCTCCAGAAGCGGGAAGTGCCCGGCGAGATCGATTCCGTCGCCACCGGACACGCCGGCCGGCAGCCAGCCGGGCAACTGCCCCAGGGGCCGGAAAAGTCCATTCGCGATCTGCTCGAATACGGCAAGGTCGAGCGCGGCCGGAAGGTCGTTCAGCCCGGCGCTGTCACTCGTCTTCGAGGGCATCGTCATCTTGCGCCACCAGGATGCGCGAGGCGAGCGAGAGGAAAGCCTCCTCGACATTCGCACCCGTCTTCGCGCTGGTCTCGAGCACGGTCCAGCCGCGTCCGGCCACGTCCTTCCAGGCGGAATCGGGAATCTCCCAATTCGCCCGTTCGTCGGCCTTGTTTGCCAGCAGCAGAAAGGGCCGCGCGCCGATCTCGGATTCCACGCGCTGCTGGATACTCATGGCAACGTCGAGCGTCCTGCCGCGGCAGCCGTCCACCACCAGAAGGTATCCCGAGCAATCGCGAACCTGATGGAGTTTGACGGGTGAGTTGTCCTCCTCGCCGGCGAGATCCCAAAGCATCAGCCAGACCTCGCGCCCTTCGACAGTAAGCACTTTTTTGTCGATCTTGACGCCCACGGTGGTGTGGTACGTGTCGGAGTACATGCTGTGAACAAAGCGCGTAACCAGGCTCGTCTTCCCCACGCCAAAAGACCCGAGCATACAGATCTTCTTTTTGACCATAGGCGGTTCTCAGAGTATACAGCGCTGGCGGAAGACACTCCTCCGACCGAGGCCCAATGCCGGTAGATCGTCGGCGCGGCACTCGAACATGGGGCTTGCCGGCCTGGTATTCCTCCAACCGCGCGGAGAACTCGTGGACGCGATTGGAAAGGCGGGGACGCCTGCCTTCAGTCAGCCTGGGACCGGCCGCGGTATCGTGTAGAGTCAAGCCATGCTCCGAATCGCTCTGCTCACCGTTCTCGTCTTTCCTCTCGCCGCCCAGGACCGCATCGGCACGGTCCAGGTACGTGTTTCCACCGACCGGTCCGATTGGCGGTATGAACCCGGCCAGCCCGTCCGATTCCGCGTCGTCGCCGTCCAGGACGGCCACCCGCTGAGCGGCGTCCAGGTGACCTACCGGATCGGTCCCGAGATGATTGCTCCGAAGATCGATCGGACAGCGACGCTCAGCGCCGACGGCCTTACGGTCGACGGCGGAACGATGAACGAACCCGGCTTCCTGCGATGCATTGCCACAATCGAGAAGAATGGGAAAACCTACCGCGGACTCGCCACCGCCGCGTTTCGACCGGAATCCATCAAGCCCACGCAGCAGGATCCTGCCGGCTTCGAGGAGTTCTGGGCCGCCGGCAAGGCCGCTCTGGCCAAACTGCCCATTGACGCGAAGATCACCCCGCTGCCCGAATACGGCAACGCGTCGGCCGACTGCTACCAGGTCAACCTGCAGAACGTCGGCATGGGAGCCTCGCCCTCGCGTTTTTACGGCATTCTGTGCGAACCGAAGACGCCTGGCAAATATCCAGCGCTGCTCAGCGTCCCCGGCGCCGGGGTGCGCCCCTATCGCGGTCTCGCCGAGATGGCCGGGCGCGGCATCATCACCCTCCAGGTGGGGATTCACGGCATCCCCGTAACGCTCGATCAGACCGTATACGACTCCCTGGGGACCGGGGCGCTCGCGAACTACAACACCTTCGGACTCGATAGCCGCGACCGCTACTACTTCCGCCGCGTGTATCTCGGCTGCGTGCGCGCCAACGATTTTCTGACCAGCCATCCGAAATGGGACGGCGTCAACCTCGCCGTGACCGGAGGCAGCCAGGGCGGAGCCCTGTCCATCGTGACCGCCGGGCTCGACCCGCGGGTCCGGGGCCTTGCCGCATACTACCCCGCGCTTTCCGATGTCACCGGATACCTGCAGAATCGCGCCGGCGGTTGGCCGCATATGTTCCGCGCCGCCGAGGGCCCGCTGTCCCACCGCTCGCAGGACAAGATCGAGACCACGCGCTACTACGACGTGGTCAACTTCGCCCGGCGCGTACGGGTGCCCGGCCTCTACACCTGGGGCTTCAACGATGAGACCTGCCCCCCGACCACGATGTATTCCGCGTACAACGTCATCCCCGGGCGGAAGAAACTGTTGCTGGCGATCGAGACCGGCCACAACACCGTCCCCGAGCAGGTTGCGGAAGTCCAGGCCTGGCTGCAGACGTTCCTGAAAACCGGTTCCACGGGAAACTGAAGCGCCGGCGCTGATTGTGCGGTCGACGTCGATGGCTTCCGCGCGACGCCGGCGATTGTCCAGCTTCAGCCGGCGGAACCACCTGAAGGCTCATTCGCCTCGAGCAGTGCGCCTGACGTCAAGACTGAAGCGCGTTCTGTCCGTCGCAAAAGGGTCACCGGTCGAGCAACTTTTAGTTCGAAGACGAACCACGAGCGGCGGGAAGCCCCACGAGCAGGCTCCTCCGTGGGGGCGGTCCTCGGAAGAACGCGAAAAGCACCACCCGTCGGGCAACGAGCCGCTCTCGGCTGTCTTTGGTTTTTAACAAACCGGGGCGGACGGAGAGAGGCTTTTGCCGCCGGGGACAGCCTTCCTGTGCGTATAATCGCTGTATCATTGCGTAGCCCCTTTTGGCGTCACCGGGTTTCAATCCGGTGATACACTCCGGTCTCGCCCGGTCTTGGGGCACGTTGGGCATCCTGGTGGGAGGAGGTACCTGTCGAGAGAAAGCTGGACACAATCAACCGCGACCCGGAGCAAACGTTCACCGGCCATCGCGTTCCTTTGTCTGATGTCTGTTCACGATTTGGAGGAGTGAATGATTTCCCAGTTGAAATGCCGTGTTGCTGCTTTTCTACTGTTGGCTCTCGCGCCGGCCGCCTACTCGCAGGATGTCCGAGCCAGCATCACAGGAGTGGTCGCCGATCCGACCGGCGCCCCGGTGGCGAATGCCAAAGTGACGGTCACCAGCGCCGCCCGGAACGTTACGGTCTCCACCGAGACCAATACCAGCGGGAACTTTGTGACGCCCTTTCTCGCCCCCGGAGCGTACGTGCTCACCGTCGAGGCCTCCGGCTTCAAGCGCTTTGTTCGCGAGAAGATCGCTCTCCAGGCGCAAGACAGGGCCCGCATCGACGTCGCGCTGGAACTGGGCGAACTGGCCCAAAGTGTGACGATCAGTGAAGCGGTTTCCCAGTTGCAGACTGAGACCGCCAGCCGGGCGTCCGTCATCGCCAGAGAGATTATTGCCAATGTGCCGACTCAGGGCCGCAACCCGTTCCAGATCGCCTGGGCCGCGCCCAACGTCGTAAAGACAGGTGCGTGGCGGTACCTGCGCTCGTTTGACATTGCCGGGACCAGCAATCTGTCGATCAATGGCGGAAGGAACCGGGAGAACGAGGTACTCCTGGACGGAATCAGCAACGTGCAATCCGACCGCACCGTCATTGCCGTTCCGACCACCGAATCGGTACAAGAGTTCAAGGTGCAGACCAACACGTACGACGCGCAGTACGGACGCACCGGCGGCGGCGTAATTACGGTAGTGACCAAAGGCGGGGGCAACTCCTTCCACGGCACGGCGTTCGAGTATTTCCAGGCGGAGGAACTGAACGCGAACCAGACGGAGTTGAACCGCGTCGGGACCAAGAAGCCGCCGATGAATATCAACCAGTTCGGCGCGCAAGTGTCGGGTCCCATCTTCATCCCCAAGGTGTTCAACGGGAAGAACCGGGCGTTTTGGATGGTGTCCTGGGAAAGCATGCGGCAGCGCTCGGCGGATCCCGGCGCGGCGACCATCCCGCTGATGGATTGGCGCACCGGCGATTTCTCCACCCTCTTGAACGCGCAAGGCCAGCCGGTCCTGATTTACGATCCAGCCAGCACCAGGGCGGATGGCTCGCGAACCCCGATTCCGAACAACCGGATTGCGGCAAGTCAGATCGACCCGGTGGCGAAGGCGTTGCTCGCGCTCTATCCCGCGCCCTTGAGCCCGGGCGAAGGACCCGCCCGAGTCCTGAACTACATTTACCCTTCGCGCTGGATCGCCAGCTTTGACCAGTTCGTCGGCCGCACCGACCTGGTCGTCAACTCGAAGAACAACGTGTTCTTTCGCTACGGCGAGAATCCGTTCCAGGAGTTCCGCAACATTACCTTTGGCTTGAACAACCCGGCCGAGCCCACAGGTAATGCTCCCCTGTTACGCAACGGACGGAGCCTGAATATGGATTGGACGTCGACCTTGAGCCCCAGGATGACCTTCAACCTGCGGGCCGGCCTGACGCGCTGGGAGACCACGGGCGGGAGCAGCATTGGCGCCAATTACGATCCCAAGCAACTCGGCATCGACCCCGCGTTGGTGGCCCAGTTCACGCGCTACCAGTTCCCACGGTTCGACATGGAAGGGTATGTTTCGCTCGGTTCGGACTCCATTGGTCTTCAGACAAATGATACCTACACGGTTCAGCCAAACCTGAACTACGTTTTCGGCCGTCACTTCCTGAAGATCGGTGGTGAGGGACGCCGGTACAATAACAACAGTCCAGGCCGGGGCTATCCCTCGGGCTACTGGTCCTTCGGCCGGAACTGGACGCAGGCCAACGCCCTCCGGGCGGATGCCGTCTCCGGCAATTCCCTGGCGACGATGTTGCTAGGGATTCCTTCCAGCGGCTATGTGCAGAAGAACATCGATTCGTCCTATAGACACTTCTATTGGGCGGGGTTCATCCAGGACGACTGGAAGGTGACCTCACGGCTCACTCTCAACATCGGCCTGCGTTGGGACGTCGAGACTGGCAAAGTGGAGCGGTTCGACCGGCAGGTGTTGGGGCTCGACGTCAACGCCGCCAGTCCTATTGCCGGCCAGGTACAGGGTTTGAACCTGAAGGGCGCGGTGCTGTTTGCCGGCAAGGACGGCCAGCCGCGGCAAGCGTTTTCTTCCGATACGAACAATTGGCAACCCAGGGTTGGCGTGGCTTACCGCATTCGCGAAAAGTGGGTGGTGCGCGGCGGCTACGGCTTGTCGTACCTGGGCCAGAATGAAAATGGTACGACAGCCGGCTTCAGCCGGCAGACCAATGCTGTCGTGTCCACCGACGGCCTGACACCTTATCCAGGCCTGAGGACCGCCAACCCGTACGTGTCGTACACGGGTAGCAGGCTGCTTGACCCCATCGGGTCCAGCCAGGGAGCGGCGAGCTTTCTGGGCGAAGGCGTGACAACACTCTTCCGGCAGCGGACGATCCCGTACTCGCACCAGTATTCGTTCGACATCCAGCGCGAGTTGCCGGGCAACATGCTGTTCGAGGTTGGCTATTCGGGGAACATCAGCCGTGGGTTGCCGTTGAACCTCGGCGTGAACTATGTGCCAACCAACGAGTTGGGCAGGCGTACGGCCGCGGGCGTGATCGACTCCGCCTACTACACCGAGAGGGTACCTAACCCGATGGCCGGACGAATCCCCAACAATGCGGCGCTGAACGGAACAACCATCCCGCGCCAGAACCTCTGGAATGCTTTCCCCCAGTACTCCGGTGTGACCGTCTCGAGCCTTCCGCTCGGCAAGCAGCGATACGACGCCGTGAGTTTCAAGGTAACTAAGCGTTTGTCGCAAGGGTTGAGCTTCCTGGGAAGCTATACCGTTGGTAAGAACCTGGAACAGGTTTCCCTTCTGAACGCGCAAGACTTTGTGCTCTCCAACTGGGAGGACACCCGGCTGGTGAAGCAATCGGCGGACCAGATTGACACTCCGCAGAAGTTTGTGGTGGTGGGAATCTACGAACTCCCGTTTGGCAAAGGTAAGCCGATCGGGAATGGCGTGTCGCGACTGGTTGACCAGTTCATCGGCGGCTGGCAGGTGAACTTTGACGTCAGTTTCATGAGCGGTTGGGCAATCGCCTACCCGAACGCAGCGCAGGTCAGGCCGGGCAGCGCGAATCTGCCGTCCGGCGAGCGCGACCGGAGTCGCTGGTTCGACACTTCGTTGTGGAAGACATCGACGGGCACGCCCATTCCGGCGCAGGAGCCTTTTACGCTCAGGAACTTCCCCCTTCGCTTCAGCGACGTACGGCTACCTGGTTACATCAATCAGGACTTGTCGCTGTCGAAGTACTTCCCGATTACGGAGCAAGTGCGACTGCAGTTCCGCTTCGAGATGGTAAATGCGGCGAACCACCCGTGGTTCACCGGAATGTCGGGCGGTGGTACCAACGTGGGCGCCGGTGACTTTGGATTCCTGAATCCGGCGCAGGGCAACCTGCCACGGTTCATCAAGCTGGCGATGCACTTGAATTTCTAGTCGAGCCGCCCGCACCGAACCGATGAGTTCGGTGCGGCGCCCGTACTTGTTCCTGGACGAGCGCTCTTGGCTCCGAACCGCGGGCGTAAACGTCCGCGGTTCGGAGCCGCGACCGTCAGAAGGCGTGAAAAATTGGATCCCGGTAGGGACGGTCATCAACTGACCGCCCCCCGCACAGATCCGTGCGAGCGCTCCCAACGCACGGCCCCTGCCTTGGATGCGAACGTCGCAACGTACGCTCGGATAGGGATCCAAGGTCACGGGTCGAGGCACCCACCGTTTTAGCACCGCCCCTTGCGGAGTCCCCACCGTCGTCTCCGACCATTGGCCGTCTTCGGATACTCCCGCTTTCAACCATTTCTGGATCAGCGGCAGCACCCTCCGGTCGGCCACTCGATGCCCCAAGAACTTGATCGCCCACTCATGGCCTTCCCCTTCTGTCCACAGGGCCGTCATCCCGGAGAGGTCTTTTCGCAGTTCGGTGCCCGGCCCACCGATGCCTCGGTCTACGCTTCGACTGCCACCTCGCGGTGGCCGCCGCAAGACTCGAGGTCAAGATGGATCGCTACTCTTCTTGTGGGGCTCTTTCATTCCCGACAACAAGGCCGGTTTATCCCGGCGGACGGACAGCCAGCCCGGTACTTTGCCGCTCCTCCCCGCAGGTTCCCTTAAGACCACTTAGTTTTCCCACCTAATTCCCTACTACGCTCTTGTCTTGTCTGAGGATTTCGCTATCATGTCAACGTGGAAGCTCTGCTTTGGATCATCCTCCCGGTCCTGGTGGCGGTCGGCTCTGCCCTGATGTCGTTCTACATCATGCAGGCCCGGATGGAAGTCGCGATCGCCAAAGAGCGTGAGGCTCTATCGGAAGCGCGCGTGCTCCTGGAATCCCAAAAGAAGACGGTGGAAGAGACCATCCGCGCCACGGAGGAGAATGTCCGCCGCCAGGCCCTGGACTCGTTCATCGCCGACGTGCGCGTCGAGGAGCGCCACTATGTTCGTGAAAACAAGACCCTTTTCATGAACAAGAAGAGCCTGGTGCTGCAGGAGCGGATCTTCTTCCGCAACATCCCGCTGTCCAATTGGGTGGAACACGAGATGGTGGTGGAAGAGGGCGCGGACGTCGACAAACTGTTGAAGACCCTCTCGGTGTTCGGCGGCGACTTGCCGGCGATCGCCGGCGGCGCATCCAACGGTGCGTCCTCCGTCGGACAGCCGCGCAAAATGCTGCGCTGACCCCTACTTGGGCATCAAGAACGCTTGCAGTTCCCGCACAAACGAGTTCAGCGCGGAGCGGTCCGCCTTGTCGTAGCGCATGATCACGAAGAAGGTCCCGACGTGAAACCCCACGGCGTTTGGCTCCGGACGCCACGTCTGCTCCAGTTCGAGTCCGGCGGCCTCGGAGGCAACATGGTAGGCTTCCGCGTGAAGGGTCTCTCCGCCAGGGCCTGAATAGGTGGCCTTCTCGATCGCCGCGACGGCGAACCGGGCGATGGCCGCGGGCGCCTCGCCGGACGGGGGACGGCTGTGATCGGATCGGGTCCAGGCGCCCACGCGTTCGGGGAGGGCGGTCGCCGGCGCTTTTTTCGAGGGAGTGCAGGCGCCAGTCGCGATCGCGGCCAGCAGCCAGGCACGTCGGTTCAGCATTCGACAGATTGTAGCCAAGTGGAGTACAACTTGAGAAGTAGCTTGCATTCGAGAAACCCCGAGATTCATGGCCAAGTTCAAGGCTCCCAAGCCTAAACAACCAACATTTACCGGGCGCCAGGGCGCCCCGTGCCTGGTGCTTCTGATTGGGGGGATGCTCTTGCTGTTGCTGCTGGTGTATCTGAGCATGAGGTCGAGTTAGCGATGCGCATTGACGGAAGAACGGCGGATCAGCTTCGTCCGGTGATGATCGAACCCGGCTATCTGTTGACGGCGGAGGGATCGGTGCTGATCACGGTAGGACACACCCGCGTGCTGTGCGCCGCCAGCGTGGAGGACACGGTGCCTTCGTTCCTGCGCGGGTCCGGCAAAGGCTGGGTGACCGCCGAGTATTCGATGCTGCCCCGGGCCACGCAGCAGCGCACGCCGCGCGAGTCGTCGAAGGGACGCATCTCGGGGCGAACCCATGAAATCCAACGGCTGATCGGACGCTCGCTGCGCGCGGTCATGGACTTGGAGGCGCTCGGCGAGCGGACTGTGACGATGGACTGTGACGTCCTCCAGGCCGATGGCGGCACCCGGACTGCCGCGATCACGGGGGCCTCGGTCGCGCTCGCGTGCCGGCAGATGGCCGAGTTCCGGAAATTTCCCCGGTTCCCCATGCGGGAGCATGTCACCGCGACGAGCGTGGGTGTGGTCGGGACCGAGGTGATGGTCGACCTCTGCTACGAAGAAGACTCCCGCGCCGGCGTGGATATGAACGTCGTGATGACCGGCCGCGGAAAGTTCGTCGAGGTACAGGCCACCGCCGAGCACACCGTGTTCGACGACGGCCAGATGTCGGCGATGATTGCGGTGGCGCGCCGGGGGCTCGATGAACTGCTCGAGATTCAGCAGGCGGCGGTGAAGATCGGGTGAAGCTCCACTGCGCCACCAGCAATCGCGGCAAACTGCGGGAGTTCGCGCTGGCCGCGGAGCACCTGGCGGCGGGGGCCTTTTTGTTCGAACCGCTGCACGGCGTCGAGCCGTGCGAAGAAACCGGCCTCACCTTTGAGGAGAACGCGGCGCAGAAGGCAGTGTATTACAGCCGCTTTGCCCCGAACCTGTGTTTCGCCGAAGACTCCGGTCTCGAGGTGGACGCGCTCGGCGGCGCCCCCGGCGTTTACTCCGCGCGCTTCGCGGGACCCGGCGCCTCCGACGAAGACAACAACCGGCTGCTGATCGAGCGTCTGCACGGGAAGCCGGATCGCACGGCACGTTACGTCTGTGTGGTGGCCCTGGCGGACCAAGGGCACCTCGTCGCCACCTTTCGCGGCCAGGTAGAGGGAGTGATCGTCGATCCGCCGAGGGGCACGAACGGCTTCGGATACGACCCACACTTCTTCTACCCGCCGTTCGGCTGCACCTTCGCCGAGGCCGCGCCGGAGCGAAAGCTGGAGGTCAGCCACCGTCGTGTCGCGGTGGAGCAGATGCTGCGCTATCTGGTCAGCGGCCGAAAATGAACCGGCCGCGGCGCGGGTCGGCGCCGCCATCGAGCACGCCGCCGCGCATGACGATCACGGTGGGGGCCGATCCGTTACTCCAGTCGCCCGTCACGGTCACGCGATGACCCAAACCCCGCAGCCGGTCCACCGTCTGGCGCGGGATGCGGGCTTCCAGGTTCAGCTTGCCTGGCTGAAACTCATGGTTCGCGAACGAGGAATAGAAGTGCTCGGTCTGGAAACGGGGCGCCTCCACGGCTTCCTGCGGCGACATCTGGAAATCGATGAGGTTCAGCAGCACCTGCAGGAGAGCCTGATCCTGGTTGTCTCCGCCCGGTGTCGACATCGCGAGGAACGGCTGGCCGTCGCGAAGCACGAGGGTAGGGCTCAACGTGACGCGCGGGCGCTTTCCTGGCCCGAGCTGATTGGCATGGCCCGCCGTCAACACGAACGATTGCAGGCGCGTGCTCAGAGGGATGCCCGTGTCGCCGGCGATCACCGACGGCAGCCACGCCCCGCTCGGCGTGGCCGAAAACACGTTGCCTTTCGAGTCCACGACATTGACGCAGGTGGTGTCGCTTGCTTGGCTGGGGCCGCGCGAATTCGATGCCAGGTTGATCGTATCGCCGAGCGCGCCCGGACGGTGTAGGAGCGAGGCATGCGCGGGATCGATCTGCCGCCGGCGCTCCGCCGCGTAGAGCTTCGACAACAGCCGTTCGGCGGGAATTTTGGAATGCTTCGGATCGCCGTAGTAGCGGTCGCGATCGGCAAACGCCAGTTTCACGGCCTCCACCACCGTGTGCAAGTACTCGGGGCTGTTGTGGCCCAGCGTCGGGAGGTCGTACCCTTCCAGCAGATTCAGAGCCTGCAGGAGCACCGGACCCTGCGTCCAAAAGCCCGGCTTGACGATCTCGTATCCGCGGTAGGTCACGCTTGCCGGTTGGTCGATCTCGGCGTGGTAGTTCTTCAGGTCGTCGAACCGGATCAGGCCGCCCGCCTGCTCGGAGAACTGCGCCACACGACGGGCGATCGGGCCTCGGTAGAAGTGGTCGCGGACGGCCTGGATCTTCCGCGCCCGCTTTCCGCGAGCCTTCCGCTCCACGGCCGCGAGTTCTTCGAGCGTCCTGGCCAGGGCGGGCTCGCGAAAGAGAGTCCCGCGCGGCGGCGCCTTGTCGTTGGGCAGGAAGAACGCCTTCGAGGCGGGCCACAGGTCGAGCAGGGGCCGCGTGTCGCGGATGAACTGCGCAAACTCTTCGCCGATCGGGAAACCCTTGGAGTATTCAATCGCGGGCGCAGCCACTTGAGCGAACGTCAGGGTCCCGTACTCGGACAGGGCGAGCATCAGCCCATCGAACACTCCGGGCGTGATGGCGGCGAGAATCCCGAATTCGGGGATCGGTGGTTTTGCCGCCGGGTCCTCCCATCGCTCGGCGTTCCGCGACCGGTAATACTCGACCGTGGCCAGCGCCGGGGCGACGCCGACGCCGCTGATGACTACCGGCGGCCGGCCCGCCATCTTGATGATGACCGGCATTTCGCCACCCAGCCCAAACCGCGCCTGCTCGGTGACCGCGGCCGCAAGAACGCTGGCCACACCCGCGTCTACGGCGTTGCCGCCCGAGGTGAGAATGCGGTAGCCGGCCTCGACTTCGAAGTTGTTGGCCGCGGCTACCATTTCCCTTGTGCCGCGGACGGGTGGAAACATGGTTCTGGTTTGCGCCCCGCCAAGGGTTGCGAGCATCGCGGCTAGGAGGATTCGATGCATGGGCTCTCGCCTGAGTCTAACATCGGCCCCATGGGTGCGAAGTCTTCTCAGCTCGCCAGAAGGCCTTCGACCACATGGCCGTGGACATCGGTCAGCCGCCGGCGAATGCCGTTGTGGTAAAAGGTCAGCTTCTCGTGATCGAGGCCCAGCAGGTGCAGAGCTGTCGCGTGGAAGTCGTGCACCGTCACGGCATTTTCCGCCGGCTTGTACCCGACGTCGTCCGAAACTCCATAGGCAAAGCCCGGCCTGACGCCGGCGCCCGCCATCCAACAGGTGAAACAGTCGGGATGGTGGTCGCGGCCGGCGGTCTTGCCGACGCCTTGCGACACCGGCGTGCGGCCGAACTCGGTCACGCCCATCACCAGCGTGTCGCTTAACAGGCCGCGGGCGTCCATGTCCCGGAGTAAGGCGGCGACGGGCTGATCGTATTCCGCCGATCGGGTCTGGTGGTTTTTTTCGAGGCTGCCGTGCGCATCCCAGTCGGAGCCCGATCCGCCGTGATACACCTGCACGAACCGCACTCCCCGTTCCAGCAGCCTTCGCGCCAACAGGCACTGCCGGCCCAGAGGTTCCGTCTCCTTCCGGTCGAGCCCGTACATTTTGCGGGTTGTCTCCGATTCTTTTTGAAAATCGGTGGCATCGGGGACGCTCATCTGCATCCTGGCGGCAAGCTCGTACCCGCGCAGGCGCGCATCCAGTTTGCTGTCGCCCGGATTCCGCTCCGCATAGCGCCGGTTCATCGCCGCCAGCCACTCCAGGCCGGCCTTCCGGGCCGAAGGGTCCGTCCCGGGCGGATTGGAGAGATCGGGAACCGGATCTCCGGCGCCCCGGAACGCCGTACCCTGCACCGCCGCCGGCAGGAATCCATTCGACCATTGCACGGTCCCTCCCCACGGATACGCGCGGGGATCGGGCAGGACGACAAACGCCGGCAGGTTCTCGCTTTCGGTGCCCAAGCCGTACACTACCCAGGCGCCCATGCTGGGGAAGCCGGTGAGAATGAAACCGGTGTTCATGCACGCGACCGCCGGCATGTGATTGGCGCTCTTCGACACCATGGTGCGAATCACCGTCAGCTTGTCGGCGCATTCGGCCAAGCGGGGTAGCAGTCCGCTCACCCACAGGCCGCTTTCGCCCCGCCGCTTGAACTCAAACGGACTGCCCAGCAGGTTGCCGGCCTGGCCGAAAAAGGTCGGCATGTCGAATGGCGTTCCGCTGCGCTTCTGCAACTCGGGTTTGAAGTCGAAGGTGTCCAGGTGGCTCATGCCACCCACGCAGAACACCTGCACGACGCGCTTGGCCTTGGGCGCGAAATGAGGCCCGGCCGCCAGCGCCGTGTCGCGTTGAAACAGCCACGAGAACGCCAGCCAGCCGAAGCCGGCTCCGCTATCGAGCAGGAACCGCCTTCGCGAGTCACCGTACATAGAGGAATTCGCTCGCATTGAACAATCCCCAGCAGAACGTCTCCAGGCCGTGCTGCCCGGCCAACCGCACGGCCTGCTCCAATTCGTCGTCCTCCGGATCGCGCCCGAAGGCCAGCCGGAATCCCCGCCGCACCCGCGCAGGCGCGTCGTTCGATTCCCTCCTCAGGCGTTGCGCGAATTCTTTCGCCTGCCGTTGGACAAATTCATTGTTCATCAGGCTCAGGGCCTGCAGCGCCGTCGTCGTCACGGACCGCTTGGGCGCCTTTACCGACGGCAAGGGGCAATCGAACGACTCGAGCATCGGGTTCCCGCCCGAGTTGACATTCATCCGGTAGACGGTCCTGCGCTGGTCCGCCGCGGAGGCGCGGTCGACCGGGCGGTAGATGTGATACGACCCAGGGTTCTTCACCATCTCAAAGGGCCGGAAGCTCGGACCATACATCGAGCTGTTCATCACGCCGCTTGCCGTCAGCATGGCGTCGCGAACGTCTTCGCCATCCAGACGCAAAGGCGCATAGCGCCACAGCAACCGGTTAGCGGAGTCCGCCGCCGAGGCCCGCTCGTCGAACCGCGAGGATTGCCGGTAGGTCTCGGACAGAAGGATGAGTTTGTGCAGCCGCTTCAGACTCCAGCCGCACCGGGCGAACTCGCCTGCCAGCCAGTCGAGCAACTCCGGATGCGACGGCAGCCCGCCGTTGTAGCCAAAATCGCTGGGGCTCTCCACGATGCCCGCGCCAAAGTGATAGTGCCAGACGCGGTTCACCATCACCCTCGCAAACAGGGGATTGGACGGATGAGCGATCCACTCGGCCAGGCGCCGGCGGCGGTCGCTCTCCGGGGAATCCGGGAACAGGCCCAGGTCTCCCGAGTATCCGGCGAAGGCGGACAGCGCGCCGGGGGCGACGGGTTCGCCCGGCCTCCTCACATCGCCGCGGATCAACACGAACGTCGGATCGGGCGTCCGGGCATCGACAGCGAAAGTCTTTTCCGGCCGCGGAGCGTTCTTCATCTCCTGCAGCGCCGCCGCCAACTGCTCGACCAATTCCGCCCGGCGCTGCCTCTCGACAGGTCTCAGTGCTGTCTCGATCTCGCTCGCGGTCAGGTTGATGACGCCGCTCGCAAACGAGGCGGCCACCTGGCCGGCGGTCAGCACCCGGTCGTAGACCCGCGCTTCTTCCAACTCCAGGCTCTTCGTGCTCGTCAACTCGACCACGGCGTCGCCCTTTGCGTAGGTCTGCAGGCGCCCAGCTGGAATTCCCAGTTGCGGCTTGTACGCGCGTCCGTAGGGCTTCCCGTTCCGGAACAGGTGAATCGTATCGTCGGCACCGTAGGTGATCGCGAGGTGAATTCGTTGTCCCGGGGCCGTGTCTTCAGGGGGGCCGCTCACCTCCTCGGTACGGAAGCGGACGGTGCTCGCGTTCTCCCACTGTTTGTTCTTGCCGGCGGCAAAGTGAATTCCGTCGTAGGCCGCGCCGCGGAATCCGCTCCGATTTCGAATGCGGACCAGGGTGGCTGCCTTGTCGGGAACCGCCCGTACGTACAGCCACGCTTCGAGAGTCTTCTCCCGAACATCCACCGGCAGGGCGGAGGTGGCGATAGTCACGGTCTCCTCTTTGCCCGAGGGACGAAGCCGTCCGTCCACGAGTTCCCCGGTCTCCGCGGGACGCGCATGAAGCCGTCCCGCGTCGTCCCGCAGATTCGTGTCGAGCGTCCACCGGGCGATCGGCGGCGGAACCCCTTCGCCTTCCCCGGCCTTGAGAAGCATGCGGCGCGCGTCGCGGTCCAACTCGCCCAGCGCCTCCTCGATCCGCGCGATCCGTTCGCGAACCGGCGACCATCGCGCCTCGTGGGCTGCCCGCTCCCCGGGCGTCAGCAAGGGCCGCCCATCGGCCTTGAGGTCGTCGCCCAGGGTCGGCTGCCACACGCCTTCGAACACGGCCTTCATCCGGTAATAGTCTGTTTGCGGCACGGGATCGAATTTGTGGTCGTGGCACCGCGCGCAATTCACCGTCAGCCCCAGAAACGTCTGGCCTACCACGCCGAGCATCTCTTCAAGCTGATCCTCACGAACCGAGGCACGCTCCTGCGGGACGGCCGACGTGAGGCCGACCGCGTCGGTAGGACCCAACACCAGCAGTCCGGTCGCGGCGATGCTGTCGTGCGTCACAGGTTCCACCACGTCGCCCGCGATCTGTTCCCTGGCAAATTGGTCGTAGGGCTTGTCGAGGTTGAAGCTGCGGATCACGTAGTCGCGATACCGCCAGGCATGATCGCGCAGCCAGTCCCGTTCAAAGCCTTCGCTCTCCGCAAAGCGGACCACGTCCAGCCAGTGCCTGGCCCACCGTTCGCCGTAGCGAGGCGAGTTCAGCAGGCGGTCGACCAGGCGCTCGTACGCGTTCGGACTGGGGTCGGCGACAAACGCGTCGCTGTCCTCCGGCGCCGGCGGCAGGCCGGTCAGGTCGAACGAGATGCGCCGGATGAGCGTCCTCCGATCGGCGGGCGGAGCGGGTTGGAGTCCTTTCTCCACCAGCCTGGCAAACACCCACCGGTCGATGGCCGAATTGCGCCACGAGGGCGGAAGGCCTTTCGGTTCGGGCGCGGGTACGACCTTCAGGGGCTGGAGCGACCACCAATCGGGACCCGCGCGCCGCGCCTGCAGTTCAGTCTGCCAGGGAGCACCCGCCTCGAGCCAACTCCTGAGCGTCTCCCGTTCCCGGGCCGGCAGCGGCGCCGCCGGAGGCATTTCGCCTTTCTCTACGCGGGTAAATAGCAGACTCCGGGCGGCCGCTCCGGGCTGGATTGCAGGTCCTCGCCCGCCGCCTCGGACCGCCGAGGCGCGACTCGACAGATCCAGGCCGCCGGCACGAGACTTGGGGCCATGGCAACCGAGGCAGCGCCGCTCGAGGATTCCCCGTGCCTCAACCTCGATGCCGGCACCGAGCAGGGACGGAAATCCCAGCGCGGCAGCGAGGAGGGTCACGCGGCGCATACCCTGCCAGTGTACTCGCATCGGCGGCAACGCCGCGACACCGCCGGCCCGGATCACGCGAAGGTAGTGGAGGAAGTGTCCGACGAAGCGAGATAGACTGGTGGGACACCCGGGACGCACCGGAAGGGCGTGCCGCAGTTCACACGAGGAGGACGTGCCCGCTCGCTCCATCAGGTCGATCGGTCTTCCGGCCCACGAGTTGATCCACGGCGGGAGACTCGCCTTGGTTGCCGCAAAGTCTCTCGGGGGGCTGTTCGCTGCCGTTGTCTCCACCGCGGCAGCGACGCTTTCAGCTCCCGACCTCGTCGTTTTTCCTGGGCAGACCACCGCGTCCACCGTGTGGCTCTCGTCCGGCGGTCAATCGGTCGTGGCGCTCCAGTTTGACCTGGAATGGGATGTTCCACTGCAAGGAATCCAGGTCGCCGCGGGAACGCAGGCGGGAGCCGCCGCGAAGGTGCTCTATACGGCTGCGCGAGGATCTACCGGCCTTCGCTGTCTCATCGTCGGAGAAAATCGCAACGTGCTTCCCGATGGCGAATTGGTCCGGCTCAACATCACGGCGAGTTCCACCGCGGCGCCGGGCGGATCGCAGATCAGGTTTACAAATGTGCTCGGGGCGAGCCCGGCGGGAACCCCCGTTTTCCTCGAAGCCGGAACCACCCTGGTTCAAATCCAGAGTCCCTCGCAGACCGAAAGCGATCCATTACGGTTTGTGGCGGTAACCCCGTGCCGTGTGGTGGATACCCGCGTGGGCGAAGGGAAGACCGGACCCTTCGGACCGCCCAGTCTGAACGCCGGGCAGACCCGAGAGATTCCGATCGCTCTGGGGTCGTGCGGCATTCCGTCTGTGGCTCGAGCCTACACGGTGAACGTCACCGTCGTGCCCGCGGGGCCCCTCGCGTTTCTGACCGTTGGTCCCAGCGGTCAGGCCTTGCACGTCTCGACCTTGAGTTCGACCGATGGCCGAATTGTCGCCAACGCCGCCATCGTCCCGGCCGGCGCCGGCGGTTCGATCAGCGTCTACGTGACGAACCGTACCGACGTCATCATCGATATCAACGGATTCTTTGTGCCATAAAGGAAGCAGAGAGCACTGACTTGGGGTAAGCCATGGTTGAATTGCGATTGAACGGCCAGTTCATCGCGGCGCGGCAGGGAGAAACCATTCTGGAAGCGGCACGGCGGCGCGGAGCCCACATGTGGTTCCTGTGCGACGGCCGCGGAATCTGTCAAACCTGCCAGTGCCGTGTCGTTTCCGGAGGAGAGAACCTCAGTGAGCAAACGGCCATGGAGCGAGCCGGACTGCCAAGGGACGCCCGGTGGAAGGGCTACCGCCTGGGATGCCAGGCTCGTCTCACCGGCGCTGGACCGGTTTGGGCGGTCAGCCGCGCGGAGGACCTTCGCCGGCGCTTGTGGGACGTCTTTCCGGGCTCCGGCACCCGGAGTTTCGGAACCCGCGTTCGCGACTTCGCGGGCGATTCGCTCGAGGCCTCGGTAGACTTGGCGGCTGGCATCTCGGCGGCTGCTCCGTACACCGTCCAACAGTTGATCCGCTACCCGCCGACCACCGGGCGGGTTCTGGCCGTCGCCACGGACACCCTCAGGCTCCTGTCGAAGCTGTGGAGCGAACCAAACCCACGAATCGAGCCGTGACGCCTGAGTCTGCCGTAAGACTCCGATTAGCCTTCGCTCACGTTCTGCCACCCGATGCCGGCCTTCTTCAGCGCGTAGCCAATCTCCCGGAGGTAGTCGCCATAGCAGATGACCGTGTGGAATCCTTGCAAGTCTTTGAGCAAGGTCCTCCAATCGCCTTCAATGGCCATGTCGATCTGGGAGCGGCAGGCTGGATAGCTGGGCGTGTCGGTCACCCGGCCGCGAAAGCCCATCCATTTCGTGCAGGTGAGGTTGGGAACAATATTGGTGAGCGTCTGTCCCTTGCGAAACTCCACGCGGGTCGCGGCTCCGTAATCCGACTCAAAGTGCGTCATGATCCGAGTCGGCTCGAAGTCCTGTCCGTTCAAGCGGCGCGGCGTCGCGCAATGGGCCACGGTGACCATGCCCTGGTGCGGATAGTGCACGTTAGCAATGAAGGACGGTTTTCCGGAAATCCAACGCAGGAGAACCCCGGGCGGCGTGTGCGTGTAGTCGGTGTGGCAGAACGCCGTATAGCCCTCGTCGTTCAGGAGTGAATACAGCAGGCACGGCGGCGTGTCCAACACCTTGATGATCGAGCCCATGCAGTCGGCCACGCCGACGTTCGAACAGTCGTGCTTCTTCATGAGGTCTTTGAAAACCTCCAGAGCGAGGAACGTGTTGACCACGAATTTCCGCTCGGTGGCCAAGGTCACGTTCGGCTGCGAGAGCAGTTCCTCCGCCTGCCGCTCGGCGCGGCCCACGCGGTCGCGGTCCGCGCGCGCGCGCCGCATACGCTCACCGACTTCCTCCTCGCTCTCGGTCACCAGAGTGTATCCCCAGACGTCGCGAACGTGGGCGGGTCCGTACTTCTGGCCGGGTTCGCTGTACGATCTCAGCCCGCCAATCGCCAGTGATTTGGTTCCCCTCGCGTTCTTCAGGCCAAACAGCGCTCGCAACCGCCACCGCACCTCCGCGTATTCGTCCACCACGACGTCGTCAAAATCCATGGAAGGTTGTTTCAGGGTGTCCTCGTTTACACGCAGAAAACGATAGTGGGCGTTCTCGTACCAGCAGTAGAACGGACCCGACTTGTGGCGGAGAAACATGACATTCGGCTTGCCCGAATTCTCCAGAGTCTCGAGCCATTGCCGCGGCCCGCTGTAGGCGTACACCAGAAGCACATCAGCGTCGGCCTCCGCCGCAGCGGACGCCTCTTCCTGGCGGTTCACCGTTGCGAGCGGCAACGGGTCAATGCCAAACTCTGCGCTCGCGGCCAGCCTGGACACTTCGTCTTCGATGCGGCGAGCTTCCTGGTCCACCTCCGCCCGCGTGGTGAGTCCTCCATACGGACGCCAACTGGCAAGCTCGCGCTTCACTGGAAGAGTCCAGATGAGCACGGGCTTCACCCGCAGGGGTTTGCCTGGCAGTAACTTGCTGCGCACCGGTTCCGCCCCCGCGGCGCCGTCCGCACTGGCCAACGCGGCCGCACCGCCCATCCGGTCGATGAACCCTCTTCGGCTGAACGTATTCCGCGAATCGATCATAAGAACGCTCCGCCCAGATTCTCCCACTCCGGGCCGGCGAGGGTAAGGGCATACGAGAATGGGATCATGTCCCGCGTCCGAATCGACAAGTGGCTGTGGGCCGCGCGGTTCTTCAAGACGCGCTCCCTGGCGGCGCACGCCTGCGACCTCGGTCGGATTTCGTCCAATGGACAGCCGGCCAAGGCCTCGCGCGAAGTCCATGTCAACGACCTGCTGAAAGTGAAGAACGACGGCGGCGACTTCGAAGTGGAGGTCCTGATTCTCAGCGAGATCCGCGGCCCGGCGGCCGTGGCGCAGACGCTCTATCGTGAGACCGAAGCGAGCCGGGAGTTGCGGCTCAAGTTGGCGGAAGAGCGCAAAGCGATGCCGCACTATGAGGCGTTTCGGGAAGGCAAGCCCTCGAAGCGCGATCGCCGGGAAATCGAGCGGTTTCGCGGCAGAGGTTGACGCCGTAGAATCCAGGGACGGGCCAAAGCCCGCCGCTGGCTGGGGAGGCCTCTCCTACAGATCGGTGAGGTAGTTCAAACGGCCGTTGGAGTCGCCCAGTTTGTCCGTACGGACACCCACCGTGTCCAGCATCGCCAGAAACAGGTTGTTCATCGGCGTCTCGGAGCGGTACTTGATGTGCCGCCCGGACTTGAACAGCCCGCCGCCTTTGCCGGCCAGCACCAGGGGAAGGTCATGGTGCAGGTGCTGGTTTCCGTCGCTGAGGCCGCTGCCATACACGATCATGGAATTCTCGAGCAGCGAACGCTCACCGTCCCGCGTCTGGCCGAGCTTGGAGAGGAACTCCGCAAGCAACGTCACGTGGTACGTGTTGATCTTCGTCAGTTTCTCGATCTTGTCGGCCTCGTCGCGGTGGTGCGAAATGCCATGGTGGGCATCCGGCACGCCGATCTGGCGGTAGGTGCGGTTGCTGCCTTCGCGGCCCATCATGAAGGTCGCCACTCGCGTCAGGTCCGCCTGGAACGCGACCGCCATCAGGTCGAACATCAGGCGGACATGGTCATCGTACTCGGCGGGAATGCCGTCGGGACGGTCCATCCGGGGTGTGACGTCCGGCCGGTTCCCGGCGCTGTCCTGCTTTTCCGCCGCCTCGATCCGCTTCTCGATATCACGAACGGCAAACAGATACTCATCGAGTTTGCGGCGGTCGGTGGTTCCGAGCGTCCCCGTAAGCCGCCGCGCATCTTCCTG
The DNA here is from genome assembly GCA_964529305.1 of uncultured Solibacteraceae bacterium. Classification (GTDB taxonomy): domain Bacteria; phylum Acidobacteriota; class Terriglobia; order Bryobacterales; family Bryobacteraceae; genus CAZGUX01. The sequence goes on along the minus strand of CAZGUX010000260.1, from coordinate 6,607 downwards.
AACATAGTCCAGGATGCTCTTTTGCAAACGCTGCCGGCGCGCCCGGGTGGCCGGATCTTCAATGCGGTCGCCCGAACCGAACAGCCGTTCGAAGACCAGACGAGGATTCACTTCGGGCGGCATCGGCGTGGTGGGCGTGCGCCAGGCCAGGCTATTCGAGTACGCGCAACTGTAGCCGGAATCGCAGTTGCCCACCATGCGTCCGTGTTCACAACCCAATTCCAGGGAGCCGAAACGCGTCTGGCCGCCGAGCGACTGAGCGGCGATCTGATCCACCGAGACGCCGCCTTGGATGTCGGCGCCGTCGGTCTTGCGCGGATGAACGCCGGTGAGAAAACTGGCGGCGGCGCGGGCATGATCGCCGGGACCGTCGGCGAGGGCCCGCCCATTCATCTGCGCCAATCCCGTAACAATGCTCAACTCATTCCGCAGCGGAGCCAGGGGCGTGAGGACCCGGGTCATGTCGTAGGCGGGGCCTTCGGCGGCCGGCGTCCACTGTCCCATGATGATGCCATTCGGAACGTAGACAAACGCCATGCGGACCGGCGATTTCCCGTCCTCGCGGCGAGGCGCCGCAAATGCCGGCATCATCGCGTCCAACATTGGCAGGGCGATAGCCGTGCCCATTCCCCGCAGAAACGTGCGTCGTGGAAGATGCGTCTTCGTGATCAAACGTCGCCTCCGGTATCGCTGTGCATTGGCCACCGCTCTCTGCCGGTCGCGGCTCGATTGCCCGCTTCCTGCCGGTCGCGGCTCTGATGCTCGTCAGCCCCCCGCCGCGCGGGTAACAGGCTGCTCCCTGGTTATTTTTGGGCCGTCCCCCCGGCGCTTCTGGAACGGCATGCTCTTGACTATACCAAGAATCAGGCTCGAGAACCGGTAGTCTCCGGCACGGAGGCCGGCCAGAATCGACTGCACCGCCGGGCGGTCATACCGCTCGACTCCCCGGCCCAAGGCGTAGGTCATCATCTTCTCCGTCAGGCACCGGGCGAACTCGTCGGGGTTGGCGCGGAGCAGTGTCTTCAACTCGGCTGGCGTGGCAAATGCTTTGCCCGCGACCTGCCCTCCAGCTTCGACCGGGAACTTGCCATCCCGCGTCCTCCAGCGGCCGATCGCGTCGTAGTTTTCCAGCCCGAAGCCGATCGCGTCCATCTTCGCGTGGCAGGAAGCGCACATCGGATTGCTCCGGTGCTTCTCCATCTGCTGCCGCAGGCTGCCCGTATGGCCGACTTCTTCTTCCTTCAGCACCGGGACGTTCGGGGGCGGAGGCGGTGGAGGCGCGCCCAGGATGTTCTCGAGAATCCACTTGCCGCGGATCACCGGCGAGGTTCGCGTCGGGTACGACGAAACCGTGAGGATGCTCGAGTGAGTCAACACGCCCGAACGCTCTTCGCCCTCCAGGTCCACCTTGCGGAACTCATCGCCCTTCACTCCGGGAATCCCGTAGTGGGCGGCCAGCCTCTCGTTGAGGAAGCTATACTTCGCGTCCAGGAAATCGAGAATGCTGCCATCCCGCCGGACCAGGCTTTCGAAAAACAACTCGGTCTCGCGCAGCATCGAAAGACGCAGCTCATCGTCAAACGCGGGGAAGCGGTCGGGGTCGGGGTTCGCGCTTTCCAGGTTCCTCAGGTGCAGCCACTGACCGGCGAAGTTCTCCACCAGGGCGCGCGCCTTCGGGTCCGCCAGCATCCGCCGGATCTGCACCTCGAGAATAGCGGGCTTGCGAAGGGATCCCTCCGCGGCGGCGCGAAACAGCGACTCGTCCGGCATGCTGCTCCACAGAAAATACGAGAGCCGCGTGGCCAGTTCAAAGTCGCCGACAGGGTGGACGGCCCCGGCGTCGTTGGGGTTGGGGTCGCGTTCGATGCGAAACAGGAACTGCGGCGACACCAGGATCGCCTGGACCGAGTAGCCGACCGCGTGCTCGAACGTCTCTCCTTCCTTCAGCGCCATCGCCGCAAACGAAACCAGCTTGTCGACTTCGTTCGATGTCACCGGTCGCCGGAACGCCCGCCGGGCCAGGTCGCCGACAATGCGGCGGGCGCAGTCGAGGTTCTGCTCGGATTTCGTCAGGCCACAAACAAACAGCCGTTGATGGCTGGCCGGAGGATCCACGCGATAGGGTCCGCGAATCTCGACAAAGGCGGCAAAGATCCGGCGCCGGTCCTCGGGAACCTTCTTGCCGGGTTTCGGCGGTTCCGGAGGATCGGTCCGCTCGGCCCATTCCACAACTTCGGGCGGGAAATAGGCGCCGAGGGTATGGATGCCCCGGCTGAGCGTGACGCGATGGTCAAACAGCCGGTTCTTGTAGTCTCCGGGCTCGGAGCCGAACTCGTCCGCTTTCTTCCCGTCGATCGTCAGGATGAACCGGGCCGGCGCCGCGCCATCGCGCCTGCGGTCGATCGACTGCAGGCGGATCTCGTACTCGCCGTCATACGGGAAGCTGTGCCTGGCTTCCAGGGCTCCCCTCGGGGAATACGGCAACACCTTCCCGCTGGCATTGTCGCTGCCGATGCGGCGGCTGCGGGAAGTCTGGTAGCGCTCCATGGTCGGACGGATCGGCCGCGGCGTGTAGATGGCCGCGCGAGTGATCTTCTCCGCGGCTGCCATGTACTTCTCCATCAGGACCGGCGACAGCGACAAGACGTCGCCGATGTTGTCAAAGCCGTAGCCCGCATCGTCGGCGGGAAACTCGTCGGCCGGCTGAAGGTCGACCCCGAGCAGGTCGCGTACGGTGTTGTTGTACTCCGTACGGTTCAACCGCCTCGCGGTCACCCGGCCCGGGTCCGGTTTCACCGCGCGATCCTGGCGCTCGAACAACTTCTCGATCCACATCGTGATCGCCTGGGTGTCGGCCGGGCTTGGTTTCGGCAAGCCCGGAGGCGGCATCTCCCCGCCGCGCACCTTCCGCAGGACGTGCTCCCAGGCCTCGCGTTGGGCAAACGCCCGTTGCACGTCGCGGTACTGGTCGAGGTCAACTTCACCGGACCGGTTTTTCGCGTTGTGGCATTGGACGCAGTGGGTAGCCAGGAACGCGTCGACCGACTTGCGAAAATCAGCCACGTCACGGGCATCCGGTTTGACGACCTGGGCCGGCGCCATCGCCACGCCGGCGGGGACCAGCAGGAGGAGGTTTGCGAGGAAGCCTGTATGTTTCATGCTGCCGGGCTCAGGGACTTGTTCTGAGCCTAGCGTTCCGTGGAGTCGCCGGTCAACTACCGCCTCTCCGCGCATCCGGTCGTTCCTGTTGTATCTTGTAAAAACCATGCCATCCCCGTCGGCCCTTCTGTCGCGCAATGTGGACGCCTTGCGTGAGTACGAAAGCGCTTACCATCGTCTCGACCCCGGCCTTCAGGTACGCGTCGACCTGACCGTGGCCCATCGCTGGGCCGCCCGCTGGAGTTGGAACGAGGGCGTTGTGAATCACTTCACCGCACTGGTGCCAGGCTATCAGGATCGCTTCTTCGCGATCCCTTACGGCGTGCATTGGGACGAGGTGAAAGCCCGCGACTTCCTCGTCGTCGACCTCGACGGCCGCATTGTGGATGGCGATGGAGAGATTGAGCTAACCTCCCTCCTGATTCACGGCGCGATGCATCGTGACCTGCCCCAGGCTCGTGTGATTCTCCACACGCACCAGCCCAACATCACCGCCCTGACGTCGCTGGACGACCAAACCGTGGAAATGTGCAGCCAGCACGCCCTCCACTTTGTGGGCAGAATCGCCTACCTGGACCGCTACGGCCTCGCCACGGAGCGATCGATCGGCGACTTGATCCGGGAGGCCATTCTCGACAAGGACATTCTCCTGATGGCGAATCACGGCGTGACGGTGTGCGGCCGAACGGTCCATGAGGCCTTCGACGACCTGTACGCCCTCGACCGGGCCTGCCAGATCCAGTGGATGGCCATGGCGTCCGGCCGCCCGCTGCGCGTCATCGATCCGCGTGAGCTTTTGGTGATGGCCGATTCCACCCGGGTGAAGGCCATCGAGGAAGGGGAACAGCACTTTCGGGCCCTTCGCCGCATGTTGTGGCGTCAGGAGCCGGATTTGGCGGCAATTTAGCCCCCCATCCCCCAATGTCGTAACCGATTGTAGCCCTTTGACGGGATCGTGTTGCAACCGAATGTCAGACATTCTGGAGATGTCGAGCAGGCGAACTCTCGGCAATAAGGAGTAACAGGACAGAATGAGACTTGCGATTGCGTTGTTGACTCTGGCGAGCTTGGGCACCGTGTTTGCCGCGCCGGCACCGGCCGGTGGGAAAGACGACACGAAGAAGGAAGCCAAGAAGAAAAAGGGCAAGAAAAAGTCCGAAGACAAGAAGTAACCCGTCTCCAGAACGGCTCCAATCAAAGCCCGGCTGAGCGCATGCTCAGCCGGGCTTATGTCGTTTCGTCCCGATTCCCACCCTCTAGTCCCAAAATCTGCCTGCAGTTAGCCTGCCTGCGGGATATGCGCGTCGCCCCCCAACCCTGATACTGGGGCAGGATCATGGCGGTCAGGTACACTGAGAGTGCGTTCCCCATGCTGACCAACCGGTTCATCACCGAGAAGGCAGTCCTGGGCGTGCTGATCGTCGGCTTCTCGCTGGTGACGGTTCTTCTGCTCGCGGCCGGCGTGATCGGGGTCCGCAGCGCGAGCGAACTTCAGCTAACCGCTCAGGACCTGGTCGAAGCGCGCGTGGCGACCAGCGAACTCGTCCATGAAATTCAGGTTGAGCAGCAGACTCTCAATCGCGTCATGTACCGGCTGTCGCGCACGCCCGAGACCGTCGACCGCGAGCGCCTCATCGAGCAACTCGACGCGGCTGACCATGAGGTGGTGCGCATCGTTGCCGCCGCGACGGGAACTCCCCGCGAAAAGCTTTGGCGCCAGGTGGGCGACGCGGCCCAGGGTTTCTCGGAGGAGGCGCGCCGGGTCCTTGACCAGATCGGGACGTCGAGCGCGTCCCTGCGGACGTTGTTCGCAAGGCACGACGACGTACTGCAGGCAGTGGCGGCGCTGGTGGCCGAGAGCACTCGCAGCACTCGCGAACTGGAAAACGAGATCGACCGCCGTGCCAGCGAATTGATCCGCCACTCCGCCACCCTCTTGGGCGCTTGTCTGCTGCTCGCCATGGTGTGCGCGGTCCTGACCATCGTGGTCACCAAGGAATCCATTCGTAAGATCGAATGGCAGGCGGGTGAGCTGAGCCGCGTTTCCTGGCATATGGTCGAGTCGCAGGAAGCGGCCGCCCGAAGGTTTTCTCACGAACTTCACGACGAATTGGGCCAGTCGTTGGCGGCCGTCAAAGCCAACGTCTCTACCGTCACTCGCGACACCTTCGACGCGCGCCAATCCGACACGCTGGGCCTGGTCGACCAGGCCATCTCGAACGTCAGAGAGTTGGCTCAGCTTTTGCGTCCCGTGATCCTCGACGACTTCGGCCTGGACGCGAGCCTGCGCTGGCTGGGAGAACGGTTCATGCATCGAACCGGGATTCACGTCGACTTCCGCTCGATGCTGTCGTCGCGGCTTTCCGACGAGACGGAGACCCACTTGTTCCGCATCGCCCAGGAGGCGCTGACGAATGTGGCGCGGCATTCCGGAGCCCGCAACGTCACGATCCAACTCGACAAGGCGGACGACAGCGTCTCACTCACCATTTCCGACGACGGCCGGGGCCTGCCGGAGGATCAACGCTCGAAGGGACTGGGCCTGGTCGGCATGCAGGCCCGCGCCAGGCACTTGGGCGGTGAGCTATCGTTGGAATCGGCGGATGGCCGCGGGCTCACGATCCGCGTGCGGGCGCCGCTGAAAGTCGCGGGAGACGATGTCCGGCAAGAAGATCTGCATCCTGTTGGCCGATGATCACACGGTCGTGCGGAAGGGCTTCCGCATGATCCTGGCCGCTCAGACCGACATGGAGGTGGTAGGCGAGGCCGCCAATGGGACCGAAGCCGTGGAACTCACCGCGGCCTTGCATCCCGACCTGGTGGTGATGGACGTCGCCATGCCCGGCCTGAACGGCATCGAGGCCACGCGGCGCATCACCAACGCCTCTCCCCGCACCAAGGTCCTGGCCTTGAGCATGCAAAAGGACAGCGTCTACGTCCGCGAAATGCTGCGGGCCGGCGCCAAGGGCTACCTGCTGAAAGACTCGCTCGACACCGACCTGGTCACGGCCGTCCGCGCCGTGGCCCGAGGCGACGGCTATCTCAGTCCTTCCGTCAGCGAAGCGGTATTGAGCGACTACCGCAAACACGTCAGCGATCCGATCGACCTGTTGACCAGCCGGGAGCGCGAGATCCTACAGCAGATCGCCGAAGGCAAGACGAACAAGGAAATCGCCTCGGTGCTGAACATCAGCATGTACACCGTCGACGCTCACCGCGGCCGCATCATGGAGAAACTGAACCTGCACAGTACCGGAGAACTCGTGCGGTTTGCCATGCGCAAAGGTCTGATCGACTAGAAACCAATAGAGCCGCGACCGGAAGGGAGTCCTGATGGGCCTGGGAATGCCCAGGGAAGGAGATGAAAATCGCCGCGATCGGTGTAAGCTGTGACTCGGCGGGGAGGTGAAGAGGTCGTAACCGCTCTGGAGAAGTCGAGGCCGTAAGG
>CAZGUX010000259.1:0-9191 GCA_964529305.1 uncultured Solibacteraceae bacterium | reverse complement strand
CCGCTCGATCTCCTCGTTGTGCTTCCTGATCTCGTCCTCTTCTTCCTTGGAAACGTGGTGGAGGTAGCGATTCTTCGGCTGCTTCCAGTTCCAAGGGTTGTACGCGTTGGTGAACACCGAAAGCATCCGGTAGTAGTCGCGCTGGGGAATCGGATCGTACTTGTGGCTGTGACAGCGCGCGCACCCGACGGTCAACCCCATCACATGCGTCGAGACCTTCTCCATCAGGTGGAACAGGACATCGAACCTCTCGCCGGGGAGATTGACGATGTCCGGATCTGTACGGTCGAACACGCTGCGCAGGTATCCCGTGGCGACCAGCGACTCCACGATCTCCGGCGTGTACCGTTTTGCGTTGCGCCAGTCGACCAGTTCGTCGCCCGCCAGTTGCTCCACCAGGAAGCGGTCGTACGCCTCATCGTCGTTGAACGACTTGACGACGTAGTCGCGGTAGCGCCAGATGCCGTCGAACGCCTCGTACGGATTCAGGTCGTTGTCAAAGCCGCTGACGTCGACATAGCCCGCCGCGTCCAGCCAGTAGCGCGCCCACCGCTCACCGTAGTGGGGCGAGTTGAGCAGTTTATCGACCAACCGCTCATAGGCTCCCGGTTTCGTATCGGCCAACGCCTCCTTCAGTTCTTCCTGTGACGGAGGCAAGCCGATCAGGTCGAGATACACCCGCCGGATCAGAGTCGCCGGCTGCGCCTCGGCCGACAGGCTGAGGCCCTTCTCTTCGAGCTTGGCCAGGATGAACGCATCGATCGGGTTACGCACTCGGGCCTTGGTGCGCACGGCGGGAATCGCTGCCGCCACGGGCTTGCGGAAGGGCCACGCCTGCTTGTCCTTCTCCGTTACCGGCCGTGCTTCCATCGCCGTGAACGCCTCGCGCAGCCCGTGCGACTGGTCGCGCACATTCAGCCGCGACGTATCGATCCAATTGCGAATGGCGTGAATCTCCGCTTCCGCCAACGGCTGTCCCGCTCCGGGCGGCGGCATGGTGCGGCCCGACACGCGCCGCGACAGGATGCTCTTGTCGGCCGCGCCTTCGGCAATGACCGGACCGCTGGCGCCACCCTTCAAGACCGAGGTCAACGTCCGCAGGTCCAAGCCCGCGGCAGGCTTGGCGCCATGACAGCCCGCGCACCGCGCGGAGAAGATCGGTTGCACTTCCTTCTCGAATCGTTGGATCTGTTCCGGCGAGAGGCCCGCCGCCTGTTCATCAGCCAAGGCGCCGCCGTCGATCCACTGCTTCACGGTCTCGATCTGCGCGTCCGTCACCTTGAAGTTAAAGGCCACGGGCGGCATCTGCCGCGAGACGAGCTTCTGATACAGCAGGCTCTTTTTTGAATCGCCCTTCACCAGGACCGGACCCTGGTGACTGCCACGCTGGATCGAAGCAGCCGTCCGCAGGTCCAGCCCAACCGTCGCCGTGCCGCCATGGCAGCTGAAGCAATTGGCGGTGAAGATCGGCAGAACGTCGCGTTCAAACCTCGGCTGCGCGAAGGCGGCGCCGGCGAACAACAGCAACCAGGCCAGACGTCTCATGGCGATCATCCTCGCGCCGCGGGCGGATTCTTGATCAGGTCGGGCACCAGCTTTGCACCGGTGATCGACGCCTCGGTGGGCGTCTCCTCACGCCCGGAGTGCATGTACGTCAGCCGCACGTGGTCGAGACCCAGCAAATGGAGCAGGGTCGCCTGCAAATCGGGGACACCGACGCGGTTCACCACGGCCTTGTAGCCGAAATCGTCGGTCGCTCCGTAGGCAAACCCGTTCTTGAATCCGCCGCCCGCTAGAAACAGGCTGAACGCGTTGCGATTGTGGTCGCGGCCGTCGCCGTTCTGCGTGGTGGGCAGGCGTCCGAACTCGCCGCTCCACATCACGATGGTCGAATCCAACAGGCCCCGGCTCTTCAGATCCTTGATCAGGGCCACCGCGGCCTGATCGGTCTTGGCACAGATCTGCGGCAGGCCGGTTTTGATCTTGGAATGGTGGTCCCACGGCTGTCCCGGACCGGAAAAGATCTGCACGTACCGCACGCCGGATTCCACCAGCCGCCGCGCCATCAGACAGCGCGTTCCAAAGCCCGCGGTCAGCGGATCGTCGAGCCCGTACGCCTTGCGCGTGGCTTCCGATTCCTTGTTGAGATCGAGAATGTCCGCCGCCTCGAGTTGCATGCGCGCGGCCAGTTCGTAGTTCTCGATCCGCGCTTCCAGTTCCGACTCGCCGGGATGATCCTTCAGATGACGCGCGTTCAGCTTCTGCAACAGGTCGAGGCCTTCGCGCTGAACGCGCGGTGGCAGCGGCTCCTGCGGGTTCAGATTGTGCACCGGCGTGCCGGAGGCATTGAACTCCACGCCCTGGTACAAGGCCGGCAGCCAGCCGCTCGACCACAGTTGCTTGCCGCTCACCGGATACCCTTCCGGATCGCGCAGCACGATGAACGGCGGCAGATTCTGGTTTGCCGTTCCCAGCGCGTAGCTGATCCACGATCCCAGCACCGGGCGCCCCGGGAAGATCCGGCACGTCTGCAGGTTGTTCAGCCCTTCGGGGTGATTATTGTGCTCGGAGTACATCGACCGGATCAGGCAGATCTCGTCGGCGATCCCACCGAGGTGAGGGAGGATGTCGGCGAACTCCAGGCCCGACTGGCCCCACCGCCGGAAGTCGAACGCGCCGGGCATCAGGACGTTGGCATTATTCGGCTGATGGATCTCGACGCCGTCCGGATGCGGCTGGCCGGCCCTCTTCTTCAATTCGGACTTGGGATCGAACAGGTCCATCTGGCTCGGCCCGCCGTTCATGACGAACTGGATCATGGCCTTGGCCGGCGCCTTGAAGTGCTGCGGCCGCGGCTTGAGGTCGGTATACGGGCGAACGTTGTTGGCCGCGAGCAGTCCTCGCAGGGCGACGGAGCCGAAGCCGAGGCCCGACATCTCGAGCAGGCGGCGCCGCGACAAGACGGGAACTGGATGCATCGTGCCCTCCCTTCGTGCTTTAGTCCAAGATACCTTGAACTTGCCCCCACCGTGGCGCCGGGCGGCGTTTTTTGTCGCCCGGCGCCACTCAGTCCCGCCGCAGGAGCCATCTCACCGCGTTCTGCTGCAGCTTGACGTACTCCGGATTCCACAGCACCGTCAGCAAATGCCCGGGTGAGAAGTAGCAGACGCGTCCTTGGCCGTAGTCAAACGCCCACCCCGCCGGCGCGGTCGCGCCAAAATGAAGCCAGGTCAGTCCGTCCTCGTTGACGCTTTCCATCAGCAAATGCTTCTTGTCTTTGTCATACGTCATGTAGTGCTGCTCGTCGGTCACCACAAAATCCCGGACCCCCCGCGTGATCGGGTGGTTCGGATTGGTGATCTTCACCTTGAACGTCCGGATGGCCGGGTGACCTTCGTACGACGCACCGAGCACGTCGCGGAACTCGCGGTTGTGCTGTCCGATGTGCGTCACGTTGTGGAGCAGCAGGGCGCCCCCGCCGTTCCGCACAAACGCCTGAGCCGCCCTTCCCTGTTCCGGCGTCATCCACGCAAAACCCTTCACGTCGTTCTTGGGAACCGGCGGGTCGCTGATCATCTTGGGCCTCCCCGATCCGTGCCACCCCGCGTTGGAGTTCTCGTCCAGATACCCATCCGGCCACAGAAATCCGTCGCGCAGAATGATCAGCAGTTTGTATCCCGCCAGAGTTTCCGCGGTCAATAACTCGACTTCATCGCGAAAGTCGACCGTGACCCCGAGCCCTTTGGTGATGGTCTTCCGCAGGCCTGTTCGAATGTAATCCGAGTTGTGCGGGCGGTCGCCGATCAAGGCGAAGGCTGTGGCCTTTGACGGAGCGGCCTTCAAAAGCGCAGGGGCGCCCAGTACGGTGGTGAGTGCGTTGCGTCGGGTCATGGTGTTTGACGTATGTTCCCACTTCCGGGACCGGCAAGTCACGCCCGTTGACCCCAGACAAAATCCGCTGAACACGGTTTACTCACTGGCCGGAGACGGCTATACTTGGCGACACTCCCCGGGGATGTCAGGAAAAGGAGAAACAATCCAATGCGATTGTGCACGAGATCAGTGTTTCTAAGCGGCTGTGCTGTCGTGGCCGCAAGCCTTACGTTCGCAAAGCCAGCCCTCGGGCAAAGCGCGAACCTCCGGACCATTGTCCGGATTCACGTCAAGCCCGATCGCGTCGGCGACTTTCGGGCCGGTGTGATGGAGTACAGGGGTGTCCTCCAGAAGGCCGGGTTCGACAAGTCATCCACCTGGTGGCGATCCGTTAGTGGCCCCAGCGAGTTCTTGCTGGTCCGCTACCACCGTCACTACGCCGAACTCGACCCGACTCAGGATCCCAAGCTGAAAGACGTCAGCGTGGACCTGGCCCGCATTCTGGCACGTCTGTATGCCTGTTCCGACAGTGCGGAGACGATCGTTGACGAGATCATGCCCGACATCAGCCTGCCGCGCACCGGAGAGATTCCGAAGATGGTGCGCGCGTTGCGCACGCGGGTCAAACCGGAACATACAGAGGCCTACCTGGCCCTGATGCGGAGCGAAATCGTGCCCGCCGTCAAGAAGGCCGGTATCAAGACCTATGTATTCGGCCGCTCGAGGTACGGCGCTCCCTCCTCGGAGTTCCGTTCCGCCACCGGTCTCGACAAATGGGCCGATCTCGACGGACCACTACCGATCCAGAGCGCCATGGGAGCAGAGGCCTATCAGCGATTCCTCGCCAAACTCCGGCCGATGCTGGTGGAGTCCGAGTACAACATCTACGTCCACCAGGCGGACATGAGCTACGTTCCACCTCGCTGAACGGGACTATTGGGGCTCTCGCGTCAAGCGAATCAGGGCGACCCCGTGCCGCCCGACCTGCGCACCCCATTGGTCCGACGCTGTCCCCAGATTCTTCTGCCGCCATAGATCCCGAACAAGACGGCGGCCGCTCAGACCAAGGTCAGCCCACGACACCGTGATGGTGCGTTCGGCCTCCGCGAGATTGAACAGGCCAACCGCGACGGAGCCATCCTCCAGAGGCTTGGCGAGGACGAACTCGTCCGCCGTGTGGCGCACCACGCGCGCCTGCCGGCCGAGCGGGTCCTGATCGAGGTCGATCACCTCGTGGTTGGTCAGTACGCTCAACGTAAAGTCGTCCAGCCGGGTCATGTCCCCGGAATAAAACAGCGGCGCCGCCATCAGCGCCCACATCGACATGTAGCTCAACTGTCCGTTGGGAGTGAGGCCGGTTTTCTTCGGAGGCTCGTTCATGCTCCTGGCGTTGCCCACCCACCCGATGAGCAGGTAATCCGGATCGTTCCACCGCCCTGGCCCTGCATACTTGTCAAGCACGGCATTCCTGAACCCGATGGAGTAAAAGCCGGGCAATCGTGTGTCCTTCTCCAGGCCCAGATCTCCCGTGGTCCGCCAGGAATGCCCCCCAATCTCTCCGCCCCATTTCCATACTTCCGACATTCCGTATTGGCAGAGGTTGAGGACGATATCGCGATCGAGCCGCGACAGAATCGAGCCCATCAACACGTAAGGCTTCTTACGCTGTTCCAGGGATTCACCGCCGGCGACCTTGCCATAGCTGCACCAGTCGTACTTCAGCAGATCGAATCCCCACGCAGCAAAGGTCTTCGCATCGATCTCCTCGTGTTGATACGAGCCCGTAAATCTTCCGCACGTCTGCGGGCCGGGCGAAGTGTAAATGCCCGCTTTCAGCCCTTTGGCGTGTATGTAGCTGGTCAGGGCCTTCATGTCGGAAGCGGCGGTTGGAGCGGATCGCGCCGCTCGAATCGCGGGGCGGGCCGCCGATCTCCGGGTCCTTCGAATCGGCCTTCACCATCCAACAGTCGTCGATGCTGACGTACTCGTACCCGGCGTCGGCCATGCCGGAAGAAATCAGGATGTCGGCCGCCGCGCGCATGTCTTTGTCGGTGATGCGGTCGTAGTGCGTGTACCAGTCATTCCAGCCCATCGGCGGAGTGAGTGCCAGGCGTTCGCCGGCGATCAACTTGAACGCGCGCGAGGCCGAACCGTGGGAATTCCTCGCGTGCAAGGTCACCATGTACACGCCGGCTGCGGGTGTCGTGCCTCGAATGATCCCAGTGGCCGCATCGAGTCGCAGCGAGGACGGCAGCCCCGCCGCCGAGAACCGAACGGGGCGTTGGCCCGTGCACGGAATGCGGTAGAGAAAAGGATGACCGGGGCGCGCGCCGTAGACCCGCGGCCCGTTGATCCGGGGCGACGGCCCTGGCTTCGGCGTCAGGATCGGCCCCTCCGCCGCGGCGGCCAGGGACATGAATAAAAAAGAAAGAATGAGATAAAGCAACATGGTTCTCCGACCGGGACGGTATCATGAGCCGAATCCGGGTGCAAAGGTCGTCTCTACTCCCGGTTTGGACTACCATAATTCCTGATCGCCGGAAGGAGTGATCCATGAACCGAAGAGAGTGTTTGGGCGCGCTGAGCGCGGCCGCCTTTGCCCAGAGTCCCGCGGCGGCGACACAAACGGCGATCCAAGGCGTGTGCGCGTGGCCGAATCTTCATCGCCTGGCTGACGGAACGTTGGTCGTCGCGATCTTCAATCAGCCGTGTCACGGAGCGTGGGAGGGCGACCTCGACTGCTGGGCGAGCCGCGACAACGGCAAGACCTGGAGATTCAGCGGCCGTATCGCTGCTCACGAACCTGGAACCGCCCGAATGAACTGCTCGGCGGGCCTCACCGCCAGTGGCGACTTGATCGCTCTCTGCAGCGGGTGGACCGGCCGCGGCCCGGCCTATCAGCCTCGCGGCTTCGCCGAGGCGCACATTCTGAAACCGTGGGTCTGCCGTTCGTCCGACGGAGGAATGCACTGGAGCGTGACTCGCGATTTTCCCTCACCGCCCGACACAGAACTGGGCCGGGGCAACAACTTCATCCCCTTCGGACAGATCCAGATCGCCGCCGACGGAGCGCTATGCAGTGCCGTTTATCTGCGTCGGGGAACGGGCCGATCCGGCTACCTCGTGCGCAGCCGGGACGGAGGAAACACGTGGAACGACGTCCGGCCCCTGAATCCGGTTGGGAACGAAACCACGCTCCTGCATTTGGGCTCGGGTCGTTGGCTGGCCGCTTCCCGCGAGTTTGCAAAGCCGGATAGTTCCGACGTCCACCTCGAGTTGTTCTCCTCCGCTGACGATGCGCGCACCTGGAAGCGCGAGATGCCCCTCACCCTGCCCGGCCAGATTCCCGCACACCTGTTGCGCCTGCGCGACGGCCGCGTGCTGGTCACCTACGGCGTTCGTAATCGAGGCAACTATGGCGTTCACATTCGCTTTAGTGAGGATGAGGGCAAAACGTGGGGACCTCCGATGCGGATTGCCGGCGCGCCCGAGTCCGACTGCGGCTATCCGAGTTGCGTGCAATTGCCGGACGGGCAGATCGTGACGGCGTTCTACACCAAGCTTTCCGGTGAGTATCACTACGAGATGCGGGTGACCTTCTGGGATCCAAACCGCTTTCGTTCCCGCATCTGAGCCGCGACCGGCAGGGAGCGGACAGCCTCCAGTGGCGCCGGGCGACGCTTTTTGTCGCCCGGGGCAGCCCGGTCGTTGAGGTACGCGTCCGCCGGGCGACAGAAAAACGTCGCCCGGCGGCACTCTTCAGCGAACGCAACCCCTGTGCTAGCCTAATCGCGTTCATGACCGCGAAACGGACCTATCGCGTGACCGTCTCGCGCAGCGCGGAGAACGGCATCGCGCGCGCCCCGGCGAATTACGACGTACAACTCGAAGACCGGATGACCGTGCTCGACGCCTTGTTTCAGATCCAGCGCGAGCACGACCCCTCGCTCAATTTCCGCTGCGCCTGCCGCGTGGGCATGTGCGGCACCTGCGCCGTGTCGGTCAACGGAATTCCAGGCCTCGCCTGCAGGACCCGCCCTAGCCAACTGAAGGGCCATGGCGCCGTGACCGTCGAGCCGTTGCCGCATCTGCCGGTGATTCGCGACCTGGTGGTCTCGCTCGATCCGTTTTTCGAGCAGTGGAAGAGAGTCCTGCCTCGCTTCCGTCCCGCGAATCCGGAAAGCCGGGAATTGGCGCGGATCCCGGCGACCTCACGGTTTGCGCGATCCACCGGCGACAAACGCGATTGCATCACCTGCGGCGCGTGCTACGCCGCCTGCGGCATCAAGGGGTCGAGCGCCGAGTACCTCGGCCCCGCGGCATTGAACCGAGCCCTGCTGCGCATTCTCGATCCCCGCGACCAGGCCGCGCGCCAGCGGTTGACGATCGCCGATGGCGAACGCACCGGGGTCTGGCGCTGCCATACGCAGTTCAATTGCACCGCGGTCTGTCCCAAAGGCATCAGCCTGACCGATTCCATCGCCACGCTGAAGCGCCTGATCCCGCGGCCCTGGAGTCTCGATCACGCATGAGGCGGGCCCTCGCGACCTTCTGGCACAAGTATGCCTGGCATCATGCGGGAATGACGGCGCACGTCCTTCAAAGGACCACGGGGGTGTTGCTTCTCATCTACCTCCTGCTGCACGTGCGGACCATCCACAAGCTGAGCCAGGGCCCGCAAGCCTTCGACGAAGCGTTGGCAATGTTCCGTCATCCGCTGTTCAAACTCGCGGAGATTGGCCTGCTGGGCGTCGTCATCCTGCATGCCCTCAACGGCGTCCGGATCACGATCCTGGATTTCGGCGGAGCCCAGGCGAGACAGCGGCAATACTGGGCCCTCGCGGTGGCGATTGGCATGGGGCTTTTCCTGCTGGGGGCAGCGCCCATGTTCCTGTTCTCCGTCTGGAAGGTGGCGGAATGAGTTGGAGGGCGATCCACTGGGTTCTGCAGCGAGTCACCGGCGTCCTGCTACTGGTCCTGCTCGTCGCGCATTTCTGGGTGGAGCACTTCGCCTCAGAGAACCTGCTGAGAGGACAACTCGACTACAAGGCCATCGAATCGCGGATTCGCATGCCGGCCTGGCAGGCAATTGACCTGGCGTTCCTTGCGGTGGCGCTGTATCACGGCCTGAATGGTCTCAGGAATATCCTGTTAGACTACAGCCGGGTCGGCCCTCGGCTGGCTCGGATCCTGACGGCCGCTCTCATCGTGACCGGAGCGATCTGGATGTACTGGGGCGTGGAAGCGTTCAAGAATCTGTGATGGGGTCGTGGGATGAGTTCGAGACTGATGTCCTGATCCTCGGGGCGGGCGGGGCG
>CAZGUX010000258.1:0-43546 GCA_964529305.1 uncultured Solibacteraceae bacterium | reverse complement strand
TTCTCGCAAGGCATCGTGCTCCTTCAGAAACAACGCCACCAAACCGTCAAGGCGCGCCTCGAGTTGAGCGAGTTTGGCTGATGAATGAAGAGACATGAGAACCCTCTATAGTACGACGGAAACCCGGCGGGGAAACCCGGGGGAAACCGGGACAGTCACAAATTCCCGATTTCCTTGAGAGGAATCTCCCCGATACGACACTACGTTGATGTCCCCTATGTCCAGATTGGCCCGCGTCGTTGCGGTCGATTGTCCGCACCACGTCACCCAGCGGGGAAACTACCGCCAACAGACCTTCTTCTGTGACGAAGACTATCGCCTCTACCTCGAACTGCTCACCGACTACTCGCGGCAGTATTCCCTGGAACTGTGGGGATATTGCTTGATGCCCAATCACGTGCATGTGATTGCAGTGCCACGAGAATCAACGAGCTTGGCTCGGGCGTTCGGCCGGACGCATTCCGATTATGCCCGGGCACAGCACATTCGCTTGCGACGGATCGGCCATCTCTGGCAGGCGCGTTTCTACTCCTGTCCGCTGGACGAGACGTCGCAGTGGCCCGCGTTGGCCTATGTGGAACGCAACGCGCTGCGGGCGGGATTGGTGGAAACGGCGGATGCGTGGCGATGGTCCAGCGCGGCGACGCACTGCGGAAGCGGCAACAAGTTGGTGGCGTTGGAGTTGGCGGCATGGCGAAAATGGTACGATGCCGAGCGGTGGCGGCAGGTGTTGGCGACGAGCGTGGTGGAAGAGGCCATCAGCGAACGGATTCGGGAAGCTACGGCGCGCGGTTTGCCATTGGGGGGAGAGGCGTTGCGGCGGCGGCTGGAAGACGAAACCGGCCGATGCTTAGAGATGCGGGCTCCCGGTCGTCCGCCGAGGAAGAAGGAGCGGGAATCTGAGCAGAACCAGTTGGAAATCGGGAATTCATAGCTGTCCCGGGTTTCCGGGTTTCCCGCCGACCCCGCCTTCCGCCCCCTCGACGACTGGCTCCGCCAGCGTCAGGTCAATCTGGCCGAACTGCAAGTCACCATCGATCAATTCCTGGAGCAAGCCCGCCAGTCCACCGAATGGCTTTTTTTGTGGCGGTCTTTCCTTTGTTGGGCGGACTTCCGTTCGTGCACGGGAATCAACCCTGCTCTCAAATGCGTCGCGTCCGTCACGCTCATCCTCGGGGATCAGCTATGGTGCGCCGGTCACGAACCAGTCGACAATTCGTTCCAGACAGGCTCGAAATCCGTCCCCGGGGCGGTCGCCACCGCGTGCAAGCGAATGATCCGCTCCTTCGATTCGGTCAAACACGGCGCTTCGCCCTTGCGCTGCCAACTCCGCGCGCATCACGTCAAACCCGGCTACAGAGCTCTGTTGATCCGCCGTGCCGTGAGCCAGGTAGAGGGCTGCCCGGGATTGAAGACATTCCCGCAGAAGTGAAGTCCTCAGCAGCCGCGACCACAGCCGATGTGGCTGACCCCAACAGAACTTGTCCGCGGCGTCGGGAAACCGAAGAACTTCGGCCCAGCAGCCGAAGACCTCGACCTCTGGATCAAGTCTCCCGCGGCGAACGTATTCCGCCAGGCTGAAAAGATGGTTCGGGCCGCCGCCGCCGATGGATGCCGCATGTGTGACGGAGCGCGCCACATTCGACGCGTGCACCGCGATCACACCTCCCTCTGAGGCACCGACCACCAAAGTCTTCGATCGATCGATGCCGGGTAATTCCTGGGCCGCCCGGATGGAGGCGACGATCGCCTCCGTCCATCGGTCCAGTGTATGCTCGCCGAGAAACTCCGGGCGGCATACCTTCGCGTGCTCACCGGACTGCTCGTCCAGGAACTGCACGCCGGGTTTCTCCACCGCGAGGACCCTGACTCGCCCTCGGGAGGCTTCGTAGAGAAGTGCTTGAGGACCCTGAACGACACGGGCGCCGGCACGCTGAAAAAGAGACGAACAGCCCGTCCCTTGCACAAAAGCGGCGAGCGGGACTGGACGTTGGGACTGGGGCCCGGATACGTAAAAGGTGACGGCCCTTCCGAAGCGATCCCGCGCTGTATGGCGCTGAAAGTGCGTGCCAGGAACAACGCCGTACTCAGTGGTCCAGGCATTGGCCACTGGGAGGCAGAGAAGCAAGAAAACTCGGATCGATGTCCGCATCACTTCACATCGGATGGAAGCACAGAGTCAGATTCATCGATGGAACCAGTATGCCTACACTGGGCTGCAAGTTACCATGGGGCGTTCTTGCGGCGTTACGCCGTGAGCAGTGATCCCCGCAAAGGGGTCGGAGATGCGATATTCGTAGCTACACATTTGGCGTTATCCTGGTCTGGGGATGACATGGTTTGAGTGGGATCCTTTTGCTCTTTTCGAGCAGGACCGAACTGACGAATCGGGTGACGCGCGCTGGCAAGCGGTGGGTCTTTCGGGAGGTGTTGCCGTGCTGCTCGTGGCCCACACCGTGCGAGAAGAGGGGGATGACGAAGTAGTCCGGCTCATCTCGGCACGCCGGGCGACCCGGAAAGAACGAAGCCGATATGAGCAAATTCGTGCGCAAAACGTTGACTAAGGACTCGATGCCCCCCGCCCGCAAACGCAAGCTCGCGCGGCAGGCGGCACGGCCTGAAGCGGAGATCGACTTCTCGGACATTCCACCGCTGAAGGACAGCTTCTGGAAGAACGCCGTTCGCAACCCGTTCTATTCGTCCGGTGAAGCAGCAACTGACGGTGCGCCTGTACGCCGACGTGGTGGGCTGGCTGCGCCGGAAGGGAAAAGGCTATCAGACCAGGCTCAACCAAGTCCAGCGGGAAGCCATGGTGAAGGACATCAAGAGGAGCGCCTGACCGACCTGACAGGGTTGAATCGTACGCCGGTACTGCTGGAGGCATCGAGGGCGGATTCCGCCAGCGGCAGGGGTACGGTGTCATGATAACGTGGAGACAGCGTGGAAAACCTGGAAAGGCTGATTGTCGATCTAAAAGACAGCTTGGAACGGGAATTTGCCGGCCTGAGGCACGATGTTCAACAGGGGATCGTGCAACTCAACAGCCGCTTTGACACCCAGGCAACGCGCCTGGAACGCCACGCGGGCTTCTGGCAAGCAGGCTCGCGGTGGAGCAGTCGCATGGACTCGTGGGCGGAGAAAGTGGATGCGGCGCTCGAAGCGAAAGACCGTGAGATCGCCGAACTGCGCGGGCGCGTCGATCGCTTGGAAGGCCGATCCAGATAGGGCCAGGCTTCAAGCGCCCTTCAGCCGATCCAGCAACCAATAACAGTTGAGGATCTTCTCCGCCGCGTCGAGCGGACGGTAGTAGTAATGATTCGACCCCTCGTAGGCGAGCAGCGAATGGCGCCGCAGCAGGCGGTACTGGGCTTTCGCTAACCGCAGTTCGTCACTGGTGAGGGCGGTCATCTCGCGGCGGAGAGCCTCGCGCTCGGCCCCGCCGGCTTTGTCCAGGTTCGCTCGGAGAATGTAGAACTGCACCTGGTTGGCGACGCTCTCAAAGTGATGGAGGCACGTCTCCGCAATCGCCAGATCGAGGGCCGCGAACTGCCGGGTGGCCTTGGTCATGGCAGCGCGAAACCGATCCAGGCCGGTCTTCCACATCGAGGCCATCTTCGCGAACTGGCTCCGCACCACCGCCGGAGGATACGGCCCGCACCATTGCATCAGGGCATCGTGGGGGAACAGCATCATCCCGGCACGGTGGCCGGTGGGCTCCATGCGGAGAAGATTGGCCGGACCGTGCTGGGTGGGAATGACGTACACGTGGACGCCATAGGGGAACTCCTGGAAGGCGGAACTGAACAGCCGCCACGCGGCCACCACGTCCGCGGAGGCGGCCGACCCGTAGCGCCGTTCGGCCACGCGGCGCAAAAGCTGGTCTTTGTCGGGGTTGGCTTCGTAGTAGTACGCCGAGGCTGCGTCGAGGTTCGGCGAAGGGTAGCCGCCCTGAGTCCATGAGGCGAGTAATCCGGAGACGCCCGCCTTCGACAGCGCTTCACAGTGGTCGACTACCAATGGCGGAACGGGGATGAAGGGAACGGAGGAGATCTCCCAGGTGTTGCTGGCCTGAATCTTGGCCATCGCTTCCAGGCCATGCTTGCGGGCGATGGACCAGGACTTCAGCGCGCGGGGCCCCGGACCGGGTACCGAGATCGAGTACTCGCCCACCTTGGTGCGAACCCCGCCCCGGCTGACGGGCTGATCCCATTCGCTGATGCTCAGCACGGCCACTTCCTTGGGAAGCAGCGGGATGAGCTTCTCGAACATCTCGTGCGACCAGCCCCAATCGTACGCCAGGATGCGAGCCTGGCTGCGCGACTCGCGGATGCCCTCCTGCATGGCCTGGTGCAGGCCGGCGATCACGTCCCAACCTTCCCGTTGGGAACAGCGCGGGCAGTCCTTCACGCGGCCGGTCTTTTCGCGCCACGCGTTGGTGTGGGAATAGCAATTGGTGTGGTTCTCCGACATCGTGATGGTGAAGAACCCGCCGAGACCAGGCGCGTGCCGGGTGACGTTGGCCACGCTGGCGCGAATCCAATCGCGGACCGCCGGCGCGCTAGTGCACATGGCGTAGACGCCGTTGTGGTACGACCCGCGGATCTCGGGCCGTTTCGCGAAGAACTGCGCTGGCATCGCGCGAGGCTCGTTCAGGTAAAGGTAGACCTTGATGCCGAACCGCTCGGCGCGGCGGATCAGCACGTTCAGTTGGCGCAGGCGCTTCTCCCAGTCCTTGCCGAATTCGGGGAAGGCGGGCGCGGGGGCGAGGTTGTTCAGGACCGCCTGCATCCAGACCGCGTTGATGCCCACACCGGCCAGTTGAGCCAGGTAGCCGTCGGGGAACGGGTCCGTCTCGGTCTCGATGAGGGCATCGCCATAGAGCGCAAAGAACGAGTAGATGATGCGCGGATTCCACAGCGCCTTGCGCGTCTCCGCGCGCGGAGGATTCGCCACGGGCCGCGTATACTCGGCGATGAAGGCGAACGGCTCTTCGCCCTTTTCGTCGAGCGCGGGGCCGAGTTCGGAGCGAAGGATCCTGCGGATGGAGGCCGCGCCCTGCTTCTCCTGCGCAGTAGGCTCGGCATAGAGAACCGCATCGCACTTGGGCTTGGCGTTGCCAAGCTTGATGTCCAGGAAATCGTCCTCTTTAAGAGTGAACGCAAACTTCTCCCGGGTCCAGCCGAGGAGTTGGACAATCTGGTCCTCCGGCAGCAGGTGCCAGTTCTGACGGATGACGGTGATGTAGATCCGCCGCAACTGATCTTCGGTCAAACGTCGCTTGACGGGCAAACCCATCGCCGCACCGAGCGCGAGGACCTTTGCCTCGCTCGTCTTCACGACCTCGGCCATGCGGGCGGTGTTGGCGAGTTCCCAGTTTCGCCAGACGAACTGATAGAGCCGTGAGGGGAAATGGGGTTCCGAGATGGCCGTCTGGCCGAAAGCGGAGGGCGCTGCCGCGAGCAGGGGCGCGGCTTTCAGAAGATCGCGTCTACGCATTGGAACCGGGAGTATACCATGCGTGTTAGGCTGATCGAGGACAATATGCAACTCGGTTTTGTCAGCGCGATTCTGCCCGATCTCTCGTTGGAAGAGGTCCTCACGTTTGCCGCCGGAGAAGGTTTCGACTGCGTGGAACTGATGTGCTGGCCGAAAGGAAAGGCCGAGCGCCGGTACGCGGGAGTGACGCATGTGGATGTGGCCCAGTTCAATGAGTCCGAGGCCCAACGGATCCTGGACCTGGCGGCCTCGAAGGGCGTCGCGATTAGTGGGCTGGGCTACTATCCCAATCCCCTGGCGCCGGATGTGGAGGAGGCAAAGGTCTACGTCGAGCACATCCGGAAGGTGATCGCGGCGGCGCGGTTGTTGAGGGTCGGGATGAACACGTTCGCCGGACGCGACTGGACCAAATCGATCGACGACAACTGGCCGCGATTCCTCGAGACGTGGAAGCCGATCATCGCGTTCGCGGAAGCGAACGGCGTGCGTGTGGGCATCGAGAACTGCCCGATGCTGTTCACGCGGGACGAATGGCCCGGCGGCAAGAACCTGGCGATCAACGCGACCGTCTGGCGGCGGATGTTCAACGACATCCCAAGCGACTGTTTCGGGCTGAACTACGACCCTTCGCATTTCGTCTGGCAGCATATGGACTACCTGAAGCCAATGCGCGACTTCGCGGGCAAGCTGTTTCACATCCACGCGAAGGACGTGCGGATCGACCGGCACCGGTTGGACGAGGCGGGAATTCTCGCCCATCCGAACGACTATCACCGGCCGAAGCTGCCGGGGTTGGGCGATATCGACTGGGGACAATTCTGCTCCGTATTAAGCGACACGGGCTACGACGGGCCGGTGTGCATTGAAGTGGAGGACCGCGCGTACGAGGGGTCGCTCGAGAAGCGAAAGGCGTCGCTGCGGCAGAGCGGGCGGTTCTTGCGGAACTTCCTGTAGGCTCCTGGAGAGACGGCCGCGCCACGGCGTGCGGCGCGGCCGCTGATTGGGTGTGTCGTTAGAAGTGCAGCCGCAAGGTGTACTGCACCTCGCGGCCGTAGTTTACCTGCGTCGTGATCCCGCCGAATTGCGTACTGGTCACGGTCAGGTTCGGATTCCCCGGCATCACGCTATTGGTCAGGTTGTAGCCTTCCAGCCGGAACTCCAGCTTGAAGCGCTCGGTCAGGTTGAAATTCTTGGAGACGGTGCTGTCCAGGTTCCAGTAGTTCGGCCCGGTCAGCCCCTCGTATTGAAACGGGTTGTTCCGGGGCGTGAACGGCGTAGCCTGCTTGAACACCGAGGTGTCGAACCACTTGGACCAATCGCGAGTGGCATCGCCGGGATCGCCGGAGACATCGAGTTGGCCGAACCGGAGGAACGACCCCGAGTTCCACAGGAAGATGTGGCTGGTGGACCAACCACCCAGGATCGCGTTGACCGCCGGGTGGACCGTGGCGCCAAACTTCTGGCCGCGGCCGAACGGCAGATCGAGGGTCGTGCCGAGAGTCATGCGGTGCCGCGGCGACGAAGCCGGAATCATGGTCAGCTTGTTGACGTACTGGTCAGGCGCGTTGAAGAAGGCGCCCGTGCTTTCACGGTTGTAGTTGTATCCCCACACCACGCTGTACCCGCCGGCGAACCGCCGTTGGACTCGAAGCTGAAGAGCTTTGTAGCGGTTGTCGACCCCAGTCATGAAGTTCTCGGTCAGGTCGGCGTACTGCGGATAGGGCCTGAGCAACGTTGACAGCGCGACGGTGCGCTGCCCTCGTAACTGCCCCGGCATGAGGCTGGCCGGTAAGCCGTAGAACGGATTGGTCACCGGCGCGGTAAGGGTGTTCTTGTAGGTGTAGCTGAGCTGCGGATCGACCATGTTCAGAGACCTGCCAAAGCCAGAGTTGCCCCCCTGACCCTCCGGAACCATGTTGTGCCCGAAGTTCATGAAGAACGTCCCGTCCAGTTTCATGCCGTAAATCAGGTCGCGCTCGATGGTGACGTTGAAGCGGTCGTTCATGGGGATCTTCAGGTCCTGGCGGGCCCAGATGGTGGCGTCCGTCGATCCGAGATTGGTATTGCGGCCATTGCCCCGGCCAACAGGCAGGACGAGCGGATTTGACGCGGGGAAGGGATTAGCGAACACACCCTGCGGCACGCCTTGCAGAGCGAGCGGGCCGTTCGATTGGGTCGAATACCCGTCGGTCGAAGGCAGAATCCACGAATAACCGAGGACACTCATGAGCGGGACTGCGTATCGCGCGTAGCCGATGCGGAGAGCTGTCCGATCGTTGACCCGAAAGGCTAAGCCAAGCCGGGGCAGGAAGCTGGTCTTCGGCGCCTGATACAGACCCGGATGCTCGTTGTCGGTGTAGATCCAGGCGCCGTTGTAGGTTGGCTTGACTGCGCCGGAGATGGTCCCGACCTGTGACGGCATCACGGGAGGGTTGGACTGAAACTCGGGGATCGGGTTGGTCAGATCGAGGTATCGCGCGAGACGGCCTTCGCGCTCGGAGGGCGCGGTTTCATACTCCCATCGCAGGCCGAGGTTCAGCGTGACTCGCCGGTTCAGTTTGAAGTCATCCTGGAAGAAGAGGCCGTACTGGTCCTGCTTCGTGTACCGCGGGGAAACATATTTGGTCAGGAGCGTATTGTCGACCGCGCCGAGCAGGAAGGTCGCCCATGGACTTCCGTAGATCAGCGTGTTGGGGGCATTGTAGGTCTCGGCGG
Organism: uncultured Solibacteraceae bacterium; assembly: GCA_964529305.1. Lineage (GTDB taxonomy): Bacteria > Acidobacteriota > Terriglobia > Bryobacterales > Bryobacteraceae > CAZGUX01. Next base: position 35,335 of record CAZGUX010000258.1, on the reverse strand, counting down.
TGAAGTTCGCGGTAAACGGGAACGTGCCCAGGTTCGGCAATTGGGAATACTCGTAGGCGTGGCGGTAGGCCATGCCGAACTTCATGTAGTGGCGGCCGCGATCGTGCCCCATGCTCCCTTGATAGGAGTATTTGCGGGGACGGTAGCTCCACCAACTTGATTTGCCAAACGTGGCGCCGCCGATGTTGAGATTGGGATAGTAGACTGCGGGCGTGTCGGCGGTGTACGGCTTGTACCAGGAATTGCCGGGCCAGTATTTCGCAAGGCCGTCCTCGCCCAGTTTCGCCCACTGCGAGTCGTACTCGTCTTCGGAGTAGACGACGCCCATGCGGAAGTTGACGACGGTTCGCGCGTTGAGCGTGTAGACACTGTCAATGGCCGCGTTGAGCGCATCCATCAATCCGCCGTTGTCGGAGGTGGTGGCCGGGCTGTTGCCGTAGTTCGGGTTGTCCAGCGCCGTGCGGATGACGCTGTATCGCGCGAAGAGCTTCCAGCGCGAGGTGATGTTCCAGTCGGTGCGGTTGGAGAGATTCCAGTAGTCCAGATACCAGGGATACCCGGTGCGGAAGTTGTTCACCGCGGTCAGGTCGTCCCCCGGACCGTTGGGCTTCCAGATGTCGTTCAAGAAGAGGCGTGAGGTCGCGTCGATTCGATTCGCGGGAATCCGGTTGCCGGGAAACGCCTGCCGTGTGACCGCGGTGCCGTTGGTCTCCGTAGTCCACGGGTCGAAGATCACGCGCTGAGCGCCCGCTTTGGTCAAGGTCTGGGAGAAGTCGCCTCCCCGCTCGGCATCGGTCGGCAGCGTCATTACCTTGGTGTAGGGCTGGCGGTTCTTCCACTTTTCGTAGGTGAAGAACGTAAAGAGCTTGTTCTTGAGGATCGGGCCGCCGAGGGTGCCACCCTCGACGTGGTTGCGGACCATGTTGGGCGCGCGAGTGAAGGCATTGGAGACCGCGTTGAGCTTGGGGTTCCGGCCGAAATAATAGAGGCTGCCGTGATAGTCGTTGGTACCCGCCTTCATGCCGACGTTGAGGACGCCGCCGGCCGAAAAGCCCGACTCGGCGTCAATGGAGTTTTGCTGGACGGTGAATTCCTGCACGGCATCCATCGGCGGCGCGTAGGAACCGCGGGAGCCAACTCCGATGGGCGAGCCGTCGATCTGGACTTCGTTCCGGCCGCTGGTCTGGCCGCCGACGTCGACTCCCGTTGTGGAGAGCTGATAAAAAGGATTGCGTTTGGAGACGTCGGAATAGCGGTTAACAACCGCGGGGTCGAGCAGGGCCAGCGTAAACGGGTTGCGGGCCAGCACCGGCAATTCCTTGAGCATCTTGCCGTCGACGGTCTGCGACAGGGTCGTGGTGTTGAACTGAATCTCGACGGCGTTTTCGGCGACGGTCACGGTTTGGCTGACGTCACCAATCTTGAGGGCGACGTTGACGGTCAGGTCGGACCGGACGAGCACCTGCACATTCTCCTGGACGAACTTCCCGAAGCCGGGGCTTTCGGCTGTCAGGGTGTAGTTGCCGGGTTCGACGAAATCAAACAGATAACGCCCGGATTCATCGGACCGGCGGACGGTTGCGGTTTTGGTGTTGGTGTTGAGAAGGGTGACCGTCGCCTGCGCAATTGCGGCGTTGGCGGGATCGGTGACCACTCCCTGGACACGCCCGCGGTAGTCCTGGGCTAAGGCGAAACCAAGGAGGAGCGGCAATACAAGTATCTTGCAAGCATTCATAGTGAAGGGACCCCTTGGAACGACTAGTACACGAAATTCTCCCCGAGGGGAAGCCTGTATGGGGACGATGCCGCCATCGATGGGTGTATCGCGAGGCCCCGTCCAATTTCCCCGGCTACACTGAACAGATGGATTTGCGGCCGTATCAACCGGACGACCGGGAGGGCTGTCTCGGCGTTTTCGATTCGAATCTGCCCGGGTTCTTTCACGCGGACGAGCGGACGGAGTTCGCCGGGTTTCTCGAACGCCCGGACGGGTCGTACTTCGTCCTGGATCACGACGGCGCGGTCGTGGGCTGCGGAGGCTTTGCGTTCGAGAATCCCGACCTGGCCAGCATCTGCTGGCTGATGGTCCGGCACGACCTGCACCGCAACGGATTGGGCAAGTTCCTGCTATTTGCGGCCATGCGGAAGATGACGGCCGAGGGCGACCCAACGCTCGTCCGTCTGGACACCACGCCGCAAGTGGCCGCGTTTTTCGAGCGTCAGGGGTTTCGTACCCAGGAGGTCAAGCCGGACGGCATCGCGCCCGGATTCGACCGGGTGGAGATGGTCAAGAAGATGAAGGTCTGCGGCTGACGGGTTGGTGGTCCGGAGGGTTTGACAAAACGAAGCCAATTTCTTTGCAAGTTATTGATTATACGTGTCTTGATTGGGTTCGCCCAGTGATCTAGCATCGGCTTCGATTCGCCGCCAGACTCCGGTCTAGGTGTCGGCGATGCGAACGACGCGACGGCCTTCCACGCGAAACCGGCCGCTCAAGACAAGGGCAACTGCCTCCGAGTAGAGCCGATGCTCCTCAGTCAACAGGCGCGCCGAAAGCGTCTCCGAGGTGTCGTCATCATTCACCGGCATCACCGCCTGGAGAAGGATCGGGCCATGGTCCAGATCTTCGTCCACAAAATGCACGGTGCACCCGGTGATCTTGACGCCGTAATTCACCGCCTGTTTCTGCGCATCGAGTCCCGGGAACGCCGGCAGCAGCGACGGGTGGATATTCAGGATGCGGCGCGGGTATTGCTGAACAAACCACGGGCTCAACAGCCGCATATACCCGGCCAGGCAGACCAACTCCACGCCATGATTCTCGAGGGCGCTCACCATCAGGCGGTCATGAGACTCGCGGTCCATGCCCTTCGAGGGAACCGTCACCGTGGGAATTCCGCGTTTCCGGGCAATGTCGAGACCGGGCGCGCTGGAACGGTTCGAGATCACCACCGCAATCTCGGCGTCGAGGGAGCCGCCGGCGATGTGATCGGCGATGGCCTCCATGTTGGAGCCGCGCCCGGAAATGAGAATGCCCAGCCGTCTCACCGGTAAATCACGCGCCCCTTCCCGCGAGGCTGCTTCACGACCTCGCCAATCAGCCACGAAGGCTCCTTCAGGCGTTTGAGGATGCGCAGGGCTGCCTCCACGTTTCGAGCGGCCACCGCAAGAATCATGCCCGCGCCGAGGTTCAAGGAGCGGCGGTAGTCGTCTTCAGGGACCTGTCCCAGGGCTTTGAGCAGTTCGAACACGGGCGGGATGCGCCAACTGCCCGTCTGGATGGCCGCCGCCAGGCCCCGCGGCAGCATGCGCGGCGTGTTGTCGGTGATGCCGCCACCGGTGATGTGCGCGGCTCCTTTCAGCAGTCCGGCCTCGGCCAGTTTCCGGATCGGCTTCAAATAGCTGCGGTGGACCTTCAGCAATTCGTCGCCCACCGTGCACCCGAGTTCGGCGAGAAAGGTATCGACCCGGTAACCGGCGACGTCAAACAGGATCTTGCGGGCGAGCGAGTACCCGTTGGTGTGCAGGCCGGTGGAAGGGAGGGCGATCAGGAGGTCACCCGCGCGAATGTCGCGTCCGGTGAGGAGGCGGGTCCGTTCGGCGGCGCCGACGATGAAGCCGGCGACGTCGTATTCGCCGTCCGCGTAGAATCCCGGCATCTCCGCGGTCTCGCCACCGATCAGAGCGCAGCCGTTGTTGCGGCAGCCGCGCGCGATCCCGGAGATCACCGCCGCGGCAATGCCGGCCTCCAGACGCCCGCAGGCGAAGTAGTCGAGGAAGAAGAGCGGCAGCGCGCCCTGCACGGCAATGTCGTTGACGCAGTGATTGACCAGGTCTTCGCCCACCGTGTCGTGCCGGCCCGCCAGAAAGGCCACCTTCAGCTTCGTGCCCACGCCGTCGGCGGAACTGATCAACACAGGCTTCTTCCAACCGGTGAGCGCGTACATCGCGCCGAACGATCCGATGCCGGCCAGTACGCCCGGGGTGAACGTGCGGCGCGCCATTTTCTTCACCGAGTCCACGGCCTTATCGGCTTCGGCGATGTTGACTCCCGCGTCCTGATACCGGATGGCCATGTTACGGCGTCACCTTGGGCCGGATGGCGGCCACCCCGATGGCGGCGAGCGCGTGCTTGAGCCGGTCGAACATCGCTTCGTCCTCAAAGGTGCCGACAATCGCTCCACCGGAGCCGGCGAACTTCGCCGTCGCCCCCACTCCGCGCGCCGTCTCGACCATCTCCAGGTTTCCTTTGCTGATGCGATACACCCGGGCACGAAGGTCGAAGTTGGCGTTGATCAACTCGTTCAACCGCGAGTAGTCGCGCTCCAGCAGGCAGCGGCGGCCCTCTTCGGCGTAACCGGCCCAGGTGGTCATGGCCTCCCGGATGGCCGGATCGCCGGCCAGCCAGCGTGCCTTGACGTCCGAGTGAAACACCTCAGTCCCTTCGCTGAGGGAGGTTCGATAGGCCAGGTAGACGTTAGGCAGGAGGCCGGGTTCGAGGCGCTCGTATTCCCCAAAGCCGCGCGCATCGAGCAGGTCCTTGCGGAAATCCATGTACACCAATCCTTCATAGGCCTGAATGACGCGGTCCTGCAATCCGCCGGGCACGCCCAGTTCTTTCGTCTCCGTCTCGAGGACGACGCTGGCCTGAATCTCCGGCGGGATGATCACCTCGAAATAGGACATCAGGGCGCGCAACGCGGCCGTAATGATGGCGCTCGAGCCGCCCAGGCCCAACCGCTGCGGAATGTTGGATTCGTACTCCAACGTGAAGTTGCGATCGGGGAGATTGATACGCAGCTCACGGCAATAGTCGACGAAGCGCACGACGAGCGCCTGAATGATGCGAATGCCGCCGTAATACCCGCGCCAGCGGGTGACCTGGTACAACTCTTCCAGGTTCTCGAAAATCGGCAGGTCGGCCTTGGCGAGTTTGATCTCGAGCCGGGCGCTGGGATAGAGGATGACCCGGGCGCGGAAGTTCCGGACGGAAAACGAAATGGTCTTGCCGAAGTACCCGTCGCTCGGATTCCCCAGAAAGCCGGCGCGCGCGTAGGCGTAGGTTTCGATCACTTCCTTTAGCGGTCTCCCGAATCACAGAGTATCGTCACCGGACCTTCGTTCACAAGGCTGACGGACATCATGGCCTGAAAGACGCCGGTTTCGACGCGGGCGACGCGGCCGCGAAGGGTTTCCACAAAGTATTCGTACAACGCGCGGGCTTCGGTGGGTCCCGCAGCTTGGTCGAAGCTGGGACGGCGGCCCCTGCGGATGTCGCCGTAGAGGGTGAACTGGGAGACGACCAGGACCCCGCCGCCGATGTCGACGACGCTGAGGTTCATCTTGCCGGCGTCATCGGGGAAGATGCGCAGGCCGGCGACCTTTTCGGCCAGGAAGTCGGCGTTGCGATGGGAGTCGGTCTTCGAGACGCCCAACAGGACCAGCAGGCCGCGGCCGATGACGCCGGTGACGGACCCGTCCACCGTGACACTGGCTTCGGAAACGCGCTGGATCACGACTCTCATTGTCAGCCGCGCGCCTCCATCGATCGATCGAGGCTCCAGCGGAAGCGCTCGATCACGTCGCGTACCGGACCCGAAGCCACCACGCGGCCCTTCTCGAAGAACACGGCGCGCGTCGCCAGTTCGAGGGCGAAGGGAATGTCGTGAGTCACCAGGACCTTGGCTTGCGGAAGGCGGCGGAGCAGTTCGGTCAGGTCGCGCTGGCCCGGCGGATCGAGGTAGGTGGTCGGTTCGTCCAGCACCAGGATCTCCGGCCGCATGGCCAGGATGCCGGCAATCGCGACACGCTTCTTTTCTCCCGCGCTGAGATGATACGGGGCCTTGCGGGCCGCGTGGCCCATGCCGACGTCCTCGAGAGCGTGAAGGGCGCGATGCGCGGCCTCCTCCGGCGCGAGTCCCGAATTCAGGGGTCCGAACGAGACATCCTCGAGCACGGTGGGCATGAACAACTGGTCGTCAGAGTCCTGGAAGACCAGACCGACCTTCTGCCGGATCGCCGCCAGGTTCGCCTTAACGACCGGCAGGCCGCATACTTCCACGCTTCCCTGCCCCAGGAGCAGGCCGTTGAGGTGAAGCACAAAGGTCGTCTTGCCGGAACCGTTCGCGCCGAGCAGCGCCACGGCCTCGCCGGCATCAAGGCGAAAGTCGACGCCCTTCAGGGCCTCCGTGCCGTCGTCGTAGCGGTAGGTCAATTTGCGGACTTCAATGAGGGGAGCGCTCATGGGTCACGCCGACAGGAGCAGGATGGCCAGCGCGGACGACAGGACCGCGGCCAGGAAGACGAAGTCGAGGGCACTCATGGGCCGCGCGACCAGCAGCCGCAGACGGCCGTCGAAGCCTCGGGCGATCATGGCGCGATGAATGCGTTCGGCGCGGTCGTAGGACCGGGCGAACAGGACGGCGAGGGCGCCCGCAGCGGCCCGGAATCCGCCGCCTCGGGATCGAAGCCCGCCGCGCGACTGCGAAGACAGGCGCATGTGCTGCGCCTGCTCCGAAATGACGAACAGGTAGCGGTAGATGAACTGCGCCACCATCAGGAGGAAGCGGGGGACGCCCATCTGCTCCATGCCGCGCAGCAGGTCCGGCAAGGGCGTGACGCCCACGAGCAGGATGACGGCGAGACTGGAAAGGTAGCCTTTGACCACGAGCGAAACGGCGCGTGTGGAGTCGCCCGCCAGCAGGCTGACCCCCGCGAATGTCAGGCAAAACGGCAAGACCACCGAGGCGCGGCGCGCGACGGAAACCAAGGGAAGCCGGGCCGCGGCCACTCCCGTCGCGAGCACGGCGGCAACGGCTCCCGCCACCCAGGAGAGATTGTCGTGCGAGGTCGCGACGGCGATCAGCAACGCCAGGGCCGACAGCAGTTTTACGCGAGCATCGCGGTGGTGCAGGAAGGTTCCGCCACGGCTCCATTGCTCGAGGACGACGTGGTGCACGTCACTGGCTCCGCTGCGCCGAGAAATATCGGGCCAGACCGGCGCAGACCGCATAGATGACCGCCAGGCCGGCCAGGCCGGCGACCGCCTTCCGGCCCCACTCAGAGCCCAGAAAGGCCGCCTCGTAGTCGGCGAGCGGGGTGGGCAGCAGGGCCCGGGCCTGCGCGGCGAATCCCGCCTTCTCGGCCAAGCTTTCCAGGCCGTCCGGCGCACCGGAGGCGATCAAAACGCCGAACACCGCCAGGACGACGGCCGCGATGCCCAGGACGACCGGTGCGCGGCGCGACTCCGGCTGAGCGATGGAACTGGGCCGGATGGTCTCCAGGGTCTGAAACACGGCCAGCGTAATGGCGCCCTCCAGCGCGGCCGACACCACAAACAGCCCCAGCGAGATCCCCAGGATTGGACCCGGCATCTGCACACCCGAGAGCAGCAACTGCGCGATGGCCAGCAGCGCGCTGACCAGCACGGAGAGGGCGCCTCCCGCGAACACGGCCGCCTTGCGGGCTTTGCCCGCGCCCCACAAGCGAAACGGGAAATATCCCGCCAGCACGCCGGCGAGGGCCATGTTGAAGACGTTGGCGCCGAGCGCGAGGACGCCTCCGTCCTGAAAGATCAGCGCCTGGATGGCCAGGATGGCGGTCATGACCACGCTCGCCGCCGCGGGCCCCAGGGTCATGGCCAGCAGCGCGCCACCGACCAGGTGTCCGCTGGTGCCGGCGCCGACCGGGAAGTTGATCATCTGGGCGGCGAACACGAAGGCGCCCATGACGCCCAGCAACGGCAGGCGCGATTCTTCGAACTCCTGTTGGGCTTTTCGGCTGGCGTACAACACGCAGGGGACCGCGCAGACATCAAAGGCGGCCCACACGGGCGTCGACAGAAAGCCGTCCGGGATGTGCATGAACCGATCCCACGGTAGCACGACTGTTTCGATACGTGCCACGGCGAACCGGCTCCACCGACTGGCTGTGACCGTGGGCGGAAATTGAGTGCGAGCACTAGCCCTCCCCGCGGTCGGGCCTCTGATGGTGGGGACCGTCGGGAGTGGCGGAAGGCGCCGGCAAGCCCACGGCTGAACGCCGTAGGCTCCAGGGCATTGCCGGGCTTGGCCCACACGAGTTTTCGCCTCGGTGGTATGTTGGTGCCTTCATGATGTCGCGTACCCAGATCACCCTGGAATCTGAAATCCAACGCCGCGCCCAGCGCGCCAGTGATCTGGGTGTCTCCTTCGCCGAGTATGTACGCCGCCTCGTGGTTCGCGATCGGAGCGTTCCGAACAAGAAGGTTGACCCCTCCGGTCTGTTCGATCTGGGCAGTTCCGGCAGTTCTGACATCGCCAAGGACAAAGACAGGATGATCTCCGAGGCTTTTGCCGGTACGAGTGTCCGGCGCCGCCAATTCCCGCGCCAAGACAATCCTGGCCGCAGGTGAGCTTTTGGTCACTTCGGATCACGTGCTGGTCGAAACCTGGACTTTGATCCGCTACCGGATCCACCGTCCCGCCGCGCGGAAGCCTTTTGGGAAACGCTCGCCAGTGGGGTGGCTGTCATCGAACCAGTCGGCGCGGCGGATCTGGAAGCTGCCTGGCAGATCGGCGTTTCTTTTCCGGACCAGGGTTTTTCGATCGTCGCCCGCACAAGTTTCGCTGTGATGCGCCGCCTGGGCATCGAGAAAGCGGCCTCTTTCGACGACGACTTCGCCGTGTTCCGCTTCGGCCCGAACCGCCGCCGCGCGTTTTCGATCGTGCCGTAACGCGCGTTGCCGCGGGATCCGGAAAGCCGGCCTTCGGCCGGCGGGAACTGAAGTTCGCCCTTGCTGAAGCTTGCGCCACACCGGAGGAGTCGGTTTTCCGAAACCGCCATGGCGACCGACGCATCGTACAATGAGGAGACAACTATGCGATTGACGATACCAACCCTCGTGTTCGCATGTACTTGCGTGTTGTTGGCCGACACGCTGGAACTGCGGGACGGCCGCACGGTGAAAGGCACTTATCTAGGGGGGAGTTCGCGGCAGATCCGCATGGAAACCGGCGACCGCGTCGAGACATTTTCTGTAACCGACGTCCGCGCCCTGCGATTCGATCAGGACGGCGAGATGCAGTTCAAGAGGAGCGGGTTATCCACGCGGCCGGCGGAGTCGGCGACGGGCAATATCCTGCGTCCCGACCCCGCGCCCACGCCGGCGCCCGCGCCGGCACCCTCTTCGGCGCCTTCGCGCGAAGTACCCGCGGGGACCACGGTCGTGATCCGCATGATCGATCCCGTGGATTCGGAGAACGCGAGCATCGGCCAGAAGTTCGCGGCGACCATGGATGAGCCGGTAACGGCCGGCAGCGCCACCCTGATCCCCAAGGGAGCCGACGTCGTGGTGAAGTTGATCGAAGATACCGAGTCCGGAAAGCTCAGCGGCAAAGCCGAACTCGCCTTGGCCCTGGAGTCGATTCGCGTGGACGGCCGGGTGTTGAACGTGGCCGCGGACGAAGTTCGGCGGCAAAGCGAATCGCGGTCCAAGAAGAGCGCGGTGGTGATCGGGGGCGCGACAGCACTGGGCGCGATCGTGGGCGCGATTGCCGGCGGCGGCAGCGGCGCGGCGATCGGAGCGGCTTCCGGAGCCGGAGCGGGCACGGCGGTGCAAGTGCTGACCAAGGGACAGCGGGTACGCATTCCCTCCGAGACGCGACTCAGCTTCACGCTACAGGATCCGCTGCGTCTATGAAGGCATGGATTCTCCTTCTGGCGGCGACCACGCTGCCGGCGCAACCCCTGGTGGAAGGGAAGGCCGACAGCGCGGTCCGGGTGGTGATTTACGAGGACCTGCAGTGCTCTGACTGCGCCGCCTTCCGCAAGATGATGGATGCCACGCTGCTGCCGCGATTCGGGGCGCGCGTGGCCTTTGAACATCGCGACTTTCCTCTGGCCAAACACGCCTGGGCGCGAAAGGCAGCGATTGCGGCGCGCCATTTCGCCGGAGTCAGCCCGGAGTTGGGGGTCGCCTGGCGGCGCTACATCCTGGGACGGATCTCCGACACGGGGGAAGCCATGATCCCCGCCCGGATCCGCGAGTTCGCGGGTCAGCACGGCGCGGATGCCGACCGTGCAGTGCGGTCGCTGGCGGACCGCAAACTGGCCGAGGCGGTCGAGGCGGATTTCCAGGACGGAGTCGCGCGAGGCGTGTCGCGCACTCCCACGGTTTTTGTCGACGGCGCGCCGTTTATCGAACCCTCCTCGCCGGACGAGATTGCCAAGGCGATCGAAAAAGCGCTACGGTGAGCAGTCCCGGGCATGGATCGACCTACCGCGATAGTCACCGGCGCGAGCCGCGGAATCGGCCGCGCGATCGCTCTCGAGCTTTCCCGCACACACCGTGTGATCGGCACGTACCGCGGCCGGCGGGACGCGGCCGAGTCGTTGCGCGCGGAGACCGGCTGCGAGATCTTTCAGTGCGATAATTCCTCCGCGGACGACCGCGCGTCTCTCATCCGCTTCGCCCGCGAACAGTTCAGCCGGTTGGACCTGCTGGTGAACAACGCCGGCATGCCCCAGCGCGAACGGCGGGATGTGCTGGACGCGACCGAAGAAAGCTACGACGAGATCCTCGGGACAAACCTGAAGGGACCGCACTTTCTGACGCAGCAGGCCGCGCGGTGGATGCTGGACTCGCGCGCCGGGCGCATCGTGTTCATCACCTCGATTTCCGCGTTCGCCGCTTCGGTCGGCCGGGCCGAATACTGCATCTCCAAAGCCGGCCTCAGCATGTCGGTGCTGCTCTACGCCCAGAGGCTGGCGCCGGAAGGCATCAAAGTGTTCGAGATCCGTCCCGGAGTGATTCGCACGGACATGATCGCGGCGGTGGAGAAGTTGTACGAGGACCGCATCGCGGCGGGCCTGGTTCCGCAGCGCCGGATGGGGGAAGGGAGCGACGTGGCCCTGGCGGTGCGGGCGATTGCCGACGGGTATCTCGACTACGCGACGGGCCAGATCCTGAACGTCGACGGCGGGTTCCACATGCGGGGGCTGTAGTTGTACGGCCTCAGGCCGCCGTCGTCTTCGAGCCCTCAGATTCCGCGACCAGGGTTTCGCTCGGACGTAGATCCCCGTTCATCCGGTATTCGCCCGGCGTCACGCCAAGAACTCGCTTGAACGCCTTGTTGAATGCCCCGTCGGAATCGTAGCCGACCAGCTTTGCCACTTCGTATTGTTTTCGTTTCCCGTCGCGCAGCAAACGGCTGGCCTGATACATGCGCCAGCGGGTCAAGTACTCCAGCGGAGCCTCGCCAACGAGTTCCTTGAAGCGCACGGCAAACGCCGAGCGAGACATGCCGGCCGCCGAGGCCAGCGCGGCAACGGTCCATGGATGGTCGATGCGCTCGTGCATGGAACGGAGCGCGGCGCCGATGGGCGGGTCGCACAGCGCGCGCAGCCACCCGGTCTTGGAACACCCGGAGGACGCGATGTGGGCGCGAATCGCGTGGACGAACAGGGTATCCGCCAGGCGGCTGATGATGACCTGAGAGCCGGGCCCGGGCGTCGCGATCTCGGACGCCAGAAGCTGCAGTGTGGTCTGGAGTCCAAGGGTACGGGTCTCGTCGGCCCTCACCTCAATGATCGGGGGGAGTAGATCCGTCAGGGGCTTGCTAGAGGGCCCGTCAAAAATAAACTTGCCCCCGAGGATGGTCGTCGGCGCACCTCCACCGCCGTGGTGCACCACTTCGCCCTGATTTCGCCCCAGGACTTCGGAGATGCTGCACGTGCTCGAGCGCGGATGATCCCGCAGCGCGTATGAGTTTCCTCTGGGCAATAGATAACAATCGCCGCCCGCCAACGGAAAGGGCTCAGGGACGCCTTCCACGGTCAACCAGCAATTGCCCCGCAAAACGATGCCGAATTTTGCGTGCGAAGGCGCCTCGAAGCTGATTCCCCAGGGGGCAGTCGCCTCGAGGCGGCCGTAAACCACACTTTCCACTCGCATTGAGTTAAAGACATCTGTCAATGGGTCCATGATTCTTTACCATTCTGGACGATCGGACAACATTTGTGGACTCTCGGCCGGTGCGAGTCCCGGGTTGTGGACATCTTTACCTCATATGAGATGAAGCGCGCCGCCGAACCGATCCAAGTTTCCACTGGAAGGACTAGAAAACATATGACATCACGGAAAAAACTGCACTTGATGTTGGCTGGCACGGCCGTCGCGACCGGCCTGTTCACGCTCGCGTGCGGCAATTCGACGAAAGCGGCCGTCTCACCCGCAGCGCCTTCGGTGGTTGTGATGGAGGTCCACCCCCAGGACGTGCCGATCTACGCCGAGTATGCAGCCCAGACGTTTGCGCGGGACATGGTGGAAGTCCGCGGACGAGTGGACGGCTACATCGAAAAGCGGACGTTCCAGGTCGGATCGAACGTGAGGGCGGGAGAAACGCTCTACATTCTGGATCTTCGTCCATACCAGGCCGCGGTGGCAAAAGCACGCGCCGATCTGGCCCAGGGCGAGGCAAATCTGGAATTCGCGCGGAGACAAGTGGCGCTGGTGCAAGCGGAAGCGGATCTCGCGCAAGCCGAGGCGAACCTGTTGAAGGCGAAGCAGGACGTGGAACGGCTTCAACCGCTGGTGAAAGAAGATGCGGCGGCGAAGCAGGACCTGGACAACGCCGTCGCGGCCCTGCAGGCCAATCAGGCCAACGTGAATGCCAGAAAGGCCAATGTCGAACAAACCCGTCTGTCGACGCGCACGCAGATCGACAGCGCCCAGGCCCAGGTGGAGGCGAATCGGGCGCTGCTGCGCACCGCCGAACTGAACCTGGAATACGGCACCGTCCAGGCGCCGATCAGCGGGCGCGTGGGAGACAGTCTGATTCAGGTGGGCGGGTTGGTGACGCGGAACTCTCCGCAGCCCCTGACGACCATCGTGCCCCTGGATCCCATCTGGGTGAGGTTCAAGGTGAGCGAGACGGAAGTCCTTCAATATCTGCGGCGGGACGCCCGATCGCTACCGCTGCAGCTCATCATGGGCGACAACAATGTCCACCGGTACGCGGGCCGTTTCGAGAACACGGTCAACCAGGTGGACCCGAAAACGGGGACGCTCGAGGTGCAGGTGACGTTTCCCAACCCCGAGCAGGCTCTGCTGCCCGGTCAGTTCGGCCGGGTCCGGGTGAAAAGCAGCGAGCGGAAGAACGCGATCCTGATCCCGCAGAAGGCGGTTCAGGAGTTGCAAGGCCTGCAATCGGTGCTCACGGTAGGACCGGACAACAAAGTACTGGCGCGTAGCGTCGTGACGGGCGACCGTGTCGGCGAGAGGTGGGTGATCGAGCAGGGCCTGAAACCGGGCGACCGGGTGATTGTCGAAGGCCTGCAAAAAGCCCAGCCCGGCGGGCTGGTCAGTCCGAAGCCGTACGACCCGTCTCGAGCGAGACAGGGAGCGTAAGCCGTGGCGAGATTCTTCATCGATCATCCCGTTTTTGCGATGGTGATCGCCATCGTGACCGTCATTCTGGGTCTGGTTGCCCTGCCGAACCTGCCCGTGGCCACGTATCCCGAGCTTGTCCCTCCGGTGGTGCAGATTACGGCCAACTACCGCGGTGCCAACTCAGTGGACCTGGAGAAGACCGTCGCCCAACCGATCGAGCAGCAACTGGTCGGGCTGGACGGTGTTCTGTATTTCTTCTCGCGCAGTTCGAATGACGGAGCGCTGTCCATCGACGTGACGTACGAGTTGGGAACCGACATCGATCTGGCGACGGTGAAGACGCAGAACAAGGTGAACCTCGCCCTGCCGGTGCTTCCGCCGGAGGTGCAGCGTGAAGGCGTCTCGGTGAAAAAGGTCTCGTCGGCGTTCCTGATGGCCATCCCGATCTGGGCGGCCGACGGACGCTATGACGCGGTGTTTCTGAACAACTTCGCCACCATCAACCTGGTGGACAAGATCGGCAGCCTGCCCGGTGTGGGCGAGGCGCGGCTGGTGTCGCGCCAGGAATACGGAATGCGGGTCTGGATCAATCCGGACCGGATGGCGACGCTGGGCCTGACGGCGACCGACATCACCAATTCGATCCAGGCCCAGAACCGGCAAAACGCCGCGGGCTCCGTCGGTCAACCTCCCGCTCCCTCCGGCACGGATTTCCAGTATCCGGTCAACGCGACCGGACGGCTGATCGAGCCACAGCAGTTCGGCGACATCGTCGTGCGCGCCCAGCCCGATGGCTCGCTGCTGCGGGTGCGCGACCTCGGCCGGGTGCAACTCGGCGCACAGGACTATCGGAGCTTCAGCCGGCTGAACAAAAAGGCCGCGGCGGTGGTCATTGTCTTCCTGACTCCGGGGGCCAACGCGGTCGAGACCGGAAAGCGGGTGATGGCGTTTCTCGAAAATGCCAAAGGCAACTTTCCCGCCGGCATTGAATATAAGGTCTCTTACGACGCCACCAAGTTTGTGCGTACCGCCATCACCGATGTGGTCACGACGCTGTTTGAGGCGCTGGGCCTGGTGATCCTGGTGGTATTTATCTTCCTGCAAAGCTGGCGCGCCACGCTGATCCCGCTGGTGACGGTGCCGGTATCGATCATCGGAACCTTTGCCTTGTTTCCACTGCTGGGTTTCTCCATCAACATGACCAGCATGTTCGGCCTGGTGCTGGCCATCGGCATCGTGGTGGACGACGCGATCGTGGTGGTGGAGGCCGTCCAGCACAACATCGACGCCGGGATGAACCCGCACGACGCGACCGTCCGCGCAATGGCCGAAGTGTCCGGTCCCGTCGTCGCGATCGCGTTTATCCTCGCGGCCGTTTTCATCCCGGTGGCGTTTCTGGGGGGCATCTCGGGCCAAATCTACCGGCAGTTCGCGCTGACGATCGCGGCCTCGGTGCTGCTGTCGGCGTTCAGCGCGCTCTCACTGAGCCCTGCACTCAGCGCGATCTTTCTGCGGCCGGCGGGTGGAGCGCGCCGTGGACCCCTGGCGCAGTTCTTCCGCCTGTTCAATCGCGGCTTCGAGTGGACCACGAATCGCTACCTTTCCGGCGTGAAGACTCTGATTCGCAGATCGGCCTTCGCATTGGTTGCGCTGGCCGTCTTCTTCGCGGGGGCCGGCGGGTTGTTCAAGATTCTTCCCTCCGGATTTCTGCCGGCCGAAGACCAGGGCGTCTTTTTCGCGGCGGTCCGGCTTCCCGACGGAGCCTCCCTCGAGCGGAATCAGCGGGTGACCGAGGAAGTCGAGAACATCCTCGCCTCCACGCCCGGCGTGGAAGACGTCACCACGTTCGGCGGATTCGACTTCATTACGTCGACCAGCAATTCCAACGTCTCGACGGTGATTGGCACACTGAAGCCCTGGGAGGAGCGTAAGGCGGACTCGCTGCAATTCGATTCCATCCTTGGCGGCGTGCAGGCGCGACTGAGCCGGGTGGAAGGGGCCATAGCGTTTGCCTTTGGACTGCCGCCCATTCTGGGGCTCGGAACCAGCGGAGGCTTCGAGTTCATGGTGGAGGATCGCGCCGGCGGGGAGGTCAATCAACTCGCCGAGGCCACGCGGACCTTGCTGAGCGCCACGGCCGCACGGCCGGAGATCGGCTTCGCGAACACTTCGTTCCGCACCACCGTTCCGCAGTACAAGGTCGACCTCAACATGGACAAAGTCCAGACGTTGGGCATTCCGGTGCCAGATGTCTATAACGCACTGCAGACGTTCCTCGGCGGGCTGTACGTGAACGACTTCAACCGCTTCGGCCGGACGTGGCGCGTGTTACTTCAGGCCGAGACCGAATACCGCGACCGCCCGGAGGATATCAATCGGTTTTACGTCCGCACCGGCGGCGGGGACATGGTTCCCCTAAGCACTTTGTCCACCGTAAAACCGATGTCCGGACCCGAGGTAATTTACCGCTACAACCGGTACCGGACGGCGAAGATCATCGGCCAGGCGGCGCCCGGATACAGTTCCGGCCAGGCCGCCGCGGCGATGGAAGAAGTCGCGCGGCAGCACCTGCCGACGGGCTTCGGCTATGAGTGGACGGGCACCGTGTTCCAGGAGAAACTCGCCTCCGGCAAGGAGGGTTTCATCTTCGGCTTTGCCGCCCTGCTGGTCTTTCTGTTCCTGGCGGCTCTTTACGAGAGCTGGTCGATTCCGTTCGCGGTGGTGTTGTCGGTTCCGCTTGGGTTGTTCGGCGCGTTGCTGGCGGTGTACCTGCGGTCGTACGCCTACGACATCTACACGCAGATCGGCATTGTCACGCTGATTGGTCTTGCGGCGAAGAACGCGATTCTGATCGTGGAGTTCGCCAAGTTGCGGCAGGAGGAAGGAAAGTCGTTGGTGGATGCAGCCATGGAGGCCGCCCACCTGCGGCTACGTCCGATTCTGATGACGTCCTTTGCGTTCATTCTGGGAGTCCTGCCGCTGGTGTTTGCCGCCGGAGCGGGGGCCGCGTCCCGCCGTGCGCTGGGCACGACCGTGTTTGGCGGCATGCTGACGGCGACGTTGTTGGCGGTGTTCATCGTGCCGGTGCTTTATGTGGTGATCGGGCGGTTGAGTCATCGCAGTGGTCCGGAGTTGGGGCCCTCGACTGCTCCGGCCACCCTGGGAGTCGACTGATGAGACGGCCACTTGCTGTAGTTTTTGCTTCTCTGCTGCTCTCGTCTTGTGCCGTCGGGCCGAATTACCAAAGGCCCACGGTGCAGGTCCCGGCGCAGTTCCGGAACGAGGGGCCGACGACGAGTCCGCAGTCTCTGGCTGACGTCAAGGCGTCCGAGTTGTTCGATGACGATCAACTAAGAGGGCTTCTCGCCACAGCGCTCGAGCACAATTTCGACCTGCGAATCGCCGCCGAGCGGGTGCTGCAGGCGCGGTCGCAACTGGGCGTCACCCGCTCCAACCAGTTTCCGACGCTGAACCTTGCGTCGGACTTCGTCGCCAACCGCGGGTCCTCCGCCGGCGCCATTCCATTCATTGCCAAGGGTACGAACCTGGACGTGAGCTATACCCAAGTCGGGTTCACCCTGGGTTGGGAACTGGACGTGTGGGGCCGCCTGCGGCGTCTGACCGAAGCGGCGAGGGCGCAGTACCTGGCGAGCGAAGAGGCGCGGCACGGCGTGATCCTGACGCTGATCAGCGATGTGACGTCGACCTACTTCGCCCTGAGGGAGCTCGACCTCGAGATGGAGATCGCCCGCAAGACCCGCGCGGTCGCCGAGGACAACCTGCGGCTGACGCAATTGCGGCACAAGCAGGGGGTGGCCACGGGTCTCGACGTGCGTCAAGCCGAGCAGTTCCTCTACACGGCCACGGCACAGATCGCCAGCATCGAGCGCGGCATCGGGCAAACGGAGAACGCGCTGAGCCTGTTGCTGGGCAAGAGCCCGGGCGACATTTCGCGCGGAAAGGCGCTGGTGGAACTCAAGGCTCCGCGCGAAGTACCGGCGGGATTGCCGTCGTCGCTGCTCGAGCGCCGGCCGGACATTCGCGAGGCCGAGCGCACGCTGGTCGCGGCCAACGCCCAGATCGGCGCGGCCCGTGCCCTTTATTTTCCGCAGATCAGCCTGACGGGGCTGCTGGGCGGCCAGAGCCGGGCGTTGACCGATCTGTTCACCGGTCCGGCGCGAAGCTGGAACTTCACACCCGGCGCCACGCTTCCCTTGTTCAACGCGGGCCGCATTCGCTCGACGGTGCGGTTTACGGAAGCCCAGCGGCGGGAAGCGCTCATCCGCTACGAGAAGGCGGTGCAGAATGCGTTTCGCGAGGTGTCCGACGGTCTGATCGGTTACCGCAAGACCGCGGAGCAGCGCGCGCAGCAGGAACTGCTGGTGAAAGCGTTGCGCGAAACCGAGCGCCTCTCGATTCTCCGCTACCGCGGCGGTCTGGACAGTTATCTTCAGGTTCTGGACGCCCAGCGAAGCCTGTTCGACGGCGAACTGACGCTGGCGCGACTGCGCGAGCAGGAACTGGTTTCGGTGGTCCAGCTTTACCGGGCGCTGGGGGGCGGCTGGAGCTGAAGCCGCCGCTTTGGCTCAACTGACCCGAAGCGCCGTAGTCGGCTCCGTGCGCGACGCACGAAGCGACGGCACGTACCCGGCGGCGACCCCGATCATCGCCACCAGGCCGCATACGGAAATGAGCGTCAGGGGCTCCCTCTTTTCAACGCCGTAGAGCAGGGCCCCCAGTGAGCGAGACCCTGCCAGGGATAAGACGATGCCCAGAGCGAGTCCCAGGCCGGTCAGGCGCAGTGTCTCCTTCAGGATTTCAGCCTGAATGAGCGAAGTGGTCGCTCCCAGCGCCATGCGAATGCCGATTTCCTGCCGGCGCTGCGTCACCGTATACGAGACGAGACCGAAGATGCCGAGCGCGGCCAGCAGAACAGTGAAGCCGGCGAAGCCCGACAGAACGGCGGTGGTCATGCGCCGCGAGGCGATGGTTCCATCGACCACTTCCGTGAAGATGCGATGCGCGTTGGTAGGGATGGTGGGCTCGAGCGGACGCACGGCTTCCCGAACGGCCGCCACGGCCGAGGCGGGCGGGATCGCCGAACGGAACACGAGGTAAACCGAAGCGTAGTCGCCGCTTTGCCGCATCGGCACGTAGAACTCATTGCCGCTCCCCTGCTCGAGCGCGAGATGCCGGACGTCGGCCACCACGCCCACAACGAGCCGGGCAGTCGGGCCAGCTCCTTTGACCGTCTTGCCGACCGCATTCTGGCCGGGCCAGAGTGTGCGCGCCAGGGTTTCATTCAACAAGACCACCGGGGTGGAGCCCTCGCGGTCGCGAGGCTCCAGATCACGACCGGCGCGCAGCGGAATGCCCATCGCCGCGAGGTAGCCATCGCTCACGATTCGCACGAAGGCGTCTGGCGGCGGATGAGCGATCGAGTAGGACGTCTCTTTCGCGCCAACATTCCAACTGCGATTGCCGCCGAGTGGGATCACGTCGGTCATTCCGGCCGCGCCGATACCCGGCAGCCCTCGCACCCGACCGAGCAGGTCGTCGAAATAGGCGCTTCTCGCGGGCCCGGAGGGAACGGCGGGGTCGATGCGCAGGGACGCGGCGTGCTGGGGCTGAAAGCCTAGATGGACGTCCATCACCTTCCGAAGGCTTTCTAACAGCAGGCCTGAGCCAAACAGCAGCGCACAGGAAAAGGCGATCTCGGTGACGACGAATGCGGAGCGAAGCCAGCGCTGTCTTCGGTTTCCGCTCGTGCTGCGGGCAGACTCCTTCAAGCTGTCGTCAAGGTTCACCGGCAGTTGGAGCGCGGGGGCCAACCCACAAATGACGCCCGTCACCATTGCCACGACCACCGTGAACGCAAAGCCCGCCGCATCCAGGCCAACGGCTTCCTTGAACGGCCAGTGCACCGACTGGGATCGGCTGAGCATGCGCGTGATCGAAATCGCGCACAGCATCCCCAAGGCAGCCGAGGCGCCGAACAGAATCAGGCTCTCCGTCAGGAGTTGCTGGATCACCCGGCCGCGCCCGGCCCCCAACGCTACCCGGATGGAGACCTCTTTCGACCGGGCGGCGGACCGGGCCAACTGCATGTGCGACACGTTGGCGCACAGGACGAGCATGACCACGAAGGCCGCGCCTGCCAGCAGCAGCAACGCGGGCCGGACTTCCCCGCGAACCCGATCGTCGAGCATCCGCATGGTGAAACGGAGCTCGGCGCGGTTGTTGTTGGCCCCGATCGGAGGGGTCAGCACATCGGCTTCCGCGAGCGCTTCGCGCAGGGTGACGCCGGGCCGCAACCGTCCGATCATCGAGAGCGTATTGCCCATGCGGTTGACGTCGTTGGTCAGCGGCAGCGGGGTGAAAATATCCACGCGGACGCCCGGCGCGAACATCGACCCGAAGTCGAAAGGCATTACGCCCACGACGGTGAGCGGGCGGTTGTCGAGCGTCAACGTCCGGCCAACGATGTTCGGGTCGGAGTGGAACCGGCGCCGCCAGAATCCCTCGTTGAGCACAACTGCCGGCAGGTTGGCCTGGCACTCGGCCGCCGTCAACTCGCGTCCCAGCAGGGGGGAGACGCCCAGCACCCGGAAGAAGTTGTCCGAAACCGGAACTCCGGTCAACCGTTCCGCCTCGCCGCCGCCTGTCATTTTCCGGTTGTCAGGCTCGTAGAAAGCGAAAAACGCCGCGATGTCGGCGAACGATCGGTTCTTTTCACGGAACTCGAGAAACGGCTTCACGGGAATCGTCTCCAACGACCGGTCGCCCGCCTGGCCGTGATTGTATTTCGCAATCCACACCAGAGAAGCCGGTTCACGCACCGGTAACGGTCGCAACAACATCGTGTTCACGATGCTGAAGATTGCCGTGCTGACACCGATTCCCAATGCGCCGATCACGATCGTGAACAGCGCAAAGCCGGCGTCACGCCGGAACGACCGGAGGGCGAAGCGGCCATCGCGCCACAGGTTCTCAACCCACGGCAGGCCACGCACTTCCGAATGCTGGTCGCGCAGCGACGCCGGAGTGCCCAATGCCAACCGTGCGAGACGCCGCGCCTCCTGGGGAGACTTTCCCTGCCGCGTGTACTCGTGCTCCAGGAGAGAAGAGTGCGTTTCCAGTTCCTGCGCAAAGTCGCCATCGTGACGCAGCGGGTTCAGAGCGGCGCGGAGGCGTTCGAACAGGCGGGCCGGCATGACTCGTTACCCTTTCGCCGTGAGCGACAACAGTTTGCCGATGGCGCCGGAGACACGCTGCCAGTTCTCGGTCTCGGCCCTCAACTGTTTGCGGCCGGCGGCGGAGATCGAATAGTAACGGGCGCGCCGTCCGTTCTCGGAGGTTCCCCATTCCGGCTTCACCCATCCTTGCTGGACCAGCCTTACCAGGCAGAGGTAAATCGTGCCTTGATTGACCAGCACGGCCTGGTCGCTGATCTGCTCGATCCGCTTGGCGATGCCATAGCCGTGCAGCGGCCCCATGGCCTGGAGGGTCTGCAAGACCATCAGATCGAGGGTTCCTTGCATGATTTCGGTCCTGTCGGGGGGCACGCCGTTTCTCCTGTGGGATGTATAGAGGAGGATGGCACACCCTCCTCTGGGATGTCAAGAGGAAAGCCGCGAGGATGCTAAAGGCTATCAGGGAATACCTGTTCGAGTGCCATCCGAGGCTACGTGTTACCAGGCGACGAGACATCGCCGCCCTGCAACCCGCGCGCTGACGCGCGCGGCCGGATTAGGCTGAGCCTGGAATCGAACCGCGCGCGTTAAGCGCGCGGGTTCCGTAGTGCGTTCCCCGACAGTCCTCTAACCGACGGAAGGCTGGCCGCCTTATGAAGTTCTCGTCGTGACAGCTCCCGCGTTGCTCCACTCGATTGGGCGGTTCTCCAGCAATCGACGAAGGCCGAAGAGGGCCATCTCCGAGGGTACCGTGCCGTTGACGACAGCCTCGGCCATCACCCGGCCAACCCACGGCGAGAGCGAAAACCCTCCACCGCTAAAGCCCAGGGCGAAATGCAAGCCACTCAGGTTCTCCGCCCGATCGAGGATCGGCATCCCGTCCGGGGTGTAATCGTAGACACAGGCGTAAGTCCGGTGGACAAACCCGCGGTCCATGAACGGCAAGGTGATCGCCAGACGGCGATGCATCTCGGAC
Organism: uncultured Solibacteraceae bacterium; assembly: GCA_964529305.1. GTDB lineage: Bacteria > Acidobacteriota > Terriglobia > Bryobacterales > Bryobacteraceae > CAZGUX01. The sequence continues at coordinate 13,797 of CAZGUX010000258.1, read as the reverse complement.
AGAGAGGCAAACTGGGCGGTCTGCCGGTAGTTGTCAGGGTCGACGGTCTGGAGATCCTCGACTCCGCGAATGCGATCGCCCTCGCGCCATCCGACAAACATCTGTCGGGCGCCCTCGGGCCGCAGATACAACTGGCTTCGGCTGTCCGAGACAATGCGCAGAAGCCTGTGGGATTCGCCGGACGCGGGCTGGAAGAACGCCATTTCCACCCGGTGAGGATAGACCGGAAGCGTCACCCCGAGTCTCAAAAGCTGCGCCGCGCCCCAGACCGAGGTGGCGATAAGGACCTGCGGGGAGGAGAAAGGGCCGGCGGCGGAGCCGACTCCGCGAACCGCCCCCGAGTCTTGAAGTACACCGTGGATCTCGCATCCTTCGACAATGCGGACGCCGAGCGCCCTTGCGGCCGCGGCCATCGCCTGGACAGCGGGCATGGGATCGGTCCAGATGGCATTCGGCTCGAACGCACAGACGCATTCGCCGTCCAGCCCCAGTCCGGGCTGCAACTCGGCGGCTTCGCTCCGCGAAATGAGGCCGGCCCGGCAACCCGCGGCCGAGGACGTCGCGATCGACTGTTGGATCCGGCCGGCTTGCGAGGCGTCTCCAATGAGCAGATAGCCCGCTGAATGAACCTCGATCGAAGGTCCGTATTGTTCTGTAAACGTACGGAAGAACCGAAGCGACTCCTCGAGAATCGAACTGACGGCTGGATGCGCCACCAGGGCGCGCACGACTCCCGCCGCGCGTCCGGACTGGCCGGCGCCCACATGGTGTCTCTCGAGAACGAGGACGCGCTGGACTCCCAGTCGCCTGAGTTGCAGGGCCGCACTCAGTCCGACGACGCCACCGCCAACGACGATCACGTCCGCATTCCGTTCTGAAACCATTGGTACCTTTCCCGGCGACGGATTGGGTCGCGGGCTAGTGCCCGGCCGACCCATCGCTGGCCGCCAGCAGCACAACCCTGCCTCCGGGCTCAAATCCCATTGCCTGATACAAGGGCATCCCCATGTCGGACGCATGCAGGGTCATCCTGGTCAGTCCTGTGGCTTTCTGGCACCGCTCCATGGCCAGCCGCATCGCCGCCTCGGCGTAGCCCTTCCCTTGCGCTTCCGGCAGCGTCGCCACATAGGCGACATACACCGTGCCCGCCACAGGAAACGCCGCGGCCGCCGTCACCGCGCGTCCTTCCGCATAACCGACATACCCGAAGCGGCCTTCCGGCCAAAGGTGCAAGTTGCAGATACACTCGAAAAGCTCGGCCGGCATCTGGTACGCCTGGGCGTTGACCATGGCGATGTCTCGGGCGCCGGCTTCGTCCGTCACCCGGCGAAACTCGACCCCGGGTGAAGCGCGCCGCCGAGGCAGGAGGCGGTCCGTGGCCATGCCCGTCATGTTCAAAGCCAGGGAGAAGCCCTCGTCTCCGAGCACGCGGAGCCAGTCCGCAGGCGCCCACTTGTCGCAAAGCGCAAGCAGGGAACCAAACTCGCAGGCCATTGCCCGTTCCTTGACGACCGCGAGCCTGTTTCTCAACTCGCCGGGGTCGGCCACGGGTCCGTCCAGCACCGACAGATTCATGAACGGCAGGGGGATGTGGGCGAACATCGTCGCGACCCCTCCGGCATGCTCAATTCTGGCCGTAGGGAAGGGTCCCACCAACTGCTTCCACGCCTCGATCAACACCCCGACGTTCTCTTCCGCCGACAGCATCTCCGGTTCGCGCCTCCGATCCAATTGAAACACGGCTCCCCGAAACGGGACGCGAATAACGACCGATCAAGCAGTTGCACGATGGACGCGAGGCGCACGTTCGGAAGCCGGAGGCAGGGCCTGCGTCAACAATGAGTGCTCCTGACAATAGGCGTGCTGCTCGGCGCGGGCTCCGGGCGACGCGACCGTGACGAGTTGAACGGCGGGATACTCGCAGCCGCTCGCCTCGCACATGACCGACATGCTTGTAAGAGGTCTGACCGTAACCACCGGGGTCAACATCATAGGACCTGGAAGCGTCCAGCTTCTCCTTCCTTTATTGTAATCGGATGGGAGTGAGCAACGGCTAACCTGAGGTTGTGGAACGGCATCGCGCCGCGTTTTACGCAGTCCCTTCCTCTTGCGATTCCAGCTTGCTGATATGCTCGGGCCGGCCTTATTGAATTTGGGTCACCCCTGGCTTTAGAACGTGTGCGGAAATTCGGAGCAGCCAGCGACCGCTCCCGTGGAAGAGCATGGCAACGCCCTCCCTGAGAACCCGCGACTGCCCGCTCCCTTCCGGTCGCGGCTCTGAAGGTGGTCGCGGCACCGAAGAAGACGCAACCCCACGGCTGGCCTCGGGGGTTGGTTCACGCGATTCGCACGCTCGCGAGATCGCGCCGGACGCTCTTCCGGTACTTGTATTTCGGATGCCCGAGGATCAGTGACGTGATGACCTGGTTCTCCTTCGGGATGCCGTACCGCTTCCTCAAGACGTTGGACCGCTCCACGATCGGTGGGATCAAGCCGATGATCGTGCTACCCAAACCCAGCAAAACCGCGGCCAACATGGCGTGATGGCACACCACGTGGGCGTTTTCCTCGTGGGATAACGCCCGGCGATTGCCGTGGAACAGCATCAGCACGGGCGCCTTGTGCAAATACCGGTCCGTGCCGTCCCGGGAATACTCCTCGTTGGCGTATCGCGCCACATCCACGATGTAGTTCTTGAGAAGAAGGTACACTTCGGCCCCAGTGGCAAGCCGAATCATGGCGCGGCCCAGCGGATTGGAAAAGCTCCGCACCAGAGATGCGTAGTCCTTGACGACTTCCTTCAGCAGGAAGTCCAGTTCCTTCCGCCGATCGATCACGACGACCTCGGTCGAGTGGGGCGGCAGCCCCATCGGCGCCGTGGCGGCCGCTGCCAGGATCTTTTCAATCAGATCCCGTTCCACCGGCTGATCCTTGAACACGCGCACACCGCGGCGCAGCCTGAGGAAATCGAGAAACTCAGGGTAGCCAAACGGCAGCCTGGCCAGATCCTCGAAATCTTCCGCTGGCAACTTCGGTATCCGGAGCGCTTCGTTCGGGCAGACCGCGACGCACTGCCCGCACAGGATGCAGTGGCTCGCCCGGAGTTTGACCGTAGCGGCCTTGCCGTCAACGATCTCCAGGACGTCTTCCGGGCAAATGTCAACACAAACGCCGTCGCCCTTACAGGTCTCCGGATCCACAAAATGTAACTCTTCGGCCATCTCTAGCCACTTTCCAGGGGGCGCGCCTTCAGACGCCGCCAGTATACCCTCCCAAGCCGCCCGCCAGAACCCGTTTCCTATCGAGATTGCAAGCGTTTCTCAACGCCTGCCGCCGAATCCCGGCCCGCGAGTCAGGCGCAAACAACGGTTAGACTGGTACAATGCGCGGTGTCGCGGCGATCGGGCTATTTGTGGTGGTGACCTCCCTGCATGGCGAAGCAAAGGCTACACCGGAACTCGACCGGGCGTTCTCGCGCTTGTACAATTTTGATTTCACCGGCGCCCACGCCGCGCTCGACCGCCACATCGCGAGTCAGCCGAACGATCCGGTAGGCTATTCGACACGCGCGTCCGCGTACCTGTTCTATGAGCTGGACCGGTTGGGTATCCTCGAGAGCGAGTTCTTTTCCAACGATGAACGGATCGCGGACAAGAAGAAGCTGAAGCCCGATCCGGCGGTTCGGGAGAAGCTGCAACAGGCGGTGGGGGAGGCTCGCGTGCGCGCCGACGCCGACCTGAAAAAGAACGCGAACGATACCAACGCATTGTTCAGCATGTGCATTGCCGACGGCGTGATGACCGACTACACGGCTCTGGTCGAACGGCGGCAGATTGCCAGCCTTTCGCTGGTGCGTTCGGCGGCCGCCTACGCGGCCCGCCTGCTGAAGGCGGATCCTCATTATTACGACGCGTATCTGAGCACGGGGATCACCGAGTACCTGATCGGCAGCATGCCTTTTTTCGTGCGGTGGTTCGTCCGGATCGACAACGTGAAGCCGGACAAGGCGGCGGGCATCGACAAGTTGTCGTTGACGGCACGGCACGGACGGCACCTGAAACCGTTCGCCAAGATACTTCTGGCCATCGCCTATCTCCGCGAGAAAAAGCCGACCCGATCGAAGGAACTCCTCGTCGACCTGTCGCGCGAGTTCCCGGAAAACCCGCTTTTCCGGCGTGAACTGGAAAAGGTCTCGCACAAGTTGAGCAGTGGCGAGTTGAAGGACGGAAGCGACTAGTTCACCGGCGGGGCCACCTGTTCGTCCGCCGTCAGGCCGGGCGGCAGTTCCAGGATCCGGAGGTTCCGGAAATGAATCTCCGCACCTTCCGATTCAAGGCAGAGATAGCCTTTTCTCTGCGTCGAGTTGCTGATGCCGTTGACGAATTTGCCGTTGACGGAGAGCTTGATGACGCCATTCACCGCCACCACGTCGTAGGTATTCCACTCGCCGCGCCCTTTGCAGCGGTTTTCGAGCGAGCGGCTGCGATCTCCCCTGGGGTTGTCCGGAACGGTCCTGACGCCGCCCACGCCAAACAACTCGCCGTGGACGTAGGCGATGGGAGGAACCACGCCGTTGCGCGTGTTCAAGCGAGGCCAGTCCAGATCGAGCATCTGGATTTCCACGCCATCGGGCAGCCGGTTGCCCGGGTTGGGGCGGGCATTGCTCCAGGCGAAGATCCCCGAGTTACCGCCCGGTTCGGTATGCATCCACTCGACGTGCAGGATGAAGTTCTCGTATTGCCTTTCGCTCCGCATCACACCGATGGGCCGTCCCGAGCAAATGAGGGTGCCCTCTCGGACGCGCCACGTGCCGGGCGCGGTGTTTACGTTGACCCACCCCGTCAGGTCCCTGCCGTTGAACAGATCACGAAAGGCCGCAACCTGGCTGAACGCGACGGGCGTCCCGAATAGGGCAAGTCCGATCAGGAGGGGAAGGGAGGTGCGTTTCATCGTCCATGATCGTATCTCAGGCCGGCGGCGGGCGTCCTTGGGGCTTGAGACGCCGTCAGAAGCGGATTTTGCGCCGGAACATCGGCTCGCCGGTTGTCCGGCTTCCGGCTGGGATAGAGTAGACCTGAAGGGCAGCCTGGGCGGCGACGTTGCGAGTTCCTTCCGCGTCAACGCTCTGGTTCGGGCCTGGTAGATTCCCGGTCATTGATGACAATGAAAGTTTACGACTTCAATCACGCATTTGCGTTTACCACCGCGGCCCTTGATGGTACGGACGTCAACACCTGCCGCTCCCAGATTCTTTGCGCCTGCCAACTTCACAACCGCGCCACCGGCGAGACGAGCCGGTACGTCCTCGGAAAGGAATGCATCGGCGAGGAGATGTACGTCGAGCGGATGGCGCACGAGCCCACCTCGCACGTCTGGGTCATGTTGTCGGACGAGGAGTTCCGCCTGGACAAGCGATTTGCCAACCATGAACAAGATGTCGTTCAGCTGGGCAAGATCGGCGAAAAGACACGAACCTTCAGGGGCCGGTACGTCAGCTATTCCAATGTGCGGATCGATCTGCCTGTGGTCGAAGGCCGCAAACTGGAAAGCCAGGAGGAGGTCGCTCGGGAGATCTCGAACTCAACTCTGCTGGTAGGAAGGACGACGCTCGAGGACAACGAGACGGGCCAGCAGGCGGTGCTCGACTATCCGCTGAACTATGTCAACTTCCAGCCGTCCACGCGACGGATCCAGGTGGATGCCGGGCCGTTGCTGGTCCCCGACTTTTCGTCGACCGCGTCACCGCGCATCGCCCGGCTTCGCGTGGCGTACCTGCTGCACAACGAGCCCGAGCACGCGGAGTTCGCCGTTCTGGCGCCGACACAGGTGGCGGCGGACACGCCGGTACAGACCCTTCACCACGCGGCGCTTTCGTTCGTGCCAGCGCGAAACGAGTTCTTTGCCTTGGTGTGAAGCCAAAGGGAAGTGAGTCACAGAATCAAGCGCAGGGGATGAGCCGAGGCCTATCGAGTGCGGCGATGTCTGCGGATGGATTCGAGAATCTGATCGAGCGTCAGATTCTTTTGCCATTGCTCGCGATCCCGAGTGTAGTCGCTAGTTCCGGAGCGATTCAGGCGCAAGAACCGGGCGAGGCCATCGGGACCCAATTCGCGTTGCAGGAGATCAAGGGCGTGGCGTTCGAACTCCTCGTCCGTCAATTGATCGATGGCGATCATCGTCCTTGCTCCTTGATCCAAGATAGCGGATTCCGCACGGGAATTCGAGGGTTGCCCAGTTTCCGGGCGGTCCGCTTGAGCAGTCGGTCATCGGTAGTCAACAGAACGTCCGCCTCGGCCGATTCAGCCGCCGCAAGGTGAAGCGCATCGAAGGGACCATATCCCAACCCGACCAGATTCTGCGCACGAAGGGCGATGGCCTCGTCAATACCGATGCTCGTCACTGCCAGGGCCAAAGTCGTTTGTGCCTCCACGCGCCGCTCCATGGAAGGGTTGCCACGTACTTCATCCTCCAGCGCTTCACTGGAGACAAGTTCGACGCCTCCGCGACGGACTCCGGCGAGAACCTGCTCCACCGCTTCGGCTTCGTCCCGGATTCTGGCTCGCGACTGATCATCCGTAAGGCGACTGAGGCAACACGCGTCCAGGTAGACCCTCATGCCCGCGTCCGCGAAGCACGGTGTTTGCGTCGCTGCTGCTTGAAATCCGCGATGATCTCGTCTTCGCTCGTGCCAGCCGCTGCAATCAACTCCTGCATCTTTTCACCGGCGACGCGAAGGGCTTCGAGGTCAGCCTGGCTGGGCTTGGGCTTCGTCGGGACATAGATGCCAATCGTTGCGCCATGACGTGTAATCGCGACCGGTGTCTTCGACTCCAGATAGCTGGACAGGTTCTCGCGAAACTCCCGGATTCCGACCTTGGTAGTCTGCATGGCGGCACCTCGGTTGTGTACGCAATAATAACGCATCGGATGGCCACAGCAACTTGTCGCCAGAAGCAAGGAGCCCGGGAGCGGAGTGAAAACCACGGCGGGAAAAGAAACGCGTCGGACGTCCCCTGTTTTTTCGGCGCGGAAGGCTTCATGAGCGCGAGGCGTCTTCTTCGAGCAGCCTCTCAACAAGCGCCTTCGGATAGCGAAACGAAGTCCTTTTTAGGCGTGCGATCGCATCAGGGAGCGAAATGAGTTTGCGCCGCGCAGCTTCATCGAGGACGCCGAGCGTCCCAGTCACCGGCAATCCAATTCGGTGAGCGATTGCCGAGCCTGCGCGCTCATCAATCAACAATGCTGCGGGCTCGAGTTCCATCGCCAGGAGTATCGCCGCACGTTCCCCTGAGTCCAATGAGTCCAGCCCTGGATCGTGCGTCAGCATCGCATCCGCGGCGCGGATCTCGATCCACGATGGAAGGTCATTTGCCCAGGCCCTTACGATGGGCGGAGCGTCCGCTGCCAGGAGTTCGGCGCGAACTTCCGGCGGAATGACTACTTGGCCATAGAGCGTGGGTAGGATCTCCGCGAGTCCGATCCAAACCAGATAGTTGAGCGGACTGGTGTCGGCGACCACCAGCATTTACGAACCGGCAAGCTCGCGATGCAGTTTGCGCTCACGCTCGAGGTCGTCCCAAGTGTAGGCGAGTTCGACGCCGTGATCCTTCAGAAACTGATCGAGCCCGACTCGCGAAAGCCCCAGAAAGCGCCCTAGTTCGGCTTCCGTCCAGAGGCCTTGCCGCAAAGCCTCGAGGCCGAGCGCCTCGCGGGACATGCGTGCCGCCTCCGGCCCCAGCCTGCGGGCCAGTTCCTCCGGGATTTCCAAGGTGACGGTCATCTCCCTAGTATTTCACCATGGAAACGGTTTGCTCCGTGCGGCTGCTACTCGGAACTGCGGCGAGAAGAGCGTAGGCGTACGGGGCGAGAGAGCACGACCCTTCTCTTTGTGGCGACCACGTTGATCCACATAAGGAAGCCCCCAATTGATTCTGTGTGGCACCAAACGTTCTGCGTGCCCGTGATTGCCGGCGCGCGCTGACCAGCGGCTAAATCGCTGAAGTGGTCAAGGCCGAGACGCACTTTTTCGCGCCCTTGTGCGTTGCCAGCAACTCGACGTACCGGTCGCGCTTAGATGCCACGGCAAACGCTCGCAGTAGCTCCTTTTCCCGTTCTGGTCCGGTCATCGCGTACTCGCAAACTGTTGCTGACAAAAACACCAAAGCCCGCCATTGGCGGGCCTGTAAGCCTTTGATTTTAATCTGGAGCCAGCCGCCGGGATCAAACCGGCGACCTGCTGATTACGAATCAGCCGCTCTACCAACTGAGCTAGGGTGGCCCTACCTCCTGAGCATAACAACTTGCGGGACACCCGCGCAAACCGCATGGGTGCAGCCTCTACAGCACGTGAACGGACCGTTCAGCATCATGATTGGAGGTGCTGGTTGGACCCCAACTCCGACGGGCCTGGACTACCGCGCGGGGGGCTCGCACCGGGCTTGGAGCGCCTGGCGGAGCCACGCCTTTGCCATCCGTAGTTCGCGGTGTACCGTGGCCTCGGAAATCTTCTCCGCGGCGGCGATCTCGTGGTAAGAGAGTCCGCCGAAGTAGTGCAACTCAATCAGCCGCGCTTTGCGTGCATCCTGCGCTTCCAGCTTTTGCATCGCCTCCTCGAGCGCCAGCAGCGTGTCGCTCGGGGCGTCGAGGGCCATGCCTTCCTCGAGGGTGACGCTGACTCGCTCCCCTCCCCGCTTCAGCCGGCCCGCCGCGCGCAGGGAATCGACAAGGACCATTCGCATGGCCCGCGCGGCGGTAGCGTAGAAGTGCACCCGGTCCTGCCATTCCACCTGGGCTCCCACGAGCTTGAGGTAGGCCTCGTGGATGAGCGCGGTGGCGCCCAGCGTGTTCCCGCGCCGGTTGCCACGCAACTGCCGGTTCGCCAGCCGTCGCAATTCCTCGTACACCAGGGGCGCAAGCCGGTTGCCGGCTTCGCGGTCTCCTTTGCCGGCTGCGGCCAATAACCGTGTGAGCTGGTGCTGCTCGGGAGTCATTCGAGTACCTTTATCATCGCCGCAGGTTGTTAGAATAAACAAACCAGCGCGGAGGCCCGATTCGTGGACGCGGGACGATGGCAGCGGCTCCAGCAACTCTTCGAAGGCGCACTCGAGGTACCTGCCGGCCGGCGCTTCCAGTGGCTACACGAAGCCTGCCCGGACGACGAAGCGTTGCGGCGGCAGGCCGAATCCCTGATCGAGCACGACACCGTCACCGGAACGAGCATCGGCGAAGCGGTCCGCTCGGCCGCGGAATCCGCTGCGCGGTTGAACGAGCCCCAGCCGGGCGAGCCTATCGGACCGTACCGCCTGGTGCGCCTGCTGGGACGCGGCGGCATGGGAACGGTGTTCCTCGCCGAACGCGACGACGCGCAGTTCCATCAGACGGTAGCGGTGAAGGTGGTGCGAGCCGGCTCGCTGACCGCGGAGACGTTGTCGCGGTTCCGCGCGGAGCGGCAAATCCTGGCCGGACTCGATCATCCGAACATCGCACGGCTTCTCGACGGCGGCGAACTGGCCAACGGCACGCCGTACGTTGTGATCGAGCACATCGACGGTGAGCCGATCACCGAATATTGCGGGCGCCGCGGCCTGGTGATCGAGGACCGCATCCGGCTTTTCCAGAAAGTCTGCTCGGCGGTCGACTACGCGCATCAGCGCCTGGTGGTGCATCGCGACGTGAAACCCGGCAACATCTTGGTGACTCCCGCGGGCGAGCCGAAACTGCTCGACTTCGGGATTGCGAAGCTTCTCGACCCGGCGGCGGACCCGTCCCATACGCAAACGCACAGCCGGGTGATGACGCCAGACTACGCGAGCCCGGAGCAAGTGCGAGGCGAACCGGTGACGACCGCGACCGACGTCTACGCGCTCGGAGTGTTGCTCTACGAACTGCTCACCGGGAATCGGCCCTATTCGGCCGTGACGACCGATTCGTTCGCGCTCCAGCAGGCGATCTGTGTCGAGGAGCCTGTGCCGCCCTCTTCGTTCGAGCCGCGGCTTCGCGGCGATCTCGAGAGCATCCTGCTGAAGGCTTTGCGGAAAGAGCCGGCGCGGCGGTACGCCTCGGTGCAGCAGTTCTCCGAGGACCTGCAACGATACCTGGAGGGCTATCCGGTGCGAGCGCGGCAGGACCGCTGGCCGTACCGGGCGGCGAAGTTCGCGCGGCGGAACCGCGCCGGGGTGGCCGCGTCGCTGGCGTTTCCGGCATTGCTGGTGGCAGCCGTGTTCGCCGTCGCGATGGAAGCCAGGCGGGCGGAGTCGGAACGCGACCGCGCGGTGGCGGCACGCGCCCAGGAGGAACGCGCAAGACGGGCCGAGCAGCGGGAGCGGGAACAGGCCCAACAACAGCGGGAGCGCGCGTTCGCCGCCGAGCAAATGGCTTCGCGCGAAGCCGCGCGCGCGCGTGAGGAGGCGGAGACCGCGCGTCACGTGTCCACGTTCCTGGCGGAAGTGTTTCAGGGGACCGATCCTTTTGGCCGCACCACGCGCCCAGCGTCGATTCGCGACCTGGTGGATCGCGGCGCCCGGCGGCTGGAGACCGAACTACGCGGGCAGCCGCTGGTTCGCGCATCGCTTCAGGACATCATCGGCCGGGTGTATGGGAACCTCGGCGACACCGCCAAGGGAGAACCGATGATTCGCGGCGCTCTGGCGACGCGCCGCGCGCGGCTGGGCGGCGAGCATCCGGAGACCGCCGCGAGTCTCCTTAGTCTGGCCCTTGTTCTGCTGCGCCGATCCGAGCACGTTGAGGCGGGGTCGTCCGCCAGCGAGGCGGTCCGGATCTGGCGGGCATCGGGAGGACACCGGGGGGAGCTCGCCGAAGGACTCGAGACGCTGAGCGTGATTCTGCAGCTCAAGGGTGAGTATCCGGCCGCGGAGAGTTCCGCGCGGGAGGCGCTCGCGATCCGGCAGAAGCTCTACGGCGGGGCCCATTCGAGCACAGGCGAATCGTACAACGCGCTGGGCGCGCTGCTGAGGTCTCGCGGCGAGTTCGCCCGCGCCGAGCAGATGTTCCGCAAGGCCTACCAGATCCAGACGAAGGCGCTGGGGCCGGACCATCCCATCACGGGCAGCCGCGCCAACAACCTGGCGACGGTGCTGTTTCAGACCGGCCGCTACGCGGAGGCCGAGGCGCTATTCCGGCAGGCGCTCGGCGTGTACCGCGCGGACTTCGGCAAGGAGCATTCCGTGGTGGCTAACGCCATCAACAATCTGGCCACGGTGCTCTTTCAAAAACGAGATCTCGACGAAGCCGAGATGCTGTTTCGCGAAGCGCTTGCGTTGAACCGAAAGCTGGTGGGAGAGAACCACAGCCAGACGGCGGATAGTCTCAACAACCTCGGGCGCGTTCTGATCGCCAGGCGTGACTTCGGCGCCGCCGAACCGGTGATGCGGCAGGCGGCTGAGGTGAGGCGCAAGACGCAGGGCAAGGATCATCCGCTGGTGGCGGTGGCACTGGATGGTCTGGGTCTGATCTATCGCGAGAAAGGAGACTTCGCCGCCGCCGAGCCGCTGCACCGCGAGTCGCTGGAGATCCGCCGCAGGCGGCTTCGCGCGGACCATCCCGCACTGGCCGTGCCCCTGCTCGGTCTGGCGCAAGTTCATCTTCATTTCGACCGGGCCGCTGATGCCGAGCCGCTCCTGCGCGACGCGCTCGCCTTCCGCAGGAAAGCCCTGCCGGCCGGGCATTGGGAGACCGCCGAGATCGCCTCCGTGCTCGGGGGTTGTCTCACCGTGCTCGGGCGCTACGAGGAAGCCGAGTCGTTGCTGCTGGCGAGTCACCCCGTGCTGCGAAAGGAGCAGGGCGAGGACTCACGGATCGCGCGGGAAACCTACCATCGCGTGATCGCGCTATACCGGGCGTCGAATCAGCCCGGCAAGGCCGAAGCGTACATGAGGCTTCACGGCGCCCCGCCGGCTACAGAGTCTGCGCCAACGCCCGACCAATAGCCGATCCGATCGAGCCGATACTTTCGGGGGCCAGCCGCACCGGCACGGTGGACCGCTTGCCCTGTTGTGTCACGACGACCTGGTAAATCCATTCGAGCGCTCCGTAGGGAAAGCGGAAACCGATGCTCTCGATGCGGGGGATCGCGGCGGCGATCTGGCTCTCGATGGCGTCGGCGGTCTGCCGCAGCAACTCGCGTTTTGGGACCTGGTTCCAGACCTGCTCGGCACGGATCTTCACGCTGCTCGCTTCCGGCAGCGCCCGCACGCCGGCCAGCGCGGCGTTCAGGCGCGAGCGGAGAGCCGCGTCGACAAGGGTGTAGTCGGCGAGGACAATCGTCACGCCGACGACCGGCACGCGGTAGGTAACCTGGATTCGCGGATTGTCGAGCAGGGCGCGAATCGCGGCGTCAAGCGCGGCGCGGACGGTTGCGCTGTCACTGGCCTGCATCTGCGCCTTGAGACGGCGAAGGCGCTGGCGATACGGCTCAGCCTGTGCATTGGCGAAACGGAGCGCCTCGCTTTTTCCGGGCGCCTCGACGGCGCCGAACAGAGTGTTGATGCGCGGCCAGCGGGCGTTGACGTTGACCGTAATCTGACGGTCGATCTCGCGAATGATCGTGTCGGTGGCCGGGGGAACGATCGTGCGCATTCCGCGCAGGCTGAGTTCAAACTCATAGTCCCTGGTGGCGTTTTGCAGCTCGGTGAGCTTGCGGTCGAGGTCCTGTTGCACTTCGCGGGCCAGTTGGCGGATCTCGCCGTGAAAGTCGGGATTCAAGGCCGAGGGCACCGACATTTCGCCCTGAACCACCGGAGGCGCATGAGGTTGCACAAGCACTCCGCCGTTCATCGTCATCTCGAACTTTGGAGCGGTCACGATACCCGTGACGGCAACGCCGTGATGGGTAAGGCGGCCCAGGCCTTCGGCGCCGAGGCCGGCGAACCGGAGCAGCCCGGCCATCTGCAGATAGCGATCTTCGGGCCGATCGGCTGGAATCTCCAACTCCACGGTGACCTTGCCCTGAGAGACAAGAGGACCCATGTTGACGCCCGCCTCGGAAAGACCCGTGACGGAGAGTCCAGCGCGGTCCGCGCGCAACCTGCCCTCGATTCGCACGAGGTCGCCCGCGTCGATGCCAAGCGCCTTGCCGAACTCGCTGGCTCCGAGTTTGTACAGGCCGTCGAGGTAAAGGCGGCTCTCCGCGAAGTCGGCACTCACCAGCGCCGCCGCCTGCAACCCGGCCTCGTGCGACAGTAGCAGCCCAAGCCCAAGGTCGGTTGCCGGATCGACGATGCCGCTCAGGTAAGCCAGTTGCCGGCCGTTCACAATTTCAACCGCGGCCGTGGCCTTGCCGAGCGGAATCGTCAGATTCATGATGTTGCCGAGATTGCTCGCCTTCAGGAAGTCGAGCGAGAGGGCAAAACGTCCGTTTGCGCCAGCCTGGGCGGCGGGCCCGAATCCGATACCGAGCGGATCGACGGCCAGCTCGCCTGTGGCCAGCGGGTCGAGATTCGTAATCAGGTGCCCACGCACAATCACCGGAAGACCGAACAACGGAAACGTGCCGGTGGTGATCCGGTGCCCGCGAAACTCGCGGGCTTTGTCTTCGATGCCCGTAGTGACCAGGGGGCGGAACGGGAACAGGCCCTGGCGCGAGTTGCCGGAGCCGGTGACGATGCCGTCGTCGGGCGGCTCTCCGGCGTTGTCCGTATTGCCGCTGCCGCTGCCACCGCCTTCTTCACCGCCGGCGTCTGGCTTTTTGCTCCTGTTGGGCGTGGTGATTCCGCCGGCGAAGTAGTACATCGGATCGAGAGGATCGACGACGATCCGGGCGGTGGCTCCGGCAGGGAACGA